>JBDHXF010000011.1:0-71439 GCA_039810585.1 Chlorobiota bacterium
CCTTCCAAATACGAAGGCACCAATCCGCCAGGCACTGCAACGTCTCAAAAGTGACAGGCGCATAGATCGGCGACGAATCAATTGGCGACGTATCGATCGGCGACGAATCAATTGACAAACTGTAGCGCTATGGCGCTGCGTGTTCCACACACATACGGAGAGTTATGCTTCCCCAACTCCTGGTCCATCTTCTCTTTGGGCTCAGCTTTGGCTGCATGAGTGCTTATTTCCTGGCACTTCGTGGCTACGAATTCTATCTGCCCTTTGCGCGAAACGTGTACTATGTGGTGGTTGGTGGCATTGTGCTCATGTGTGGCATTCAGATGCTGAACATTGTCAACCACAACTTTGATATTAACTACGTGTATGCCTATTCGTCTCGTGAATTGGCTCCACCTTATTTGTATGCGGCGTTCTATTCGGGTCAAGAAGGAAGCTTCATGCTGTGGTCTGCGTTGACAGCGTTGCTGGGCGTCTTCCTGCTTCCCTACACTCGCAAACACAACTACGAAGCGTCGGTGATGTTTTTCTACAGTCTCATCATCAGCTTTTTGATGTTGATGTTGGTGGCTAAGAATCCCTTCAGTTATCTGTGGGAGACTTTCGCGAAAGACGGAACCACACGAGCCTTTATTCAATCCATCCACTCCGATTTGTCACGATACAACGGCAAGGGTATGAATCCGGTTTTACAAAACCGTTGGATCATGATTCACCCACCCATCCTCTTCACCGGATTTGCCGCTATGTCTGTACCCTTTGTATTTGCGATGGGCGGACTGATCAAACGTGAGTTCCAAGATTGGATACGCATTGCACTACCTTGGGCATTGTTTGGCTGCGCGGTACTCGGGTTCGGCATCATGCTGGGCGGTTTTTGGGCATACGTGACGCTGGGTTGGGGCGGCTTTTGGGCCTGGGATCCGGTCGAGAACTCATCACTTATTCCGTGGCTGGTCTGTGTTGCCTTGGTACATACCATGCTCGTGCAGAAGAAAACGAAGGGTCTTGTCAAAACGAACATTGTCCTTGCCTTGCTTGCCTTCTTGAGTGTTCTGTATTCCACATTCCTGACGCGAAGCGGAGTGCTTGGCGATACTTCTGTTCATGCCTTTGTCGAGCCCGGTTACTTCGTATATGTACTCTTGCTGGTCTTTCTCTGTAGCTTCACGGCTATTGGATTGGGGCTCATTGTGTGGCGCCGCAAAGACATTGCGAAGATGAATGACAGTTTTTCAAAGAGTTCCCGCGAATTCAGTTTGGGCATCGGATCGTCACTCTTGCTAGCAAGCGCACTGATCGTGACCCTTGGAACAAGCTACCCCATCCTGGCGGAGTTCTTTGGTAAACCCAAAGTAGCGGTCGAGGGTTCGTTCTATAATCAGATGCACATCCCACTTATGGCCATCATCTTCCTGATCAATGCTTTGTCGATCGCTCAATCCTGGAAGTTGACAGATTGGTCCACAGTCGGGCGACGCCTAAGCTGGGGTGTTATCGCTTCGGCTGTCGCGGTGTCTGCCTTGTTTTTGCTAGGCGTAAAAGATGCTCGATGGCTATCCCTGGGTTTCTTTGCGTGGACAGCACTCATGATCAACGGTTACAACGGCATTCGCATTATGCGGAAGTCTATCATGAATGCCGGCGCCTACATTTCGCACAGCGGCGTGGCTATGCTTGTACTTGGTATTATAGCCACATCGGGCTACACTGAAACAACCCATGCCCGCTTGGTTGAAGGACAAGGTCTGGATGTGATGGGCTACCATTGTACCTTCCAAGGCAAACAACAGGTGGAGCTTGAGTATAAGGATCGAGAGAAGTACGAGTACTTTGTTCAAATTGAACATAATGGTGCGTCAAGCGTCGTAAAGCCGGTGTTGTATTACAGTGACTTCAATCAACGCCAAGCACCCTTCTTGGAGCCGGGAATTGCGTGGACGGTGGGACGCGACGTGTATGTGTCACCCAAGGCCATCGAGCGCGACGGTAATCCGGTGATGCGGGAAATCGTCAAGGGACATGCCTCTGCCTTTCCCTTCGATAGCTCACTCAGCATCGAGTTGGTGAGATTTGATATGTCTGAGGCTCAGAAGTCAGATATGCCGGGCTACCTGAAATTGGCAGTGATTTCTCAGATCCACACCAAAGACTCGAGCTATGAAAAGAAACTGTATTGTTATACAGATGGTAAGGATTTCGTCCCCATTCGCTACACCATTCCCGGAACGAGTGCGCAGGTAGCGATTACGAAGATTCATCGCGACAACGATAATCCGGAGAACTCTTCAGCCTCCTTTGCATTTAGCGATACCAATCATCCGGAGACACTTCAGCGCGAAGTGTTTGTGGCAGACATCTCCATTAAACCCTTCATTAACCTCGTGTGGGTTGGGGTTATCACTATGGTAATGGGCTTTGTGTTTGCCATGCTCAAGCAACTGAAGCAAAAACCGCGGATGAATCGGGTCGTCGTGCAATCCGATAGCCTAGCAGATATCTCGTCAGGCGAAGACGCGTCTCAAACTGTGGAAACGCATCCTTCAGCCAACGCCTCACAGGGCCAGTAGTTCCACCTCTCGAACGCAAGGATCGCTGTGCACGTAGAACGAGTGTCACTTCGGAATTTTCGCAATCACACTGACACCTCGGTTGACTGCTCTGCGTCGGTCAACATTTTGTACGGTCCGAACGGTACCGGAAAAACCACCGTGTTGGAAGCATTGAGCGTCTGCGCGTTTTCGAAAACCTTTCTTCCCAGTTCCGATGAGGAACTTTGTCAACGCGGCCGCGATGCCTACGGCGTTCATTGTAACTTCCGATCCGATCACGATCTTCAGGGCACAATTTCCGTTGCATGGTCACGTCAGGACGCAAAACAGATTAGTCTCAATACACAAAAGCTCAGCGGACCCAAGGAGCTTATAGGTACCATGCCGATGGTACTCTTGTCGCCGGATTTCAAGAGTATCACGTTTGGCGGACCTCAGGACCGACGTTCGTTTATCGATCGTGTTCTTTCCCAATGCTATCCGCGCTACTTCGAGGCACTCAACCAACTTCGTAGAGTGCTGAAGCAGCGCAACCTCTTGCTGAGCGCCAAGGGTGGTTTTCTTGATCGGGCGCAGGTGGAGGCATGGTCGGCAAAACTCATCGACCTGAGTACGGTACTCTGTACCTACCGTCGAAACTTTGTGCGCGACATCGAAGCAAATCTGATTGGATCATATCAGTCTCTCACCCGTACCGACGAGCTTCTCGCTGTCGAGTACCGGTCCGATTGTTCCCTTGACGCACAAACGCTACGCACGGCTTCGGAGAGCGATATCAAACACGCGTTTACCCTACGTGCCCGTGAATTAGCGGACGAAGAATTTCGGCGTGGTCTGAGCCTGTGGGGACCGCAAAAAGATGATCTTGCCATTATACTCAATGGCGGACGAGCTCGCGAGTCGGCTTCACAGGGTCAACACAAGTCCATTCTCGTGTGTCTAAAAAAAGCCGAATTCGAGTACTTAAAGGAACAACGCGAAGAAACTCCGATCATGGTTCTGGACGATATTTTTTCCGAGCTTGACGAGCATCGCAGCGCGCGTATTTTTGACACGCTGCTCAGCGCTCAAACGCAAATCTTTATCTCCACGACGGAGGCGGATCGAATTGCGGCACTTGCTGCTCCACATGCATCAGGACACCGTATCGGTATCGATCACGGCGCAATCGTCGAGTGCAGGTCGCTATAGCTGCCATCATCTGTACATGCTACTCCACTACTTTTTCGAACAGAATGCACAACGAATCTCAAGATCTCAAGAGCGTGCTCCTAGCCGTGCTTAAGCAAAACGGAATGGAGAATGTGGTTCGCGAAGCGTCACTGCCAACGTTCTGGAACGAGATTGTTGGCGATGCTGCCGCAAAGCATTGTTCTGACCTTCGATTTTCCCAAGGAGAACTGAAGATGAGCGTTGATTCGTCGGTGTGGCGTAGCGAATTCAAAATGCGCCACGACGATCTCGTCAAGAAGCTCAACCAACGAGCCGGGGCCGACATCGTCCAGCGCGTTGTCTTCAATGCTCGAGCCGCAAAGAATAGCACCAATTGATCACCACCAATATCTCCATGGATAGTTTTCAACCATACCATCAACGAAGTCGACAATGCGAGTTGTGCATTCGCCTCATTGAGAGGACGCGCAAGCGCTGTGAAGCCTACCCGGACAGAATTCCGCCCGAACTGTGGAACGATGAAATTGAACACAGTAGGCCTCACCCTGGAGACAATGGTCTGTTGTTTGAAGTCAATGTCCTGAAGGATATGAAGCAACGTCGTCTGTCCCGTCGGTAAACAGGATCAGCCAGGTATCGGCTGTTGAAGTGTGCCCTGCTCAGTGTCACAGCGGGTGATAGAGATCACGTGCTCCCCCGCGGTCTGTTGTGCTCTGCGCCCCCTCTCGCATGACCTGCTTGATCCGTTTGTATGTATTTTGGCTGCCCAAGGGCGGATGGCAACGCAGGTTACTTCGCTATTTGTTCGAAATGTCGTTATATCCAATACGTATGCATCGCAGTTCACCACATCGATTTATTGCACTTGCTGCGCTCATTCTCTGCGTCGCAACCAGCATTGTCCGCGCGCAAGACGATACAGAGATTGACGCTTCGCGTTTCGTCAATTTTTTCAGTCTCCCCTTTGATACCGCCCACGCTTCTCCAGCTGCAATGAGAGAGATCAGGGCCGCGGAGGGACTTCGCTACATCGACTATGCGATAGGCAAAGGTGACACCTCAGCAACCGGTAAGCGTCATTTTATTCGTTTTTTCGGTACGCACGTGAACGGCCAACCCTTCGACACCTCGTACTGCGGATCCAAAGTGTACTCGTTTGTACTGGGAACAGATGAAATTGTGAAGGGATTGGAAATGGGTCTGCGCGGTATGCGTGAAGGTGGACGAAGACAGATTATCGTCCCACCTGCCCTGGCTTACGGTTTGCCTGGATATCCATCGGCAGGAATCATCTCGAATGAGACCCTGATTTTCTATGTGGAACTTGAGAAAGTGGAATAATGCATCTGGTCTTTGTCGACGATAGTTCTGATACGCTGTACCCATTTTCCATTCTCCATTGTTCGTGGGAACTTCGATGTTCACGCGACCGTTTCGTGCAGCGCTGGATCGACTTGTTGAAACCGGAGTCCATAGACTTTGTCGCCGATGATCCGTTAAAGGCCTCCTTCCTCGCGCGCTTTCCCCAGTACACTCCATCGTCGCCTCGTCACGACCGCACGATTGTCCTCAGCGGTTCTCTCGTCCCCAGTGCAGCTCTTGCAACACACTTCTTATCGCAGATCTCAAGAGACGTTTTATACACGCGCGCTTCGCGCATCGTAGCGCGCAGCCTAGCATCAGACCTGAGTACAGTGTCAACCAGACTGACGGAATCCTTGTTACACTATTCCAAGATGCAGGATACGTCAGCGGAAGACCTTGCTGACGGCGCACACCTTATCACCGCATTGTGGGATTGTTTGGACATGATTGATAACAGCATTGCCGACGATCACAATGGTCTCAACATTGCAGCCGCTGCCGAGCTTGTGGCGCAAGGAGTGGCGTGTGTCGGTACTCATCCGGTATATCTCGGAGAACAGGTGGTGCTCTCGCCAGCTGTCGTGTTTGATACACGCAAAGGACCGATTGTCATCGACGACAACGTCACAATTCTTCCTCAGGTCGTGTTAATGGGTCCCTGTAGCATTGGCGCGCACACCACGATAAAATCCGGCGCAAAGATCTACCCTTCTGTGGTTATCGGCGAATGGTGTAAGGTGGGCGGCGAAGTGGAGAACAGTATCATTCATGCGTACAGCAACAAACAGCATGAAGGTTTTCTCGGCCACTCCTTCTTGAGTGAGTGGGTCAATATCGGCGCTGACTCTAATACCAGTGACCTCAAAAACACCTATGGTCCTATCCGCATGCAACGACGTGGAATAGCTGTCGATACTGACCGCATCTTTCTCGGCCTCATGTGCGGCGATCACAGCAAGTGCGGTATCAATACGATGTTCAATACCGGCACGACTGTCGGTATTCACGCAAACATCTTTGGCGCCGGTTATACTCCTGCCGAAATTGCATCGTATACATGGGGTGGTGTCAGCGAAATGCGTGCCTTCCCGTTAAAGAAAGCACTCTCCGTGGCCAAAACAGTAATGGCCAGAAGAAACAAAACTCTTGTGTCTGCTGAAGAGGAGTTGATGATACGGGAAAGTGAACGTCGAGGCTGAAATCACTTCTCTCTATCCTAGCTCCCAATTGATTTAAAAACCAATTGCAACTAACCATTGTTCACTGATGCTAGTGCGAGTTAAGGTTGTTAAACAGGAAGAGAACCAACGGATGTTATTCATGACGCCTGCGGTTTTCCGCACTAAGCCTCAGAACGCTTTGGCATTGAACTCAACCAGACCAAGGCAAGTAACGCCGCAGCAGCGCTCATACTAAAGCTAACCGGCGCCCCAAATCTCTGCCATAAGACCCCGGTGGTAGTGCTGGCTACAAACACAGCAATGCTTTGCATGGAGGCAAATAGGCCCAAGCCTGTACCCACCTCCTTGGCGTCCACCATATTCGACAGCCAAGCCTTGAGCGTTCCATCGGTTGCTGCTACGCTAATGCCGTAGATGCAGAACGCAACTGCTATGATCGGAAGCGAGGGTGTCGTCGCCATCAGTGCGTAACAAACGACAAAACTGAATAATCCTAAAAGAACTACCCCCTTCATGCCTTTGCGGTCGGCTCGATGTCCGAGCACATAGGAGCTTGCTGCGTACACTATGTTAAACAGAATGTAAGCCAGAACCGGCGTTGTGCTATTGCTTGTCACATCGTGCACACGTAGCAAGAGGAACATATCTGAGCTGTTAAACAGGGTAAATAACGTCATCGGTAAGAAGACTTGCTTGTACCGCAACGGTGCTCTTCTCCAATACGAGAAGTACGAAAACATGCCCGGTCTTTTGGTCGTGTTTGTGTCAGGCGCGCTTCGTGTTTCTTTTACCAAGAATGTTATAAGAACTGCGAGTATGCCGGGAATGAAGGCATAGTAGAATACTGCTCGAAGTTGGGTTGGATACAGCGATAAAAACCACAGTGCAATCGCCGGACCAATCACGGCACCGAGTGTGTCGAGAGAACGATGAAAACCAAACACTCGTGCTTTCGTTTCCGGCGTGGCTTCGTGTGATAACATCGCGTCTCGCGGCGCTGTTCGGGCGCCCTTGCCCAGTCGATCCAAACTTCGAGCTGCAACGATGGCAAGCGGAAAGGACGAAACTGCCATCAGCGGTTTGGCAATTGCGCTGAGAAGGTAGCCCCAGCGTACAAACACCATGCGCCGACCACTATGGTCACTCCACTGACCAAACATCCCCTTGGTCAGTCCGGAGACACTCACAGCAATTGCTTCCAGAATGCCAATAAACAGCACACCAAAGCCGATGCTCTGCAGATACATGGGAATGACCGGATAAAGCATTTCGCTGGCCACATCAGCAAACAAGCTGACAACACTCAAAACCAACACCGTCTTGGTGATAATCTTTCCGGTTGTGCGAGGGTCAGCATTCATGTGTGCTGTATGTAGTACGCGAAGAGTGTGGCCGGAGGCCGCACGAATAAGAAGTCTCTGTAACCTCCGGAACGTAGAGAATCCGGGAGATTAATCGTTCAGTAGGGCGTCAATGCGATCACTGGCTTCGTCGACAAACACATCGGCACCCGGAAATCCAACCTCTTTGAATTGGACAATCCCTTGCTTATCGATGTAAAACTTGGTTGGAATACCGGTCACGCCAAAACAGGACACGACGGCGTCAGTCACATCCAGCATCATCGGAAAGGTGTAGGAACTATTCTGCGTGAGGAAGGTCTTCACCAGCTTTGTGCGTGTTTGTAGCTTTTGGGCGTTGGAGGTGTCGGCTGTTCGTTCCCAAACATTGACGAGCACAATTTTTACCTGCGAGTTATCGATATACTTTTCATAGACCTTTTGCATGTACGGCATCGACATGCGGCAGGGCCCACACCATGTGGCCCAGAAGTCCATTACGACCACTTTCCCCTTCAAGTCGGCAAGGGTGATAGTCTTGCCATCAAGATCGGTGAGTTGAAAATCGTTGATGTGCACTTTCTTTCCATCGTTCGAGGTGAAGGTCACCTTTTGAATGTCATAGTTCATTTTGCTTTGACGCAGGATCGTCAGCTTCGCGTCATGAGCTTCAGCTTGCAGTGCCTTGAGCTCTTGTCTGTTCTTGTCTTGATCCGGCGATGCGATGCTTACAAAACGCTGTGTGGTTTGCGGCAATGCTCGAGCAGTTCGAATTGCGGTGCGCATGACGGCAATGGATTCCGCTTGCTTGCCAGAAGCAACAAGAGCTTCGGAAAGATGCTCCAAATTTTCTGCTGTCGCAGCATCTCCGAGTAAGTCGACTGCTTTTTGAAATTCAACGGCTGCATCGGCAGGTTGATTGAGTTGACGAAGGATAAATCCGTAGGTGTCGTGACTAATGCCTTCTACTTCCTGATTCGCATAGCGAAATTCCTCTTCGGCCATGAACTTTGGGCGCACCGAATTTGCAGGATGTTCGGCGGATCGAATAGCACGTTCAGCGTATTGCCGCGCCAGGGCAAGTAGAGAATCATTCTTGAGTAACGACACGGCAAACATATTCAGAATGGCAGCCGGAGGATTGGCATCAACGCCGGCCGGAACTGGATACGCACGGATGAGACGAATGGCCTCGTCACCATTTCCCTGCTGTAAATATGAGTTGATCAAATCGATATACATGCGGTCGCTGAACACAGTGTATGAGAAGGACTTCAGGTATCGCATCAGGCGTTCCTCAAAGTCCTTCTGATTTTGTGATTGGTAACACAACGATCGAAGCGACTCCTCAGCCAAGTCGCCCGTAGGATGATCCTTGATGTACCCTTGCTCCAGCTCATCACCGTCAGCCGGACGACCAATGGCACGCAAGGCACGCGATACGGCGCGCACTTCGTTTTCTTTGGTTTTGTCGTATCCGGACATTACCAGTTCCTCTATACGACGGGTGTATTCGGCCTTGTCGATTTCGCCTGTCTCCATGAGCATAGAAGCCAGACCAATTTTTGCCTGTACGTTGTCCGGGTAGTTCTGCACTTCCAAGCGAAGTTCATGTTTGGCCTTGTCGAAATCGGTTCCGCGCTTCAGGTTGGGAACAACAGGACCAAGGTAGGACAAGGCGCATCGCATGTGAGCACCCCGAACCGCTTTGGAACCCTTGTAGAAAAGAAGGTCCCACATCTGATCCTTGTTCCAGTCAAATCGATGCCCGTCGCCGATCTTGATCATTGCATAGGCAGCATTAGCCGGCATGCCCTTGATGTCGCAGCGATACGTGTCGCCACTTTGTTCCAACGGAAACGAGTAGGCAACCGGATACACGTCTACATCATTGAATACCGATACAAAAGCATAGAGTTTTGCGCTATTGTGACGGAATACGTCACCCGCCTCATAGCGCAATTCAATACTCTTGGAAGGCTCCGCATTTTCCGGATCGAGGTGCACACTTCCACTCAATGCACTGAACACCGGTGAGCAGGCGAAAAAACTGACGATAAAAATGGTAACAAGTGTGCGCATATAATAGACGACGTAGTGGACAGTAGTAGACAGTAATGCAAACCCGTCTTGAGCTGTGCGTCAGTAGTCTCATTTGACTTTGAGACACGTTGGAAACTAACACATCCGACTTAGGTTCGCATTTTCATTTCGATGGCTTTCTTCGCCGCTTGCTGCTCGGCGTCTTTCTTGTTCTTACCCATGCCGATACCGAGACATTCATCACCAACGTACACCGCAACGGTAAATTGTTTGTCGTGATCCGGCCCAAGTTCATCCACCACCATGTAACGTGGCGACACGTTGCCTTGTGCTTGCACGTATTCGAGCAGGATACTCTTGAAGTTCTTGTCTTGCATCATGCTTTCCGAAATCATGTATTGCAAGAGGGTATCCTCCACAAACTGTCGAGCCACCTGCAAACCGGAATCCAAATAGATGGCGGCAAGAACTGCTTCCAAACAATCAGCCAGAATGGACTCGTTACCTTTGGACAGCGACTGACTGGCACTAAAACTCAGGAGCATAAACTGTTCTAAGTTGAGCTTGCGTGCGCATAAGGCGAGGGACTTCTTATTCACCAACCACGAGCGCATCTTGGTCAACTCCCCTTCCTGCACCTCGCCATGATGATCGAACAGATATTCGGCCACGATCATTCCAAGAATGGAATCTCCCAGAAACTCTAGGCGTTCGTTGGAGTACCGAAGTGGGTTGGCCTTAACTTGTAAGTAGGAACGGTGCGTGAGAGCTTGCTCGAAATACTGCGGCTTGTGAATAGGAAGGCCGAGCTTTTTTTCGAATTCCTTGAGACGCTCATCGCGAAGCGACTCTGAAATTTGAAACATCTGTTCCCGTTCCTTCATTCGGACGGGACGTTTTTTAAAGGCAATCTTTACGATGCCGGAGTAGATGTTTCGTACAAAGCCGCTGACGAAATTCTCTTTTTCGCTTTGTGACATAGGGCGTTGTGTACTCGCGAGCGGCTGACGCGTGTTCTACCTTAATACAACATGCGTCAACACTGCGGTGTTGGTTATGAATTGTTTTGCATAGGCTCACTACCTGAATTTTCTTCATACCGCTTCGCGGTATTGATCTGCTTTTCCTGGATCTGATATGTCAGGTCAACCGACGTTTCCTAAACTGATGCACGGTTAGTTTTCAAAGCGACGAAAACAGAGCGACGCATTGTGACCACCAAAACCAAAGGTATTCGAAATGGCTACCCGAATTGTTCGTTGCAATGGCGTATTCGGCACATAGTTGAGATCGCATTCGGGATCCGCGTTTTCGTAATTAATGGTTGGCGGACACCATTGATTTTGTATCGCCAGTACCGTAGCAATTGCTTCCACTGCACCGGCTGCTCCTAACAAATGTCCTGTCATACTCTTTGTCGAACTCACATGCAGAGCATCCGCGTGTGCACCAAACACCGTCTTGATGGCAGCTGTTTCGTTCTTGTCGTTAAACGGCGTACTGGTGCCATGGGCATTTATATAATCCACCTCATTCGTCTCTATCCCGGCGTCCTTTAAGCACAGGCGCATACTCCGAACCGCGCCCTCGCCTCCCGGTGCGGGTGCGGTGATATGGAAGGCATCATCCGTTAAACCAATGCCACAAATTTCTGCGTATATGTGTGCACCACGCTTCTGTGCGTGTTCTAAGGTTTCCATAACCAACACCCCTCCGCCCTCACCCATCACGAAGCCATCGCGATCACGATCGAAGGGACGACTTGCTTTTTCCGGCGCATCGTTGCGGGTGGACAAGGCGCGCATGGCATTAAAGCCACCAATTCCCATCGGACAAATCACTGCTTCCGAACCACCGGCTAACATGATGTCGGCGTCTCCCCTTTGCAGAATCATAAACGAATCGGCTATGGAGTGTGATGATGTTGCACAAGCGCTCACTGTACCGTAGTTGGGTCCGCGAAATCCAAAACGTATGGCAATATGCCCAGCCGCAATATCGCTGATCAGCATAGGAACAAAGAAAGGCGAAATACGGTCAGGTGTTCCGCCGCGCTCGTATAGATTTTGCTGCTGATGGTGATAGGTCCACATCCCACCAATTCCGCTACCAAACACAACGCCTACGCGATCGCGATCGATTGCCTCAAGGTCGAGCTTGGCGTCCTCAACAGCCATCACGGCGGACGACAGTGCGTAGTGCGTAAATGGATCCATTCGCTGCACCTCTTTGCGATTGATGTGCACCAAAGGATCGTAGTTTTTCACCTCGCAGGCAAAACGAGTATCGTAGGTGGAGGCGTCGAAGCGCGTGATTGGAGCAGCACCACTCTTGGAGAGCATCATATTGGACCAAAATTCCTCGACGTTGTTGCCGATGGGACAGACAACGCCAACACCTGTAATCACGATGCGAGGAATGGTACGAGTGGGCATGGGAGTTCTGGGGAAGGACTGTTCATCGCCCCACCGTCAAGATGGGGCGATGACATAGCGTCATTATGCAGCGGTGCGGGATTCGAGGTAGGAGACGGCGTCACCCACTGTCTGAATCTTTTCAGCATCAGAATCTTCGATGGTGATGTTGAAGGCACGCTCAAATTCCATGATCAACTCAACGGTATCGAGAGAATCCGCACCGAGGTCGTTTTGGAACGACGCAGCGGGCGTGATTTGCGATTCCTCTACGCCGAGCTTGTTGACGATGATTTGCTTGACTTGTTCTGCTGTAGTCATTAAAAAAACTCCAATGAAAAATGATAGTACTAAAATTGTAAGTCGATTTGTGGATCTTCTGAAACTCGCATTACAGTGACTTAAAGACCTCTCTCACACCACTGTCGTTTCAAGCGACTAACACCGATTCGATTGAACGCCTATTCGATTTCTAGTCTGCTCTTTACATTACCATTCCGCCATCAACGCACAGAACCTGACCGGTGATGTACGAGGCATCGTCTGATAACAAGAAACTGACGACTCCGGCAATATCCGCAGCACTTCCACCACGTTTGAGAGGAATGACGTCGCTAAAAGACTTTCGTTGTTCCTCACTCAGCTTGGCCGTCATGTCTGTTTCTATATAGCCCGGAGCTATGCAATTTACTAAAATGTTACGAGACGCGAATTCCTTGGCCGTGGACTTCGAGAAGCCAATCAAGCCCGCTTTCGAGGCACTGTAATTGGACTGCCCTGCGTTACCGGTAATTCCAACGACGGAAGTGATATTGACAATGCGGCCGTTACGTTGACTCATCATCTGGCGAACCACCGCTTTTGTTACGGTAAAGACTCCCTTTAAATTGACATTGAGCACAAGATCCCAATCGGCTTCGCTCATGCGCATGAGCAAGTTGTCGCGAGTCACTCCGGCGTTGTTCACCACGGCATCAATACGTCCACCCTCGGCTATCACCATTTCCACGAATTCGCGTACTTGCTGCTCGTTACAGACATCGCCAGCCACATATTTTACAAAACCACCGGATGCTGCCAATTCGGCGCTAATAGCGTCGGGGCGTTCCGGATTGCCAACGTACATACTGTACACCCGTGCTCCCTCCTGAACGAGTCGACGAACGATGGCCTCGCCAATTCCTTGGGAACCGCCAGTGACAATTGCTACCTTTCCTTCAAATCGCTTGCTCATATGGATGTGTATGTGTGAACAATAGTCATGTGTTATGTTAAACTACGCCAGTCAAACCCTCGAAATCTGCTCGAGTTCTTTGCGAAGTCGACAAGGCTTTATCCTTGCCGCGTTACGCGATGGAGGCCAAATCAGCTGCAGTATCAAGACCACTAATTCCAACGCCTTGCAAGCTTCTCTTTACTAAACCTTGCAGTACTTTTCCGGGTCCAATTTCTACAAAGCGATCAATGCCGGCATTCTGCATTGCTTGAAGGCTCTGGGTCCAGCGAACCGGACTTACCAGTTGTGCTATAAGTTTTTCCTTCAAGGTGTGCGATGAACGATGCGATGAGGCGTCGGCGTTACAGTAGACATCAACGTTCGCATCGTGAAAATTGGTGGCATGAATTGCTTCGGCTAATCGTTCTTGGGCCGGTTTCATAAGCGGTGAATGGAAAGCTCCACTCACTTGCAACTCCGTGACCATTCGGGCTCCTGCTTCTTTAAACAGTGAGAGGGAGTCCCTGAGAATCTGTGCCTCTCCGCTCACAACCACCTGACCCGGACTATTGTAGTTTGCTGCCGCGACAACGCCGTTTGGAATGGAGGCACATAACTCCTCTACTTTTTCATCCGGTAGACCCACTACAGCGGCCATGGTACCGGGCTTTTCAATGCCTGCTTCGAACATAAGTTTAGCTCGCAACGCAACGAGTTTTAAAGCGTCGTCGAAGCCAAACACTCCGGCATAATAGAGAGCTGAGTACTCGCCCAGCGAATGTCCGGCTAGGGCATCGGCTTGCAGACGATTGTCCAATACGGCTAAAATCGCTGCTTCGTGGACAAAGAGAGCCGGTTGGGTGTAGCGAGTCTCTCGCAAAAGCTCCGCCGGTCCTTCGTGACAGATGTTCGTCAAGGAAAAGCCAAGAATTTCGTCCGCCTGCCGGAAGAGTTGCGCGGCACGCTGATCGTTCATCAGATCTTTCGCCATACCGACGTATTGAGACCCTTGTCCGGAAAACAGGAATGCAGTTGCCATAGGAGTGTTCAGTTACAGTATCGAGAGAGTGGTAGAAATGCTGTCATGAGCCTTCGCTGACGAGCCGACGCGGCATCATCGCTAGTTCACAGGATCGGTCCCCCACTTCAACCAAATAGATCCCCAGGTAAATCCTGCTCCAAAACTAGACAAAATCAAGTTGTCACCCTTCCGCAGCTTTCCTTGTGATTCTAGCTCGGACAGACAGATAGGAATCGTAGCCGCAGTGGTATTGCCGTACCGAGTAATATTAATCATCACTTTGTCCTTCGGCAATCCCATACGATTTGCCGTCGCATCGATGATCCTCAAGTTTGCCTGATGAGGAATGAGCCAAGAGATCATGTCTGAATTCAAGCCATTCTTTTCCATAATAGCGGCCGAAACCTCAGCCATTCCTACAACCGCAGCTTTGAACACAGACTGACCGTCTTGAACCACATAGTGTTCTTTGTTAGCCACCGTTTCGCTAGAAGGTGGTTTGACACTGCCACCGGCAGGCATGTATAAATACTTCCCGCCATTTCCGTCCATATTGAGAATGGCATCCATGATGCCGCAGGATTCGTCTTCCGCTGCCTCAAGCAGAGCCACTCCGGCACCATCACCAAACAACACACAGGTTGCTCGATCTTTGAAGTCGATAATGGAGCTCATTTTATCGGCACCACACAAAAGCACACGCTTTGCGCCACCGGCCTCAACCATTTTCGCACCGGTCCACAAGCCGTAGAGAAATCCGGAGCACGCGCCACTCAAATCGAAACCCCAGGCTTTTGAGGCGCCAAGTTTGCGTTGGACAGTGGCTGCAGTGGAGGGAAAGAAATTGTCGGGCGTCACCGTACACACGATTATACAATCAATGTCCTCAGGACGGAGTCCACGTTTTTTCAACACCTCTTGTGCGGCCGGGACGATCATGTCGCTCGTTCCACCTTCCTTCAAAAAGCGACGCTCTTTGATTCCGGTTCGAGATGTTATCCACTCGTCGTTGGTATCCAGAAACTGCTCGAACCAATGGTTGTCGAACACGTCCGGCGGAACGTAATGTGCGATGGCGCTGATCGTTGCTCTCATCCTTCCCCTTCCGATTGGTTGATGCTACTCAGCGCATCTTCAATGCGCTTGTTGATTTGTCGTTCGATAACTTCCGTGGCTCGAACCACCATATTCTTTATCGCCAGTGGCGATGACTTTCCGTGACCGATAATCACGACGCCATTGACACCGAGCAAAGGAACGCCTCCGTACTCTTGATAGTCAAATTCCTTGAGCACACGACGCATGGTGGGGATCATCAAGGCAACGGAGAGTTTATTGAAGAAACTCCGAGAAGAAAAATCTTTGAGCTTGATTCGCAAGACATTGATAAAACTCTCGGCGAGCTTCAACACGATGTTGCCGGTGAATCCATCGCACACCACGACATCGCACGCACCCATAAATATATCCCGGCCTTCGGTATTTCCCACAAAATTCATGGCCGCTGAGGTACGCATCAGCGCAAAGGCTTCAAGTGCCAGTGTGTTCCCCTTACTCTCCTCCTCACCAACGTTGAGGAGTCCTACCTTCGGCGAACGAATGCCGAGAATCTGGTTCACGTAGATGGATCCCATCACACCAAATTCATACAAGAATTTGGGTTTGCAATCGACATTAGCGCCAACGTCAACCACTAAGCAGGGTTGTGTGCCGGTTGTAGGAAAAAAGGAAGCGATGGTAGGCCGGCTCACGCCACGAATACGACCAAGCAGCAGAGTTCCACCGGACATCACAGCGCCGGTGTTGCCTGCCGATAAAAACGCATCGGCATGGCCGTCTCGATGATAATTAATACCGCGTACGATCGTGGAGTTCTTCTTGGATCGCAGAGCCGCTGCCGGCTCGTCTTTCATGGTGATCACTTCCGGTGCATCAACCACAGTGTAGCGCATTTCCTTCGGAGCGCGCGCACTCAATTCTTTGCGCAAGAGTTCCTCAGGACCGAAGAAAATGAAGTCCACCTCTTTCGTTCCGGCAAACTGCCGAAAAGCAAGGATCGCTCCCTCGATCTCGTTAAGCGGAGCAAAATCTCCGCCCATGGCATCAATGGCTATGCGTAACGGTGTTGACACGAGTGACACTCGTTCGTGCAGATCTGGTTATTAGGCCGTAGCAAGAACACGGCGACCATTGTAGTATCCACATTCCGGACATGCGGCATGGGAAAGCTTGGCAGCCTGGCACTGAGGACAGGTTGATGTTGTTGCAGGCACTGCTTTGTAATGCGTACGACGCTTTGCGGTGCGTTGCTTGGAGTGTCGGCGTTTTGGATTTGGCATGTTCTGACCTCTTTAATAGCGTATTATGTTGCTTCTTTGCTGAGTTTTATACCACCCCGCTAGCGAATGACTACCGGTTTGGTTAACGTTAGTTGTTTCCGAGTTTGATATTCTTGAGCGCGGCCCAGGTTTCCTCTGCCGACTGCGCTGATTTCTTTCCGTCGTCCAAAAACTCGCTTCCGAGAATATCCTCGATTGGCTTGTCCCTGTACTCAGGCGCAATGCGCTTGAGAGGAAGGCGAACCGCAAGTTCCTGACACACGTCAAGGCTAAGATCCACCGCTGATTCATCTTCGTGCAATGCGCGCAACTCTATGTCGACCGCATCCATGCCTCGCTGCTGCTCATGCATATCCGTGTCTACCACATACTCAATGTCGAAGTCCGCTACGATTGGCTCACGAAAATCTTTCAGCGAGTAATCGCACTGTAACAGTGCTTCGCACTCGGCATGACAATGAACATGAAAACGGCGACCAACACGATCGACGATGCAGTGCAGACGAACCAGATCGACGAACTCCGGAAACTCTGCGCATACAACCGATGCTTCGGCCTCCAGATCCATCTCCTGCCTGCCTTCCTTCAAGCTTTTCAGCGAAAACTTCAGCATGACAAAAAAGTGGAACCTAGAGATTGCACAGACGGAACAGACTACAAATATACGAAGAGCTTAGAAAATGAAAAAACGGCCATGGCGGCCGTTTTTTCAAACTTTTGGTGTGCTCACAGACTTGAGTATCAGAAGAGCCTCTACTTGAGCATCTTCAAATTGTCCTTCGCTCCCTTGTTATTCGGATTGATCTTTATGACTTCCTGGTAGTATTTCTTCGCATTGATAGTGTCCCCCAATCCGTGATAGCCAATGGCTAAAAAGAAGTTGCCATACTCAGACTGCGGATCAAATTCAACCCAAATCTTTGCCACGCGGACGAGCTCCTTATAATCCTTTTTATCCAGAATGGCCTTACACACCGACGTACCCATGGCACCGATATCGCGCTTATACTTTTCGACGTCACGCTTGGCATAGGCAATCGCGTCGAGAAAATATTGCGTGGCATGGTCGATCTGACCTGCGGAAACATAGCTACTCACTGCAAGTGATCGCGCGAAAAACAGACTACTATCAGAAGCGATCGCTTTGTCCAAATACACCGCTGCTGAGTCTGCCTGATTTGCACTGAAGTATGAGCGCCCAAGCAGTGCATAGAGTGTGGCAGACTGGATGTTCTGACACGAGTTTATCACCTTATGGTACATCTCGATTGCTTCGTTGTACATTTTACGATCGTAGTACAAATTTGCCAGTCGCTCCATGGTCTTGCACTTGGTAGGATTCAAGTCAATTGCTGTTCTAATCTCGGTGATAGCGTTGGCTGTATCGCCACTCAACATCAGCGAATAACCAAAGCGTTCTTGGTCGTCGGCATCAAGCTTGATGTTGAGAGACTTCACCTCATTGAACGACTTCGCTGCCAAGGCATATTGTTTGGTATCGAATTGACATCGCGCAAACAGTAAATAGGCTTTGTCCTTCACCGAATCAATCTTCTCAATCACATAACGGAAATGTGGCTCCGCGCTATCGCACGCTTGAAAGCGCGCATAGGCTTGCGCCAGGAACCAGTGCGCTATTGGTGCGTTATCACCTTCCGGACGCAAGCGCAAATACTGCGCAAGTGAGGGCGCCGCCGCCTGAAACTTTTGAGCATAGTAGAAAATTTTACCCTGCTCGAAATAGGCGCGTGCATTCTTTGGATTAAGTCGAATTACGGCCGCCCACTCCTGCAGCGAACGTGTGTAAAGCTCGTTGGCCAATGCATTGTCCTGTTCGTCGTTTGCCTGCTTGAAATACATGGTTGCCAAACGGTCGTGCGCTAACTCGTTCGTGGAGTCAAGCTTGATAGCTTGTTCGTAGTTGTCGAGTGCCGAAGGATAAATATGCTGTCGATAGTACAGGCTTCCAAGCGCCAGAAAGGCGTCCGGAATATTTCGGTTCATTTCGCGTGCCTTGGAAAGGATGAGCTCGGCTGTGTTTAACGAATCAGCGCTGACCAACACTTCTCCAAGCATGAGCTGATTGTAGACATCGTTGGCATCATTCTTCACGGCCTTGCGCATCACTTCAATTGCAGCTTGATCTTTGTTCAGGCTCGACAGCTCCTGTGCATACTTGCGCGCTACGCGCGAATCGTCCTTGTTTTGATCGTAGGCGCGCTTGTAGTATTGAAGTGACTTCTCACCTTGCTCCAGATCTCTGTAGATGTCGCCAGCCAGACTCAATGCCTCTATACTATTGGACGCATCTTTTAACGCAAGCTGGATTTGTGCGGCAGCCTCATCCAAGTCGTGCGACGTGTAGAGCTGTTTGGCTTTATCCAAGGCTGACTGCGCGTACAGACTCGCACTGAGACTAAGGAATAGGACTGCTAATACAACTTTCTTCATTCTCTTATTGTTCCTCGTATAATTGAATTTTTGCATAGGCCGGCACAATACCCTTATTCAAAAAGAAGCGCTGCGGCTCCGGCTCATACGCCAAATAGGTTGCGACACCCATTGGCAAGTTCTGAAGATCTTCTAGCAGATAGACACGGATTTTCACAGGAAAGGGATACAGCTCTCTATACACCGAACTCTGGTGAACAGCTTCTGTGCAACGATTTGAGTCCTTATCGTAATGCCAAATCCTCAACAATTTGAACCGGGCGCTGTCGGCTAGCACTTGCGACAAATATGCCACCCCGATAGCATTGGGATCCTGGCTAACCATGTGTTTCACAGAATCCAAAGAACCACAAAAGCGAAGATTCGCGTTCTTCGAAAACTCACGTCCGTCGCTACAATAGGTCTGCAGGTTCGCAGTGATCGCAGATTGCACCGAAGGCACAATCATGGCTGGTTCTGAGTGAAGCCCTTGAATATGCAACGTGAGCTCTTTGCCAAGCGCTAAGCGATCATGCAAAGCCTCCACACTCAACGTGTCGATCCGGCTATCCGTCCTGGTAAAAAACACAAGCGCATCCGTCGCCAGATCGAAGCTGCGGTGTGTTTTGACATGAAAGACCCTCATGAGGGAGTCTTCATCCTTCAAATACGGTCGGCTGATAACAGCCATCCTCGTTTTAGCACCAAGCAATTGAGCCATCCCCGACCGCGCATCACCTATCGTTAGCTGCAAATGAGCATTGGGATGTGTAGCTCTGTAGCGCTCAAGCATCGGCAATATCAGTGAGTCCACTGCAGCATCACAATACACAGTTGTGGTGCCGTTTTGCAATGTTTCCTTTCCCGGGACATCGTGTTGATCATTGCAGCCGGAGGCTGCAAGAATAAAGACCAGTACTAGAACGACCGGAATGACGCAATGGCGCAGACTCCTTTTGTCAGTTGTCGTTTTCATGATCATCCTTCGATAACTCAGCATTCCTTTTCTTTGCTTGATGATAGTACATCACACTGCGGTAGCTGCCAAATACGATGAACGCTGTGCCGATCCATGTAGTGAACGTAGGATCTCCGGGCACTTTGAGGTTTGGAATGCTCAAGAAGAGAATGCCGATAATGACAATCCCAACGCGTACGCTGTAATTGAGGATGTCGGTAGCACTGAGAACCATACTCACATCAGGGAATAAAAACGCCGATTACACCGGACAGCCCGACGTAACCGGCGCAGTGACTATACAAACTTGCCTAGCGGAGCGTAAAGTTCACGGGAACTGAGACCCACTCCTCAACCGGGGCACCGTTCTGAATTGCCGGAGTGAAAATACTACTCATCACAGCCTTCTTCGCTGCCTCGTCAAGGGAACTGTTCACAGATTGATCGATGATGCAGCGCTTCGGACGACCATCTTTACCAATCAGTACACGAACCAGAACTTTTCCTTCAATGTTTTGCTTTATAGCCTGTGGCGGATACACCACACGTTTTTGCAAATCATTCATATCAGTCACGGCGTCCTTCTCCACGGGAATGAAGTCGTCGGGTGCCGGTTCCACTTCCTTCGTGACTTGCGCACCTTGATCAATCACTACTTCCGTTGATCCCGTTCCCTCAGTCGGAATAGCGGGTGCCGTTTTTAGTTCGTCAACATTGGCAAACTCTTTTGTGTCCGGCGTTAACATCGTCTCGGGAACCGGAATTGGAGTTCCGGCAACCGTTGGAGATGCCACCTGCGCCGATGGTGGCGGAGGAGGCGGTGCATCTGCTTGAGGCGGAGGTGGTAAGTCGCTCAGGTTGATTTTCGTGACCACGATCTGCTTCTTTAACCCAATCGAAGCCTGTTGAAAGTAGTTAACGACAAAGTAAATCAAGATTAACAACAGAATGCTCAGCAGCGCTATTATGAAGCTGCGCATCGTGTTGCGCTTGATGATGAGTTTGAGCTCCTTGGCACCGTACACGGGGCGTTGAGCTTGAAGTGCTATGGCGTCACCACTCATTTTTGTAACCCTTTCAATTTCGCTTCATCTTCCGGGGTCATCTTAATGAAAGCAAACTTTCGATTTCGCTTTTCATCGGGATTATCCTGATGAAGTTTTTGAACGATGTCTCCTTCTGCCTGATTGAGGATGTCCAACACCTTCACTACCGATCCATAGGGTGCCTCCGGTGAGGCTTGGAACACCGTAATCAACTTATTTCGACGAATCATGTTGTTCTCCACGGCTTGAGCGCGCAGTGCGGTAAGAGCAACCTCACTCGGATCATCTTGTGCCATGTGTGTGTATACTTTTCCGTCGCCGGATATGGCGATGGTGTACATGTCTTTTTCGTTTTGCTTGACCTCGGTATTGTCCTTCGGAACATTCATCTTCATGATTTGCGGCGTGATCAAACTCGTCGTGTACATGAAGAAGGTGAGCAGAAGGAAGGCAACGTCCACGAGAGGCGTCATGTCCAACCGAAAGCCAATGCGATGTTTCTTTTTGCGCTTATGCGCTTTGGAGCCGCGTTTTACTCTCTGCGGCACTTCCATTCCACCGCCACCACCTGCCATAAAACCTCCGAATAACAGGCACTTGCTATGAAGACGCAAATGCCGTTGTTTTAGTTACTTTGGTAATTCCAACCCACTTCGTTGCTACTGCCGCTTCTCTGTCACAAAATTGAAGGCGGTAGCGTTGTTCTTCCGAAGAATATCGATTAAGTCTTCCACGTACTTGTATCGAATTCCCTTATCGCAATCGATGGCGTACTGCGTTTTCCACGCAGCTGCCCGCGTTTGCTGAATCATTTTATCGAGGGTCGGCAAATCGACTTTGACCATGGCTTTTTGAGACTGCTCCTGGCTAAACTGCATGTTCTGATACACTTTTTGACGCTGCACTTCATCCACGATAGAATAGAAGTACGCCGTGTCATGCGTGGTTGTATCAATTGCAATTTTAACAGTTGCCAGATCTTTATCCGGCAACTTGGAGGTATCAGCCGCGGCTTCCGGACGATGGATGACAAACTTCTGTTCTGCGTCAGCTTCGTTTTTGAACTTGGCTGTGAACATGAAAAAGGTCAACAGCAGAAACGTCACGTCCACCAGTGGCGTCATGTCGACTGCAAATCCTACACGTTTTTTCTTGACTTTGGGCACAGTTTTTATCCCGAAAAGTTCTTACTTCTTGACACGGACCGTCAGGATTTCCATCATGCTAAGGATTGCTTCGTCGATCATGTAGACCATGTTGTCCACACGGGTTGTAAAGGCGTTGAACGCAACGATCGAAATAATAGCGGCCATCAGACCACCAGCTGTGTTGTACAGAGCCTCAGAAATACCAATTGACAAACTCTGAGCAGATACTGTACCGCCGGTCGAACCAAGCGCTGCAAAGGATCGAATCATACCGATGGTTGTTCCAAGAAGTCCGATCATGGTGGCGATGGATGCGACCGTCGACAGAATGACCAGGTTCTTCTCTAATAATGGTGTTTCCAGGTTGGTTGCTTCATCAATAGCGCGTTGCACTTCAGCGATTTTCTTTTCTTGGTCAAACTCGCCATCGTTTTCCACTTGCTTGAAACGCTCGAGTCCCGAACGCATCACGTTGGCTAACGAACCTTTCTGTGCATCACATTCTTTCACGGCGTCGTCAATTTGACCTTTAGCCAGCAACTCGGTACACTTCTTCACAAAGATGGAGGTATCGCCCTTGCCCATTGCCTTGTTGATTGAGAGATAACGCTCAATCACATACGTGATAGAGATAAGGATACAGGCGATAAGAGCAGCAACGAGGGGACCCCCCGTGTTGATATTACCCATGAAATTTTTTGGCGTGTGATCCGGATTGAAATTTGATTCCGCACCAAAGATGAAATTCCACACGATGAATCCTACGAGCAACGACGCCAGGATGACAATCGTGTTAAACATGTTTTTCATAGACGGGACCTCAGTGTTTAAGAGTGAGTAAATGATTTGATGGCTTCTTCTTGGGTCGCATAAATATCGAAGACCAAGGTCAACTTTGTGATGACAAAGATGTTCTCGATAGACTTGGAGACCGAGCACAGGACGATGCGACCGTTGCGCTTACTGAAATTGGCTTTTGCGGAAATCAAAACCCCTAAGGCCGTTGAGTTCAGGTAACTGACTTCAGCGAGATTCAGGACCAGGTTGTTGACCTCTTTTTCAGCAACAGCATTCAGCGCTGAACGGAGGTCATCCGTTTCCACACCGCCGATAAACTGTCCACGAAGAGAAAGCAGATCGATGTTGTCGACCTGTTGCTGTTTGATTTGGTCAAACATGGTAAAACCTCAAAAAAATCAAAAAGTTGGATGATTCCCCCGCCCTTCGGTGAAAAAGGGCGTCAGCGAAGTTACAACAGAGAGGCATAGCTGACCAAAGGAAAATGACGTGTTAGGAATGCTTTAACCTGAGCTCGGCAACGCGTGGATGTCCCGCCATATCGCGATGCACCTCACATTCGTGGCTCCCAAAGAGTGTGCGAATGGAATCCTCCGCATTGTACCCAATCTCTGCAAACATCCATCCCGACGATTTGAGCATCTGCGGTAGTGTTGCGGCAAAGTGCCGGTAAAACGTCAAGCCGTCTCCCTCATCGGTCAGCGCACCCTTCGGCTCGTGATTTCGAAGCTCAGCCTCGAGTTCTCCATACTCCTCCACCGCGATGTACGGCGGGTTGGAGAGCACAAGGTCCATCTTGTCAAATTGCCACTCGTCGTGCAGGATATCGTGTCGCACAAACTCGATATTGTCCAGATGGTTCAACTCTGCGTTCAGCTTTGCAAGCTCCAATGCCTCCTCAGATCGATCGGTGGCAATCACTCGAAGGGCAGGACAATACTTAGCTAACGCAATGGCTATGCACCCACTCCCTGTTCCAATGTCAATCATGCTTGTCAAATGGTGTTGATGCACTCGTTCGCGCGCCATGTGCACCAGCTGCTCTGTTTCTGGCCGCGGTATTAAAACACGAGAATCGACACGAAGGTTACACCCAAAGAAGTTAGTGTGACCGATGATGTATTGAAGGGGCTCACGCTGTTTGACTCTGCGCTCAATCATGACACGAAACGTCTTGAGCTCAGAAGGACTCAAGAGTCGTTCATGATCGACATATAACCGTAAACGCTCAACTCCTAACACCTCGCACAACAGGAGTTCTGCGCTCAAACGCGGAGAGTCAACGCTGTTTTTATGGAAGTAGGTAGCCGTCCACTGCAGGATTTCCAACACCGTCCATGTTCGTACGCCGCTAGAATCAATTTTTTGTCCGCTGCTGTTCATTGTTCCATCCCAGCGCTAAATCATTTCGTCTGTCAATTGTTTTAATAACGCCGTATCAGTCAAGGCACTGTCTGCTAGTCTGCATCAGCCCAACGATGCGTCAAATCCTCATCCTCCGGAGTACCGCCGAGCTTGAATCTTCACATGTGCGAGAAATTTGTTGTCAGGAATCACGGTGGTCAAGTGCGTAGTATTCCTGCAACGATCGCACTGTTCGGTGAGCCAATCGACGCGCCTTTATTCCTTCCAACGAGGCATCAGCCGCAGCAAGGGTAGTAAAGAACGGAATTTTATAGCGCATTGCTGTTTGCCCCATCACGTACTCGTCATAGCGGGCATTCTCCCCTAACGGAGTATTGATCAGGATTTGCACTTCACCGTTCTTGATGTTATCGACGATACTGGGCCGTCCCTCGTAATGCTTCAACACTGCTTCTGTTTGCACACCATGTTCGTTGAAGTACTGCGAGGTTCCTCGAGTAGCAAAAATTCTGAATCCCAAGTCTGCATAGCCTTTGGCAATCTCAACGGCTCTTGGGGTTTTGTCTCTCGGTTGCAAGGAAATAAACACCGAACCTTCTGTGGGCAGACTGTTTCCGGCCGAGATGTGAGACTTCACAATCGCATCCCCAAAGCTTCGATCCATTCCCATCACCTCTCCCGTCGAGCGCATTTCGGGTCCAAGAAAGATGTTCACTTTTGGAAACTTTGTAAATGGAAACACCGGTTCCTTGATGGCAATGCGGTCGGTTTGCAAATCGAAATCCTTCACCTTGAGGTCGGCCAATTTCTCACCGAGTATCACTCTCATCGCGATCTCAACCAAAGGGATTCCGGTGGCTTTTGCCACAAAGGGTACGGTACGCGACGCCCGTGGATTAGCTTCGATCACAAAGATTTTTCCTGCTTGGATAGCATACTGCACATTCATCAAGCCAACAACTTTCAGCTCCTTGGCCATCAATCTCGTGTATTCGAGCATGGTTTCGTACTGCTCGTTGTTCATGTTGTACGGCGGCAGCACACAGCTCGAATCACCGGAGTGAATACCGGCTTCTTCGATGTGCTGCATCACACCCACAATGGCTACGTCTTCGCCGTCGGCAACACAGTCCACGTCGAACTCGAATGCGTTTTCCAAAAAGTGATCGATGAGAATGGGACGTCCCGGAAAACGCTGAAGCGCATTGGCAATGTACTTGCGCAGCGCTTCTTCGCGGTAGCAGAGCTCCATTGCTCGTCCGCCAAGAACGTAAGACGGACGAACCAGCACCGGGTATCCGATGCGATCGGCGATTTCTACAGCTTCTTCTTCATCCATCGTCGTGCTGTACGGAGGACACGGTATTTTCAATCGATCGATCATCTCACCAAAACGCTTGCGGTCTTCAGCAACATCAATGCCTTCCAGTTGGGTACCGAGGATTGTCACCCCGGCGGCTACCAGTTGTTGGGTGAGTTTGAGTGGTGTCTGACCGCCAAACGAAACCACCACTCCATCCGGCTGTTCAAAGTCGATCACATTCATCACGTCTTCGTAACTCAACGGTTCGAAGTACAGTTTATTCGTGGTGTCATAATCAGTCGACACAGTTTCCGGGTTGCAGTTGATCATGATGGCTTCCCATCCCTTTGCTCGAGCCGCGTACACAGCCTGCACGCAGCAATAGTCGAACTCAATGCCCTGACCTATGCGATTGGGTCCGCTACCGAGAATAATCACTTTCTTCCGCGTACTCCGCACCGACTCGTTCTCTTCCCCATAGGTAGAATAATGGTAGGGTGTCTCTGATTCAAATTCCGCGGCGCAGGTATCCACGGTCTTGAACACCGGCACGATTCCCATATTCTTGCGGAATTGACGGATTTCCAGCTCATTGCTGCCACACAACAACGCAAGCTGTCGGTCGCTGAATCCCATCTGTTTCATCTTTCTCACACTATGCGGGTTCAACGCATCGACGAACAAATCTCCGTCCGCGCTGCTGTTCTCAGCGATAAAGGCGAATGCAGCTTCCACAATCTCCCGGCACTGTTCAATGAACCAGGGATCGTAATGAGTAAGACTGAATATCTCATCGGTCGTCATCCGGTAACGAAGCGCGTCGCACAGATCAAACAGCGACGACGATGTGCGCTTGCGCAAATAGTATCGAAGTCTATCAAGCTCGGCATAGGTGGGCTCGGCCGGAACACGATGATCCTCTTTGTCGAATCCGAAGCCATAACGGTTCTTCTCGAGTGAGCGCACTGCTTTCTGCAGGGCTTCTTTGAAGGTCCGCCCGAACGACATCACCTCACCCACCGATTTCATCTGCACGGTAAGCGAGTCCTCCACTTCTCGAAACTTTTCAAAATCCCACCGTGGAATCTTCACTACGACATAGTCGATGCTCGGTTCAAAGCAGGCGGGAGTCTTGCGGGTGATATCATTTTGAATCTCATCCAACGTGTAGCCAATAGCGAGCTTTGCAGCAATCTTGGCAATCGGAAAGCCCGTTGCTTTAGACGCCAGAGCCGAGCTGCGTGAAACGCGTGGATTCATTTCGATCACGGTCATCCTACCATTAGCCGGATTCAAGGCAAACTGAATGTTCGATCCACCGGTTTCCACGCCAATGACACGAATAATCTTTAACGCCGCATCGCGCATGCGCTGATACTCGCGGTCCGTCAGTGTTTGCGCCGGCGCTACGGTGATTGAGTCTCCTGTATGGACTCCCATCGGATCAAAATTTTCGATGGAGCAAATAATCACAACGTTGTCGTTCGTGTCGCGCATCACTTCCAACTCGTATTCCTTCCAGCCCAGCACCGACTCTTCCACCAACACGCGTCCAATAGGAGATGCCACCAAACCCGCACGAAGCATGTCCTGATAGTCTTCCATATTATAGGCTATGCCACCACCGGTGCCGCCCATCGTGAAGCTCGGACGAATGATGGCCGGAAAACCAACCTTTTCGGCAACTTTCAATCCCTCTTCGTAGTTCATCACGAACTCTCCCATCGGCATTTCAAGCCCACACTTTGTCACCGCCTCGAGAAACAACTCGCGATCTTCTGCCATCTTGATCGAGTCGATCTTCGAACCGATCAGCTCCACTCCCAGGCGCTGGAGCACTCCGCGTTCATGCAGCTCAACGGCGATGTTCAACGCGGTCTGACCTCCCATCGTGGGCAGAATTGCATCCGGTCTCTCCTTTTCTAGGATGGCCTCGACATACTCGGCTGACAAGGGTTCGATGTACGTAGCATCAGCCACTCCGGGATCGGTCATAATGGTTGCCGGATTGGAGTTCACCAACACCACGCGAAAGCCCTCTTGTCGTAATACCTTACACGCTTGCGTACCACTGTAGTCAAATTCGCAAGCCTGACCAATCACAATCGGTCCGGATCCAATAACAAGTATCGAGTGCAGATCTGTTCTTTTAGGCATAGAGTGAGATTGATAAGACTGAAGTGATACAAACGGATTTTTCTTACGGACGCGCTACGCGCATCCTCAACACGCACGGAGAATCAAACATTAGCGGACGTGCACAGTAGCCACAGACAAGCCATTCGAATGAAGACGCCGTTGGCTACTTGCTTGCGAATGAGCGACTGCGGACCATTCGCGAGCTCGTAATCGATCTCGACCCCGTAATTCACGGGACCGGGATGCAGAACTTTCAGCTGTGGAAAACGTGACACGACGGGCTGACGCAAGGCGTAATGACGATGGTATTCGTTAAACGACGGCACTAGTCCGGACTGCATGCGTTCGAGTTGAAGTCGCAAGGTCATCACAGCATCACATCGCTCCAGCAGCTCTGTCAGGGACGAAACACGTTCCACTCCGGATATATCCCACTCTCGTGGCATGAGTGTTGGCGGACTACAGACCAACACCTTGGCTCCCAGCAGCGGAAGCAAATGCATATTCGAACGCGCCACCCTACTGTGTGCGATGTCACCCACAATACCAATCGTTTTTCCTTCGAGCGATCCAAACTCGTCGATCAAGGTCATAGCGTCCAATAAGGCCTGGGTTGGGTGCTCGTGCGTTCCGTCGCCTGCGTTGAGTACGTGCGCTCGCACATGCCGGCTGGCGTATTCGGCTGCCCCGCTACAGCGATGACGCATCACCAAGCAATCCGGCGCCATGGCGTCCAGAGTTTGCAATGTGTCGTACAAACTCTCACCTTTAGAGATGCTGCTGCCGCTGGAACCAAAACTGACGACGTCTGCACCTAAACGTTTGGCAGCAATGTCGAAGGAGCTCTTTGTTCGAGTACTGTTCTCGAAAAAGGCATTGACTACAAGTACGCCCTCAAGATCGTGACAGTGTGAATGACGCGAAAAAAAAGCGCGATAGTCACGCGCTTTGTCGAGTATCAATGGGATAGGCAGCGCGTTTGTTGGCTCGATGCCTAGAATGTGTTGGGGTCGCTCGTTCACAGGTCCTTGAGATTGACATTGCAAATTAGCACTTCAAACTTCGTTGTCGTTCGTTGCGTCAAAAAAAAAGCCGCCCTTTTCAGGACGGCTTGTGCTTACTTCTTCTTGCCTTTGGGAGCTGCTTTCTTCGTAGCAGCCTTCTTTGTTGCCGCTTTCTTCGGAGCTGCAGCAGCCTTAGCCTTACCCGACTTTACAATATCGGAAAGACCTTTGCCTGCCTTGAACTTTGCAACCTTGCGCGCTGCAATCTTGATGCTTTCACCCGTGCGCGGGTTTTTGCCCTTGCGAGCGCCACGATGTGAAACACTGAATGTACCAAAGCCAATCAACGAAACGCTGTTGCCTTTAGCAAGCGTACCGGAAATGGAATCGATGGTGGTGTTGAGAGCCTTCTCTGCCTGTGATTTGGAGAGACCTGCGCCCATAGCGATAGCTTCAACTAAATCGCCCTTGTTCATAACTGAACCCCATAAAGTAAACCAATAAACTAGTGAGTTGTAGAACAAAGTTATGAAGGTGTTCGAGCGTACACAAGAGTATTTTTCCACAGAAGCTTGATTTCATGCGGGTTTCAGGACGTGTCCCTCTGTAGGCTAGTGTTCATGCAGCCTGCGCAGCCGGCTGTGTAAGAAAATCACCACACAAAGCACCTGCTCTGAGCCATGTATGGGTATCCAAAAAAAAACGGCACCCGAATTCCGGAATGCCGTGTTTATGCGCCTTTGAGCGCTGCTCCGCTCGTTAGTGTTCACTCGTGAAACGGTGACTCTACATGGACTTGCTCACATCGAGGATCTTGTACTGAATCATACCGGCGGGAGCTTTAGACTCAACGACATCTCCGCTCTTCTTTCCCAGCAATGCCTTACCTAAGGGTGAACTCACTGAGAGTGTTCCTTTTTCGAAGTCTGCTTCCTCCGCGCTGACAAGCGTAAAGTTCACCTCTTTGTCGCTCTTCATATTGAGCAATCGAACTGTGGAGAGAATGTACACCAAGCCATCATCGGGAAGGTCTTTGGGATCGATGATCTTCACGTTTCCTAACGTACGTTCCATCGACGCTAACTTCATTTCAAAGAGCTCTTGCTCATGTTTTGCTGCATCGTAATCGGCATTCTCCGATAGGTCGCCATGGGAACGCGCCTCTGCAATCTTGCGGGCGATTTCCTTACGACCATTGGTTTTCATTTCCCGGATTTCATCTTCGAGTTCTTTCACCCGCTCACGGGTCATGTACACGGCTGCCATATATCCTCACCTTGTAGTTGAGCGTCATTCGTTTTGTAATGACGCTGTTGGTTGTTTCAGTCAAAAAAAATGCAAAGCTGTCGTTTGGACAGCTTTGCGAATAGTACAGTGCTTTTGGTCGATGCGAAAATACTCAGGGAAGAAGGCTGAAGTCAAATGTATTTGGATCCGGCTCACCTTTGGTCTCAAGCCACATCCGTTTGGCGAACCACCTTATACTCCGTTCAGGAGATGGCCCATCTTGTCGCGCTTGGTCTTCATGTACCCTCGGTTGACATCGTTTGGCTTCATTTCAATCGGAACGAGCTCCACGATCTCCAGGCCGAACGACGACAAGCCTACTCTCTTTGTCGGGTTGTTGGTTAGCAAGCGCATCTTGCGAACACCAAGATCATACAAGATTTGCGCACCAATGCCGTACTCACGTGCATCCGGTTTGAAGCCTAAATGAATATTTGCCTCAACAGTGTCCATTCCCTCTGCTTGCAACTGGTAGGCGCGAATTTTATTGATCAAGCCAATGCCACGTCCTTCCTGACGCATGTAGAGCACCACGCCCTTGCCTTCACGCTCGATGGCTTCAAGAGCGGCTTCAAGTTGGGCTCCACAATCGCAGTGCAACGAGTGGAATAAATCGCCGGTCATACATTCGGAATGTACGCGAACTAAAATGGGTTCGTCGGGCGACCAGCTACCTTTAATAAGGGCTACATGTTCCTTGTTGTCCTTCGTTGTATTGTACACCTTGAACAGAAACTCGCCATACTCAGTTTTCAACGTGGATTCTGCACTCAAACACACACACTGTTCCGTTTGAAGACGGTAGGCAATGAGATCTTTTATCGTGATAATGCGCAGGCCATGTTGCTTGGCAAAGTCAAACAACTGCGGTGCACGAGCCATAGTGCCATCCTCAAGCACGATTTCACACAACGCGCCTACGTCTCCGACACCGGCTAGACGACAAAGGTCTACCACTGCTTCGGTATGACCGGTTCTGCGAAGAACTCCCTGATCGACGGCAACGATTGGAAAAATGTGTCCCGGCCGACCAAAGTCCTCAGGTTTTGATGTCGAATCGGCCAACGCGCGAATGGTGGCGCTGCGATCCGGCGACGAGATGCCGGTGGTAGTGCCGTGCACGTAGTCAACCGATACCGTAAAATTTGTTTCGTGTAGTGCAGTATTCTTTTGAACCATGGGCTCCAAGTCCAAACCATGTGCTCTCTCGCTGCTGAGAGCTACACAGATGAGACCGCGACCATATTGCGACATGAAGTTCACGTGTTCCACGCTGCAGTGACGTGCAGAGCAAATCAAGTCGCCCTCGTTCTCGCGATCCTCATCGTCGAGCACAACAACAAACTTGCCGACCGCTAAATCCTTCAATGCGTCTTCTATCGTGTCAAAGCTAAATGCCATAAGAATAGTCCTTAGTGTGCGGCATTACTTACTAACCACTACGGCAATCGAGGCCTTGTCGAACTTCATCTTCGTATTATCCGACACATTCAGCACCACCGTCTTGGATTCTTCATCGATGTCGGACACCGATCCGTGGATACCACTGGTGGTAATGACCTTGTCACCGCGCTGAAGATTGTCCAGCATATTCTTGAGCTCTTTTTGCTTTTTTGATTGGGGTCGAATCATGAAGAAATAGAACACGACGATCAGTGTACCGAACATGATGAGCGTCGAGACCATCTGTCCACCCGGATCGCCGCCCTGGCCACCCTGAGGTGGCATAAATGCAAATACTGCATGCATAATCGAATTCTCTTTTGAGTATTGGTTTGTACAAAGGATCACAAAAATACGCAGTGGCACGCGAAGCTGCAGTGTTTACACGCGTCCAGACTCGCCGGCCTCTCCGGTCACAAGCGATCCGGATAATAGCGAGCAAGGAAATCCTGTTTCCATTGACGGAAGCTGCCGTCCAGTATTTTCTCGCGAGCGGTGCGACTGAGCCAGAGGTAAAATCCCAGATTCTGCATCGTTGCCAGTTGAAGCCCCAGTATTTCGCCTGTCATAAAGAGGTGCCGGAGATAGCCTCTGCTAAAATTGGCGCTGGCGTAATTGTCAAGACCGGCATCGATTGCTTCCGTGTTGTCCTTCAATACTGCATTCTTTACGTTAAGCTTACCGGTTGTGGTAAACACGGTTCCGTTTCGAGCATTCCGAGTGGGCATCACACAATCAAACATATCCACGCCGAGTTCAATGGCATTGAGGATGTTTTGCGGAGTTCCAACGCCCATTAAGTATCGGGCTTTGTGTTTGGGCATGACGTCGGTCGACGTTGCAACGATGTCGTACATCTCGTCCAACGGTTCGCCAATAGCCAGTCCTCCTATGGCGTAGCCATCAAAGTCCATCGCTACCAGTTCTTCCATGCACGAGCGTCGTAAATCAGGATACACACTTCCCTGTCCGATAGCAAAGAGCAGTTGTCGATGTCCGTACATTACGTCCACTCTCCGATGGGCCTGCAGGCAGCGCTGTTCCCAATGCAGAGTGGTTTGCATCGAAGCCTCCGCATCGGCATGACTTGTTGGATACGGCGTGCATTCGTCGAAGCACATCATGATATCGGAACCAATGTGGCGTTGAATTGAAATCACGCCTTCCGGACTAAAGAAGTGTTTCGAGCCATCGATGTGAGACTTAAACTCTACTCCGTCTTCTCGCAGGGTCCGTAAATCGCGCAATGAGAACACTTGATACCCACCGCTGTCTGTAAGTATGGGCCTCGTCCAATTCATGAAGCGGTGAAGTCCGCCGAAGTGCTTCAGTAACTCCAAACCCGGTCGTAAATAGAGATGGTAGCTATTCCCAAGTATTATCTGCGCTCCAACTTCAAGAAGAGAGCGATGGTCGATGGCCTTTACCGCTCCCTGCGTTCCCACGGGCATGAATATCGGTGTAAGGATGTCACCATGATCCGTGTGCAACACCCCGGCGCGGGCGGAGCTATTGGGACACTCAGCAACCAGGTCAAAAGATTCATTCATGTGCAGTTGATCGCTTGTTATACAGAGTGGAGAGAGCACATGATACGGTCAGTCCGCATACATCCGCAATCCAATCGAAGATATCGCAGCTGCGTCCTGGAACGAAGTATTGGTGCCATTCGTCGCTGGCTGCAAACAGCGCTCCGATGAGCAACGTAAACATCACCACCCTCTTCCAATGCCACGAAGTTGCGCGAAGCGCGTACGTAAGAAGAAGACCATAGAGCGTGTATCCCGCAAGGTGGTAAAGCTTATCCTGCATTTCAAAACCCAGATCCGGAACCGGAGCTTTTGACTGCGCGGATTCGATAACGATTGCTAGACTATACACGATAACCGGAATGCTGCGCTTCCACTTCCCGGGAACTTTCATCGGTTACCTCTCTCAAGCATGGCCATCAAGCTCGGAGCGAGACCTTCGATTTCGTGTGAAGCGGTCATCGACTCCTGACCGTAGTGAGAAGCGGCCCAATCTCCGGCTGCGGCATGAAGGTAAACGGCTCCCGAGCTACAGCTAAAAAGTCGCTCCTCGAGTGTCGCTCCTTCCACATTTTTCCAACAGCGTGCAAGCATGGCCCCCATCACTCCGGCAAGTACATCGCCACTTCCCGCGGTAGCCATTCCGGGATTCCCATTGAGATTCCAGGCGCAGCGCTTTGTCGAATGAATTTCCACGGGCTGAGCTTTGTAGACCAGGGTGTACCCGCGGTGTTCGGCAAATTCACGTCTCTGTTCCAGTGTGCTTACTTCCGGAGCAAGATGACGGAACTCACCGGCGTGAGGTGTGATGATACAAAGTCGGCGATCGCGGCGCAGAAGAGGTATTGCCCGTAGGGCGTCGGCATCTACGACCACCGGAGTGGTTTCCGGAATGTTTTCCAGCAGATACGCGTAGACGCGAGTCGTCGCTTCTGCTGAACCGCCGCCACAGCCTAACACCACCGCATCAGCTTTCGTGCAATGCTCTAACAGCTCTTCTTGCTCTTGCTCGGTGAAATACTCAAGCTCGTGTTGTCCGCAGTGGGTCTGCAAAATTTCCGGTGCAACCGCAGCATGAAAGACCGGCGCGCAGAGATCAACGATTCCTACACCACTCTGTATCGCGGCATTGGCACAGAGGGCAGCGGCACCGGGCATGTTTCGAGAGCCTGCCACAATACAGAGCCGACCATAGTCAAACTTTGAACTGTTGCGCTCTCGCGGAGTGAAGAGACGCTGCATCAGCGCATTGTCCGCAGTCCAAAACTCCGCATAACGCTCGAGGATGGAACATGGAATGCCGATGTCGACAACGTGTACGGTACCGCAGACACGTGGTCCGGCGTCAAGGCACATTCCTGTTTTTCGACAGGCCATGCTAATGGTGTGATCTGCTTGAAAACATCCGGGATGAGCTTCACCACTTTGTCCATTCAAGCCGGTGGGCATATCGACCGCAATACGCAGAGCCTTCATGGACTGCTGTTGTTCGAGGAGGTGCATAACCGGTTCACGAAGCACGTGCGAACCGCCGATACCGATGAGTGCGTCAAGAATCACGTCAAATGGTTGCCCGTGCAGCAGCGCTTGCGCCTCCGTGGAATGAGCCGCGTACATGGCTAAGGACATGGCGCGACAGCGCTCTGCGTTATCACGAGTTTCGGCCGACATGGAGTCCCAATCCCCCAGCCACACAATGGTCACTCTATGTATCGCCGCAAGCATGCGTGCCATGGCAAAACCGTCGCCGCCGTTGTTTCCCATTCCGCAAAGAACCAATATTCGCGACGGACGACTTAGCAGTTTCACGACAACATCGGACGCAGCGCGGGCGGCGAGCTCCATAAGTTGCCATGAGCTGATATCCAGAATTTGCATGGCAGCAAGGTCAGCTTGCTTCATACCGGAGGGACTGAGAATAGCTTTCATGAATGGTTGGCGAAGTGGCGTGAACGATTCGTGTGTAGGAATTACTCTGCCGGCTGTATCAGCTCGACTCGTACTGCGGTCTAGACACCCTGACGTTTCGGCGTATGTTTGGCTACGACAGATTCTCGCGGATACACCATGAGGCCCTGTGCTATCGTGGTCGGCTTCATCGCCAAATCTGTCTCCGCTTTGAGGGTTATAAGGCCTGCCCGAAGTGGTCGGCGAGCAGCAAGAGTCAACTCCACGGTTTGCACCGGTACCACAGTGTCGGTAGGCAAGCCAAAGAACTCGGCAATACGAAGAGCAAAGTCGTATCGATCAAGGTAGTCAGCACCGGCAATGTTGTACACACCGGTGCGCCCTTTTTCAATCACACGCATCGTAGCGAGTGCTAAATCGTCGCATAAGGTTGGATTTCCCCATTGGTCTTGCGCTATCGTAATGCGCTCCCCCGCTCTACACTTATCGCGAACCCAGGTCACAAAATCTGTTTTCACTCCGGGTGCGCGACCATACACAATGTTGGTGCGTAGAATCGTAGCCGAAATGTCAGAACTCAGAATCGCATTTTCACCGCCTAGTTTAGTCTTTCCGTAATAGTTCAGCGGATGCGGTGTGTCGTCCTCTGTATAGGGTCCCTTCTTGCCATCAAAAATGTAGTCGGTCGAATAGTGAATTAAATGAGCACCCACAATGCGGCAGGCTCGGACGATGTTTTCAACAGCTTTCACGTTCAGATTTTGCGCCAGCTGTTTATCGCTTTCACAGGCATCAACGTTAGTCATAGCCGCGGCGTTGATGATGACTTTGGGTCTCAAATTCACGCACGCTTCGCGTACGGCTGAAAAGTCCAACGCTGATACGGACAAGCGTTGCACACGCATGGGATCGACAAGCGTTGGGTCGATCTCGCGTGAACTGAGCAGCGCCAAACTCCAATCGGTTTGCTGTAAAAACAACTGTGCGCAGGCTGCGGCCACTTTTCCACCTGCTCCGACGATCACAACATCTACACTTTGCACCCGTGGTCCTCAATGAAAAACCAGAACGAACTCTTGATCAAATATACGAGTCGTGCAAGGAAGCCATCGGACTCAAAACACTTCCGACCGCATCTGTTGTACGTCAAGCCAACTGTTGATAAGTTCAGTCCGCTCCGCTCCCTCTACCCCGTAAATTCGCAATCCTTTCAAACCCGACCGTCACATACACCAACGGTGATTAATAGCGGTCTCTCTGCGTTCAGGATAGCTCATGTCGGATTACATACATCTTCATAATCACACACACTACTCGCTGCTAGATGCTGCGTGCACACCGGATCAGCTGATTCAGGCGGCGGTAGCAGATAATCAGTCCGCCCTTGCCCTCACGGATCATGGCGTGATGTTCGGCTGCAACGAATTTTACAAGAAGGCTAAGAAGGCAGGCATCAAACCTATCATCGGGTGCGAGGTGTACCTAGCAACCGGTTCTCGATTTGACAAACTGGCCACCAAAAAGGCCAGCAACCAACGGAACTATAACCACCTTGTTCTTTTGGCCAAGAACGACATAGGCTACAAGAACCTCATGAAGCTCGTGTCGCTGGGTCATACCGAAGGCTTTTATTACAAACCGCGTATTGACCGAGAGTTACTGGTTCAGTACAAGGAGGGTCTCATTGCACTCTCCGCCTGTCTTGCGGGGGTGGTTAACGAGCCGCTAGTACGTGGTGACTACGCCACCGCTCGTGCCAATGCGCTGTGGTTTAAGGAACAGTTTGGAGACGATTGGTATCTGGAATTGCAGGATCACGGGTTACCCGAAGATGCGGCAGTGCTCGAAGGTGTCCCTCGCATCGCCGAGGAACTTGGCATAAAGATGATCGTGAGCAACGATTGTCATTACATACGCAAGGAGCACGCCATTCCGCACAACGTGCACTTGATGATTAAAGATGTAAGTGCCGCAACGGCGGGGATGGTTGATGTGACGAAGCTGCGGTACAAAGTGCCGGAGATGTACTTCAAGACGCAGACCGAGATGAAGAAGTTGTTCAAGAGTCATCCCGATGCTGTTGAAAACACCTTGGAAGTCGCCGAAAAATGCGCAGTGGATCTGAAGTCAGACCTCAAGATGCCCGTGTTCCCCATCCCGCCTGAGTCCAAGGCACAAGATTTAGACGAGTATCTGGAAGAGTTAACGATGCAGGGAGCCGAAAAGCTCTACGGAACAGTGACTCCCGCGGTAATGGACAGAGCAAAGTTCGAGCTGTCTGTCATCAAGCGAATGGGCTATGCCGGATACTTCCTCATCGTTCAAGATTTTATCCGAGCGGCTCGAGAACGTGGCGTGAGCGTAGGACCTGGTCGTGGATCGGCTGCCGGATCACTTGTTGCCTATGCTTTAGGTATCACAAAGATCGACCCCCTGAAATTTGATTTGTTTTTCGAACGATTCTTGAATCCCGATCGTGTATCCATGCCGGATATTGACGTGGATTTTAGTGACGAAAAGCGAGACGTCGTGCTCGACTACGTTCGTGAAAAGTATGGGTCGGAATCCGTAGCGCAAATCATCACATTTGGAACCCTGGCACCGCGGGCGGTGATCAAGGATGTGGGGCGAGTGCTTGGCATTCCCTTGTCGGTGATCAACTCCATTACGGAGAAGATACCAGTGGTTCAGGGTCGAGTGACGCCGATAACCGACGCACTCAAGCTCCCCGATTTACGCTGGGTGGCTGATACGGACGATCCAAAGATCAAGCAAATGATCGAGTACGCCACTGTGCTCGAGGGTTTCGCGCGCAACGCGTCGACGCATGCCGCCGGTGTGGTGATTACTCCGGGTCCGGTAACGGACTACGTACCGATTTACAAGGGTCCTAACACGGCCGAAGCGACGATGTACACCATGAAGGATCTTGAGTCTGCCGGCTTGCTCAAGATGGACTTCCTGGGTTTGGCGACGTTGTCAATCATCGACCGTACCATAGAACAAGCGGAGCGGAATCATGGAGTGAAGATCGATATCGACGCCATTGACTTTGACGACGCATCGGTGTACGACATGATCGCGCAGGGACGGACGATGGCAATCTTTCAGTTTGAGTCGGACAAAATGACTGAGTACTTACGGGCTCTCCGACCAAAGAACCTGGAAGAGCTCACCGCAATGAATGCCCTCTATCGTCCGGGGCCAATGGATAGTATCCCGGACTTTATTGAACGAAAGCACGGACGCCAGCCCATTAGCTACTTGCACCCGCTCATGGAGCGTCGCTTGGAAAACACCTACGGTATCATTGCCTATCAGGAGCAGGTGATGCAGTTGGTACAAGATTTGGCCGGCTTCAGCTTGGCTCAGGCAGACATGATGCGTCGCGCCATGGGGAAGAAAGATGCCAAAGCCATGGCAGAGCAACGAAGCGTGTTCGTGAAGGGCTCTGCAGAACACGCCGGCATCGATGAAAAAACAGCGTCTCAGATATTTGATCTCTTTCAAAAGTTTTCCGATTACGGATTCAATAAGTCGCACTCAGCTGCCTACTCATACCTAGCCTACCAAACAGCGTGGCTCAAGAAACACTTTACCGCAGAGTTTCTTGCCGCCAACATGACGAACGACATCAACAACCTCACCCGCATTACGGCCTTGATGGAAGAGGCCAAGCGCTTTGACATACGAGTGCTGCCGCCGGATGTGAATAGATCCGGAATCAGTTTTTCCGCACTCCCCGATCGGCACACCATCGTCTTTGGATTGGCAGGCATCAAGAACCTTGGCGTACCGGCTGTGGAGAGCATAATCAAGGCACGCGATGAAGGACCATTCCGCACGTTTTATGATTTTGTAGCTCGTGTTGACATCCGACTCGTCAACAAGCGTGCACTCGAAGCGCTGGTTGCAGCAGGAGCCTTCGACTCACTCAATGCCGGCCACCGTGCTCAATTGTTTGCCGGAATAGATTACGCGCTCGAGTGGGCCAAGCAAGTGAACGACTCGAAATACAGCACCATGGACTCGCTCTTTGGTGAGGACTCCGAGAGCACAGTGGTGGAACCAAAACTCCCGGATGTCGAGGCATGGACGGAATCGGAACGATTGGATAAAGAATATGAGTACCTAAACTTTTACATCAGCGGTCACCCTTTGCAGCGCTACGCTTTGCAAGTGGCCTCTTTTGCCAACTTGCTGCTCTCGAAGAACGATTCACCACTCATCGGCAAAAGTGTTCGAGTATGCGGGCTCCTCAGTGGTGTGCGAACACGCTTGGACAAGCGTGAAAAACAAATAGCCTTTGCAACGATAGAAGATCTCAGTGCTAAGGGTGAGGTGATATTTTGGTCAGAAGCCTGCGCTCAGTTCAGAGATTTGATTTACGATGGATCGATCGTTGTCTTGAGCGGTAAGGCAGATCTCAAGGATGACGGACAAATTAAGATTACCACCGATGACGTGGTGTCAGTCGAAAATGCGATTACTAAATATGCTCGCGGCTATTCACTGCGCCTGGATGAAAGCATCGAACATCAGAGCCTGGAACAACTCAAAGCGTTATGCACCGACTCCGGCTCGAAAGGGGTATCGGTTGCCTTTCACATCCATCGTAACGGCGTTCCGCATATGCAATACCATGCTACCAATGTGATGCTGCCACTCAATCAAGAAACTGCCGAAAAGCTGATGGACTTGTTTGGCCACTCCAATGTACGCTTTCTAACGACCACCTGATCCACTTTGTCTCGTAGCGTACTCAATCGCATAGTATCGCACCTTCTACACGTGCTCGAGGTAGCTGTCCGCTCAAACACTGCTTAGCACGAGCATGCGTCGGGAAAATCAAGAGCCGGAAACCCTGCCATTGCGGCAATTAGGCTAAATTGTGGGTTATCGAAAGGATACGATGCGCAGAACACTCAGCATACTCGGTTCTACCGGCTCGATTGGCACTCAGAGTCTGGCCGTGCTGTCTGCGCATCATCCCGACATCGATCTCGAGTATTTGACCACCAACTCCAACGTAGAGCTGCTTGCAGCTCAAGTACAACAACACCAAGTGCGTGGAGTGGTTATCGGTGATGAGCAGGCAGTGCCTCGCTTTCGCGCTCTCAGCAATTTCAAAGGCGAAATTCTAGTTGGACGTGAGGGATTGTTAGAGGCGGCGTCGACAAAAGCGAACGACCTCGTTATTTCCGCTCTCGTTGGCTTCACTGGTGTGGAACCGACGGTAGCAGCGGTACGACAAGGCAAGACTGTTGCCTTAGCCAACAAGGAAAGTTTAGTCAGTGCTGGGGAGTTGATTACGCAGGCTGCTTCGCAGCATGGCGCGCAACTCATTGCAGTAGACAGCGAGCACAGTGCGATACTGCAGTGTTTGGTGGGCGAAGATCCCAAGTCCATTGAGTCGCTGACGATTACCGCCTCCGGAGGACCTTTTAGAGAAGCCACAGCAGACGAGATCGAGAATGCCTCGGTGGAGCAGGCTTTACGTCATCCCAATTGGACGATGGGCTCGAAGATCACTATCGATTCCGCAACCTTGATGAACAAGGGTTTGGAGGTGATCGAAGCTCGTTGGCTTTTTGACATTGCGCCCTCACGGATTGACGTAGTGGTGCATCCGCAGAGCATTATACATTCGATGGTGACGTTCGTTGATGGTTCGGTAAAGGCACAACTCGGGCTACCGACTATGGTCTTACCGATACACTATGCACTAAACTATCCGGAACGTACCCCTACAACCTTTGCACGATTGGATTTACGGACGATCAAGACCTTAAGCTTCTTCGCCCCGGATACCGAGAAATTTCCCTGTCTTCCCCTGGCGTTTCAAGCTTTGGAACGTGGTGGAACCGCAACGGCCATTCTCAACGCGGCAAACGAGGTGGCTGTCGGGAGATTCCTGTCAAGGAGCATTCGTTTCGGAGACATAGCACGCGTCGTCTCTGCCAGCTTGAATGCAATGCCTGTACTGGATCATCCGTCTCTTGCTCAAATCATTGATGCCGATGCCGAGACGCGACGCTTTGCAGAAGCGTACGTGCCACAGACAATTGCAACACATACCCAGGCCTAACCGGACTAACTAGATTTATGGAAGCATTTTTAACGAATACCGTATACTTCATACTCGCCATCTTTCCTTTGGTGGTGATACACGAGTTGGGACACTTCCTCGCGGCTAAACTCACCAAGACGCGTGCCGACGTGTTCGCCGTTGGCATGGGCCCACGTTTATTCGGCTGGAATCGAAAAGATGGATTCAGCTTCGGAAAGCTAGATCCGAATTGGGACGGTGAGGGATGTACCGACTACCGATTGTCTCTACTGCCGGTTGGCGGCTACGTACGCATTCTTGGGATGGTGGACGAAAGTATGACAACCGAATTCATGAACAAACCCGTTCAGCCTTGGGAGTTTCGAGCCAAAGGCACGTGGGCAAAGATGTTTATGATCTCGGCAGGCGTCATCATGAATCTGCTGTTGGCACTTGTCATTTTGGTTGGACTGAATGTGGTGAATGGGAAAACAGTGTTGGCAACACGAACCATTGCCTACGTCAAGCACAATTCTTTTGCCGAACGAGTAGGCTTTCGATCCGGTGATGAAGTCATCAGCGTGAACAACAAAGCGGTTGACAATTTTCAAGACTTCGAGCGGGATCTGATGTTGGATAACATTGGGCATGATCTCTCCATCGTGGTGCTTCGCCAAGGTCAGCAAACGGTTGTACCCGTGAAGGCGACGGATATCACGACCTTCCTCGAGTCGAAGGATTTTCACGGACTCTTTCCTGATGGATCTCGAACGTACATCGAAGCCGTAGAGCCCGGAACGCCGGCCCAGGCAAGTGGATTTACACCCGGCGATACGGTGCTGAGTATTCAAGGAGCCCAGATCTACTCCAGTGAGCAGTTTCAGGATTCCGTGCGATCAAACATTGGCAGACCTTTACATTTTGAAGTTCGGCGAGGTGGAGATCTCGTGAATATGGAATGTGCTCCCTCTGCTGCGGGAACGATTGGTGTAGGAATCGTGACCATCACAACGGGCAAAATAGTCACAACACGGTACGGAGTGTTCGAGGCTGTGGCAGTCGGATTCCGCCAAATGAAGAGTTTCAGCTCGGCCTTTTTAAATATGGTTGGGATGATCATAAAGGGTCAAGTTTCCGCAAAGAAATCACTGGGTGGTCCGCTTGCCATTGCAAAGACCGCCACACAATCGGCCCAAAATGGACTCGCGACTTTTCTGGTGTTTATGTCCACCTTATCAGTGACACTAGCCGTTCTCAATATTTTACCCATTCCGGCGCTTGATGGTGGACACCTGGTCTTCATCATCATCGAGGGAGTCACCAAACGTGAAGTTCCCGACAAAGTGAAAATGGCTTTCCAACAAATAGGCTTTTTTGCGCTGTTGGCGCTCATGGCCTTTGTGTTTTATAACGATTTAACGAGATAGGATTCATCCGCGTGCAGAGAGTATTACCGCAGCATTATCGTCACGTACTACCCCTGATTGTCTTTCTCTGCGCCTTGTGTGTACCTCGCCTGCTGTATGCTCAAGAGCAGGAAATCGAAGCCGACTCCTCGGTTCAGCCAACTACGGAACGTGTGTCGAAGGCTGATAGCGCTGCCAATTATCAGGAGCTTCTTGCGAATCTTCGCACCATAATTCACTCGAAGATCTACTCCAAAGCAAAGGTCGGACTCAGTATTTATTCGTTGGATCGCAAACAAGCTTTGTTCGAATACAATGCGCACGAGGCGCTGACACCTGCCTCAACCACCAAGCTCTTCTATGGATTTGCAGCAATGAAAGTTTTGGGTTCGGACTACACGGTAAAAACGCAAGTGTTGTATGATGGCACGATTTCGAAAGATTCTGTGCTGCACGGTAATCTGTACTTGAAGGGTCATGGAGATTGTCTGCTAACTGTGACCGACGTCGAATCGCTCGCCGAAAACGTCCGTCGTAAGGGTATAAAATCCATCAGTGGAGACGTAGTTGCCGACGCCTCGTTCTTTGACGACCAATCTGACCGACAGCGATATAGTGGCGATAAAGAACGAATGGAGGCTCTTGCCCCCATCAGTGCGCTTGGCATCAACCGAAACATTGTAACGGTGTTGGTCAGCACCAATAGCAGTGGAGTTCCCCACGTGCAGACTATTCCGCCATCCACGGCTCTGCACGTCTCAATCCGCAATGCAGCTTCGGAAACTCCTAAGGTCAAGGCATCGAAGGCTGCTCAAACACCAAAGCCGGGATTAACAAAGAGCTCCGGCCAAGTGGGTTCAAAAAAGATTCCTCTTACGCGCGGGCAAGCCCCGCGCACGCAGCCGACATCAAAACGACAATCAACTCACAAGCCCACTCCGAAGTCATTTCACCAATCGTCCGGCAAGTCTATTCGCAAGTCATCTCATCCATCAGTGTATAAAAGCTCGAAGCCAAGTCATTCATCACTTCGCAGCCGCAACGCGGGTGCGAAGCAAAATCCCCATACAGAGATCGTGCCCGAGTTCCCGGAGTACTCGGTTCCCTTTGCAGTGGGCGATATGATTGTGTATCGTGCAAAATCATCCCATGGAACGAAGTCTGCGAAAAAAACATCCTCCGGCAAGTCGAAGAAGTCTGTGAAATCTTCTGCATCACGTCGCTCGCACAGCACGGTGAAGGCGGCGCGAATACGAGTGTCCAGCGCTATGCAATCGGATGGAACACAGGACTTCTATCTCAGTGGCACAGCTGCCAGGAATTCTACCCAATCGTTTAGTTACGAGATGCGCCGTCCGGACTTAGTTGCCACCGGAGTGTTGTACCGGAGCTTGCAAGCAGAGGGCTTAAGCATTAGTGGCACAGTGCGGTCCGGAGCAGCCCCAACGAATGCCGTCGTACTGAGCGAAGTGCAGCGTCCGTTAACCGACTTGCTAAGTCCTGTCAATAAGAATTCAGACAACTTTGTAGCCGAGCACATCATGAAGCTGGTCGGTGCCAGCTGCTGTGGTAATCAGCAGTGCAACGTCAATGCTTTCAAGACGGTCAGCACGATTTTAGATTCTGCTCACGTGCCCCTCGATGGCTGTGTATTGTACGATGGTAGCGGATTGTCGCGTCGCAACAAAACCTCTGTCAGCACCCAGCTCAACCTCTTGCGTTCACTGTCCGAACAACCTTTCTCCGGGGTGTTTTACAATACAATGGCGATAGCAGGTGTGGACGGTACCCTGCACCGAAGAATGATCGGTACCGCCGCACAGGGTAATGCTCACGCAAAAACCGGTACCCATGCCAATGTTAGCGCTCTTAGTGGTTATGTTCGTACACGGGATGGGGAAAGACTGTGTTTCTCGATGATCAGCAATGGAGCCGGGGTCGGTGGCTTTAAAATGCTCGAAAATGCGGTTGTTGTGCAACTAGCGGAGTTTTCCTACAAGAATGGCACAATTGCTGTACCGAAAATACGTTAAGAGAACATGCGATAGCCTTTGATGAGGCTTGCGCCAATGTGATGCCAAAACGCTCAGTGCCAATTCACCTCCGGAGGAGACAATATGTGTGGAATTGTTGGATATATCGGAAACAAGCAAGCAGCCAATCTGGTGGTCGAAGGCTTGAAAATGCTTGAATACCGAGGATACGATTCCGCAGGACTTGCGGTATTGAAGGACAGTCGTTTGGTCGTGGAGAAGTGCAAAGGCAAGGTTGTGGAACTAGAAGAGCGACTCGATTACTCGCTCCTTCAAGGCACCTTAGCTATTGGTCATACACGGTGGGCTACGCACGGGGCTCCAAACGATGTGAATGCGCATCCTCACACCGATGCCTCAGGAAAAATTGCGTTGATTCACAATGGTATCATTGAAAACTATGCTGGAATAAAGACGCAACTCCTTGAGAAGGGCTTAACTTTCAAGAGCGACACCGACTCGGAGGTGCTCGCAGTGCTTATCGGTGTTATCTACGATCGTGTGCACGATCTGGAACGCGCCGTTCGACTGGCTCTCAACGAAGTTCAGGGAACCTTTGGACTGGTTATCATTTCGGAGTACGAACCGGATAAAATTATCGTTGCTCGACGTGGCTCCCCCATCGTCTTAGGAATTGGCGATGGTGAGTATCTGGTTGCCTCAGACGCCTCAGCTATTGTTGCGCATACGCGGAAGGCCATTTATTTGAACGACGATGAGATGGCGGTGCTTTCTCGCGACGGATACACGACCAAGACCATAAAGAACCAGCAAATCAGTGCCGAGATCCATGACTTGGAATTCAATCTTCAGCAGATTCAACGTGGAAATTTCGAGCACTTCATGTTGAAGGAGATTTTTGAGCAACCAAGCACCTTCAAAGATTCCATAAGGGGTCGGCTCTTGTTACAAGACGGGAATGTCAAGCTCGGAGGTTTGAATACGGTAGCCAATATCATGAGTTCAGCTCGGCGGGTGATTTTCACCGCCTGCGGCACCTCATGGCATTCCGCCTTGGTTGGTGAATATCTTATTGAACAACTCGCCAGAATACCGGTTGAGGTAGAATATGCCTCGGAGTTTCGCTATCGCAATCCGGTTATTTACAAAGACGATGTGGTGATTGGAATCTCGCAGTCTGGTGAAACGGCCGACACCTTGGCTGCTCTTCGAGAAGCAAAGTTGAAGGGCGCAACAACAATTGGATTGGTCAACGTTGTGGGCTCCACAATCGCCCGCGAAACTGATGCCGGGGTGTATTTGCACGCAGGCCCGGAGATTGGTGTAGCGTCAACGAAGGCTTTCACGTCACAGCTTGCTGTGTTGTCGCTCTTAGCCATGTATCTCGGCAGACAACGAAACTTAGGAATGACTGAAGGAAAAGCTTTTGCCGAAGAGCTCTCGCTCATTCCCGAGAAGATTCAACACATTCTGGATCACGCGGATAAAATCACGGCGATAGCCGACGAGTATGTGAACGCAACCAACTTTCTGTACCTTGGTCGCGGTGTAAACTTCCCTGTCGCTCTGGAAGGTGCGTTGAAACTGAAAGAGATTTCCTACATCCATGCCGAGGGCTATCCCGCTGCGGAAATGAAGCATGGTCCGATTGCCTTAATCGACGAGAATATGCCTGTAGTGTGTATTGCGACTAAGGATGAGATCTACGACAAAATCATATCCAATATTGAGGAAGTTCGGGCTCGTGGTGGAAAAGTGATTGCCATCGCCAGCGAGGGTGACACCATGATACAACGTTTGGCTAATCACGTGGTGTACATTCCCAACTCTCACAGTTACCTGTCTCCAATTCTAGCGTCAATCCCCTTGCAAATTCTGGCATACTCGATTGCCGTGAAACGAGGATGCGATGTTGACAAGCCACGTAATCTTGCGAAGAGCGTTACTGTGGAATAGAAGGATGGGACGACGTTATTGTTGTTTTATGAGGCAGTCGATCGCGACAGCCTTTTTTATTGTCCGCATTTTCGGATCCTCGTGAGAAAGAACCAATCGTCAATCGACTGCGGATCAATTATGGGGTAGGTATCGATTACTCTTTAGGAGGTTCACTATTGTTCAACAAGCCGCGCCGCATGATGATGCGCTGCAGAACGTCGGGGAAACGAATTTCGAACATGGTGAGCTTCGCGTATTGTTCGACGTTGAGCAGCGGCTTCAATTCGGTGATGCGCGCCTTTTGTGCACGAACCAAGGCGTCGTAATTCGACATCACCTCGTCGGTCGCGGTTGAGATATCAACATCCGATCCTTCCTTGAGTACCTTATTCAGTTTGCGGATGGCTGCGTCCAGATACTTCTTCGCATCATCAATATTCTGCTGTCCGGCCTCGTACACACTGAGAAACTTTGTCTTCTGGTCACCGCTCAATTGCAGAAGCTCGACCAGTTTTTTCGACTTCATTTCCAGGATGCGATTCTTGATGCGATCGACGTCAGGACCACCTTTGGGAGCAAATCCCTGAGCCCCGGCCGGCACCGTGTGCAGCAACAATGCAATCACGATCGTCATTCCAAGGCGCTTAACCATTCCCATTTTCAACCTCCTGAATTTGTTGCTCGATGTCCTGAATATCCACGCTGTTCATTAAATCGAGCGCTTCATTTTGCTGTTCGTCGGTCGACAGCGAATCAACATCGGTGCTTGATGCGCGGACGATTGTTTCGGCCATAAGACCCTCAATTTGATCTCCGTCCTGAGCGGCGCTGATGGTACCGGGACTAAAGTCATGCGCCACCAAAGCCACGGGCAAGGCACTATCGTCGGTCGTGTTTTGACTCAGTACAAACGCACTGGAATCTTTGGTCAGCAAGCCGGCAAGTTCATCATCAAAACTCTGGTCACTATCAACTTTTATCGGACGATTGATCACAAACAAAACTACAGCGCCCGCCACTAGCATCACAGGGGCTAAGCGACGCATCCAGATGAACGCAGATGATCGCGTTGGTTTGTGCAGCGCTTCGTTTACTCGCACAGACAGATTACGGGTATGATAGTCGATGTCTTCATGGAAGGTCATCGTCTGCATTTTCGAAAACAGCGCTGTTACTTGCGCCAGTTCCTGTTGAATGTCTCCATAGAACTGCAAAGATGCTTCAAATCGCTGAGCATCGTCGGTAGAACAGCGACCAAAGGCATAGTCCGGAAGCAACGCTTCCATTTCTTCGTGAGATAAACGTTCCGTATTCATACTATTCCTTCCTTTCGAGGAAATCTGTGGATTGTATCAGCTTTGCCAGTTTTTGCACAGCTTGGAAGTAGTTCGCCTTCAAGCCCCCAATACTTGTGCCTAACATTTCTGATATCTCCTCATAACTCAATTCATCAAAGTAACGCAGATAAAAGGTCTCTCGCTGTTTGTCCGGCAGTTGCTGCAGAATCTTGTCAAACTGTTGTTGAAAGTCCTTATTGAGCAGAACTCGTTCCGGCGTTGCATCAGTTGAAGGTAACTCCGGATCCGACTCGTCATCACCACTGAATAGACTCAGCGATCGTCGCCGTTTTCGCATGGTATGGCAAACATTGATTGTTATCCGGTAGAGCCAGGTCTGAATAGTGCTATCGCCTTTAAACGAACTCAATCCCTTTAACGCCCGGATGAAAACCTCCTGAGCTGCATCGTCAGCGTCGTCGTAAGAATTGGATAACTGTCGAAGGGCAAGGGAGTAAACGAAGCGTTGATACTGACGAACAAAGCGTGTTGCAGCCGCATCACGGTCGCCACGCACGTATTCGTCAATCAGTGCTTTATCGTCAGCCGGTAGTGCCAAGGAGTATTCCATATGCAGTTGCTCCACTCTGATGCGTCTCTGTGCTTTCGGCCTTGACCGGCTCGGAACAAACTCTCAGAACGAACTACTGCTAAGACTAAGTTGTACTTGCGGTGGTTTAACTAGGATTGCAAATTTTCATTGACAGATCCAAAAGAGCTTTGCTCCTCCCCACTATCGGGATAAAAATACTGTTCCGGTATATTCTTCCTGGCTGAAAAGCCCTCTTGGATGCCATGGTAAAACTCTATGTGATCCTCGTCAGAACGCCAACAGAGGAACACTTCTTTCGAGTCTATAAGTGCAGGAAAATCAACGAGTCCGATGCTAAAATCGTAATCCTTGTACACGCATCCCAGATCTTCCAATTCCCCAATGAAGGTCTGTAGTTTTTCGTTTAAGTCCTTGTATTCTGAAAGGGAGTCTGATTCCTGGCCATGCACATACACGAGTCGCCGAATGGCCTGCCCTGTCCCCAAGATGTCTCGAACTATCGATCGAACTAGGGGTAGTGTTTTATTCGCCGATTGTACGTCGAAAACGCGCATAAAGGAATCAAGTTTGAGGTTGTTGCTTCCGGTGTCGAATAAACTCGACAATGGCTGGTAGTACGCTGATAACGATAATCGCCAAGACAACCAGTGCGAAGTTCTTTTTTACAATCTCTTGATTTCCAAAGAAATATCCCAATAAGATAAAAGAACTAACCCAGGCAGCTCCTCCACCAATACTAAAGATCGCAAATCGACGAAATCCCATGGTTCCGAGCCCGGCCACAAATGGAGCAAAGGTGCGCACAATCGGTATAAATCGAGCAAAAATGATGGTTTTTCCGCCGTGCTTCTCATAAAAAGCATGAGTGCGATGCAGACTTTGCTTGTTGAAAAGTTTGGAGGGATGGTCAACAATTCGATGACCCAACTTATTGCCAATAAAGTAGTTAACAAAGTCACCGGTGTTAGCGGCAATCATCAGCAGAGGAATCAGTACCAGTACTTGGAGATTGCCAAGTGCACACACTGCACCGAGTGCAAAGAGAAGCGAGTCGCCCGGTAAAAATGGAGTGATGACGAGACCTGTTTCACAAAAAATAACCAGAAACAGCAAAACGTACATCCACACGCCCAAGCTATCTATCAGGGCATTGAGATGCACATCCAGGTGCAGAATAAAGTCAAAAATGGCGCTCATGGCGGACAAGACGGTTGAAAAAGCGGCGCAATATAGAGGACAGGCTTGGCATAAGACAAAAGTAGTACTACTGAAAAAGAAAAAGCGGGGTTACAATCCCCGCTTCTCTCTTAACCGCTTGTCCATAATAGTTCATTGAGATCTATTGGAACATGAGTTTAGTCTTTCGTACGATTTTCCCTCTTGCCCTAGTCTTTATTTGTCCTTATCATCCTTATGTCCATCGCGCTTCTGCAGTTCCTTTTGCAGCTTCTGCAACTTCAGCTGCATATCATCAAGCTGTTTTTGCAATTGCGAGTCGTTCAACTTTGGAGTGGTCGACTTGTCCTTGGGCAAGGTGTATGGAGTATCATCCATCAAATTTGAGTCGTCGTCGCCGTCGTTATCACTTCCCGGACTTTGGCGAAAACGCTGAATGTCCGGCATGTGGAATGAAAATCCGTTACCTTGACCGTTGAAAAACTGATTGAAGGGATCTTGATCGTCGTCCCCTTCGTCTGAACTCAAACTAAAGGAACCGAAGGCGTTTCGATCTAACCAAAGGTCGCGGTCGGGGTACACAAAGAGCTCATCGGCGTCGATGATCTTGTCACCATTTGTACTTGCCCAGCTTTGTACACTAAATGACTGAACGGCCGGAACCTGCGGATGCGTATCGGTTGAAACATCGCCTTGATCTTTCTTGTTCAATGCTGCAATGCGATCTCTTTCTTCCGCTCTCAGATCGGCGAGAGTTGCGGCTTGCGTTTTGGTCAATAATTGCTTGATGTCCGACATCTTCTTCAGCGCTATGCCATCGATTTCCGCCTGCGTGCTTTGAATATCCTGACGAATTCGTTGCATTTCAGACTCGTCCGGCTTTTCCTTCAGGCATGCGCTCGTGTAGTCTTCTTTCAACATATCCTTCTTGCGACGGAGTGTTCTCGTATCATTCGCCAAGGAGTTGACTATGGCCACGATCTCTTCGCGTTGAGACGCACTCAGACGTAAGGACTTAAGTACGTTAGGACGCTTTGGTGCATGGCCGTGCCGTCCACCCAGTCCCTGCTGAATACTGAAGGACTGCGCATGCACTCCACTCACGCTAAGAAGGGCTACCAGCGTTATGACGAGGAGACGAGAGGGAGATGACATAATGAACCTCATGAGTTTGACAATTTTGCCTTGACGAAAATGCACGTCCACATGATTCTGAAAAAGTCCGTTAACAGCCATTTGACGCCTCTTAACGAAGATTGACAACAGCGCACCTCATATACCGCCAAGATTCCTCAAGATCGAGTGCTCTCAGTGCCTGATTTCAATTCACACGAAGCGCTTCCGGGCTTAGCCTGGAAGCGCTTCACTACGACACAACGTACATAGAATTGTTGTCGGATTCTCAGGACGCGACGGCGCTTTCAAGAAGTTTGACCGCCGATCGTAGTTTATCGACGATACCATAAACAGTTTCTTTGCTCGCAGCGTTCAAACCGGATGTGGGTGACGCATGCTCACCTTGGGACAAATAATCAGCCGTCTGGCGAATCGAGCTGGCGAGCTTGCTGAGTGGACTTTCCGGAAACTGCTCTGCCGCTAAGGTGAGCTGGTCTCTCTGTTCGGTTACTCGCTGAACTTCAGAACGTACAACCTTAAGCTCTTCTTCAAACTGTTGTACACGTGCACGGTAGTCTTCTAACTCAGAACGCAACACGGCGTCGTCCACCGTATTTTCCTGCTGCTGACGGTCAATGCTCTCCAGCAAGGTCAGCTTCTCCTCAGCTAATAATGCCTGTTTTTCACGCTCGTACATTCGAGCGGTCATTTCCATTAACTGAGACTTATATTCCTGAGTGGCATCATCCTGTCGCTGCAAACGCACGCGGATCTCGTCGAGATCACGTTGCAGTCTAGAATTTTCTTGACGGACGCTATCATGAGTTCGCTCTAATTCCTGAAAACTCTTTCGAACTTCAGACAAGGTCTGAACGGTTTCCTGCTGTTCCTGCTTCAGCGTATCGACTAATTGAGCAGAAGCCTCACGTCCGGCGTGCATTTCTTGTTGTGTGCGACGTAAGGTGCTCTCGGCGTCTGCTACTTGTTCGGAGCGTTGTTGCAGTGAGGCTTCAAGGTTCTGAGCGCGCGCCTGCCATGAAAGCAGCTCTTGCTCAGCACGATGAAGTTGCGTACGCAGCGACTCAGCATCGGTCGACTTGATGCGAAAGCCCTCTGCTTCCTGTACTAGCTGTTCTATCCGCTGGTCTTTTTCTCGGAGGATGGTCTGTCCGTCGTTCAGTTTCTCGTACAAGCTCTTTACGGACGCTCGCAAATCGTCAATCTCGGCTATTTCTCCCTTCCAACTTTCAAGCGTTGCGACGTGTGTGGCAATCTGTTCAGTTTTCGATTCGATCTCCGCTTCAAGCAACGAAATACGCTGACGCATGTCTGCATCATGCTGTTGCTTAGCCGCCATAATATCGCCGGCGCGCCGCATCACCTGCCAAAGTGACTCAACGGCTTTTTGAACTTCCTTGGACGGAGTTAATAAACGATCTGTTTCCACCTAAGCTCCCGGACACTGAAAGAAGAAATGTTGAACTCTGATTATTGTCTCAGAGCTGCCCCTGTTTGCTGTGTGACGGCTGCAATGATGCGCTGTACATCTGCATCCACTTCCTCGTCCCTGAGGGTGCGTTCGTCGGATGAAAAGTGCAGTCGAAATGCTACGCTTTTCTTCCCCTGTCCGACGCTGCTATGTTCAAAGACATCAAACACCCGAACGCCCTGCAAGATAGCACTGCCCGTCTGAACGATGATATCTTTGATTGTTCCACTATGGACAGTTGTTTCTACAGCAAATGCGATATCGCGCTCCATCACAGGGAAGGCCGAGACGCTCTTGAATTTCTGCATATCTGCACCCGCTCCCGCAAAAACTGAGGCGTCTAGCAGGGCTACATAGATGCTTTTGTCCACATCATAGTGTCGGCAAATACTCTTTGCCACTTCGCCAAGCACCCCCACGCTCACGCCATTCGTCACCACTCGGAGCTGTCGCGCACTTAAAAGCGGATGATCGGACGCTTCAAAACTGAGGGGTATATGATACTCTTGCGCGACGCTCTCGACTGCCCCCTTTATGTCGTAAAAATCAACCTCGCGCTCCCTTGCGTACCACTCAGTTTCCTGAGCGGCGCCGCAGGCGGCAAGTATTAATTCCTCTCGCTCGGAGACGATGAGGGACGCTTGACTCTCATCGCTGGCGCGATGAAATGTCTTTCCAAATTCAAAAAGACGAATACTGCGCGTGCCTTGTCTCAAGTTATGAGCCACGATGCGCGCAACTGAGCCCAACATCGACGAACGCATGATAGACAGATCTTCGCCAAGTGGATTAGCAAGCTCTACTCCGTCTCCATGACACACTTTTTCGGTGTGTGGATCGACCTGGTTCTGACTCACGATTTCATGCCATCCCAAAGTGGCCAGCGAATGACGCATTGACCGCTTGAGTGCCGGTTCTCGAAATGCAACGGGAAGGCTAGTGTCGATTAGGGAAACCTCAGCCTCCGTTACCATTGGGATCGCGTCGTAATTCATGAGAATGGCGATCTCCTCGATCACATAAATCTCCTCGCTCACATCCACTCTATAGCTAGGCGCTTCGAGAAGCACTTCGTTCTCGGTCTCAGTCACGATGCTAAAATCCAGTCGACGCAAGAGCTCAAGAATAAATTCTCTGTCCAACGCGAAACCGAGTATGGTCGAAACTCGGGCAAAGCGCAGCGTCATTTGTCGGCGCTCAATAGGCCGTGGATAAGCGTCCACTACGCCCTGATCCAGTTCCGCGCCGGCAAGCTCATGCATTAACTGTGCAGCCCGATCCAGTGCCCACGGCAAGGCATTGATGTCGGTTCCTCGTTCAAATCGATAGGAAGCATCGGAGGATATTCCAAGGCGACGGGCCGTTCTACGGATGGAGGACGGTGCAAACCACGCTGACTCGATGAGGACATCTGTTGTTGAGTCCTTAATGGAGGAATTTTCTCCACCCATCACTCCGGCAATTGCTAAGCGCTTTGCGGGATCACAAATCATGAGCGACTTCTCGTCCAACACTCTGTCCTTTCCGTCGAGCGTCGTGTATTGCTCCTGACTCCGGGCATGTTCCACAACGATGCGATTCCCCTCCACTGTGGCCAAGTCGAAGGCATGAAGCGGATGCCCACACTCCATGAGAACGTAGTTCGTGATGTCTACGACCACATTTCGCGGACGTAATCCCACTGCTTCAAGACGACGCTGCATCCACGCTGGGGACGGCCCCATGCGAACATTGCGCGCAACCCTTGCCATGTATCGCGCACAATCATCAGTATTGCGAATGTCAACGGCAACATCTATAGGTCGAGCTGATTCGCTGACTACGACTTTGTTCAGCGACCACTTTTTGTTTTCGTAGGCTGCAATCACTCGTGCAATGCCGAGATGCGACAGGGCATCGGCGCGGTTTGGGGTAATACTGATTTCATAGATCACGTCCGCAAGTCCAAGCGCAGTTCCAATTGGTTGTCCAATCTCCAGCCCGGAATCCAAAATCCAGATGCCGTCGCTCGTCTCCTCCAATAGCAACTCCGATTTGGAGCAAATCATTCCGTTTGATTCCACGCCACGCAGCACACGGGCAGAAATCTCAAAACCTCCATTGGGAACAATCGCACCAGGCTTGGCGAAGACAATGGTTTGCTCGGCATCAACATTAGCTGCACCACAGACAACAGTGCGTTCGGTTTCGCCGTCAAATACTTGACAGACCGAGAGCTTGTCAGCTTTTGGGTGCTTGATTTTCGAGAGTACTTTGGCGACAACAAAATTGTCGTATATCCTACGTCTGTCGTGCACAGCTTCCACCTCAATACCCATCATGTTCAGGGCATCGCTCAGCTGTTCGGGACTACTTTTAATGTCAACGAATTCGGATAACCAGTTGTGTGATATGTTCATGAAGACGATCGATCTTGGTGAAGAGGCAAATTTAGTGAGCGCAGATGATGTGCTGGTTCGATTCCGACGCAAAGCGAACATTTTCGATAGCTTTTCTGCTTGAGACTCTCTGTTTTCGTCGCACGATAAAAAGATCACCCTCAATCTCCCGGACATCCGTATCTTTGTATTCATATTGATCGCGGGGTAGAGCAATTGGTAGCTCGTCGGGCTCATAACCCGAAGGTTGTAGGTTCAAGTCCTGCCCCCGCTACTCCTGAATGAAGCCATCCACCGGATGGCTTTTTTCGTTTGTGGTCTGAGCTATATCGAGCAGTTACTGCCCTGACTCACCGTCGAATCACGCATACTCCGCAACTCTCGGCACCCCGGGCTACAAAACATGGAGACGCATTGGTGCGTGTGCTCTGTTCGCTGTATTTTGAATGAGACTAGTGACTAGACTGCATTTCGTGACCCACGCAGTCACGAAGTGCAGCGGGAGATGAAACCTTCTCTCTTAGCGATTAGCACCGTCCGCCAATTTGTCTCATTCAATGGAGGAACCCCATGTTTCCTCGCTGCCGCAACGGCTCATTTCGCGTTTTCGTGGCATTGATGCTCGGCATTATATGTTCCCCCCTCGTAGCCTCAGACGCGCTGCACATTCACATCATGGATATGCAGGGGCATACATTGGCACAGGGCGATGTCCGGATGACTGCCCCAGCGCGCACTTTTCAGCACTTGAAGACGGGCGACATACAGATAGAGCTGACAGACACTCACCAGCAAGTGATGCAGTTTAGCGGAGACCTTAACGCCGATGGCGTGGACGATTGTGTGGTCGATGCCACACCTCGCCATCATAAGAAGAAGAAGTTACCCGTTCGAAGTTTCCTGGTGATCAAGGAATGGGGACCGTCATCGCGCACAATTCCGTGTACTGACGAAAACGATGCACGCACGAAGTTCAATACAGCCCTGACTCTTGGCCGCAATCGAGACCAGGTTTTTGTCCTGAAACTCAGCTTTAGCGCCGGGGAATGCAGTGTTGAAGTGCTGAGCTGGTCCTATGCCACAAGCAATTTTGAGAGGAACGTAGAACAAAACGATTCTCATCATTGAGCATGCTGAAAGAAACAACTTTCTACAGACTCAATCGACTGTTCAAACGGTTAAAAACCTGTAGAGCCATCGCCCTGGCTCATATATCTGCACTCATCGGAGGAATCCAGACGTGCTCGCTCATCTTCACTCGCTCTCCGTCAAACTGCACGTTTTCTGCCTCCAGTAACTCTCGCATCAGCGTGGGCGTGGCGAAGTGCATTTTTCCACTGAGTTCGCCATTGCGATTTAAGACCCGATGAGCCGGCACCCATTCGGCCGAGTGCGAGGCATTCATTGCCCAGCCCACCATGCGTGCCGAAGAGGCAGCACCAAGAGCACGAGCGATGTGACCGTAGGTTGTCACTTTACCGCGCGGAATGAGTCGTACCAACGCCCAAACTCTTTCAAAAAAGTCGCCATGTCTTGCGGAGGTCGTCTCTACCCTCAGCACTTGACCTGTTTCAACGACGTTTGAACTCCGTTTCCTTCGAGCAGACGTCGCGCGCTCTGAACCTTCTTGTTTCATCATGCTTTGAAAATAGAGTGGCACCTACACAAACCACGCACGCTGAATAAGAGAGTTCCGGACTTCGTAGATCGCTATGGCTTGCTTGCGCCTTCCCTCTTCTAAGCCGACCACATCCTCTTGATCGATGGCAATGTTTCCTTGAACCATTCGCTGCACGAGCTGACAATGCAAGAGCGGATGCGAGGCGAACATGGCTCCATAACGCTCATAGAGTTCGGCTCGCCCGCGACAAAAAACCTGCCCACTTTCAAAGCGCATCAACTCCACATCTTCCGCATAACACGCCGCAAAGGCATCAATGTCTCGCGCGTTGTAGGCATCCAACTGTTGTTGCGCCAAACGAAACGCTTCCGATTCGGAGTTCTGCTGTAGCATCGTTTTTTGTATTCGTTAATGTACGTATTGTAAACGTGACTACCGGCGAAATAATACTCGTCACGCCATATGATCATCCGCAGCGAAACTCGAGCTTTACGGTTGTCGCTACGTATCCGGCAACTTCAACGCTATCGCAATGCTCTGGCCATGTCGATTATGAGTTGCGGAATGTCTTGATGACTCGTGCGGTCATCATCGGCGGCAATATCCAAGGGAATAGCTCCGGGATTATGTCCGGTATAGAAGGCACTGTAAAAACCACTATCCTTCCCTTGCAACGCGTCCGACACCATCCAGAATGCCAGCCAGCTGGCTCTAAGAATGTCGGTAACAGCCGCTTTTCCACCGCGCTGGAAGTACGACATATCCACCGAGCGAATCTCGTGGTGGATGTTTCTCTTGGTAAAGATTGCTTCGAGCTTCCTCGTTATTTCTTCCAAACTTTCCTTATAGCCTTCAGCAACAATGATGCGCGTATCACGATCGCGTTCGTCGATCATGGTGACGAGCGACTCATAGTCCACATGCTCACCGGGGCGAATGATATACTCAGCACCGGTCACAATTCCGGCAAAGAATGCCAGATAGGCACTATCCCTTCCCATGGACTGAATGAGGTATACCCTTCGGTGTGAGCTCGCCGTATCGCGAATCCATTCCAGCATATCAAGTGATTTATCCAGTGCTGAATAGAACCCTATGCTGGTTCCGATGTTGTTACAGACATCGTTGTCAATCGAGCCAGGACACACTAATATTTTGGTACGAAATTTCTCAGCCCTGGCAATTTCGTTGATCGTATTTGCTGCTTTCACACTTCCATTGCCACCACAGACAAACAGATAATCAAAATGGTTGTCGTGGAGATTCAAAGCCACTGTCCGTTGTAAATCGGTATCGGTCGCTAATTCAGGAACGCGAACTGTTCCCAAGATGGTACCGCCGGTATGAGAGTGGCCTGCCACGTCTCGCTTCCCAAGAGTGCGGTATTCGTTGTAGGTTAAACCTTTCCAACCGTCTATCACGCCATGGACACTCGATGTGGGATGGAGGTTGAGGGCGCAACGGACAACACCTCGAACAAAGGCATTCATTCCCGAGCAATCTCCACCGCCTGTAAGAACCGCAAATTTCATTTCTGTATATTGAAGATGAGATGATAACAAAAGTACAACGGGCAGATGTACAACTGCGTGAAGATGTTGTGCACAGTCATCTACCACACGTTGCCAATTGACAACACTGTATAACCCATGAGTATCGTTCAGGTGTCAGGCCTGGTAAAGAATTTCACCAGCCACAAGAAACAGCCCGGTCTATGGGCGTCCATGAAATCCATCGTCCATCGTGAGTACACCAAACACACCGCCGTCGATCACGTAAGCTTCACGCTAGAACGGGCCGAACTCGTTGGCATGTTGGGTGCCAATGGAGCCGGCAAGACCACGACCCTGAAAATTCTCAGTGGTTTGTTACATCCGGATGAAGGACAGGTAAATGTGATGGGCTTCACTCCTTGGGAACGCAAGGTGGAGTTTCGCAAGAACATCTCGATCGTGATGGGACAGCGCAATCAACTCTGGTGGGATCTCCCTGCCGCCGATTCGTTTCTGCTCAACAAAGAAATGTATTCCATTCCGCAGGTGGATTATGAGAGACGTTTGAATGCGTTGTGCGAGATCCTTGACATTGGCGACAAACTGCATGTGCAGCTTCGACGGTTGTCTCTGGGCGAGCGCATGAAGTGCGAGTTAATAGGAGCATTGTTGCACGGACCGCAGGTCGTATTCCTTGACGAGCCAACCATTGGTCTCGATGTGGTGGCACAACACTCGTTGCGCAACTTCATTCAGGAGTACAATCGTCTGAACGAGACGACGATCATTCTCACCAGCCACTACATGGATGATATCAAAGCGCTCTGTAAGCGCGTTATCGTTATCGACAAAGGTGCCATCCTCTTCGACGGCGCTCTGGAGAAACTTATTGAACGATTTGTGGATGAGAAAGTGCTGACAGTTCGATTTGCAGCAGAAGTAGAAAAACAAGCGCTTGAGGCGTTTGGCAGCATCAGCGAGTTTCGCGCAGAAGAAGTTGTGCTACGAATCCCCCGCTCTTCGGTTCCCCACGTGGCGTCCGAAATTCTCAATCGATTTGAGGTCGTGGATTTGAATATCGAGGAAGTACCAATAGAGGATGTGATCCGCATGATCTTCAGTCCGAAAAGCTAGTACAGTCCCGCGTGTCGAGAGATGCAGGACCTCGTTTCCTGAATTTCAATTCGAGCGCGCTTCGCGCGCACGAATAAAAAATCCCCTGACGTTTAGCACTCCACTTTCGTTCTTAGTCTGGGTCTACGATGCGATGCATTGCCGAGTAGCCCGAGCCGGGACCTTGCTGACTTTTCATGATCGGTGTGCGAAGTACCGAGGGTATTTCTTCGCGGTAGATTTCGTACACCTTGCGTAGGTGATAGCGGAAGATTTCGTCGAATAAGGGGCGATCTTCGGCGCGATGATCATCACCGTACCACCAGAACCAGTCGCTCCCCTCCGCGATATAGATGTGTTCCATTGCAACCTTCCATTGCGAACGATTTACGCGTTTAGCATCCACAAGCAAGCGAGCGGCATGAAGTGCATCCCACGCTGCATTCTTTTCGTCTTGGCCAATCCAAATTCTAAAGTTCGCGTAAATCCAGGAACCAGCCCGTAGATGGCTCAAGCGAAACTCCTCACGCGCGGACGCCAAGGCCTTGGCAGCTTCCGTATGCACTACGTCGCGAAAATGTACCGTTTGAAGTTCCGGATCGCTGCTGAGCGCCGCGTACAGAGCTCGTAAAAACGGCAGACCGTTGTCCTCATAGAACTCCCAACAATTTTCGCCGTCGAGGATAATGGGAACCACCGCCTCACGCAAACACTCCTCACCTCGTGTGTCGATGAGCATGCTTCGAATCTTCGTAAGACGTCCAACAAAATCGGCCACCGCATCATGCGCTTGCCACTGCTGATACACAAAACCTATGGCATCGCTGAGAGCATGGTCGCGAAAGAACACGGCGATTGGTCTTCTTCTTTCGGCACCGTGATAATGCACAAAGTACTGGTCGCCGTCACGAAACTCCGACCCTCGTGTGGCTCGAAGCACATCTTCATCGGTCGCTGTCCACTGCAGTCCCGCTTCGCGCAATACGTCCATCGTTTCATCGCTCAACGAACCCTCGCTGCACCACATGCCTTTGGCCGAGGTACTGAGGTGCTCCTCAAAGACCTGCATGCCTCGCTGAACCTGCCACGCAGCATCGTGTTGCTGACGATATCGCTTCTGTGGCAAGGGGAGTTCCGGCGTTGCTTCTTTGGCGCTGTCGGTATCGATGATGAGAGGCAGGATGGGATGATAGAGCGGGCTCACGCTTAACTCTGCCATCCCAATGCGGTGCAATTCTCGCAGTGTAGGGACTACCGAACGTAAAATCAGTCGGTGTTGTGCCAGCAGTATGAACTTGTCTTGCTCGCTATAGTTCTTCCCTTTCTTGAAGAGCGCATGAAGTGCAGGGAGCTGTCGAGACAATGGTCCGGTCCACGTGAGTGTGTACCACACTTGTACATCTCGCCAATCTTGCTCGCTCCACTCTGCCATGACCTTCTCGCGATCCTGGGATTGCTCGAAGAGTTCTCGAAAACGCTCATAGGGATGAAGCATTCGTTGGTGTTGACAACGAAAGAAACGGAGAAGGATTTCTGCTTTGTCCTCAGCAGTCAATTGCTCCGCAGCTTTCGCCGCGAGAGCAAGGACGCGGTCGTCGACTCCTTGCTCATACTCATCCAACTGGATAAGAAGGGATGGTACGATGTTGTAGCTCAGTCGAAGATTCGGAAACTCAAAGTGAAGTTGAGCGAGATCCGCGTAGTCCTTCACACCATGCAATCTCACCCATGGGAGAAGTGAAGTCTCACGAACACGATAATAGGGTTGATGATGATGCCATAAAATTGCCAGACGGAGTGGTAGCATTGGAGTTGAGATGGTGACTAGCGCGCAATGGTAAATGGATAGAGCTCCATGGTTGTACCGTGGAACAACCGCAGGATATAGCTGCCGCTAAGAATATTCGACACCCGGATGAGATGTTCACTGTCTCGAGTATTCAGCATGCCTTCTTGCAGGCACTGCTCGCCGTCTATCGCGAATATGGAATAGCGCACGGGTTCGGAAAAACTCTGACGAAGATGGAGCAGGTCTTGCACCGGGTTGGGAAAGACCGGCATGCTCTCCGCCGGCTCATCGCTGTTCACAGCAGTGATTGTTGGAGTGGCGCTCAGTCCTACCAGTGAGATGACGTTTGATCCGGAGTTGGCAAGAATCGTTGTAAAGTCGTTAAGTGAATCGACACGTATCTCCTGTGTCGCTCCGGTAATAGTCACCACTTTACTGACCAGCGTACCGGAAGCATCGCGAAAACTCAACTCCAGCGGGAACCATGTATAGATTCCTAAGGAGTCGGTTTGTACTTGCTGACAATGCAACACGGCTCGCCACAACGATCCTTCGCGGTACTTATCGCAGCTAATCTGTAGCTGTGGCCAGCCCTTGCCTTTCACCCATTGAAGAAAATAGTCACGAACACTATCCTTTACCGTAGGTGGCGTGTGGCTAAGAAAGCAATCGACCAGCGAATCGTAGGTCGCATTGGCATTGCGATACTTCTGCAGATAGTCTCGAAGTGAGGTATAAAAAAGCGAATCGCCAATCATGTAACGAAGCATCCCAAGAACTACCGCTCCTTTGAGATAAATGGTCTGCGGATAGTTGGACGACGGGAGTGCCCGAGCGAAGTCGTAAATCGACAAGATCCCTTCATAATACCTACCGCCCGGCCTACCGACGTCGGCCATAAACAACGACGCTTTGGACTTCTGGTCTGCGATATAGGCGCTGTGTCCTTTATACGCCTCCATCCATGCGCTTTCAGAGTAGGTGGCAAAACTCTCGTTCAACCATGCATCTCGAAAGTCAAAGGGTGTTACACAATCACCAAACCATTGGTGCGACAACTCGTGAGCAACGTGTTCATTTAAGCTGTCTCGACGGATGATCTCGGCGCGAGCCAACGCGATGAGACTCTGGTGCTCCATCGATCCGTTGTTGGTGACCACGTAGCCGACTTTTTCGTTCGGGTATGGACCGTACAGTTTTTCAAAGGTTTTCACCATATCCGGTAAATGCTTGAAGGTGATGTGACCCGCCAGGGTGTCGCCTTTCTTAGCATACAGAATTTCCGGTGCGCCTGTTGAAGTCGTGTCATACAGGGTTTCGAGGTAGGGGCCAATGGCAAAGGTGTAGAGATAGGTAGCCGTTGGAGTTGGCATCGACCAGGACCACAGATTGGAGGTATCATTTTCAACGATCGTATCCTGTCTTCCATTGCTTAATCCCGCTATGGGACCAAGAGGACAAGCGATCACAACGTGAAGACTGGCTTTATCGGAAGGCAAGTCGTAGCATGGCATCCAATGTTGGGTGCACGACACGTAGTTGTTGTGAAAACCTACGCCGAGCGCGTAGATCGCATCGCTCTGGTCGTGAGCCACTCCTCCCCAACTGATTCCTCCCACAATGGGCTCAGCCGTCATTGTACCGGAATACAACACCACGCACACAACTGTGTCCCCTACGCGTTGTGACGCCGTGGCCGGAACGCGAAAATGATAGATAGAATCAGCAGGAACTCCATAAGCCAGAGCAGATGCGGCCAACGTATCGTACGATGCAGCATGATGCTCGATGTACATCACACTATCCACATGCAAAGCACGCAAATGGAAACGAAAGGTATCGGGCTGCGACAGCCATACAAATTGTATTTCACAACGCGACGGACCAAGACTAAGAGAGGGAGCTGCTAATGCATTGAGAACAACATCATAGTGCAACACATCAAAGCTCTGCGGGATATAATACACCGGTGAAGAAATGCCCGAGGAACTCACAACGGACGCAGACTCACTATGCACCGAACTCTGCATTGCAGGTCTATTAAATGCACGCGCCGAACTCAGTCCGGCGAAGCCGGTAAGAATAAGAACAACTACCTGTATAATTCGTTGTCGTCTCACAGTGTTTTGGTGTAATGGCGTCGAGCCGCTTCAATGACACATTGAAATGCTCGCTCAGAACTTGTGTGCACTGGCGTCCTCCTCTTGGCTACTCTTCACTACCTTTCACTTCATCTTCCATATCATTGCAATCGTATTCACGATGATGGCGAATGATAGGGCCGCTTGCTTTCTCGGCGCCACCGGCTAAAGCCTTGAGGGCTCGCTGTTCGAGGATTGCTCTGTTTTGTTGATCTCGTTCACGGAGTTGATGATCCTTATTAAGATCGAAGTAGAGACGACCATCCACATAGGTTTGAAGCACTCTCGAGAAATTGGACAGAGGGTTTCCGGACCACAGAACCAAATCGGCCTGCTTGCCCACTTCAATGGAACCGGTAAGCTTGTCCACGCCTAATTGGATGGCACTATTGATGGTGCACATCTTCATGGCCTCTTCTTGGCTCACACCACCGTACTTCACCGCTTTCGCAGCCTCTTGGTTTAAACGACGAGCCATTTCACCGTCGTCGGAATTGACGGAGGTGATAACTCCTTGCTCATGCAGGATTCCGGTGTTCTGTGGAATAGCATCGGTCACTTCATACTTGTACGCCCACCAGTCGGCAAATGAGGATGCCATGGCACCGTGGTCCTTCATTTCACGAGCGACTTTATATCCTTCCAAAATGTGTGTGAAGGTGCGTACAGTGAAGTGAAAATCTTCAGCTAAGCGCATCAGCATCAGGATTTCGCTTTGCACGTAGGAATGACAGTGAATGAAACGCTGCCCCTTGATAATCTCCTCAAGCGCGTCGAGTTGCAGATCACGCCGTACCGGCAACTGGGTTTTCGAAGGATGGTCCCGTTGATATTCGTATTCCAGTGCGGCGCGAAAACCGTCTCTCATAATCTCATCAACACCCATTCGAGTTTGAGGGTAGCGTACCGTGTACCGATCTCCCCAATTGGATTGCTTGACGTTTTCACCCAAGGCAAACTTGATGGTTCCGGGTGCTTCCTTAAACTTCAAACCATCTGCATCTTCACCCCATCGCAGCTTGATGAGCTGGAGCTGACCACCAATAGGATTTGCGCTCCCATGTAAAAGATGCGACGTGGTCACACCGCCACTTAACTGACGATAGAGGCTGATGTCATCCGGAAAAACAACATCTCCGATGCGCACTTCCGATGTCACCGCATGAGTACCTTCGTTCACTCCTTGTTCTATGGCGATGTGCGAATGTTCGTCGATGATTCCCGGACTCAGATCTTTTCCGCTCGCGTCTATTACCGTATCACCACCGCTAAGGTTCTTTCCTATCGCTGAAATGAGACCATTCTTGATGAGGACATCAGTCTCCTTCAAAATACCGTCCTTCGCACAAGTCCATACGGTGGCATTTTTGATCAACACTGTGCGTTGCGCGGGTCGTTGATCAAAACCAAACGCGGTATTGGGATAGTGCACCGCCAAGGCATGCACGATCTCTGATTCCTCTTTTGAGTCTTTCTTATTCTTGGGTGCCTGCGGCACACTGTCACGTTTTGCCGTCCAGTTCACCACTCTGCCATCCGCCAAGGTGGCTGTCCCCCGACCACTCAGAGAATCCATCGTGCCGCTGAAACGCAATGTGCCGGCTGAGCCAACGCTATCACCGTTCAGATGCCACTGCGCCTGCGATCCACGAACGGACCAACTGATGTGCAAATCGGCGCTGTCGTGTTTTGCGTGAGCGGAAGGATTCGAGATGGTCCCTGCAATCGTCATGTGAAAGGGTTTAACGACCGACTCGGGCTTTACTGTCCATGCGCCTCGAAGGTCTTGATCGGGCGTGTTCTCGTAGCTGTATTCATTGCCGGCAACGTAGACAGCGCTAATTGAGCATTCCTCATCGAACAATGGATGTGAACAGAGAACCAAGTTTGCCAAATACCCTGCCTGCACTTTACCGACCCGGTCGGCAATTCCCAAGTACTCGGCCGGCCGCGTCGTTAATGCCGCGAGTGCAACATCGGGCTTCAATCCACGATGAACGGCTTTGCGAATGTTGGGAAGAAATTCCTCTTTGTTTTTTAATTGATGCGTCGTAAACGCAAAGTCTAAACCAGCGCTATCACACAAGCGAGCGTTTTCCGGAGCTGCATCCCAATGCAAGAGATCGTCGTACGAAACATCCAGCGCTCGTTCGCTTGTACTGACGTCCGGAACTCCCGGGAACGCCACCGGAAGGAGCAGTCGTGGATGAAACTTCACTAGTGACGGAAGACGACGATACTCAAAACCACTTCCTTCGTAGAGAATGTTGAGTTGGAATTCCTCACCAATGGCATGTGCCCTCATCACACTGTGCTCATTTTCTGTTTCGAAGACAAAGGTTTGCTTGGCTGTCATTGCCTTAGCCAGAGCTTCGAGGCCAACATTAAACTCCGGTTCAGGAAGGCTGTGATTCGCGTCGAATGCTGCATGTGCCGCTGCATACCATTGGGCATCGTAAAAGGTTTGACGGATAAGAGCAATGCTGCCCATGAGAGAGCTTGGATACGGCGTCTTGGACGTTCCCTTGCGAAACGAAATCCACTGCATGACATTCGATTGCATACTGATGTCGGCTGCCTGCCCCTGCCGCGCAAGGATAATGGCTGAGGCACCTCTGAAGATACCGTCCATACTATTGGTTTGTGCCACGGTAATGCCACACTTGCGTAACTCCTCGGCTGTTTTCTCATCCAACGTCAGTTTATCTAACGCGTTGTTCTGAGGATTGACGGCTTGGTTCCAGTATTTAGCTCCCTGAACCTTTGGGCTAACAGGCCCCTCGTCGTCGTCGTCCCCCATTGGTTTCTCTGCTTGCTTCATGGCTCCCAATCCCGCATTGCAGTAGCTCTCCACAAAACCGGCGTACACCCACGCTCCGTGCACGTCGCGAGTCGTGGCACCCGGAGGCACTGAGATCCCGGCACCAGCCGCCTCTATGCGATCATTGTGGATGATGATCGTTGCATCCTCCACCTTTTGCCCGGGAGCAGGAACTAAGGTGCAGTGTAGCAGCGCGACATAGACCTGTTTCTTCGTGCGAAGCCCATCAATATGCTCTGAGGATGTCTGCGCCGTCAGCGTGGCTCCACCGCTGCAAAGGCTGACAATACAAAGAAATACGCCTAGAGACCGAAACCATGGAGAATTCATGCCGTGTTCTGTGAGTGAGAGTGTCTCAAATTAGGTATTGATCCCGATTGGCTCATCGCCTGTGGAAATTTTCCTTGAAGATGTCATGAGTCTAGAAGCACGACCCAAGGGAGACTGAGTGCTGAGGGTTGCAAACACCACACCATTGGCAGCCACATGGTGGGCCTCACGCGAGTTCAATGTGCACAGAGCTCGGAGGTGGATCGAAGAACGTACACAGAATTCTCAGTGTATAATGGAGAATGAAAACCTGTCACGAAACAGAGGGGCTTAGGCCTTTCCTTTCAACATCTTCCTTTTTGTCATCTTGTTCTTTTCTCGTAACTTGCTGATCTGTCAGTTGCACGTACCCCTTTTTTTGACAGTTTGGGCATGATGTCCGCTGCTCAATGCAAGGCGAATGTTGCACAAAAGACGCATGTTTCATCTTTTGTAGCGTGGTACAATGAATTATACCGGAGCGAAAGTTCGTATTTCCCGGAAACTCGGCTTCTCAACAACGCCGAAGTCCCGGAAGGTCATGGATCGTAAGGGATATCCTCCCGGACAGCATGGCAATTCCAAGAAGCGCGCCAAGCAATCAGACTATGGCAAGCAGTTATTTGAAAAGCAGCGGTTACGTCTGCAATACAACATCCATGAACGTCAGATGACCAACTATATGGACGAAGCATCTCGCGCCGGCGGTAATGCCGGGGAGAATCTCGTTCAATTGTTGGAATCTCGTTTGGATGCCCTTGTGTACCGAGCAGGATTGGCTCGCAGTATTTATGCTGCACGCCAATATGTTCGCCACGGTCACATTGAAGTAAATGGCAAGAAGGTTGACATTCCGTCATACCAGGTCAAGCCGAATCAAACGATACAAGTGCGGGAAAAGAGTCGTAAAATGGAGTGCTTCCTTGAAGCCATCCGTACATCGGGCACGATTCCTTACTTAGAGGTTTCAAAAGCCGACATGTCGGCTAAGTATTTGTATCTACCTCCTCGTGAAGAAGTATCGATCGTCTGTGAAGTTCCGCTTGTTGTGGAATACTACTCACGATAACCATTCGATGCTCAAGTTTTTGCACAACCTCGCCCACATGGGCGGGGTTGTTGTGTTTTTGGGCGCAATGATTACCACGCAGACACGTCCTTCCTCGTACCTGCTATTGATAATTGCGATGAATTTCTGACCTTTGCGCAGTATTTGACGATCTGGCGATTGGAGAGACATAATCATGGACAGACGGCAGTTTTACCCTAAGCCAAAAGCCCCGCGCTTTCAGTTTGACCTGCGACGGTACCTCGCTTTCGCGTCGATAGCGTTTGTCTTCCTCTGCGTTGGCTGCGCTCTGTATATCAAAACCGCAATTGTTGAAAAACTCCCGTCTCTGGAGCAGCTGGAAAACCCTCCTCAGGAACTCGCCACTCGTATTCTGGATTCCGATGGAAATCTTATCGAGAACTTCTATATCAAGCGAAGAATGTACGTTCCGTTCGACTCGATCTCGGGCGATTTCTTCAGCGCGTTGATCTCGACGGAAGACCACGAGTTTTACCATCATTGGGGCGTGCACGTCTTCCGCATTCTGGAGGCGTCGGTGAAGAATGTCATCAGTAGTCACAAAGAAGGCGCCTCTACCATCACCCAACAACTGGCGCGCAATCTCTACTTCACGCAAGAGCAAACTCTTAATCGGAAACTCCGCGAAGCGTTTACTGCTGTTCAAATCGAAAAGACCTATACGAAAAATGAAATCCTCGAGATGTACGCTAACACGGTCAATTTTGGCCGAGGGGCGTACGGAATTCAAGTCGCTGCGCAGGTGTACTTTGGAAAGGCGCCGAAGGACTTGAGCACAGCAGAATGCGCATATCTGGTAGCCGTCTTGAAAGCACCGACGACCTATGATGCTAGAGAGAACTACGATAAAGCCTTACGCCGACGCAATGTGGTGTTGGCATTGATGCGAGACAATAACTGTTTGAGCCCGGAAGCATGTGCTCAATGCAGTCAAGAGGCTATCAAAATCACGAGTGACACTCGAAACGCCCTTGGCACTGGTGAAGCACCTCATTTCATCGAAATGATTCGCAAGAAACTCAGTCGAGATGAACGTTTGAAAGGCTACGATCTCTACCGCGACGGTTTGACGATCTACACCACTTTGAATTCAAAAGTTCAGCACTACGCCAATGAGGCTGTCAAGGAACAGCTCGCTGGATTTCAGAAGGAGTTTGACAAAGCGTGGACGTGGAAAGGCAAGCAAGAACTGCTCAATGCTATTATTGAGCGTGCAGCAAAGGACTCGCCGGCGTACATCGCTGCAAACGACGAGGCGGCCAAAGACAAAGTGCTACGGCACCTTCGCAGTTCCACACACTTCATAGACTCTGTCAAACGAGTGGTGACCACTGTTCAGTGTGGATTGACGGTAATCGAACCGGCTACCGGAGCAATTCTGGCCATGGTCGGAGCCTCACCACTGAGTATGGAAGGCGTGGCAGGAGCTAAATACTCGCTCAACCATTGCACTGAAGTTCGTCGCCAACCCGGTTCGGCATTTAAACCATTCGTGTACGCGTCGGCTATCGCCAATAGTCATATCGATCCAACAAGCGAAATAGAATCGGGTGCGTTCAGTTATACTCTGCCGAGTGGAGACGTGTGGTCACCACGCGGTGCACGCGATCATGGAGGACCTATCAGCCTCGCTACGGCATTGAAATTCTCGGTAAACACCGTCGCGGCTCGTTTGATCACCCAATACACCAGTCCCGATAAAGTAGTAGCCTTAGCTCAGAAGATGGGCATCACCACTCCCATGGATCCCTTTCCCTCGCTGGCACTCGGTGTTGCAGAAGTCTGTCCCCTAGACCTTGTGTCCGCCTACGGTGCCTTTGATAATCAGGGCATCGCTGTGCAACCGTACTCTATCGTTAAGATTGAGGATCGTCACGGAACCGTACTATACGAAAGCAAGGCACCGACCGGTTTGAGAGACGCTGTGGACCCGAAAATTTGTCAGCAAATGCTCAGCATGATGCGCGGTGTTGTGGATGGCGGCACTGCCTCAACAGTTCGAAAATATTATCGTTATGATGCTGCGGGAAAGACCGGGACAACGAACGACTACGCGGACGCATGGTTCGTGGGATTCACTCCGCAGCTCGTTGGCGGAGTGTGGCTTGGCTTTGATGACCATCGCATCAAGTTTACCGGCACCTATGGCATGGGTGGAAAAGCTGCGGCTCCAATTTGGGGTCGCATGATGGCCAAGATATACGCCGATCCAAGTACAGGCTTTACTCAGCGCTTGTTCCCCGCGCGTGATACGACCATACAACAAATTGATGCGTCGCAGGCTAACGAACCCTTAAAGGAAGATTACCTGCCGAATGACGTGGATACGACAGAGAATGTACACTAAAAAGAGCTTCTCTCGTTGTTTCGTCCTGAGTTTTCGTCGAGTGCCTTTTCTTTAACCGTTCTGCGCTTCGCGCAGCGTTGTGATCTGCAGTGCACGGTAGTACCGGAGAGATCTTCACCATTCGAGCTGATTGTACACCCTGGAATGAGCGCGTTCACTTTGTCCGCGTTGCACGATGCGCTGCCGAAGGCAGGCGAGAATAAAAAGTCACCTGCTTTCCCTATTGCGTCAAAGACGCTGGCACTAGGACAAAGCTCACGATGGCGATGATGATGACCCAGCGAAGACCGCGCTCTGCAAGTAGGGGTTTGTTCTTTTTGAAAGAGTGCCATCGTAGCGCAAGAACGATACTCATGCTACATACCACTAGGTACACAACCAAATTTTGAAACCATCCCCAGGATTGATGAGACCAACCGGAGAGACTCAATGATCCGATATATCCATACACAGCAAAGAGATGGAATATGTAGATGAATAAGGACTCCTGCCCGCACACGAGCATCACGCGTGCCAAGGCTGTTGGATCGAGTTGCTTACGGAGGAGATACAGGAGCATCAACACGGCGACCACCACCGATAAGCGGTACAGCGAATGGCCGGCGGAGAGATGCCACCAGTCTTCTCTACCAGGAAAATCGAAGACCCCCTCCTTCAGCGTATAGCAGAGAATGGCAGCCAGCGTGGAGCATAGTGCCACCAGTGCGGCTCGTTTGTCGAGGTTGTCGGTGTTCCCAAAGAGTTGGATAAACGCCATTCCGGCGAAGAAGTAGCCTGAATACGGAATGAGAGGAAACTTGCTGTACGGCACACCGCTTAGAAGCGAAGACCATCCGTTGGGAAAGCTGGCATAAAGATGCCAGGGCAACACGATCGAAGCAAAGCCAAAGCATGCGGCTGTTAACACCAGGCTCGCGCTCAGTCGCCACCGTGACGACGCGCTGAGCATGGAAAACAAAAGTGCAATACATGAAGAAAAAGTAATGGTTTGCAACACGTCGCAATCATAAAAATGCTGCAGTTCGAGCGCTGAGCCGTTCAGAAGTCGCTGCAGCGAGAAGGCTGGAAGGTGCAACCAATAGGCTAGGAGTAGGATGTGACCGAGGCGGCGGATGTACAGCCAAAGAGGACGCTCAAATCCGCGAAATGCTTCATTTTTCTTGGAAAAGGCCAATTCAAAGCCAATTCCAGCGCAGAAAATAAAAGCCACGGCAACAAAACCATTGGAGATATCAAGAATTTCGAAGAGGCGTCCCGTTTTCAGCAACGGACTCAGACACACATCAATCACATGGACTTCGATCATCCACAGAACAGCAATAGCTCGAAGGTAATCGATAAAGGAAAGTCTGGCGGAACGAGTTTCCGTAGGCTGCATAGTCCCCGATGCCTCTAAAGTTTGACCAAGCGCAATATGGCTGAATTTTGATCCAAAACACGGTAATTTTCTGCGTTTCTGTAAATTGTGATACAAATACCCACAGTATTGAAACTCCCCGACCCATGTACCGACTATTCATACTACTTCTTGGAGCCATTGTAGTGGTGATCGTGCTTAGTCAATTTGTACTGGGCTTTTTACGACGTTTTCTGGGACTTGGGCCTGCCCCTCAGTCCCCCAAAAAAGGTGTATCCGGCACGCTTCCGATTTACGACAAAGATGGCGTGCAAGTTTTTGGCGGAGAGTCAACAAAGTCCGCAAAAAATTCCTGAAGCACGCCGGGCGCAGCTGAGAATTTTTGAAGCGATGGTGGTATAAGTAGTCGTTTTTTGTAAAGAATTACGGACTTTGCTGTCTGGTGAGCATTGCCTGAAAATTTTTTTACGCAGGGTGAAACAGAATTTAGTCTCGCTGATTATTGTCCTATGTAAGCGACTTTTTCGACCTCCGGGATTTTTTGTCTGTGAACAAATTTTCTTTGGCGGTCAATTGTTTTTTCTTTAAACTGACTAAGTTTTGCCAGGGGACAGCAATTCGTAGTCTAACATCCGAATTCTACTCTACTTGACTCGGTAATCAAACGGCAATTGTATAGCGAATAGACGGCTTTACATCGGACAGAAGTTTAGGTTTTCACATTCAAAACGTTTTCATTCATTTTTGGAGAGTGTATTATGAAGCGGATTACTACGCTTGTTATACTCGGTTTGATGGCTTTTGCAGCAATGAAGCCACAGACGGTATTGGCGGGTAAGAATCAGAGCATGGATGAGATTCGTTCCGTTACGTGTGCTGCCCTCAAGGGTACCGGTAACCTTGGAACGGAGTTCTACTTC
>JBDHXF010000012.1:0-69524 GCA_039810585.1 Chlorobiota bacterium
CTCTCCCTACAGATTCACATAGGCGCCCAATCTAAACCGTAGGAAATCGATAGTGCGTGCGTGATCGGCGGCATTAGCGGGATCTGCTCCGTCGTTGAGCTCGCGTTGAAAGAGATCGTTGTCGGGAACGGCAGATGGAGCCTCGTAGGATTTACCGAGCAGGTTTGTATTGAGGTATTGAACGGATGCTTCAAGACCGAAGTGAGTGGCCGGAATGCGCCATCGTGAGCCGAGTTCGAGGGCATAGCCGAGGCAACCGGTGTTGGGCACGTTGGTGAGTGTGGTGAACTGTAGATCGTTTGGAAAGATGGTGGTCACATGGGTACTGCCGCCAATTAGCGAGGCGAGTAGGGCGCCACGAGCATACGCAGCAAATGCGTCATGGTTATCGAATAGGTTGTACTCGTAGCCAAGCATGAGAGTGTAAATTTTCATCTTCGCGTAGTCGTTCGGTGCGGGAAGAGCAGTACGTGAGAGGACGGATTGTTCGTTATCGAAGTAATTCCACAACAGACCGCACAGCAATGAGCTATGACGGTTTTGCAAACCATACTGGAGCAGTAGATCTGCCCCGTAGACGGATGTCACCTCACTGGGAGCAAACGGATAGCCTGAATTAGTATAGGTCTGCTTAAGCTCGTTACGGAAGTCCTGCGAGCTTTCTCGCATCGAGCTTGACACGGCTGCATTCCAACTAAGGCCGACATGTATGCTCAGTGGTCCACCCTGAACCTTTGAGTCGTCCTGAGCATTGACGACCGAACACAGAATAAGTGCACACGCAAAGTGTGAGAATATGCGAAGCATAAGTTTTCCTTCCGTTGGATTAAAAGTGGATGGCCAGACCGGCAAACAGATTCGAAGTCGACACGCTCTGGGGATGACCATCGAGATAATAGGATGCGATGGTGGATTCCACCCCCACTACAACACTGGCTTGCTCGACGAGTTGGTAGTCAAGTCCGAGCGATGTTTTGGCTACCACGCCAAGTTGTGAAGCTCCCACCAATACTTGCGTGTAGGGCAACAGGCGGTGCATCAGTCCCAGCGATTGAAAGGCATAGCGATAGTACATCCCGGCATAGGTAATGCTGGCGCTGCGCAGCGTACCTTCCTCAGACGCGCGATCGACATTGAGGATCTCCTGCTGACCGAGCTCGATACCGGCTTCTTGACCATAACCAACGCTCATTCCCATCGACAAGGCAAGGTTTGCTGAACCACTTCGCGGTGACGGCACGAAGCCCGGTGTGTTGTTGGAGCCGAGACCCGCAAGACGTCGTACGCTGATACTCACCAGCTCCGAGTTACACTGCAACGCTGCGAGCGGGAGCTCCGCTTGACGAAACTCTTCGCGCGCAGGTGTCGACGTTTCGTGACTCAAGTTCAGCTCCGCCATGCTTATCAGCTGTCGTGTTGGTGTATCGGTACCGAGATCGATCGGGGTTTCATCTCGAGATGATTTTGTTACGTGCGCTTCGGAGAAGCGCACGTATTGATGAGTCTTAAACGAACCATTAGGCACCTGCTGCTGCCCAGCGCCAACAGATGAAATGTGCGTCGACGGGCGTTCGTGTTGAATGGCGTCTGATTGAGCAAGGACTGAATGAGGACCGGCAAGGGACGTCGTGCTTTGGTCATACATTGCTCGGGTGACCACGAAAGTGAGCACGGAGGCGATACAGGCGGCACTGAGCAGACTCAGAAACTTTGGTAAAAACATAGCCACAGACATCGAGGATTCTGTCGCCGCGAGTGTTGTCAGCGACGCAGCGCCGTTTACTCCTAGTTCCGCTTGCACTCGTGCCAGGGCCGCTGCGGCATTGAATTCCGGAACTGTGTTCTGAGCTACATCGCGTTGCACGCTGCGCGAAATCCGCATCTGTTGGTGGAAGGACGATTGCAATTCGTCATCGACACTGAGATGTTGAAAGACGACACGACTTTGTTCGGAGGTCAATTCGCCATCCATGAGCAAGGTCAGCATATGTTGAGGATCGTAGGGCTGATATTCCATGGTAGTATTGATCGTGACACACGATACCGGATATTCGGTCAGCGCTGTTGCTGACGATAGGGTTCCAGAATCGTTCGAAGGTTGTTTTTTGCTCGTGCAATTCGATTACGTACGGTGGTGAGCGGCACCTCCGTGATCTCTGCTATTTCTTGATAACTCAAACCATTATACATCTGGAGCACAACGGCCTCTCGCTGCTCTTCACTCAACGCCGAGAGCGCTGCGTGAAGTTGTTCAATCAAGTCGTCACTGAAGGTATGAACATCGTCATGCTCATTCGCCAAGAAGGCAGAATCGTCAAGGCGCAGTGGACGCAGATGCAGACTGCGTTTAATGTTTAAGCAGCGGTTTCGAGCAATGCGAAAGAGAAGGGCGGCTACATTAGCCACGTCTTCTCCTTTTAGAACATAGCGGAGAAAGTCCACAAAGGTCTCTTGCAGCGTATCCTCTGCCTGCGCTTGGTCGTCCAAGATGCGACGAATGTAGACGAACACTGCGGCGGCATGACGTCTGTGCAGTTCGCGAAAGACCTCCTCTCGAAGGTTTTCCTGCTGGTACAGAGCCACCACCAAATGCCGGTCGCTGTATGGAAGAAACGATGACGCCATCTTGGTACAAAGGAACATGGAGAGGCGTTTTGTTTCATGGTTGGGAGTCGGATCTTTATGATGTCATGACATGGCTCGTTTAGTCCGTCTTTATTTTCCCATTGATGGTGTCGAGCACCGCGTGAATCTTGGTCCGATAGCTGGCCAGCGAGTCGTCGTAGACATTTGTATTCTCGTTATACGCTTTGAAATAAAAGCGGGTGGAGGATTGGCGCAGTTGGGTGTAGCGCTGTAATTGATGGACGCGATCGTGCAGGTCGTCGGGCAGAGCTAAGGTGTCGACGTATTTAAGAAGTACCGCCGCAGAGTCCCAGCTCCGCAGCCCGTCGTTGCTGATGTGTTGAACTCGCTGTTGTTGATTGATGGTATCCGGCAGGGAATAAATGGACAGCGCGGATTTCTCCAGGCGCGTAAAATCATCCATGCTTGTGTCATAGATCTTTTCAACGTCGGGCATGGTCTTCAAGGAGCTCATAGAAAATCCGATGGAGAACCAACCGAGCAGGCCGAGCGACAATACTTTAATCAGAATGGAGTGCGGACGATGCAGGGTAAATAACATCAGATATCCCATGATCAATCCGCTGCAGAGTCCTGCAAAGTGTGCAGCCATGTCGATACCTTTTGATCCAGACCCAAGGTTATAAACAATGAGCACACCGAAGCTAATAAGCTGATTGTATCTCTTCTGTTTTTCTACCAGATTAGTAGTTAGCAAGGCAAGGTACACGCCAAAGAGTCCGAAAATTGCGCCCGAGGCTCCGGCGCTCACTACCATGGGGTGATCGCCAATACTTGCCAGACTGCTTAAGATTCCCGTGAAGAAATACAGACAGGCATAGTTGAGCGATCCAACAAGTGGCTCAAGTTCAATGCTTACTAAAAGCAGCGCGTACATGTTGAACAGCAAATGCGCGATACCGATGTGTACAAAGCAGGCGCTAACCAATCGCCACCATTCGCCATGGATAGCGTAGGATCGGTAATTAGCTCCCCAGTTCACTAAGGCATCCGTATCCGGAGATAAGATTCCGGCTCCGCTGATACACATGGCCAGAAAGACCAGGATATTGATGTCGATCAGGATGGGCGTTACCATGTAGCCCTTGTGCGGAACAAAGAGCACAAGCCATTCGGGGATATTCTCCTCCGAAAAAGCAGAGCTTTTCTGTCGCCGCTCCGACTGATTGTGCAGCTCTTTTAATGTGCTGTGCTCCTGCTCAGATGAATATGTGCCGCTATCGGCCTGGACCTCCGGCGGTGATTGATTATTCATTCGCGCTTCGAGCTCAACGCGTAGCGAGTCGATGTTCTGTTGATTACCCTTGGAGTGATAAAACTTGCCGGCTCGCGATTCGCTCTTCAGCTTGGCGACACCATCTTCCACAAGAATGGAAACAGTCTCACCCAACATTCTCCTATCGGGCGTGTCGGCGATGAGATAATCGTCGTGAACGTAAGCGAGCTGCCAACCAAGGTGCTTTGCTGACGCAGCCGCCAATTGTAAAAACTGTTTTGCCGTCGTCCTGCCAAGAGGAATTTCCGTCTTCGCAGCAGAGAAGAAATGAAATGCCATAGGAGAGTGAAAGTGTGATGCTCAAAATAACGCGCTTTCGCTCTGAGAAAATCACCGCGTGGCCGAGTGGAGCGAACAATTACTCTGTGTTGCATTGGAATTCCAATACGAAGGCTCAGGAAGCAGCGTAGGTGTATTGCCGGGCGAGCGACATCAAAGTACCCCCAAAAAAAGAGCGATTCCGGAGGCGTTGTTATCACAACCTGCGGAATCGCTTTATATCTGAGTACATGCGTGAATCTGGTGTGTCTAGTCGAAGCTGATCCGCTATGGTTTAGGAATCTTGAAGGTGATAAACGACTCTTCGTCACAGAACCAAGATTTGACCTTTCCCCAGAAGTCGAAGTACACACGGCTTAGGTGCGAGCAGGTGTTGAGGCCTTGAGCACCGAAGGTGTAGTAGGTGTTGTCTGAAGTTGTGAGTGCAAGATTGGTTCCGTCGAGCGAGATCATCTTCATGCCTTGTAAACTCAGTTCGACATTGAACGAGCTGAGTTGTGTGTGGGACGCGTTACTCACTGCCGTCATCAACTCTTTCACCGCATAGGAATTGCCGTTTTCGCTGATGTAGAGTGTGGTATCGACATGGAATGTCGTTCCGCTCCAGCGACCCGGGAATGGAATAGTACCGTCTTTGGCTCCGAATCCAACGGAATCGCCGTTCTCATCCACACCGCGCAGCCAGTACTCGAAGGTGGCAGTGATGACTTTGTTGACGACCAGCGTCTTGAAATCCACAAAGCTCCACACGCCGTTGTTTGGTTTTCCATCCACGTAGATGGGCAGCTTGTTTTGTGCAGCCTTCAGAGCAACTCGGATGTATCCGTTTGCATCAGGTTTTGCAAGTGTGTCTTTGTTTTCGCCCAGTTGATAGAGTCTGGTGAGTTGTCCGGGCATCACCGTTGCACATGTCTGACAACGAGCGGCAAGCATGATGGTATCCTGATCGGTGTTGATGGTGTCCGGCGCTGTTACCCACTCTCCGTTCGAGTACCAAAGCAGCTCAGCGTTGGGGAAGTTGTTGGGCGGATAGTCACCGATCGTGTTATTCATCATTTCAGCATAGCGCTGCTTTACCAGCTCAGCCGAAAACAGGGATGACTTGGCGATGTAGTGGATGATGGGATAGAAGTCATCGGCGGCCGTTGCATTTAACCTTGCGGGATAGGGATCGAAATGTCCGTTTGAACCCAACGTAATGAAGTGACTATACGAGCCGGGATAGTTTGGGTCGGCGATGGAAAGTACCCTGCCGCTTGCGCGGTAGACAATCATGGCATGACCACCCGAGTTGTTCCAGATTTCGGTGAGCTGAGGTTGTTTGGTTAAGTGAATGGAATAGGCAAAGGCCAAATAATGCAAGCTGTCGCGTGAGAACCTCGTGGTGCCCTGGTTTTCAAATTTCTGGAGCCAAGCCTGGCGGAGGTTTGGTGTCTGATCTGCCCACACGACCGATGCAAAGCGATAGCCGTTACGATCGGCTTGCCAGATCTTGGGGGCGGTGGTATTAAAACGACCATTCAACGGCGCTTCTTTGAGAGCCAGCTTGTGAGCACTGAAGTACCACATGGCGGTGAGGGATTGTCCGGTGCAATGCCCAAAATTGGCGATGTACGAGCCATAGTTTGTGAATTCCCAATCGTCAATTCCGGGATGGAATCCCGATTCCTGTGCCTCGAAGAGCTTGTCTGCCTGTACGGAGCTCACTAAAAGGTCCACCCACTTGACCGCTGCCTGCACACCAATTCCCTTGCTCACCGTCTGTAGCGCGGTGCCGGAGAAGTGTCGTGTGGCGAGGACTACATTATGATCGTTGATGGCAACAACCGGTATGCCCTCCAGCTCACCGGTCTGTTCGTCATAGTAAAATCCCATGGCGAAATGTCCTTGCGGTACCTCGCAGGGAATGGTCAAGGTCATCACGGAATCGGCGTAAGCGCCTCCGTTGTCGATGCGGATCAGCGGTGTGATCGGATGAAAGTCGGCACCGAAGGTATGACTGGAAATAGCAGCTTCCGAAATGCTAAAGCTGCAGCCTGTACGGTAGGCACCGGACGGAACATCGATTTTGAATCCGGTCAAATCTCCGGTCGTGATTTGGACGGAACCACCACCGGAACCAACGTAGCCATTTCCGGCAACGGTGACCGTGCCGAAATTGATGGTACCGCTGCCGTCGGGGGTGACAGGATTGTTGTCGTTCTTCGGACAGCCGTTGAAAAATACCAAAGCCGCAAAAGCGAGAATATTCGATACAATGAAGCGTTTCATAGCAGCTCCCAAATGTGAGTTGAGATGCTTGAAACTAGGGAAGTGACGAAAAGGTGGGCATGACCGACGTCATGGCTCGTGAGGATACTGATCAGTTCCTCTTGCTACGAAAAGCGAAATTGAACATGAACTTTATTCCGATGAAAGACGAAGTCGCACATCCACGGCAGGGTGTTGATTCTTACACCCTGCCGAAGAGATGCACGACAATTGACGAGAAATGTTCGTCAAGCCATCAAGGGCTGAAGTAAGCTGAGACGGTTGCCTTCGGTGTCGTTGAACGACACATAATGACCCACGCCCGGAATCAACATAGGTTCGCCAAGAACCTGTCCGCCGTTGGCGTTGACGCGTTGCATGCCTTCTTGGATGTCCGGAACAAAGACGACCACAGAAGTACCAACGCCGGGTGCGGCGTTCTTGGGGAAGAAACCACCGTTAATGGTGCCTGGCTTTGTGACCATGTTGTTTTCGTCAGTTTCCGTTGTGGCCGCTGTGATATAGTGGCCCATTTCTTCGCCGAATACGTTCATCTTCCAGCCGAACGTGGCGGCATAAAACGCATTGATGCGCTCAGCATTTTCGTAAGGCATTTCAAAGTGTACAACCGGGTTCATGCAAGGATCCTTAAAGTAAATGTGAAAAAGTGTGAGTAAGAGACAAGTGAGAGAGAAGACCTGAAGACGCTAATCTAAGGTGCACGGCGCGCTCGGCGGCGGGGTGTTATCAACACTTGAATTAAGCGGGGCTCTAACGAATAAAGGCAAGGAGATCTGCCTCCAGAGCGCAGTGCAGGCTTATTCTTGTTACGTTCTCGTCGACCTCGGGACCGCTGCTGCCAAATAGGCCGGGTCCGCCATAAAGGTATTTTGAGCAGAAATCCACAGCAAATTCCGGTCGGATCGCGACGGCTTTGTGCAAGGGAATGAGGGCTCCACAGCCAATCATGGAATAGGAATCACTGCCTCCGAATAATTTGAACACCTGCCCGTGATTGCCGAAGAGATAGGGAACATAGGGTAGGTTCTCAAACGGCATGTTCAGGGTGGCCATGAAACAAAACATTCCTGTGTTTGGATGGGAGGACCAGACGTCATTCGAGGACAAAGCAAAAGCAATTCCGCCCCACCTCCCGATGTGGAGGCCCAGTTCTGCACGAACGCCTTGGGGCCAACCCCATCCCGCGGCAATCCAAGGCGACCATGAGATATTGTCCCACACAGTCCGTGGAGCATTGTGCTCTGGCGCTGTCTGCGTTTGAATCGCATTGGAATCTTGGCCATGTTCACTCAACATCGCGACTGCAATGTGATGGTGGTGTTGCGAGGATTCAGACACTGAAGCCGGTGCGAAGCACCATGATAATGAGTCATCTTGACGACTCACGTGAGCAAACAATTCTGAACAAATAGGAGTGGATGGGGGCAGGTCTTGTGCCCGGAGAGTGCCCAGACATAGTGCCAAGGCAAGAGCGGAGTATTTCATCGAAGCCTCCGATGACAATGAACCGACATGGTGATCAGAGCACGAGTGCATTGCTGCCTCTGATGCGCACCCGGCTTTTACTGCGTTGTCGTTGCGTCGTGCAACGCTTGTAAATCGTTGCTGAGGCCGTTTCGTAGGTACTCGGCAAACAAGATAGAGACCTGACCCAGCCCCTGCGACAACATCGGATGACACTCCGCTTGGATGCTGTTGCGAACGGTCCACCGAGCCTGCGCTGCGTTGTCATAGAGACTCAGCGCAGTATTTGCCTTGATTAGCATCGAGCGCTGCGGATCGGCTCTGTGATTCCAACGACCGTGACTATCATACCGTCCATCCGGCTGCGACGAACGTATGTTAGATATGCGGAGAACCATAACATTCGGACAACGGAATTCGTGACTCACGACGAGAATTGCCTTCTCCAGACTCATGGCAGGCATCGATTCTAAAAGCGAATCCGCGTAGTACGTGCCAACGATTCGAGTTTCCGGATACTTGCTTTGCAGCTCCGCATAGAGTTGGTCGTTCAAGGTATCGGCGATCTCGTCTACCGATGGAACCATTGCATTGTATGGCTGATCGAGCCAACGTGGTATGCATCGACTGTCATCACCATCGAGAATAAAAGGCAGCAGAACGACCGATCCATTGATACGTGCACTTTCGCCGCTTCGACACTCAACCTCCAAGCCCCTGTACACCATACTGCAGCCATTCGTGAATACGGCAATTGCGCTTATCACACAAAGGACGATCACACGGATCTGCTTTCGTGGTATGCTAATCATAGGCGAGAATTGGTCGATTGTTGTCGAGAAATCGGATCGGGCGCATTGTGTGGGCTCAATAAGACAATTCGACGAGCACTACCCAACGCATTCAAAAATACGCAGGGCATGAAGCTCGGTGTGTGCGGTTTGTGTGTTTTCCTGACGAGTGTCAGGGTAGTTTTTCGAGGTAGGTATCCGTTTCGAGTCTGATCTCCGGAACCTTGCGGCCGGACTCCTCGTGACCACGCAGCATGTAGAGCATTCCGCTCTGATGCTCGTAGTAGCTGTTGAAATCGCCGTATTGTGTGTGTTGATAAAACACGATTTCTGCTTGAGAGCCAATGTCCCATCGACCATGCGTGACGCCTTGCATTGGATCCTGTGCGGTGGAATCGATACCCCAAATGAAAGTGCTATCCGCCAACAGTTGGACATAGGTAGGATGCGGTTGGGCTTTTGGTCCGCTTACGGCTACGCTTAGCTTCCACATGCCCACGAATACGCTGCGTGAGGTTGGCATTTCGGTTTGTGCCCGACTCGAAACAACAGCTGTGAGCAACATCAGAAGGCTGGTCAGGAACAGGTTTGTTTTCATGAGCTTGTCAATTAGAGTTCGAATTGATCCGTGAGTAATCGTAGGAGTGGAACCAATCGGAAAAGATTACACGGACTCGACGACTTTATGTGGATCTGCGCTCCGCGCTCTCACAAATTCGCACAGTGTTCGATGACTACGGTGTCTACAGCCACAATACGCTCCTAAAATTTTCCCGCATCGAAGAAATAAAGACGATCGCCATCGGTGCTGAGAAGCCACACTTTGCCGTCGTGTCGCAAATGCTGACTCAGGAAATACCTTTTGTAGGCGCCGGACTGAGAGTCTGCCACTGCGTGTGCGATATAGCTTCCGGGCACGGAAATGATTTTTCGCTGAATAACATTTGCCTCGTGCAACGATAGATTTTCCAGTGTCAGGTTGAGGTCACCAGCTGGCGTTGGGCTGTCGGCGTGAAGGAGAGTGACGAAATCGTTCGAAAAATCCACGAGCCGAGTCTCATCATTGACGTTGACACTAATTCGCTCCGCTCGCTTTGTCTTTGGAGTGTACATCAACGAGCCATGTGAAAAACACGCGAGAATTTTGCTGTTGTTCACCGCGATTTGTCCGCCTATAGCTCCGGTGACAACCGGTAAGATGTGATCGGTGGTAAACAATACCTCCATACTACCGGTGATTGTTACACGATATCCAAGTGCAATGGTGTTTTTTTCCGGGGACGCGGCGGCACGAACATAGAGAGAGTAAATGTTCGAGGAATCGTCTACGGCCAGTGCGTTGCCGGGAAAGGCTTTGGCTTTCCAGACAATGCTCTTATTCCTAATTCGAGCAACGATGTCATGTCGCTGCAGGTCAATGCCCTTCACAAACACATCCGTTGACCTCGTGTCCGCAACGATTGCATCGATGCGCTGGAAGTCCGTTGCCAAGTCAATCCGAACCACAGACGTGGAATCGAACCTCATGGCATAGACATCCGTCCCGCAAACGATATAGCTATACTCGGAAGATTTCGTAGCTCCTCTGGCGATCGATTGTTCGCTATGTTTTTGCGCGTAGCAGCACACTGCCTGACCCTGCTGCGGATGAGGCAACGAGCGACACTGCGATGTCTGAAAATTCAGATTCGATACTAACGTGATTTCCTTTGGTTGAGCCTGCAGACTTGTCACCACGAGGAGACACACCCCGAACGCAGCCCTTCGTATCATTCTGCCGTCCATGCCTAAACCCATTGTTAGAGACTACTTCCATGTGCCGAGACCTGCAATGATACGGCATCGGCATTCACTCTGCGGCATGGATATGGAAGGACTTTTACACCATTCGGTACAGAGGTCTCCACTACACCGTTGGCTTCGCGAGGATGTGCTCTCTTAGAACTGCCCTGTGCGGTCTTGCATCAGTACCCAAGTTCTTGCAATGCTTCCGCCAGTCGTCGCAAGCGTTCGCTTAAGAATTCATCATCCTTTCGTAGCTGCTCATCGAAAATCTCGATGTCTTCCGCGATGCGTGGGTTCTCAGTTGCCAGGTGAATATTCATGGCGTGTCCTTGCAACGCAATCTGGGCTACTCGCGGCGTCTTCAAGTGCTCCTCTGTGCTTGCACGGTACCGCTCCACAAAGAACTTCTTGGACTTGCAAATCATGATTGCCAAGTCCAGGACGCGGTGCAGGGGCAATTCCTCCGATTGACGGGACCACTTCTCTCCCGTGTAGCGCCATACTTTCGCCGATAATTCTCGGTAATTGCGCCGGTCACTCCACTGCGCTAACCCAATCGACAAGCCCTTTGCATCGGTGTTTTGCGCATGACGGCCATCGATTGACGTGTAGTCATCCACTACCACCACCGGTTTGTGCTTCAAAGTATGCGGCACCTTGCTCGAATCTTCCATCGTTGTATTCCTAAAGTACTCGTTCAATTACATGTACCTACGCAGTACGCTACTAAAATAGTACTTTACTAACGTAGTACGCTACTAAAGTAGTAAAATATTCTTCTATGTGCCAAATATCGAAATATTCGAAGCTTTTGTCGAACTCACTCAAAAAAGCGAGCCACTCGCTTGGTCGTCGTTTAGGCTAAGCGAGTGGCTCGCTTGTTCAGGAAACGCTCGTTTTCGTGGCATGGGAATTCAGGCGAAAGTCCTTCATACATAAAAAAACGGGATACGTTTTCACGCATCCCGTCTTTCATCTATAGCCTGTTCGCTCGCTCTTCTAGAGCTCGAATCTGTCCAACATCATCACTTTGGTCCACGCAGCAGCAAAGTCGTTTATGAACTTTGTCTGTCCATCTGCACTTGCATACACTTCAGCCAAGGATCGCAGGATGGAGTTCGAACCGAAGAGCAGATCGACTCGCGTGCCGGTCCACTTCTTCGCACCTGTTTTGCGGTCGAAGCCCTCATACAATCCGGAATCCGGACCGGCGGATTTCCATTCCGTTCCCATGTCGAGAAGGTTGACGAAGAAGTCGTTCGTAAGATTTCCAACACTCTTGGTGAAGACGCCATGCGTGTTTCCGTTCGTAGCACCAAGCACACGCAGTCCGCCGACAAGTGCGGTCATCTCCGGTGCGCTGAGCGTGAGTAGCTGAGCGCGGTCCACCAGTAGCTCCTCTGCGCAGACGCTGAACTTGCCCTTGAGATAATTGCGGAAGCCGTCGGCAACCGGCTCGAGAACGGCGAACGATTCCACATCGGTTTGCTCTTGGGTGGCGTCCATACGACCCGGCGTGAACGGCACATGCAGTGTATGTCCGGCTTTGCGGGCAGCTTCTTCTACGGCGGCGCAGCCGGCGAGAATAATGATGTCAGCGAGCGATACTTTTTTACTGCTCTGCGAAGCATTGAATTCCTGTTGGATCTTCTCGAGTGTTGCCAGAACCTTTGAGAGGACAGCCGGTTGGTTGACCGCCCAGTCCTTCTGCGGAGCCAGACGAATGCGTGCGCCGTTAGCACCACCGCGCTTATCGGAGCCGCGGAATGTTGAGGCGGAGGCCCAAGCGGTGCTGACGAGATCCGAGATACTCAAGCCGGATGCGAGGATTCGTTTTTTGAGATCGGCCACATCGCTGTCGCTGACGAGTTCGTGGTCGACGGCAGGGATGGGATCTTGCCAGATCAATTCTTCGGTCGGAACTTCCGGTCCTAAGTAGCGCGAACGCGGACCCATATCACGATGGGTCAGCTTAAACCATGCACGGGCAAAAGCATCGGCGAACTGGTCGGGATGCTCCATGAAACGACGTGAGATTTTCTCATACGCCGGATCGAAACGCAGCGATAAATCGGTGGTAAGCATCGTCGGTTGGTGCTTCTTGGAGGCATCGTGCGCATCGGGGATGGTACCGGCGCCGGCGTTGTCTTTAGGACGCCATTGTTGTGCTCCGGCAGGACTGTGGAACAGTTCCCACTCGTAGCCAAAGAGGTGTTCGAAGAAGTCATTCGACCACTTGGCGGGCGTCTTTGTCCACGTTACTTCGAGTCCGCTGGTAATGGTATCGTCACCATTCCCACTGCCGAAACTGTTAGCCCAACCAAGTCCCTGAGCCTCCAACTCTGCAGCTTCCGGTTCAGGGCCGACATGATTCACGCCGGCTGCGCCGTGCGCTTTGCCAAAGGTGTGACCACCGGCGATGAGGGCAACCGTTTCCTCGTCGTTCATGGCCATGCGCGCAAAAGTCTCGCGAATATCACGAGCTGCAAGGACGGGATCTGCCTTTCCGTTCGGTCCTTCCGGGTTTACATAGATCAAACCCATCTGCACGGCTGCCAGGGGGTTTTCCAAATCGCGATCGCCGCTGTAGCGCTCGTCGTCAAGCCACTTCTTTTCGGCGCCCCAATAGATATCCTTTTCCGGTTCCCAGATATCAACGCGGCCGCCGGCAAAGCCAAAGGTCTTGAAGCCCATGGTTTCCAGAGCCACGTTGCCTGTGAGGATCATGAGGTCAGCCCATGAAATCTTCTGACCATACTTCTGCTTGATGGGCCAGAGCAGACGACGAGCCTTGTCGAGGTTCACGTTGTCCGGCCAACTGTTCAGAGGCGCAAAGCGCTGCGATCCGTTACCTCCGCCGCCACGACCGTCGCCCGTGCGGTAGGTGCCGGCGCTGTGCCACGCCATGCGGATGAAGAGGGGACCGTAGTGACCAAAGTCTGCCGGCCACCAGTCTTGCGAATCTGTCATCAGCGCTGCCAGATCTTTCTTCAACGCCTCGTAGTCGAGGGTGGCAAATTCAGCGGCATAATCGAAGTCGGCCGACATCGGCGTCGTCTTTTCCGATTGCTGACTTAAGATATCGAGGTTCAATTGATTCGGCCACCAATCGCGGTTAGCCGTGCCGGCTGTGGCGTTGGACATGTGGGCATGATGCGGACATTTCTCGCTCATAAAAGCTCTCCTTTCGTGTTCTGTGAATAGGTGTGTAGAATGTGTTTCGAGTGGAATACAAAAATACGGCGCTCATTGCGAGGCTGTATTCCCCAAGTATCCACAGGGGGGTGTGTAGTGGAATGATAACCACCGTGCTTTCAAACGCACAGGGTAAATCTCCAACGCAGTGATAGACACGACGGGAAAGCAAAGCACCTAGTGTGTCACAGGATGCAACGCTCAAACGGCAAGCATCGCCCTGAAGCCACGCGCTGCATAGTAGGATTCAGCGCCATTATGGTAGGTGAACACGGCATCGTAGCGACGGTCGCAAAACAGCGCACCACCCAAGTCGCGAATGGCAGGCGGTGTGAGAATCCAACTGGATGTTTTGCAATCGAAGGCGCCGAGGCTTTGAAGGTGACGGTACGAGGCTTCGTCCAAGAGCTGCACTCCCATTTCGGCTGCGAGATCCATGGCGGAATTCGCCGGCTTGTGCTCCTTCCGCGCATCGAGTGCAGCGCGGTCGTAACAGAGACTGCGTCGTTCTTTCGGACTCTCCGCCGCACAATCCACAAAGAGAATTTTCTCACTTGCGGCCTCACGGCCGATCACGTCAGGCTCCCCGCCGCTACGCTCCATCTGCTCGAGCGACCACAGCGCACTTGGGTTCGATTCAAGACGTTCGACAACGTCAGCCCAGTCAATACCCTTGTGACGGGACATGTGATTGGTGAAGCGTTGTTCCAGATTCCTTAGCAGTTCAGATTTCTGAGCCGCGTTCAGTGTTTTTTTTGCCATGTGTTCTTCTTCTGATGAATCTTCAATAATACGATTCTCGCTGCACATGCTCATCAACACACGACCATCATGTCACTACGAGGATCGACGCACGCGTCGCACAACTTCTCACACACTACAAACTCGAACGAAGGGGAATGCAGGATCTTAGCTATTGTTGCAACAGCTCAGCCGAGCGTATCTCTCCCAAATTCTATTCACTTCTATTGGTATGCACAAAGAACTTCGCACCGAGATTCACATACAGGCACGACCTGAGACAGTATGGAGCATCGTCTGCGCACTCGACGAATATCCGAAATGGAATCCCTTCATCATTGCCATAAGCGGTGTCCTTGCTGTGGGTAGAAGCATACAAGTGAGAATAAAACCCGTGGACTCTTCGGCTATGAACTTTAGGCCAACCATACTGGTATGCGACAAGAACAAAGAGCTGCGCTGGTTAGGACGCTTCCTCGTTCCCGGTCTCTTCGACGGCGAACATTGTTTTGAACTCATCGACAATGGCGATCATTCAACCACCTTCCGTCAATCGGAGAAGTTTAAGGGTGTGCTCGTCGGACTGTTTAACCTCGACAACACTCTGCGTGGTTTTGAGGAAATGAATACAGCGCTAAAGGACAGAGCTGAGGCCCATGAAGTGAAGCCTTGATGTCATGCGTAATGAGCACAGCGTGGCAACGCAGGGACATTTCCTGAAACGCCCTTCCGACAATAATATCTTAGTCTCCAAAATACAAGCACTTAGCGCCGGTGTTTCGTCATTGTGCTGTTCCTGAGGTCGGAGTATATTCGCGGAAATTTTGATTCACGCCGGCTTCGCCGCGTGTGGACGTCGGAAGCGCGAAGCGCGTACGAATAAAAAATCACAAACAGAGACCAGGCCCCTATGAAACGTGTCACCGGAATTGGCGGAATCTTCTTCAAATGTCAGGATCCCGAGAAACTCAAACTCTGGTACAAAGAACACTTGGGGTTTGATATCACGCAATTCGGCGCACAGTTTCCCTGCTCAGTCGATTCCCAAATCCAGGGTGCAGGCTATACCCTGTGGAGCCCATTCTCCAACAAAACAAGCTACTTCGAACCCTCCCCATCGTCCTTCATGATAAACTACACCGTTGTCAACATCGAAGAACTCGTTGAACAACTCAAAAGCGAAGGCGTCACCGTACTCGACAGCATCGAGAGCTATGACTTTGGGAAGTTCGTGCATATCCTCGACCTCGAAGGCAATAAGATTGAACTCTGGGAACCGGGTGAGTAGGGACAGATAATTATCTGTCCACGCCTGCGCGTTTCCACACGAATCGTCCACCGTCATTGCCTGTAGGGACAGATAATTATCTGTCCCTACGAGCGAGCGTCCACACGAACGATTCACCTGCATGATATCCCGTCACTGCCTGTAGGGACAGATAATTATCTGTCCCTACGAGCGAGCGTCCACACGAACGATTCACCCGCATGATATACCGTCGTTGCCTGTAGGGACAGAAAATTTTCTGTCCCTACGTGCGCGATTCCGCACGAGCGATTCACCTGCATGATATACCGTCGTTGCCTGTAGGGACAGATAATTATCTGTCCCTACGTGCGAGAGTCCACACGAATCGTTCATCATCATTGCCTGCCGAACGAATCGCGTCATTGCCTGGGGACAGAAAATTTTCTGTCCCTACCTGCCTGAGACTTGCCTTTTTTGTATGTCCTTACATCGCAACGTCTTAAAAAATAATATAAAATGTCTGATATTTTCCTTAATTTCGGACAAGTTAGTCCGAGATATTGTTGAAAACTGATCATGATGAATCGGAAGATACCCGAGAAGAAGGGCTGACCTAGTCAGCAACCGGTGAAAACCTTCTTCAACAAATCGGTATCCTGATTTCGCGAGGTCGTATCAGCAGTACACTATTGAAACCCTGATGATGACAGAGAATTCGTAGGGCCTGTCATCGCAGTTTAGTTAACAAGGCATAATCCTTGAGTTGAGATGTTCGCACAGTGGTGCGGATTCCTCGCATGGAGATCGTCATGAACGATCCAACAACCCTACATATTGATTGCCGCACGCAGCCTTCCATTCAAGTGTTGAATAGCGATCTCTGTTATTCAATACAGTCAACGACACATCCTCCGACTCAATCGACACGTTGCGAACAAAAGCCGGGTCTTCGTGCAGATCTCTGCGCGGTGTCGCCTAATGGTTTGTTGAGTCCGGTGTGTCACAGCCAACGGAACTCTGCCTCCCGTCTCTTCGATTCTTCCTTACTACACGTCGTCTCACTTCACAGCACACAGTCAGCACTAGCTGAATGGCCGGGCTGCGGAGGTACGAAGCTTCATTCCTTAGAGGTACTGCTATGAGAAGTTCGTTTTCGATCCAACCGAAACTTGGGCTGATGTTGATCGGCCTTCTCTTTCTGTCGTTTGGATTATCCTGTAACAAGAATGCTCGGGTACAAAATGCTATGGTGCCGGTGGCAACGAATCCCTTGCAAGGAAAAGTGATTCCGCATTTGGATCACAGCGCCTATTTCAAGGACTCGATCGACTCACCGCAGAAGGTGACACAAGCGTGTTTGAAGTGTCACCCCGAGGCTGCCAAGGAAGTGATGAAGACGGCGCACTGGACCTGGATTAGCGGTGATATTGAGCGCGATGGCAAGGACATCCTGTTAGGCAAACGCAATCAGGTTAATAATTTCTGCATTAGCGTGATCGGCAACTGGATATCGTGTACGACCTGTCACGCCGGCTATGGTTGGGAGAACAAGGACTTCGATTTCACGAAAGAAGAAAATGTTGATTGTTTGATTTGTCACGACGGAACGGGCAGTTATTCAAAAGGACGAAAGGGATTGCCTGCAAAGAACGTTGATCTGCGCTTGGTAGCAGGCAGTGTGCACCGCCCGACACGAGAAAACTGCGGGATCTGTCACTTCAACGGCGGTGGCGGCATGGGTGTGAAGCACGGCGATTTGGATGAGTCGCTGCTCAACGCCAATCAGGAATTGGATTACCACATGGGTAAGCTCAATTTCCAATGCGTGGATTGTCACAAAACACACGACCACGTCATCCCCGGAAAAGTCAACGCCACCTACACAGACCGTACGCAGGTCTCGCGCTTTGGTTGTAATGATTGTCACACCGCCGCTCCGCACAAAGACCATCGTCTGAACGAACACGCCGATCGCATTGCCTGTCAAACCTGTCACATCCCGGAATTCGCGCGCAAGCTGCCGACGAAGATGACCTGGGATTGGTCCAAAGCCGGTGATTCCACGCGCAAAGACAATCCTCATGAATACCTGAAGATCAAAGGCGAGTTCCACTACGACGAGGATGTGATTCCGTCCTACGCCTGGTACACCGGAAAAATGGACCGCTACATTCTTGGCGACAAACTTGATACCGCTGCTGTTCACTACATCAACCGTCCGCTTGGAACACGGAGTGACAAAAACGCCAAGATTTGGCCTTTCAAAATTCACCAAGCTGAGCAGCCCTACGATCCCATTAATAACATTCTGATTCCGCCACTCACTAGTGGTGAGGGTGGATACTGGACCAAATTCGACTGGGATTCTGCGCTGGTCAAGGGTGCGCAAATGGCCAATCTGCCATACAGCGGGAAATATGGTTTTGCACCCACAAAGATGTTTTGGCCCATCACTCACATGGTGACCACGCCAAAGAATGCCTTGGAGTGTAAGCAATGTCACTCGGCCAACGGCCGCATGAATTGGAAGGCCCTCGGTTATGATCGCGATCCCGTGCAAGTGAAATCGAAATAAATCACAACTCTTCTTACTGACATGAAAAAGCAAGCAAATCCCGTAACCAACCCCTATCTGGCAGGCACACTGCTGGGTATTGTGCTCTTCAGTGCGTTTGCGCTGACGCACAGCGGATTGGGTGCTTCCGGCGCGATTAGTCGTATTCAAGTGGCAATCATGAAAGTGCTGTGGTCATCACACGTTGATGCCGTTTCCACTTTTGCTGCCATGGGAGCCGGCGATCGCAATCCGCTCGACCACGCAAGTGTCTTTCTCTTACTTGGCACCTTCGGTGGTGGCATGCTCTCGGCCTGGCTCAATGGTCGGATGAAAGTTGAAATATTTAAGGGTGCTCGCATTACGAACGTTCAACGACTCATCGTTGCTCTTATCGGCGGCATCATTATGGGATATGGCGCTCGCTTCGCGCGCGGATGTACTTCCGGTCAAGCACTATCCGGCGGGGCTGTTCTCTCACTCGGAAGTTGGGCCTTTATGTTCAGTGTCTTTATCGGTGGATACATCGTGGCGTACTTCGTTCGTCGCCTGTGGACAGATTAATTAATCGGAGCAATTATCATGTTACCTATCGATGTCACAGCAGCACTCGGAAAGTTCGGCGGATACGTGGTGTTTATCCTCATTGGCGCCGGATTTGGTGCAACATTAGAACTGGCCGGGTTTGGCGATTCTCGTCGATTGGCTGCTCAGTTCTACTTAAAAGACATGACCGTGCTCAAGACCATGTTCACGGGCATCATCGTCGCAAGCTTACTCATTTTCTTTTCTGCCGGCCTCGGTCTTTTGGATTATTCCCAACTAGCCGTCAACGAAACCTTCTTGTGGCCGGGAATTATTGGCGGTTTAATCATGGGCGTCGGTTTTATTATCGGCGGCTATTGTCCCGGCACATCTGTTGTTGCTACTGCCAGCTTAAAGATGGATGGTCTGCTGTTCTTTATTGGCACTATTGTCGGTGCCGATTATTTCGGAGAATCGCTCTCCAAGTTTGAAGACTTCTGGTACTCATCTTACACCGATCGTTACTTGGTTTCCGACTGGCTCGGCTGGTCCATCGGTGCGACGGTTTTTGCTGTCACGCTTCTCGCTATCGCCATGTTTTATGGTGCAGAAAAAGTGGAAGAGTATTTCAGGAAGCGCGGCACGTCTGAACCCATTTCATGGAAGGTATCCAAACGTTCGTATGTGTTTGGTTCGGGTGCATTGGTGCTATCTGCAGCACTGATCTGGATTATCGGCCAACCCAATCCCATCCGTCGTTGGGAAATCATGCAGACCAAGTACTCGCCGATGCTGAATTCGCGTGCGGTGTTTATTCATCCGCTAGAGTATGTGAAGACTTATAATGAGTCTTCTATCAAATTGGTGACCTTGGATTTGAGGCCAAGCACCGAGTTCGACAAGTTCCACTTAACGGGTGCTGAGAATGTGGAGTTGAACAGTCTGCTCGATCCGAAGGTGGCAAACCCTCTGGCGCAATTACCGGCGCAAGGAGTGGTGGTTCTGATAGCAGATAATGATTCGATCTCTGTGAAAGCCTGGGAGTATTTGAAAGTACAGGGCGTGTCGAATCTATACATCATGGAGAACGGGCTGCGCGACTGGAACACGCTGTTTGCCGACAAGACCTTCGAAGGAAAGCAAGTGAACCTTGCAGCTCCTCCTGCAGCTGTGTTGAAGTCCTTCCCTAAGGATGCCTACCAACCTAAAATCAAGATCGTGGCCAAGAAACATGCCGGTGGCCTTTGTGGCTAAACAGTATCATTATCGGGAAACAGAGTATGAACGTCGAATTCTCAAAAGCCAGGCTATCGCTCAGTCTTATTCTCTTCTTTGTCTTTCAAGGCTACGGACTGGCTCAATCAACTGTCAACGCTTCGCCATCCAATGCTGAGTGTCTGAAGTGTCATACTGATCACCGCTATGCCGACAAGTACGATTCTTCGGTACACCAATCGTTGAAATGCACGGCTTGTCACGTGAAGAGCGATGCGAAGGGCATTCAACCTCGGGCAACGGATTCGAAGACTTGTGTGATTTCTTTCAAGCCGACGGATTGTGCCAGTTGCCATAGTTCCATATCGAAAGAACATGCCGGAAGCGTGCACAATTCGGATCGTTTGCCGGTGGGTTGCGCGCAGTGTCACAACGAGATTCACGACTTGCGCTCGATCAAAAACGACAAAGAAGCGTCGGCGAAGTTGTGTAGTCAGTGTCACGAAAAGCAATTACCCTACTTCTCGTCCATTCACTTTCAGGCGATCAAAATGGGAGTTGTTGAAGCGCCGACATGTATTGATTGTCATGGTTTGCATGCCATCGATCGTATCGACAACGTTCAACAGGGACGCATCTTTCACACGCAAGCATGCTTGAAGTGTCACTCCAACACAGAGCTCATGGAGCGGAACCACATCACCACCATCGCTCCAAAAACCTACTTCGAAAGTTATCACGGAAAGAATGTGCGACTAGGCTATCCGGAGGGTGTGGCGGGGTGTTCGGACTGTCATGGTGCGCATGAGATCCTGCCGAAGAAGGACACGAATTCCATGATCAACCCTGCGCATCTGACCAATACCTGTCGTCAGTGTCACAAGAACGCCAGTGATGGTTTTGCCTTGTACATGCCGCATGCCGATCCTACCAACAAGAGCGCCAACCCCATGTTATTCTGGGTTACGATTGGGATGAACGCCTTGCTGGCAGGCACCTTTGTGTTCTTCTGGGTGCACTCGTTGCTCTGGGTCTTCCGCGGTTTTGTCGAAAAGAAACAACAGAACAACGCGCTGATGTTCTCCGGTTTGCCGGTGGGTTCGCAGCACGAGCACATTAATCACAAGGTGTATCGTCGCTTCCGTCCCCTGCACATCTTCCTGCATCTCTTTGTGATATCAAGCTTCCTCGGACTGGCTATTACCGGTCTGCCGCTGAAGTTCAATGCCACGTCGTGGGGTAAATCCATCATGGACTTCGTCGGCGGCGTACCGGTGGCGGGTGTTATTCACCGCATTGCGGCAATTGTCACCTTCGGATATTTCTTTGTCACTCTCGGCATGAGCATTCGATTTTTATTTAAGGGTCGTGCTCCGAAGGAGACCATGATGCAACGTCTCTTCGGTCCCGACTCGCTCTTCCCTAATCGCAAGGATGTACGTGATATTATCGCCATGTTTAAATGGTTCTTTTTCCGCGGACCAAAGCCGCGCTTTGAGCGCTGGACCTACTGGGAAAAGTTCGACTTCCTCGCCGTATTCTGGGGAGTGACCGTGATTGGCTCGAGCGGATTAATTCTGTGGTTCCCCGAATTCTTTGGTAGCTTTTTACCGGGATGGGTCTTTAACGTTGCCACGATTATCCACTCAGACGAAGCGCTGCTCGCTGTTGGATTCATCTTCACCATTCACTTCTTCAACACGCACTTGCGCGTGGAGAAATTCCCGATGGATTTCGTGATCTTTAATGGTCAATTAAGCGAAGAAGAAATGGTAACTGAACGCAGCGACCAATGGCAACGCTACCAAGACCAAGGTATCACCGAACAGTTTGAGCTAAAGAAGGCAACGCCTATTAGCTGGGAAATATTCCTCCGACTCTTTGGTCTCTCTGCTCTCATTGTCGGCTCCGTCTTAGCAGTGCTTATTCTGCTGAGCATCTTCGGCGGATAAGGTTTATTTGACTGACAGCTCGTCAGTATTGGAGGGGTGCACTGTAGGGCATCCCTCTTTTTATGTGCAGTACATACTCGACCATTGCGTGCAACCATGTATCCTCACGACACACACTCGACGAGTGACACGCGTAGCGTGGTACGAATTGAAAGACATCGCGAACGACAGATTCTGAAAGACATCACGAACAACAGATTCTGAAAGACATCACGAACGACAGATTCTTCATGACGCGCGATGAAAGAGAGTCCTCTCGCAAAGCACTGCGCAGAGGCAGGCGAGGGTGGGGCTGATGATGTAGAGTTCGAGGCTGTGCACATTGCCCGAAACGAGAGCCGGACCGATGCTGCGAGCGGGGTTCATGGAGGCGCCGGAGATGGGACCTCCCACGGCCGCTTCCAGAAACACGGTGCCGCCGATGATGAGTCCCGCCAATGACCTGATGTTTGATTCTTGCGCGCCAAGGCGCACAATCACGAGCATGAGCACAAAACTCATGATGAACTCGAGGATGAAGCTCTGCTGATACGAACCGGACGGAAGGGTAGCGCCGAGGTCTGCGCTCAGGGGAAACATCAGATGTAACAAGAACGAAGCGCTGAGTGCTCCCAATATTTGCACGACGATATAGAGCGCACATTCGCGCCAAGGCAAGTGACCATGCAAGGCAAAAGCGGCAGAGACGGCGGGATTGATGTGGGCGCCGGAAACGGAGGAGAGACTATAAATAACGATGCTGACAATGAGACCAAAGGACACGGCCACGCCCATGTGAGTGATGGCTCCGTGAGAGACCTGATCGATAACGATAGCGCCGCAGCCGAAGAAGACAAGCAGGAGAGTGCCAAGGAACTCGGCTAGCAGTTTACGTGTCATAAAACGTTCTGCTTGTGAACGAAGTCGCGAACGCGAGCGCGAATAGCATCGCGAATAACACGGATGAGCGCCAACTTCTCGTCATCACTACCGGTGAACGACGAAGGATCGTCGAAGCTCCAGTGAAGTCGTTCATGTGCACCCGGAACCACGGGACAACGCTCCGCGCTCGATTCGTCGCACACGGTGACGACCACATCAAATCGACGTCCGGCAGCGATGAGGGAGTCGACACTCTTACACTCATGGCCCGAGATGTCGATGCCCACCTCCTGCATCGAACGCACGACGAGTGGATTCAGCGTACCCGGTTCAATACCGGCTGATTCCACCTCGAACTGTCCCTTAGACTCAACGCGCAACCAAGCCTCAGCCATCTGGCTTCGGGCAGAGTTATGAATACACACAAAAAGGACGCGCATGAAGAGTCTCCAAAAGAAGATCGCAAAAGTAGGGATCGGATGGGTGTGGGGGTGTTATGGATTGGTAATGAGGGGGTGAAGACTGAGGCAGGGGATAGATGAGTAGCATACAAATCGAGTCATTTGAGACAAGCAAAAGCCGAACGATTATTTGGATCTCGGTATCCGATTGATATTAGCATCTATTTATCTTCCAATAAGTCACTCAGAAGATTCCGCGAGAGCACGAGACTATACATGCACTCATTTTGACAATCGACACCGATACACTGAGATTTCATAGCCCAACCTTTCGCTGCATGATTGACCGCGGTATTAACGTACTTGATGACTACTTAGCTGAGCTGTATGCAACTTTTTTCGAACCCGCCCGAGTAGCGAGCGAATAGTTGAACGTACGGCATTCAGCAGCGCACGATGCGCTTTAGATCCACATAGAAGGCTGTTGCATTTTAACTAACTCAGTTTCGGACGTGACACTTCAAAACGACATCCACGTTTCAACTTCACATGGCGATCGAATTCAATTTGGACGCGATCAACGTGATGTTCATCCGCGTAAACAGCAAAGTCAACCGCCACGATGGGCGAAAACCGAATAATCTTGTTTCGTATCGAGCAGAATTATCTTTGGCGGCCACGCTATCTACAAACGTATTAACCGTGGTGTAGCGATGATTCATCGAAGTGTCAGTTTTCAACGCTCTCATTCGTTGCGTTTGCTACAGATGCAAGAACTATTTGTGAATGTCTTGGCTATCAATGGAACCGTAATAGGCGAGAATCCGCGTATTTCATTTACATTTCAACTTATTATCCATAAATTAACGGCACACCAATACTCGGTGCATTATACATGAAAAACGTGTTCATACTTCTTACGTTTTTACTCACAATCCAGCCTTCTCTCTTCATATATGGGCAGGAACAATGGAAGCAGGTTCTTCCTTCGAAAGTTTCCGGATTGTCAAAAAATTGGATCGTCCGAGGTATCAATTTTCAAACGTTTTGTTTTGATGCAGATTCCATCATTGGATTCGCAATGGTCAACTATAGGAGAGTCTCAGACGGCGCTAATGCCCATGAACTGACAGAGCCGAAAATTATGAGCACCCGTGATTCAGGTCAACATTGGATGGTTATGCCAACTGAATTTGATACTGTTTTATGTACTGGTGCGGTTCGTTTAGATTCACTGCATTACTTTTGGGGTGGAGTCTATACGCACTATTACTATTCAAACGATGGCTCTCGTACCTGGAAGATGCTTAGCCCAGCTGCCATGCCTGCATCAAGTCTCGTGAATTTCAGCTCCGCAACGTGTCCGCTAGTTGGGGTAACGAGCTACAATTACTATTTCGACACGTTTGTAACGCTTGATGGAGGACAGTCATTCATCCAAATACACAAACATGATACCATACAACACACGTCGATAGACTATCAATATTTTTACAATGCTTGGAGCATTGACTCGAATAGTTTTTTAGTCCAGAGGCGCTGGCCCTACAATAATAACTGGGGTGTTACAAACTACCTTACGACTGATCGTGGTAAAACGTGGAACCATATTGGATTTACAATTGATGGCTTCATATCCGACTCAAGTCACAATGATTACTTCACGAGCGTCTTCTTCATAACTTCGAAGTTAGGTATTGCTGCTGGCTTTAGAAAAAATTCAGATACAGACACAACCGTTCCGGGTAGCAACGTACTGTATCGCACAACTGACGGAGGAAACAGCTGGAATACGATTGCGTTGTTTGAGTATGACTACGAGCACTTGCAACTTATTCTCAGAAATATGAGTGCCGATGGAAATCTGGTTGCATCGTTTGGTAGAGGGCAAGTGGTTATATCTCGTGATAGCGGCCGTACGTGGGAGTGGCTTGTGAAAAAGATGCCGATCGTAAAAAGCCAGTCTCAAGACTCTTCGTGGGTTCTCGCCGCGGGCATGCAAATCAATAACCTATCGAGTGGAATTTTTTGTGCTGGATCCTTCCAGTCTGAACCTGTTATTCTTACACTTTCACCAGAGATGGCAGACAACGTTGAGAATGACCGAAGCGGAAGGAACTCTATAACCGGCTCTCCGATAGAGATAAGAAAGGTATATCCAAACCCGTCGTCTACTTTGGTCTCGTTAACAATTGATAAAGCTACGAATATTGACAGGGCTACAACCGTACTACGAGTTTATGATATGCTGGGGACTTGTGTTCTGACTCTGGCACCTGATCAAATTCGTTACAGCCCGAGCGATTTGGGCAATGATTGGTACGATGCAGTGATGGATTTCAGTTCACTTCAATCTGGAATGTATTTTCTTGAGATGTCTGCACCTTGGTATTCTGGAATGATTTCGTTTTTACATGTGAAGCCCTAATGACTGAAAGCAGGGTATTGGAAAATGTTCATCTATGTGAAGTGTTTGTTATCGTACAAAGCACAAGAAGTATCTGTTTGTCCTTGGTACGCGGTTGAACACTTCCTTCAAGCGGGAATTTGACTCATAGATTGGTTTTGCTACTTGAAGTTGTTTGCTTCAAACACAAATACTGAAAAAGGCCACTCTTCGCAAGAAGAATGGCCTTTTTTGTGTGGGCGCTGAGAGATTTGAACTCCCGACCCTCTGCTTGTAAGGCAGATGCTCTGAACCAGCTGAGCTAAGCGCCCATCGATGTTTCGATAGGGCTGCGAAGATAGGAAGATTGGCAATTCCGACCAAAAGTATGAGAGTTCGATGGGTAAAGCGAGTGGCTCGCTTTTTGTTAAAACGACGTTTTTGGGCGTTTTCGGAGCATATGTGTTAAAAAGCGAGCCACTCGCTTTCGCTATGCGCGAGGGCAGTGACGAAAAACTTTTCGTGGCCAGTGTACTGCCGTAGCGAGCAGCATGCTGCTCGAATTATTGCACCAACAGCACTCGGAAACTGAAGCAGCGATTATCGCTGCCCTTGATGAATACCGTGTAGCTTCCGGTGTCTAAAAAGCCTAGGCGAAGAATGGTGTGGTCATAGAGCTTTTCGAAGGATGCTTGCGTGCGTCCCAAATTGTCTATCACTTCAATGTGGGCGTTGCAGGGACCTTCCACGTTGAGCTCGTTGCGTGTTGGGTTGGGATATAATCTCCAGCCGCTCGAGAGTTCATCACTCACGGATTCCGGGATGATTTTTTCGGCGTAGAGCGAAACGGTATCGCTGACGCAGCCAGTCACGTTGTCGATGGCCTTGACAGAGTAGGTTGCTGTTTGGGGAATCGTGATGCGGTTTGAATTCTGCCCGCTCATGAGCGTGCCATTTAAGAACCAGTTGAAGTGCAGACTAGGGTTTGTTGGAACACTCAACGTATCGTCAGATTTATTGATGGCAGTCAAATGCGGCAATGGGTTTACGGTGATCGTTTGTGCTTTCGATGTCGACCATTTGCCATCGCTGTTTTCCGCCTGCACCGTTATCGAGTACGTGCCGGCCGTGTTGTACACTTCGGTGATCTGCTGCGTTGTATCACCGGTACTCCAGAGAAAGTGTTCGTAGCCGTTACTGCAGCGCAGAGTGACACTATCACCCTCACATAGAGTACCGGTTCCACTGATACTGATGGTTGGTGGTATGACGGCCTTGCGTGCCTTGAAGTTGAGCGTTAGTGTGGTGTCGTTTCCGGCGCGGTCGGAGACCGTGAGATACGCCGTGGCGTCCTTTGTCGTGTCGAGCACCACCACGGACCAATTCTGAGAGATAATGTTTTGCGATGTGATCGGATCGATATTCAGACTGACGTTTGAACTGCCGTAGTTAAGGAAGGCATGCGACAAGTTGCTTCGCAGCGCCGTGTCGTTCGGCATATCCGTTACCGTTCCCCACGCCGCCGTGTCGGTGGCCGTAACATGGAAATCCGGTGCGTCGCCATCGTTGCTGCGATTTAAATCGAACGAGGAACAACAGGCAAAATTTCCACTTCCCACGTAGCTACCGCCACAGTAGGTGTAACAGCAAAACTTGGTAGGACAGCGCAGGAACATCAGATCCTTTCCACTAATCACACACTCTTTAAATGCATAGCGCGTAGCGCTGCCTGAATTGAATTTATTTGGCTCGGAAACATCTTGTCCAAAGACAGCCGTGAACGGACGCCAATACACGCTTCCGTTCTTCATCGTTCCATACTCTAGGTTGGCAGGAATAGCACCGTTGCCGTCGAGTTGAAACACTACCCCTAGGAAGTTCTCCGATAAATACGACGAGCTCACATCCGGCACGGGAAGAATTGCAGCCATATTGACGAATTGCTCTTCGGGAATCACGCACATCTGGTAGGGCTTGCCATCGCCTAAATAACTACCGGTCTCTCCATCGGAACACGAATTGAAGACCGTGCCGGATACCGGCGCAGAGGAACTGTAGTACGACACCGTATTCCCGCTTGAATTGGAACGTAGTGAGAAGAATGAATTACCGTCAGTTGGCGTTGTACACTGAAGCACACGATAAAACGAGCCGTTGTTGTAGATGCTGGTATTCTTTGTGTTGCCGACCAGTTTGAGAAAGTACGAAGTGGTGCGACGTGAGTAACGGGGCACTAACAAGGATCGTCCCCATTGATGAACAGGGAGTTGACACTCCGCCAAATATCCCGAAAAGGAACAATCAACTGAAGGGCTGGTGCCACAGTTTCCGCAAACCACGCTGACATACTTGCTTGCCTTGATAAGCGTGGCACTTAACTCAGTGCTGGCAATGGTTTGACTGGTTGCGATCGAGTACACATCTCCCTTGTTGAGCGAGATAGATTTTATCTGTCCAACTTTTTGTCCTCCCGCCGATCCTCCATTGTTGGTTCCACCTAAGGTTATCTGTACGTTCGTGGAATTTTCAGCTGCGATGATGAGAACTTGGGTCGGGAGCACATAATTTGCTGATCCCCATTTCCAACTCCAGTCTGCACCCGTTGTGATGGAATATTGGTTTCCTAAAGCTTGAAGGGGAAGGACTAAGAAACTGTCGGTAGAGTAGTTCGACGACATCACCGCGTTCATGACGATGGGGAAGTCTGCCAGTACGTGTAGGCCCTTGCCGGGATAAACTTGATCGGAGGGACTAGCCTGATTGTCTGACTTCTGATACACAATCGCACCCGACATCGGAATGGCTACGTTCATGATCACATTAGCCTGCACACTCACAACCGTGTGAAATGATTGATCAGCGTTTTCGACTATGACCATGCAGTTTTGCGGACAGAAGATGTTCACGTAGGCGTGCAGTCCAAAGTTCGAAGAGCTCGGCGTTGGAAAGCTGAACCAAAACTCGCGTCCCATGTTTCCGGGCTTATTCGCCTGACTAAAGAAGTCTGCCTGAGCACTCAACACCGGGGTCTGTACAAGCCCTATCAGTACAGTAACGATCAATAATGCGATTCTTTGTCCAATTTTTCCATTCACGATGGTTTGTACCATTCTGGTCATCATCTTCTCCTGACCTGTAGTGGGATAAAGCGGTGCACGTCGCGGATCTCCATCCGCAGACACCATGATGTCTCCTCCGACATCGTTACTCGTGTGTATCTGCCTAGAATAACAATCGAATGCTTCGATCAATTCGCTACAATAGAGGGAAAACGCAATGTTTTTTGTTCCTTTCATCTTTCGAAAGGAAGTAATGCAGAATATTTCCACAAAAATAGGACATAGAGCGCTTTTTGGATGAATTCATCACGTCACACTCTACTGCTCTTGTCAAGGTGAAGGAGGGAGAAACGAGCGGTCTTTTCACGAATGTTTCTTGAGAAGTGATCCTAACGCACGTTCTGCGTCCTTCCAGGGCACTCTTTTTGTCGCTTGCTCCATCTGCTCTCGGATGAGTTCAAAACCCGGTTGAGCGATACTACCCTCATGCGATCCCACAGTGTTCTGGGGATCCGGCGCCTGCTCTTGGTACTCGTCGTTCACGATGGATTCTGCAATCTTGCGGTAGGCATCGCGAAAGGATAGTCCTTGTTGTACCAAGGCATGTACGGCATCGACACTGTAGAGATAACGATACACCTCGCCCTTCATTGCATCTGCTCTCGGTTCCAAGACAGGTACAATTTGGAGAACCATGCTTAAGCAGCTCTGCAGTTCGTCAAATGCAGGCATGATGAGCTCCTTGAGAATCTGCACATCACGGTGGTATCCGGACGGCAGATTAGTCATCACCATCATGATGTCGTTCGGCAATGCCTGCAAGCGATTGCATTTGGCTCGAATGAGCTCGAACACATCCGGATTATTCTTATGTGGCATCAAGCTCGATCCAGTGGTGTATTCCGCCGGAAGCTTCAGGAAACCAAAGTTTTGTGAACAGTACAAACACACGTCCATCGCCATTCTGCCGATTGTCGACGCGATCGCGGCGATGCTCTGTGCGCATACACGCTCGCTCTTTCCACGTGTCATTTGCGCGTAGACAGAGCTGACGTTCATCAGCTCAAATCCCAACAGTTCCGTGGTTCGCTGTCGATTGAGCGCAAATGTCGATCCGTACCCTGCAGCCGATCCGAGTGGATTCTTATTGACCACTCTGTAAGCAGCGCTGAGTAACTCCATGTCATCCACGAGCGACTCCGCCCACGCACCAAACCAAAGTCCGAAGGACGATGGCATCGCCACCTGAAAGTGCGTATATCCTGCCAGTGGCACATCTCTATAGCGTTCTGCCATGCTCATCAAGAGCTCAAATACCTCCACTACCTGTGCCTGCAGTTGGGCAAGCTGTGTTCTCATCCACATCTTCAAATCGACCAACACCTGGTCGTTACGCGATCTGCCGGTGTGAATCTTTTTTCCACTCTCGCCAATTCTCTGCGTCAGTAAGGCCTCAACGTAGGAATGCACATCCTCCGCACTCTCCGGTATGCGGAATTGTTCCGACTCTATGTCTTGAGCGATATCGCGTAGCGCCGACACCAGCTGCTCGCTCTCGGAATCGCTGATGATGCCCTGCTCGGCTACCATGATGGCATGGGCAATGGAGCCGGCTACATCGTAGAGCGCCAAGAGTTGATCAAACTCTCTGTCTCGACCAACCGTAAATCGCTCGACACTCTGACTCGTCTGCCGACCTTTGTCCCACAACTTCATGCGTCTTCTCCCTCTTCGTTTCCGTTGTTGAGTAACTCCATAACTGTGGTCACGAGTCGGATCAATCCCGCTACGCCTCCACGTATTTCCTGCTCATACACAAACTCGTCAGCCGTGTGCGAACGTGAGCTAGATCCCGGTCCGATCTTCACGCTTGGCATGCTGAGCAATGCTTGATCCGATAGCGTGGGCGATCCATAAGTCTCCATACTCAACCGTCGCGCTGCCCTCACCAGCACATGGTTCTCCGATATATGCGAGGGTTGTAAGCGTTTTGATACATCGGAAATCTGTGAGCTCAGATGTTGTTCGATGATATTCAGTGTCTGCTCGTTCGTGTAGGCATCCGTGGTGCGCACGTCCACTGTGAACTCACAGCGATCCGGCACCACATTGTGCTGCGTTCCGGCGTTAATGATGGTGGTGGTCATCTTGACGGGACCGAGCGCTGTCGACACCTTGTCGAACTGATAGCTGTGTAACCAAGCGATGTCCTTCATCGCAATGTCGATGGCATTGAGCCCTTCATTACGCGCAGCGTGTCCGCTGCGCCCTAGTGCTGTGCATCGTAACACCATCAGACCCTTCTCTGCCGTCGCCATTTGCATCTCCGTTGGCTCACCAACCAGTGCCGCGTCGATACGAGGCAATTCGGGTAACAGTGCCACAATACCGTCTGCACCACTTATCTCCTCTTCAGCCGTCGGCGCATAAATCAGATTAAAAGGCAAATCCAAGCGATCCATGAAATGAAGAAAGACCATAGCATAACACACGAGCGATGCACCGGCATCGTTCGAACCCAGTCCGTAGATCTTTCCCTCCACCACGTCTGCGCCATGCGGATCCCGCGTCCAGTCCTTGTTGGCTTTCACCGTATCAACATGCGAATTCAACAACACGGTAAACTTCGACGGATCGAATACCTTATTGCACGTCCAGAGGTTGTTCTTAACACGATGCACCGTCGCTCCTCGCGCCTGCAAGAATTTCTGCAGATGCGTCGTAGCGGCGTCCTCCTCGCGACTCAGCGAGGGTATGGCGATGAGCTCCCGTAGCAAGGTTGTTGCTTGCTCAGCCCAATGATCTATAAGAGCAGTACTATGCACGCGCTGTGTTTTTATGTATGACTTCTTGATTGCCTGTCGGCATCGCTCTTGCACCGTCTATACTATCCTCACTATCATCACAATGGCCCCACCTGACCTCGAATCAGGGTTCCGGAGCTAAGGTCTCGCCATGAACACACGTGCACCTGAACTCCAGCGTCGGCAAGCACAAAGGCATTATCCAACTTTGCAATCATGCCCTTTGCAATATGTCCACTGGATCGAAGCGCTTTGTATTCTTCATGACTAAGGGTGGACATCACTGACGACTCATCTTCCACGTCACGAAGGACGCCTGCTTTGTCCATGAGTAGAAGCACACGGACATGACGCTGTGTGCGCATGGACATCGCCACGGCTGCTGCAATCGTGTCGGCATTCGTGTTGAGAAGTTGTCCTTTGCCATTGTGCGTCAATGGCGCAAGGACCGGCATCAGTCCGGCATCCAACAAGCTATCGAACAGCTTATCGTTAACGGCGTCAATATCGCCAACAAAGCCATAGTCGATGGTTGCATGTTCGCGCTTGTGTGCTGTCATGGCATTGCCGTCCACGCCGCACAAACCAAGGGCGTTGACGCCCATCGCCTGAAGCTCCGCTACTAACTGCTTGTTGATCAGGCCGGCGTAGGTCATGGTGACCACACGAAGCGTTGCGGCGTCGGTAAGGCGACGTCCCTCCAGCATCCGCGTCTGCACTCCAAGCTCAGCACTCAATTCTGTCGCAACCTTTCCGCCTCCATGCACCAGTACACACTGCTCAGCCGCATTCAACAAACTGCGTAGTGAGGCGAACACAGCATGCCGCCGGTTGACATCGTCCACCACATCGCCACCGAGTTTTATGATGTTGAGCGTTTTCATCTGGGTTGCACTCAGTCCATGCCGTTTGAGTATTCTCTGCTTGAGGTATTCACTACTCTCTGCTTGAGGTATTCACTATTCTCTGCTTGAGGTATTCACTACTCTCTGCTTGAGGTATTCACGATTCTCTGCTTGGGATATTTATCAGTACGGCGCAAGCGCCGTACGTATGAAAAATCTCCTGAACGATTTCTGTCTTATTCCGTCACGCGCGCATTCAATTCGTGTGCAGCATGGTGTGGAGAATGGTTTGCATACTCACCACGCGGTTAGCGGCTTGCTCCACAACGATGGACGAGGCGGAGTTCAGGACGCCGTCGGACACGATGACGTTGCGACGAACGGGCAGGCAGTGCATGAAGCGTGCGTTGTTGGTGAGCGACATCTTCTGCTCGGTGATTTGCCAGGATGTGTCTTGCGACAAAACCTTTCCGTACTGCTCGTAGCTCGACCAATTCTTGGTATACACGAAGTCAGCCCCGCGCAACGCAGCGTCTTGATCGTGCGTGATCTCCGCAGTCCCGCTAAACTCGCTCGCCAGCTCATATCCGGGCGGATGAGCGATAACCAGATCGTAGTTCATAGCCAGACTCCACTCGGCAAAGGAATTAGCTACCGCCTGCGGCAAGGCTTTTGGATGTGGTGCCCACGTGAGCACAACGCGAGGACGCTCCCGTTGTTTGTACTGCTCAATCGTGATTATATCAGCAAATGACTGTAAGGGATGCCTCGTTGCTGATTCCAAACTGATGAGCGGCACAGTGGCGTGGCGGGCGAATGATTCCATGACCTCTTCGGCGTAGTCAGCGTCGCGATCTTTCAGTCCTGCAAAGGCGCGTATGCCGAGAATTTCGCAGTACTCCGACATTACCGCCGCGGCTTCTTGAACGTGCTCGCTCGCCGCTCCGTCCATAACGACACCGTCTCGTGTTTCGAGAGTCCAAGAATCACTGCCCACATTCATCACCATCACGTCCATCCCCAGATTATACGCCGCGCGTTGCGAACTCATGCGGGTACGCAGACTGGGGTTGAAGAATAGGAGTCCTAAACACTTGTGCGCTCCCTCACCGAACGACGCGAGGGGACGACTCTTATGTACCAGCGCGCGCTCCAAGAGATCCGGCAAGCTTGAACAATCGTGAACAGAGAAAAATCGTTTCATGGTTGAGGCGCGTAAAAATCAAAACAACAATTGGTCACCTTCATCATAGCGATAGCACTGCAGGTCGGCTGACATTCCGATGCTCTGTGCAGTTTCTCAGCTTAGAAGGCAATGGCTTTGAGCTGCAAGGCAGTTCCTTCGTCGTAGCCTTGCATCAGATTCATATTCTGCACAGCTTGTCCGGAAGCACCCTTGAGCAGATTGTCGACGACACAGACCATGAATGCTTGCGAGCCATGCTTTGAAACCTGCAGCAGAGCTTTATTAGTATTCACCACACGCTTGAGGTCGGGCGAATCGTCCACCACATGCACGAAAGGATGATCCTTGTAATACTCGCGAAATAGACTCTGCAGTTCAGACTCGCTGAGCGTGCAGGCTGTGTAGGCACTCGCAAGAATTCCGCGACTGAAGTTTCCGCGCAGGGGAATGAAATGCAGCGAGTGATTAAAGTCGCTTTGCAGTTGTGAGACCGACTGACGGATCTCGGGCAGGTGTTGATGGTTGAATGCTTTGTACACCTGCACGTTGTTGGTGCGCCAGGAAAAGTGCACGCTGTCCTGATTCTTCCGTCCCGCTCCTGTCGACCCCGTTATAGCTTGCACGTGCACATCATGACGAAGTACCGACGCTGCAGCCAGTGGCAGCAAACAGAGCTGGATGGCAGTAGCAAAGCAGCCGGGATTGGCTACATGGTTGGCATGACGAATAGCATCGCGTTGCAATTCGGGAAGGCCGTAGATGAAGTCGTGCGACGCATCGCTCACACGAAACTCATTGCTGAGGTCAATGATCTTCGCTGTGCTCAAGTGCGGATGAGCTTTGAGAAACTCGCCGGAATGACCGTGGTCAAGACAAAGAAACACCACATCGAGTGAGCTGGGGAGTTGGTCTGTGAAGCGAAGTTCGGTGTCACCAACAAGATCCTGATGCACATCGGACACCAGAGCGCCGGCACTGGATGTGCTGTACAGACACTCAAGTCGGACTTCTGGATGATGCAGCAGAATTCGGATCAGCTCACCCGCTGTGTAGCCGGCTGAGCCGACAATGCCGACGCGGGTCATGACTCGTCGCCGTTCACGGCGCGATGAATAAGCGATTGATTCGCCATGATGCGGGCAAAACCGCGGACGTCATCTCCGCTGAACAGGGTGTTCATTTCGCCATAATTGCCGAAGGCTGCGTTCATCATGTCGTGCGGGGAGCGAATACCCTCCACGATAAAGCGATAAGGCGCAAGACGCATGATGCTCGTTCCGCTCACGCTCTGCTGCGTGCTCGTAAAGAAGGCTTCCATGGCGCGCATGGCAGGCTCGGCGAATTGTCCTTCGTGGAGGAGCTGACCATACCAGAGCGACAACTGATCTTTTAAGTTGAGCTGCCAGCGCGTAAGACAATGCTTCTCCAGTGCATGATGTGCCTTGATGATCATCAGCGGGGCAGCGGCTTCGAAGGCAACACGACCCTTCATGCCGATGATCGTATCACCAACGTGAACATCACGTCCGATACCATACGGCGCTGCCAAAGCCGCCAACGCTTGGATGGCTTGTACCGGGTGATCGAAGTGTTGGTCGTCGATGCCGACAAATTCACCGCGCGTAAAATGCAGTTCCACGCGTCGCTCGTCGTTGGCTGTACACGCAGTAGGATAAGCTTCCTCCGGTAAGGTCTTGTCCGAGCTCAGCGTTTCCTTTCCGCCGATTGTGGTGCCCCACAGACCTTGGTTGATGGAGTAGAGAGCCTTGGTCCAGTCACCTTCAACACCAGCTTTTTGCAGGTACTTTATTTCTGCTTCGCGCGAGAGTTTGAGGTCGCGAATGGGCGTGAGTATTTCAATCTCCGGAATTTCCGTGCGAAAGACCACATCAAAGCGCACCTGATCGTTGCCGGCTCCCGTGCTGCCGTGCGCAACGTAGTCCACGCCCAGCTCGCGCGCTAAACGCGCAATGGCACGAGCTTGAAAGACGCGCTCCGCGCTCACAGACAGGGGATAGGTGTTGTTCTTGAGCACGTTGGCGAAGACAAGGTAGCGCAGACACTCTGTGTACAGTGCATGGCTTTCGTCGAGAGTCGTGTGACCGCTCGCCCCGAGACTGAGAGCGCGACCTTCAATGGCCTGCAACTCAGCATCGCTAAAACCACCGGTATTCACGATGGCGGTGTGCACTTCCAGACCGCGTTCTTGTTGCAGATATTTTACGCAATACGACGTGTCGAGACCACCGCTGAATGCTAAGAGAACTCTTTTCACGCCTTCAACTCCTCTTGCAGAGGGACGCTCAGATCGGGCATGGTGATATGGACAAGCTGATCGTAGTGAATCTCCTTGTGCTCCTCGGCAGGATCGTACAGCATACCGGTGCACAAGCACATCATGCGATTTGTACGTTGGAGGATATCGAAGTTATTACAACTCTCGCAGCCCTTCCAGAAGGCATCGTCGGTCGTAAGCTCATTGAAGTGAGCGGCGCGATAGCCCAGCTCATTGTTGATTTTGAGGACGGCTGCGCTGGTAGTGATGCCAAACATCTTGGCTTCCGGAAAGCGCTCTCGTGAAAGATCGAAGGCCGCCTGTTTGATGCGACGGGCCAGGTGCATTTTGCGAAACTCCGGGGAGACGATGAGTCCGGAGTTCGCCACATACTTGCGATCCTCCCAGGTTTCGATGTAGCAGAATCCGGCGAAGCGACCATCGATTGCCAATGCAATCACAGCCTTGCCTTCGCGCATCTTGGTGCGCACGTAGTCCGGATGCCGTTTGGCAATACCTGTACCACGCTGCTTTGCGGATTCTTCAATAATAGCGCAGATTGTTTCTGCGTAGTCATAATGGGCTTCAGTTGCTCGATAGATGTTGAAACTGAGCCGCGGAGCGTCACCGCCTTCGGGTTTGTTCAATGACGTATGTGTTAATGAGAGAAAATGGCGTTCCTTTGCCGCTTCTTGTAAGCCGTACTGCACCATTCCTTCATGCAAAGGGGCACGAAATTACATGATGTGGAAAAAGTAGAGTCGCTTTTTATAGACCCCACTTGTTAAAGTTTGATAAGATGGCCGCGAGGATATAATCGCAGGTTTCAGCGAGGCGTGGGGACGAGAAAAGTCTCTGTCCCACGTGCTCAGTCAGTATATCGCTTAAAGGCGATCACGGCATTGTGTCCGCCGAATCCAAAGGTATTGCTGAGCACCACATTGATGGGTTTTTCGACCGATTGGTTGGCGGTGATGTTCAGACGACTATCTACGGCTTCGTCGCGCTCCTGTACGTTGATTGTGGGCGGCACAGTGTTATGAGTCAGCGCCAGCACCGAAGCCACCGCTTCGATTGCGCCGGCGGCGCCGAGCAGGTGACCGGTCATCGACTTTGTTCCGCTCACGTTGAGTTTGTCCAAGTGGTTGCCGAACATGTGAATGATCGCCGCAGCTTCTGCAGGATCACCAACCGGTGTTGAGGTGGCGTGGAGGTTAATGTAATCCACGTCGTTAGGACTGAGCTGCGCTTCGCGCAGTGTTTCTTCGATTGCCAGAATAACGCCCAAGCCTTCCGGGTGTCCGGCGGTAATGTGGTAGGCATCCGCTGTCGCGCCACCGCCGACGATTTCAGCGTAGATGTGTGCGCCACGGTTGATGGCGTGTTCGCGTTCTTCGAGCATCACGGCACCGGCACCCTCGCCAAGCACAAATCCGTCGCGGTCTTTGTCGAATGGACGCGATGCGGTTTCCGGGGAATCGTTGCGCTCGCTCAGCGCTTTCATGGCGTTGAATCCGCCGATGGCCGAAGGAGTGACCACTGCTTCGCTTCCACCGGCAAGCACCGCGTTGGCTTTACCAAGTCGAATGTAGTTGAAGGCGTCGATGATACCGTGCGATGAGCTCGAGCATGCCGACACGGTACAGAAGTTCGGTCCGCGGAATCCATAGCGGATACTAATAAGACCGGCGCCCATGTCGCTGATCATCTTTGGGATGAAGAAAGGACTATAGCGCGGCGTGCCGTCACCCTTCACGAAGTTGATGATTTGTTCTTCGAGGGTGATGAGACCGCCGATGCCGGACGACCAAATAACACCGATGCGGTTTTTGTCGACCGTGTCGAGGTTCATGCCACTGTCCTTCACACACTCCTCAGCGCAGGCGAGTGCGTACTGACAAAAGAGATCGGTACGACCAATCTCTCGCCGATCCATGAAGTTCGAGGCCTCAAAGCCCTTCACTTCACAAGCAAAGCGTGTACGGAATTTGGCAGCGTCAAAATGTGAAATCGCTGCTGCACCGCTGCGTCCTTGACGAAGACCTTCCCAATATTCAGTAACGGTATTTCCGATGGGGGTCAGTGCACCCAGACCGGTGATAACGACACGTTTCATGGACATCCTACATAATGAACCCGCAAAATACGGAAAGAGGGGAATTGCTCCATCCTTCATGGGTGGGCCCAGATAGCCTTGACAAACTGTTCTTTTTGGGGATGTTGCCTGACTACAATGGCCTCCGCAAGGCTCTATGCGTAAATTGCCACTGAGTTTTGCACGAGCTTTGTGTGACTGAATATCCCAAGAATCTACGTTTTCCGCTCAATTATGCGTCTTCGATTCCATACTACACCGCTTTTTCTGCTTGTGTTATGCTTCGCCGGTCTGCACGCCCAATCGGTGGTGGCAACGCTACCCGACACTCTCTTTCTCGGAACCTTGAAGATTGGAGAGTCGCACACCCTGATGCTCAGCATTCAAAACACTACATCGGAGTCTGCCTATGTCTACGAGCCAAGTTTTCAAGACTCATACGAGTATGCTAGCGTGGACTACAAGATCTCACCCACGGGAAATCAATCGCTAGCCGTAGGATCCTCTCTCGACTATTCCTTTCGCTTCACGGCTCGTCACAACATGCCCCTTCACGCGTGGATTACCGTCCGTGTGTTTAGCGGTTGCCGTGAATTCAGCAAGAATATTGTCGTGATTGGGAGCTGCGAAGCGGAAGCAGCCTACAGCTTTACGAACAACATTGAATACAGCGTGCTCTATGATTCACTGCATGCCCATGTGGACAACCACACCAATCTGACCTACAAGCCCGCACGCGAAATGATGTTCGGCAAAGCCGATAACGTGAACGACTCGGTGGAGTGCATCTACACGGGCAAAAAACTCTATACCACCGGCATTCCCCCGAACGGGGAATTCAATACCGAACATTCTTGGGTGCAGAGTCGCGGCTCATCCACCGATCCCAATCATAGCGATGTGAACCATCTCTATCCCACCAACCCCAACGCCAACTCCATTCGAGCAAATTATCCCTTTGGGAAGGTGCAAAAAGTATGGAAAGACGCCGGCGGAGGATCGCGTTTGGGATTTGCAGCAACGGGTGACACCGTGTTCGAACCTCGCGACGTGAGCAAAGGCAACATCGCTCGCAGCATGTTTTATTACCTGGTGCGCTACGGCAATGTGACCGGCTACTACACCTCGCCGTACAACATGGACGCCGACCTGCGCGCATGGAATAGTCTTGACCCGCCGGACAATCGTGAACGCGCCCGCTGCGACACCATCACCGTCTACCAGAAAAAACAAAACCCCTTCGTCTACCATCCCGAATTCGCCGAGCGAATGGATTTTATTCAGACGGCGCACAGCGCCGTCCTTCGCACAAGCCAACACCAAATCATCTTCGATCCCGCCGCTGACAGCGCTTCGTGGGATTGGCCGGTGGTCAATACCGGACCCGACACCGTCGCTCTCAGTACCCTGTTGTCAGACATCCCGAGTGTCAGCTTCGACAGTCCGGACTCCTCACTTCAACTCTTGCCGCATAGCACGGCGATGGTGCATCTTCACTATCGTAATAACGGCTCGCTGCCGCAAGGAATCCATGTCATCGCCGGCAGCGCCGCTCATGGCTCTGCACACGTTGATCTGCTTGCCTGCACAGCTGTCGATGTACCGCAGAGCACAACGTCAACTCCCGACGTCCGACCTCAACCCATGGACGATTGTTCAACAGTACGGCTGGGCAGCGGACTCATCGCTCCGCAAGAAGTTGCGTTGTTCACGATGCGCGGTCAACGTCTGAGCTCCTTACAACAGCGCGTCGAACACGTCGGCAACGAGTGGCTCGTGAATGTCAGCTCTTCCGATTGTGGCTCCGAACACATCGTCATCGTTCGCGCCCTCATGAACGGACGCTCGATCACCCGCATCATCGTTCGCCCGTAAGGGACGAGATTGTTGTTCGTCCTGACATACCACTATCTTCGCCCATGCGCGCCTTACGATTATACCTTGCCGTTATCCGAATTGGCCTGAGCTCCTCGATGGAGTATCGGGTGAATTATGTGACGAACACGGTGCTGTCGCTCGGTATCCAACTCTGCGTACAAGCCATGCTCTGGATTGCGGTGTATGAGTCGCGCAGCGGCTTGCAAGTAGCCGGAATGAATCGTTCCTCGATGTTGGTGTACATCGCCTGTTCGGTATTGAGTTTTAGTCTGGTCCGCAACGGTTCAAAAGAGCGAGAAACTGCGCAGCAGATTCGTAGCGGAGGACTTAATGCCTATTTGCTCAAGCCTGTTTCGCACGGATTGTACACGCTAAGCTTGTCCATTGCCGAACGACTCTCCCAAGCGCTCTTCGTCTTGATTCCGGGTTTGATTGTGCTATTGGTGTTGAGCGCACAGGTGGGTCATAGTTTGTCCCCTCTTGGTATGCTCTACGCCATCCCCATTCTGATTTGCGGCGCGCTCATGAACTTCCTGATGGGTCTTGGTATTTCCTACTTGGCGTTTTGGATTGATGAGGTGTGGACCTTTCACGCCATCAAGGATATCGCGATGAGTTTGCTGAGCGGCATGATGTTTCCACTCTCGGCGCTTGCTTCGCCGTGGCGCGAGTGGTCGTCGTTGCTACCCTTTCAATATCTGTCCTACGTACCTGCCTCGCTCATGAACGGCTCGATGGACGCCTCCGATGTTGGTGCCGAGATGCTTGTGCAGGCAGTGATGTGGACCGCAGTGTGTAGTCTACTAGTGTGGCTTGTGTGGAAGCTGGGTTTACGACGCTATAGTGCGTTTGGAGGATAAATGCGATTAGTTCGTCTGTGGTGGAGTTTTTTTAAAAATGCCCTCAGCCGCGAACTCGAGTTTCGCTGGCACTTCTTGGCGATGTTCAGCATGGACATCGTCTGGTACCTCATTCAGTACCTGCTGTTTGACGTGTTGTATTCCTATGCACCGATGCTGGGGGGATGGTCGCGCGCCGACATCATGCTCTTCCTCGGCACGTTGTTTGTCATTGACGCGCTCAACATGATGCTCACCTCGTCCAACTTCTGGGGCTTCCCGGAACTGGTGCGCAGCGGCGAGCTGGATTTCTACCTGATGAAGCCGGCGTCAACAGCGTTCCTCAGCATGTTTCGTTATCCCAGCGTGGGTTCGGTGTTTAATCTGGGTGTTGCACTCAGCGTGTTGATCTACGCACTGCTTCAGACGCCGATGCATGAGCGCTTGATCGGCATCGTTATCTTTCCGTTGTTTGTGATTCTCGGACTCATGAGCACCATTGCCTTTCAATACATCTTCATGGCCATTGCCGTGCGCATTGTAGCGGCGGAAGGTATTCAGTGGATTTTATTTAGTCTGCACATGTTCGGGCAACGACCCGACAGTATCTACCGTGGGATGATGCGGCGTTTGTTGCTGACCATATTCCCGATGGCCATGATGGCTTCCATTCCGGCGCAACTGCTCATGGCCTCGCCCGATTATGTGACGATTGCTGTCTCCGGACTCTTCGCGGCCGCGTGGTACGTGGTGTCGCTCAAAATCTTCAACCGCGCATTACAGCAATACTCGGGCGCCAGTGCCTGACAGAGCGCGCCACTCCGTTGTCTACACTTTGCTTTGAGCCTGCAGTTCGCGTTGGTACACGATATAATCCGTTGCCAACGGTACGCCACCTTCATCTCGAGTGATCAATGCGATTTGTCCGCGATGGTAGGTGCCGTGATTCAGCACTTGGGTGAGAATGATGCGAAGGCTGTTCGATCCTTGGTTGCCCTTGAGATCCTGATACTGCACGGTGCTGTCCAGTTCATCGTCCTGCAACCACGACAGGAACTCCAGGTATTCATCGTAACTCTTTTGAAACTCCACTCGCAGGTCGTCAAGTGAGAGGGGAGCTGTGGGCGCTAGGAAGGGACGACCCTTGATGCGACTCATCCACACATTTTGTGCGAAGAGAATGTGCTCCAGCAATTTGCGTGAGCGTTCGCTACCTCCGCCGTTGGACAACAAATAATCCATCACTCTGGTGTTCGACCAACAGTCGTATTGCAGCATATCGGTGAGCGAAGTCATAACATCTCCGGAAGTGTGAGTAGTGTTCAAAATTCCGAAGATGAGCGCAAATGACAGCGCTTGGCTACGGTGCAGGCTCAGTCTGTTGCCAAGAGCTTACAGCCGCTACACTTGTTTGAGAGCAAATTCGTTGTATTTTAAAGCGAAGAACGTTGACAATCTATCCCGAGTGGCGTCGGACAGTATAAGGAGGATAGTCCCTTCAGTGCTCATGTCCATACCAAAAAGCTAACACCATCTGCACGTGTGGTGCAGAATCGCCCCCTCAGCACACTGAGCTACAATGCGCTCAGCGGGAAAGTTCTTGTGCTCAATCAATCCTATGAGCCCATTTCTGTCTGCTCTGTACGCAAGGCCTTCATGCTCGTGTACCTGTCCAAAGCCGAGTTGGTGGAAACGCGCAACGGCTCAACCATTTCCACGATTCGTCACTGCTATCCCTATCCGAGCGTCATTCGCCTGCAATCCTTTATCCGCGTGCCCTACAAGAAGGTGGAGCTGAGCAGAAAGAATATTCTTCGTCGCGATTCATTTCGTTGTCAGTACTGCGGCTCGCAATCGCACCCACTGACGCTCGATCACGTGATTCCTCGTTCGCGCGGCGGGAACGACACCTGGGAAAACCTTGTGGCAGCCTGCATTCCCTGCAACAATCGCAAGGGAAATCGCACGCCCGAAGAAGCCAACATGCGGCTGCAAATCATACCGCGAAAGCCTAATCATATCGTGTTTCTCAAACACTTCATGGGCAAGGTTGATGAGCCATGGAAGCCCTACTTGTTTTTCGACTAAGCGTGCAGACTACTCGGCACCGATTACATTCCTGTTGATCAACAGGAGATTTCTTATTCGTGCGGCGCTACGCGCCATGTGGACCGACAACCGGTAGGGGAGCGCTATCGCGAACGTAGCGGTCGAGCCATGCACGGATGTCAGCATTACTTTGCTCGCGCTGACCTGCCAATACGTGATCTGCTCCTTCGTAAATGATGAGCTTGTAGGGGTGCAGACACTGTTGTAGTTCGACGGCCAAACTAAGTGAGTGTTCCGGTGACACGCGTCGATCACCGCTACCATGAAGGATAAGCAGGGGAGTTGTCTTGCACATCTCCGCCGCAAAGCACACTGCCGAACGTTGGCGTAGGGCTTCTTTCACGTCGTCCACTCCCAACAAATACTGCGCAAAATTCTTGCGGATGTACGCTTTCTCTTCGTCTCGATGCAACATGGTTCCGGAACCGACGGTAACACCGGCGCGAAGGGTCGTTGTTGTGCGGAGCATCATGTAGAGCATCATTCCACCGCGACTGCCGCCAATGCAACCCAAGCGTGTTTCATCCACCTCGGCGAAGCTGCTGAGAAGATGCAGAGCTTGTTGAGCGTCACGAACATCGCCGCCGCCCCATTCCTCAACGCCCTCGCTGCCGCCCTGACCACGGTAATTGCTGGCGATACTCACGTAACCCCACGAGGCGTAGAGGCCTACAGTTACCCACGCACTCGTAGCATTGAGCGCACTACGGACGCCGACACCACCGCGGTTGAACAGCAACCCGGGAGCCGGCTTGGCATCCGATTCCGGTGGCAGGGCCAGAAAACCGTGAATGGATAGGCCCTCATTCTGATACTGAATGGCAAAGAGCCGCACAGAGCTGAAACGTTGAAAGTCCGATTCGCTCATGGCTCGATGCATCATGCTTCGCACGGTGGCGGGCATGAGGACCGGGGTTGCGTGTTGAAGGAGAGAAGCTAATTCCATGATTCAAATTGAGGCACGTGAGAACTGAGAACGAATGGTTCTGAAGCCACGCACACAGCCCGCAGGGCTGCGGCGGATGAAGATGATGACGCCTGAGGATGGCAATCGAACAGTCTACGCCTCAACTCCTCGAGTTGCGTGTTAGGGCTTGACCAAGATCTTGCTCACGGCTGACGTGACGTTGCCCTGCGAAACGCTAAGCACGATGTACACGCCTGAGGATACCATGGTGCCATTTTGGTCTTTGCCATCCCACACCGCACGACGACTATTGGTTTCAATGGAGCGGACGAGCAGTCCGTCGAGTGTCACGATGTGAATCACGGCATCGGAGGACAAGCCGTCGATAACCAATTGACGGTCGGTCGATGGCGAAAAAGGCTGCGGATACACGTTGAGTGAAAAGTCCTGCAATGGCTTGAGCGCCAAACTTTGCACCGAGTTTATTCCGGCATCAGTTCCAATGTACATCATGCCGGTGTTCAGATTTCCGGCAAGGCTCAGGATGTTATCCGAAAGCAAGTCCGAATACCGTTGCTGGTTCACATAGGCAACCGTGTCGCTGCCGTCATCGGCCATCACCCACACACCATGCACGGTGGCAATCCACTTGTTGTTTTGGGCGTCCACCAAGATATCGTTGATGACCTGATCTCTCAATAAGGTTAAGCGTGCGATGCTGGGGATGGAAGGTGTTGAGCGCAATACGGTTGAAGGAAAAGTCATCACCCCCACACCGCCGGAACTCGTACCAATCCAGAGCGCACCATTTTGATCGACACTGAGTGCAGTGACGTCGTTATCGGGCAGCGTGGAGTTGGCCTGATTGATGACGCCCCACTTGGCACCGGCGGAGTTCGGGTTGAACCAGATGAGGCCAACCGGACCGCCAATCCAGATAGTGGAACTGGCATCGATCGCTGAGCAGAAGTAGTTTCTACTTGCCCCAATGTCGTTCGTGAAACCCGTCCAAGTACCGTCGGCAGCGTAGCGGACGAGTGAGGGACCGTTTCCGCCTGTATTATCGAAATTGACAATCCAGGTATTGTTGTTGTGATCAATCACTGCATCACCACCAACAATGTAGTCTGGGGTGCCGGAAATGCCAATGAGTGGTGAGTTCGTATTCGTGTATTGCTGGATAAGAATAGTATCGTTGGCACTTTGCAAACGAAGCAAACCCTGACCCCACGTTGAAGCCCACACAGAAGAATCGGCTCCAAGACTGACGCGCCACACAGCGTCGCTGTAGAAGTTCGGATACAGAGTGGTATTCATGTTTTGCCAGCGCTTCCCATCGTATTCACTGAACCCTTGTCCTTCCGTGCCCTGATTGGACGTAGCAACCCAGAGTCGATCCGCATTGTCTACCACCATTCTCCGTGCTCGATTGGAGAATATGCTGTTTGGAAGATACACGCGAACCGAGGAGTCTTGCAGAATTCCTATTCCGGAGCTGACATACAGCGCTACCAAGCGCTGCGACAATCCGGTGCCTATTGTGCGTAAGCCCTCTAACTTTGATGGATGCGCATATGGTTGGAACACAGAATGAATGTCATACACTCCATCTGAATAGCAGAAATACAGCATCGTGTCGATGCAGGCCATGGAAATGAAATAAGTGTAGGTGTTGGGTTGGGTTCGCAGCACCGTCACGGAATCTTGATCGATCTGACACAATCGAGTTGGAGTCATAGCGTAGAGAGTACCATTGGAGCTGAGGCTGAGGTGCTCAACGTTTGACAGACTATCTAGGCCACGTATAGCTAAGGTTTTCCATACATCAGGCAAACGCAGAGTAGCCGTCCGCAGTGGGGCAACCAGCACGCCTCCCTCAGTTGCTAACCACAAACTGTCGTTGTGGATGAGTTGATCAAATACTGCCGTCTTTTCTTGCAGACGGCCAATGTGATCTACTGTTTCTATGAAAACTTGTCGATTGATGTCAAACAACACTACACCAAAATTGGCCGCGATCAACGCCGTGTCGCCGTGAAAGATGATCCGATTAATGCTCCGACGCGGATACTGTGTCGACGCAACCTGGATGTCTGTAATATGAGTCCAGGTCATCGAATCGAGCTGCAAGATTTCAATGTATCCGTCGAAGGTGCCAACGTATAATTGGTTGCGTACGGGTTCAAAAGAAAGACAGGTTGCATCGAGCGAGAGCAAGCCTTCGGTGTTACGAAAGGCGTGATATTCTTTGGTCAGCGTATCAACGCTATAAATGCCACCCGAACTTGCCACCCATAGTCGTCCGCTCGTGTCCGCCACCACGTCTCTGGCGCTTACCATCGACGTGTAGGACTTCCAATTACTCAATTGAAATTGTTTGTTTGCGGTTGAGCCAAAGCTGATAATCTGTGCGTTTAGCGGTGCTAAAATACTTACGAAGATCAGGAGACTTAGGGCAAGCAGGGAAAGGAACTGACGATTCATCACAGTGAGCGATCGCATACGGAACCGGGGTTGAGGCACAAATAGAATCGTATCAAACGCTCATGCAAGGGCAGGTTGTGAGAAAAATGTTGAAGTGCGTCGGCCGTTGCCCTGAATGGGTGACCGAATTGTCTACAATCTCGAAAAACTTTCGCTGATAACAAAAGTTTCCGTGCTTCTGTTTCAGCTCCCTGAGCGAATTGCCGTCATCGTACGCAACAACTCTGCCGCAGCCATCACGCACTCCCAACCCTTGTTTTCTGGTCCTTCACCCGCCCGCGCCTCTGCCTGCTCAAGGGTGTCGGTGGTCAGGACGCCCATCAAACAGGGCACTCCGCTTGTGAGCATCACCTGCATCAGTCCTTCCGAGGCAGCATTGGAAACCAGCTCAAAATGGTAGGTTTCGCCACGAATGACGCATCCCAGGGCAACGATGGCATCGAAGCGTCCGCTCTCTGCACAGGCCTTGGCCACGACGGGGATCTCGAAACTACCCGGACAACGAAAGACACTCAGGTTTTCGCGCGGAAAGTCCAACGCGTGCAGCGCTCGATCGGCTCCCGCGAGTAAGGCATCCATGATGGCCGCATTCCACTCAGCCGCCACAACGGCAAGTCGAGTACCGGGGGCAAAGGTGGTAGACAAATCTGTACGGTTGTTAGGACTCTGTTGCATCATCATGCAATATACCCCGACTCGATGTTATCGAGTTTGTACGTGTTTTTCCTGCGCCTTGGCCGTACAATCGAGCAGTCGTTCGGCTACGTCGGCGCTGACGTTATAGCGTCCGAAATGCATGTCGTCGTAAAAGCGGTTACCGTGAAAATCCGAGCCTCCGGTTTCGAGCACTTTGTACTCCTTGCACAGCTTGTGGTACAAGCGTTGGTGCGAGCGGGTGTGCGACGGATGCCGCACCTCTATGCCGTCCAAGCCGGCGTCAATCAATTCCACAACGCGTTTTTGGGTTGTGGTGAGGCCCGGATGTGCGAAGACCGCCAGGCCGCAGGCCGCATGTATTATTTCAATTGCCTCCTCCGCCCGCTGTTCCTCAATGGGAACGTAAGCCGGGGCGTCGTTTGCGAGAAAGCGCTCGAAGGCTTCTTGGTTTGTTTGCACGTAGCCCTTGTCACGAAGTGCCGCGGCGATATGCGGACGCACCACGCTTTGTCCCTCCGCAAAACGCAACACATCCTCCATCTGCAACACCGCTCCAAGCGCAGCGAGCTTCGCAAGAATTGCCTCGCAACGTCGCACACGTTGTCCGCGTGTATGCGCGAGATAGTCCTGAAATGCTGCATTGTGCACATCAAAAGCGTAGGCAAGCAGGTGGTGCTCGCGACCATCTTCGGATACCGTGCACTCGCACCCCGGAACGAAACGAATTCCCCGTTCAACGCAGGCAGCAGAACATTCATTCACGCCACCGGTGGTGTCGTGATCGGTGAGTGACAGCACTTCAATTCCCGCGTCGACAGCTTTCGCTACCAAAGCCGCAGGCTCCAGGTATCCATCGGAATTGCGAGAGTGACAGTGTACTTCGGTGCGGGGTTCGAATCCAAGCTGCAATGGGTGTGGGCGTGTGGCCATGACCTAAAATACGCGAGGAAGTGAGGCTGATTGGGATGAAAAATTTATTTCCTGACAACCCTGCACGTAGGGACAGATAATCATCTGTCCCCACTCTCGAACGACACACGTGTGGGTATATTCAAAGGTCATGTGCAAATCACGTCATCCCACAACAATCAACCGTCGCACGTAGGGACAGATAATCATCTGTCCCCACTCTCGAACGACACACATGTGGGTATATTCAAAGGTCATGTGCAAATCACGTCATCCCACAACAATCAACCGTTGCACGTAGGGACAGATAATCATCTGTCCCCACCCTCGAACGACCAGCACGAGTCCATACAATGTTCCCACGGCGGGGCACACAACCAACGTTAGCGTGTGGGGACAGAAAATTTTCTGTCCCTACGAGCATTACAGGCATTCGTCTTCTGCCAAACGGATCATCCACAACAACCAATCGTTGCACGTAGGGACAGATAATCATCTGTCCCCACCCTCGAACGACACACACGAGTCGATGCAAAGGTCCCACGCGGGGCACACAACCAACATTCGCGTGTGGGGACAGAAAATTTTCTGTCCCTACGAGCATTGCAGGCATTCGTCTTATGCCAAACGGATCATCCACAACAACCAACCGTGGCACGTAGGGACAGATAATCATCTGTCCCCAACATCTGTACATCACATCATCCGACACCCACCCACACCCCCTCACCTCAATTCCCTGATATTACGTAGTTTATACCTCCCACATTCCACACCATTGGAGGCAGCGAAATGAAGCGTCGTGACTTCTTTCAACGGGTCATGCCGGATAGCGGCAGGGCACTGCATATAACGTCGGGCCTTGAGGCCTACCAACCCGATCAGCTCTTGTCCTACGCCGACGCCTTGCACCTGTTGAACCGCACTACCATTGGCGCCGGGTATGCGGAGGTGAAGCAGGCGATGGCGATGACCACGAGTCAGGCGGTGAACGCGCTGTTCAGCGGTAATCAATCGCCGACGCCTCCAACGTGGTCATCTATCGATCCCGACACCGAGAACTTCTCCAATCCGCAGGATCGCATTTCCGAGTACTACCGTCGCTACGCCGACCTGCAAGCCTGGTGGGTGAGTCAGATGCGCGCCGCATCGATGAGTATTGTCGAAAAGATGACGCTGTTCTGGCACTCGTTTTTGTGCTCCGACTATGTGAAGGTGTACTATCCGCAGTACATGTATGTGCAGAACGATCTCTTCCGCAAGAATGCCTGGGGAAATGTCAAGACGCTGATTCGTTCCTTAGTGGCCGATCCGGCCATGCTGATTTATCTCGATAATCTGTACAGCATTAAAGGCAATCCCAACGAAAATTTTGCTCGTGAACTCATGGAATTATTTACGCTGGGCGTGAATAATTACAGTGAGCAAGATATTGTGCAGGGCGCACGAGCGCTGACCGGTTGGCGCATCAAGGCGATGAAAGGCGAATTTCATCCGGAGTATTGGGATAGTGGGTCGAAGACCTTTATGAACCAAACAGGCGCATTTAATGCTGATGATATCGTCAATATCATTTTCCTGCAGGATGCCTGCGCAAAGTACTTCGCTCGTAGAGTGTATAAATACTTTGTGTACGACACACCGGATGAGAACATTGTGTCACAACTGGCCGACATCCTCAAGCAGAATAACTTTGATATGAAACCCATGCTCGTGGCTCTGTTTTCCAGCGCTCACTTTTTTGATGCGCAGCTACGGGGTGCCATTATCAAGACGCCGATCGACGTTGCCGTTGGTAGCGCGCGACAATTCGGCTATGCCGCGCCGCCAAGTGCATGGTTAGTGACGGCCGCCATGAATCTCAATCAGGAAATTCTTTATCCGCCCAACGTCGAAGGCTGGAAAGGCGCACACTTGTGGCTGAACACCAATTTATATCCGCTGCGTCAACGCATTGTGAGTGCGATGGTGGATGGCAAACGACAAGACACCAACGCCGCCTTTAGCGCTGCGCTTGATGTTGTCAGCTTTGCCAAACAATTCAGCACGGTAAATGTTGCGGCCGACTTCGTTGCCGACGTCGCCCGATTTCTGCTGGCCATTGAACCGGGTGACAAAGAGAAACTCATTCTGGAAGATGCGTTATTACAAGGCGCCAAGGATTACGAGTGGAATATTGACATGGCCAATGTAGAATTTCGTTTACGCGAGTTCTTCAAAGCAGTCGTGAGCTTACCGGAATACCAACTTCAATAATTGCAGGAGATGTCCATGAAACGCAGAGACTTTATTTCGCGCAGTGCCAGTGGACTTGCTCTTGCAGGCATTGCTTCCGGCATCAGCGGTGCGCGCATGCGCGCTTTAGCCTCATCGCCGGTGCTCAATCAACTCCAGAAACTTGTAGCCGGCACAGATCGCGTGCTGGTTGTAGTTCAACTTGCTGGTGGTAATGATGGTTTAAATACTGTCATTCCGGTGGATGACAGTGTGTACTACAACAGTCGTAAGAATATCAGCATTGCCAAAAACCAAGCCTTGTCACTGCGCGACGGCTTGTCGCTACACCCGGCGATGACGGGCTTCCACGATCTGTTTCAGGATGGTCGCCTCAGCATCGTGCAAAACGTGAGCTACCCCAATCCCGATCGCTCGCACTTCCGCGGCACCGACATCTGGCTCTCCGCCACCGACGCCGATGTGTTCAAGAATACGGGCTGGATGGGACGGTACCTCGAAACTCTGGCACCAGGCTTTCCCACAACCATGCCGGCTGAGCCATTAGCCATCCAAATCGGTGAGAGTTTGTCGCTCGGCTTCCGCAGCGATGCCGGTTCTCTTGGCATTACCTTCCGCGATCCGGTGTCGTTCTACAACTTGGTCGACCAGGGCGAGAACACCGACTACGATGCCTCTCCCAGCACGTCGGGAGGAGCAGAATTAGACTTCGTCCGCTCCGTCGAAAAGGCATCCGAGGTGTATTCCAAAGTCGTCAAAGCAGCTGCCGATAAAGTCAAAACCAATAAGGTAAGCTATCCCACCAGCAACCCGCTGGCGCAGAGCTTACAGATTGTGTCACGCCTCATCGCCGCCGGCCTCGGCACGCGCATCTATTTGGTGAATATCAACGGCACATCTTTCGACACGCACTATAACCAAGGTGGCGCCAGCGGCGCACACGCAACATTACTCAGTTACCTAAGTGAAGGGATCAAACTATTCTTGGATGACTGCGAGCAACTGGGAACTGCCAACAGAGTGGCAGGAATAACTTTCTCGGAATTTGGTCGCCGCGTTGCCGAAAACGGTTCACTCGGAACCGACCACGGCACAGCCGCGCCGATGTTCGTATTTGGAAAGAGTATTATTCCCTCGCAAATATTGGGTCACAACCCCGACCTCGTCAACCTCGACGAACGCGGCGATTTGTTGGTCCAGTACGACTTCCGTCAGATCTACTCCGCCGTCCTCAAACAATGGTTCGGCTCCGACACGTCAACGGAATCCCAAGTGCTCTTCCGCGATTTTTCCGACCTGCCGCTGTTCGATATCGGGTCGGACGTCCGCTCCGAAGACAACTCCCTTCTGCAAAACTCAATGCAGATTAACCCTAATCCTGCCTTCGATCAGGCACTGCTGCACTTCAACCTGCCCATCGCCGCCGAATGCAGCATCGACCTCTATGACCTACGCGGTCAACGCCTGTTCAACATCGCGCAAGCGAGCTTTAACGCAGGTGACCATTTTAATACGATCCCGCTTCGCGGCATCAACCCGGGAACATACTTCGTCCGCATCCGCGCCGCACACATGGATCAAATGAAGGCACTGCAAGTGGTGAGATAATCGGCATAGCACGTCGGTAACGAGGCGTCATGCTCGTAGGGACGAATAATCATTCGTCCGACACACGAAGGTCACACACCCTTTTGCATCCTTCGTCCCTCCATGCTAAAGCATGGAGTTACAATTCCAATGCCAGCAGGTTCAACCGCCGACCGCAGCTAAAGCCGCGGCGGCTTCTGGACGCAGATGATAAGACCACAAGGCAGGCGCAGCTTCAGCTGCAGCCGCCGTTGACGGGAGGATGCCACCGGAATGATAACCCCAAGCTTCAGCTTGGGGGAGACGGTATATGTGGTGCGAGCTGCGATCGTCTCTCAAAGCTTCAGCTTGGGGGTGACGGTAAGGATAGTGCGTGCTGCCATGGCCTCTCTACGCCAGCCTCTCCATGCTAAAGCATGGAGTTACAATTCCAATACCAGCAGGTTCAACCGCCGACCGCAGCTAAAGCAGCGGCGGCTGGTGGGCGCAGATGATATAACCACAAGGCAGGCGCAGCTTCAGCTGCAGCCGCCGCTGACGGGTGGATGGCAACGGATACATAACCCCAAGCTTCAGCTTGGGGGTGACGGTATAGATAGCCCGAGCTGCGATCGTCTCTCCAAGCTTCAGCTTGGGGTGACGGCATAGATAGTGCGAGCTGCGATCGTCTCTCCAAGCTTCAGCTTAGGGTTGACGGCATAGATAGCACGAGCTGCGATCGTCCCTCCATGTTTCAGCTTGAGGCTAACGTATATGCGGAGCGTGCTCCCTACCATCCACGTGCGCGAAGCGCGCGTGAATAAGAAATCTCCGGAGCGACGGAGCTATGTTTTACAGGCGATGAATTTTCTCGATGATGGCGCTGGTGGATTTACCGGGAACGAAGGGCAGGATGCGGACTTCGCCGCCGTGGGAGCGGACGACGTCTGCGCCGACGACGGAGTTGGCGTCGTAGTCGCCGCCTTTTACCAATACGTTTGGCAGGCAGGTGCTGATGAGTTCGAGGGGGGTGTCTTCGTGAAAGAGACAGACGTAATCCACAGCGCGCAGGGCGTCGAGAACGGCGGCGCGATCGTCTTCGGAATTTACGGGACGCGAGGGACCTTTTAGGCGTTGCACGGAGGCGTCGCTGTTGAGTCCCACCACCAACACATCGCCCAGCTCGCGGGCTTGGGCAAGGTAGCTCACGTGACCGCGATGCAGGATGTCGAAACAGCCATTGGTGAACACCACGCGACGACCCTCATCACGGATGCGCTGACACAGCTCAGCAAGCTCTGAACGACTGACGATCATGGAATGCTCTGGGGGAGTTGAATAGTACGTGCGCGCCTTCGGCGCAGCAGCAAATTAACGACGATTGGTGCGTTTGAGGAGTTCGCGCAGTTCAGCCTCGTCCGGCATTTCGGCAGAAGCGCGGCGCAGACCGGTGTTGAGGCGACGGTGGGTGACGGAGAATTCGGGTGTCTTGGGTGTTTTCGAATGCTCGTTTTTATCCGCCGCATCGTCGTGCTTGGGTTGTACGTGCAGCGAACCGGGATCGCTCGCTTGTTGCGAGGGCGTGCGCAAGTACGCAGTGGTGGCATCGGTTCCAAGCAGGGAATCGAGCTCGGCATCACTGGGACTGTGCTGCTGATGATGCTCAGACGGGAGCAGATCGGGCGAGAGAACCTGCACGAGTTTATCGTGAATGGAAGCGCGGGTGAAGGGCTTGTGGATGAAGCCGTCGGCACCGAAGCTAACGGCTTGTCCGAGCGTTTTTGGATCCGGTGCGGCAGTAATCATCAGCACCGGAATGGCGCGTGTGCAGGAAATGGATTTGAGCAAACGCAGGGTTTGCAGACCATTAATTTCCGGCATCACGATGTCGAGAATAATCGCTTCCGGTTTTTCGTCCACCGCAATGTTCAGCGCTTCAAAGGCATTGGAGGCAAAATGGGCTTTGAGACCATAGCTCAGCAGAATCTTTGCAAGGATGCGTTGCATCCAGGAATTGTCATCCACAATGAGTATGGATGCGGCTTCTGCGTCAGTTCGTGCCATGAATAACGAGTGCGAACACTACACGGTGATTAATTCTTCTTCTCGGTGGCTCGAGCGCCGTTCTTGCGATGACGCATGCTCACCACGGTGTCGATGCCTTCGCCCGGTGTGGGCAGCGCGCTCGACAAATCCAGAGAACCAAAGGCGTCCTGCAAGGCAGCAGCGTTGCTCTGCACTGCTTGCTTATTCATCTCGATAATTTTATCGTAGACTTCACGACGGTGCACAGCGATATTCCGTGGAGCTTCAATACCAACGCGAACAATACCACGATCGAAACTGAGAATGGTGACCGTTATCGAGTTCCCGATGGTAATGACCTCGCCTATTTTACGTGAGAGTACCAGCATAGTTGAATCCTTTCCTTATGCTTTCGTTTGTTTTCCAAGTGGTTGATTGGGGACGTAACGGTCGGACGATAAGATGATCTGCTTTCCGCTCAGATCCGATGTGTCGAGAATGACGGGTGCCTTCATGTTCACCGTCATGCCACTCTGAGCCAACGTGACAATCACCAGCGTGCCATATCGAGATCGATCCTGATATTCCTTACCGGCAGAGTATTGGGCATCCAAGAGATGCGGACTAATCACCGGGAATCCGATTTCGGTTTGGTCTAAGCTAATGAGCCATTGAAGCGGCGCTGAGGTATCGTCTGCGATGAGGACGTACTCGTGTAAATCTTCAAATCCTAAAAGACCGTCGGGAAAACGAAAGATATGATGGGGTTCTACATGCAGTTCACCGAACTGCCTGGTCATAACAATCCTCACGTCCTTGTGCTCCTCTTGCAACACCATTGTGAATCCTTTCTCAGCAGATTTAAACTACTCTTGGAACCGGAATGTTCCATCGACACGAGAACCACTCCTTTCCACAGTGCGTGGCACTGCGTGTCGTGCGTCTATCCATGACGCGGAAAGGTGTGTGTGGCGACTTTCGAATACATATCGGACGCCAGCCAAAAAACTGTACAACTCGGCATTGCTTTGATTTCTGCCTTAATTTGTCGCTCCTACGGCTTGTTTTTGCGTCAATGAAGCGTTTTCTCCTCCTTTTTGCAGTCGTGCTGATGTCTTTCAATACGCAGGCCCTTCGGGCTCAGCGTACGATCAGGCACATCAGCTTCGAGAAGAAGGATGTGTTTGATACCACGCAGAATGATTGGTTTTTTGCTGCCGGACTTTTCAACACCCTGCATACGACCACCCGCGATTATGTGATTGAGGACGAGTTGTTGTTTCAAGAAGGGGATGAGCTGGACGACGACGTGCTGGACGAAACGGAGCGAAACTTGCGGCGCACCGGCCTTTTTACTGCCGTTCGTATCACCACTACCGACGTTGGTGAAGATCAGGTTGATGTTGTGGTGCATACCCAAGACAAATGGTCGACTATGGGTGCCGTACTGTTCGGTACCGGAGGTGGTGCCACCCAGTATGGTGGTTCTCTCAGCGAGGAAAACCTTGCCGGCACGGGAATCCTGCTGGGAGGTCAGGCTTTGCACCGCAGTGAAAACAATATCGGATGGCAGGGTTACGTGAATGTTACCGCCAGGCGTCTGGCTCGCACGAATGAAACGTTGCAACTGCAAATTCAGTCCAATCGCTTACGCACAGACCAGTTACTGAGCCTCGACTTACCCTATCGAACCTTGCACTCTCCGCTGGCTTTTGATGTGAGTGTGCAGAATTCCTACGGTGATGACTTCTATTACAACGACGGTGCTGCGCCCAAGCTCTTACCCTTCCATGTCCGCAAAGGAAGCGCATGGATTTCCGGTGCCACCACCGAGGGGGATCGATACTATTGGTCTGCCTTGCTATCCATCGAAGACGTGCACCGCCTGAGCTCGGAATTCCGTCAGGCCTACGACAACTCAGGCAAGATCTTGTTTTCGCTGGGTTCGCTGCGACAATCTTTTGCTGCGATGCCATTAGTCGACAGCTATGATCAGCGCGACCTTACGACCGGAGCCTGGGGGCAGGCAACGTTTGGTTACATTTTCCCCATGAATGGCGATGGAGAGCGATTGGTGTACGTTGGTGCGCGAGCCGAAGAGTCGGGTCGCTTTCGTAACAACACCCTCTACCTCTACGGTATGGCAGAAGCCGCGTCAGCCTTTTCGTATTCCAGTGGTCGCTATACCTCGGTGGAGAGTGTGGGTTTGGGACACTACTTTCTCACTCCCGGCATCGTCCTTACCGCTCGCATGCACCAACAAACTGTCTGGAATTGGAATGCCTTCCACCAGCTCATCCTCGATAACGACATGGGGCTGCGTGGCTACCCGCTCAACCAACTGTCCGGCGATAACCGTCTGCTCTCGAACATCGAACTCCGTTTCTTCCCGCATTGGGATCTGTGGATCTTCCATCTTGGCGCCGCCGCCTTCTTCGACGGTGGTTTTGTGTGGAATCAGGGTACCGATTTGTCGTTGGTGCATATGCATAACGCGGTAGGACTCGGTCTGCGTTTTTATAATTCGAAAGTCTCCGGTCCCGCCGGTATCCTTCGCATCGATTTCGCCTATAACCTGGATGATAAGAAGTGGGCAGGAATCATCTTCTCGAGCGACCAACTTTTCAGCGCCTTTGGCTCTCACACCTTCCGCCCGCCGAGCCTAAGTGGAACAACGATTGATGTGCAGTAGTACAAGGCAGGAGTAGATAAAAATCGTTGCTAACAGGGTCACACCTGATCTGATGTACAGACTGACACGATCGAGATTTCCGTCAGCAGCATTTGCGTAATTTTCTATTGTTAATCTTCTCTCTTCACCAATTTATAGGGACTCCTCATGGACGAAATCGTACAACTCATTTGCTCGAAAACGGGCATTTCAACAGAACAAGCACAAGGCGCAGTGACTACTGTCGTTGGATTTTTGAAGGACAAACTTCCCGGTGGCATCGGCGACCAGGTGGAATCCTTCATGAACGGTAGCGGCTCGGGCTTGGGTGATATGGCAAACAACCTGACCGGTGGCTTAGGTGATAAAATCGGCGGCATGTTCGGGGGATAAGCTTGCCCAGACATTGAGCATCGTCAAGAAAAAAGGTCTGTCGCAAAACGACAGACCTTTTTCATAACCTATTGAGCGTGCGACCCGCCTGGACATTAATCCTTCAGCACTCGAACGGCAGACACGCCCCTGCAATCAACAATTTCAAGCAGATACATACCACTCGGATATGAACTCATCGGAACGCGAAGGTGATCGGCGTTCATCAATGGTTGGCGACCAACTTCGATGCCAAGAGCGCTACGAATAATGAGCTCGCCCTGCATTGGATTGACAAAGGAGAGATGGAGTTCGTCGCGTACTGGATTAGGACTGCATCCGCTTATCGTTGTATTGTCCGCAACAGCAGCCGAAGTTTTGATGGCAGATCCCGTCCACTTAGCGGAATACACCGTATCTGCAATCTGATCCTGCAATTGGAAGGTGGACATATTCGAGCCCACCGCAGTAGGTTGATACCACGCTGAAAAGACCGGTGAGCTTAATCCGGCTCCGATAAACAAGGGCAAATCGAAAGCATTGACATCGAAGGAAAATCCCTGAGAGCCAACGCTGGCTTTGCCACCGGTGCCGATTTCACTCATAGCGCTTAGACTTCCGGCGTCAGAGAAGAGCAGGTCGTCGTAGAACTCATATGCCGGTGTTGTGGTGTTATCGAGGTTGACAATGGTGAAGGTCTTGGTGGACGTAGCCGTTGCGGTGTCTCCCAAATCAACCTGACCGAAGTCGATGTCCGGCAGTTGCAGTTTGGGCTGCACGCCAATACCGGTAGCCACAAAAGTGATGGGGGAGCCGGTGCTCACCGTCATGGTGATGCGTAGCGTGTCATATCCCACCTTGTGCGGTGTGAAGGTAATACCCTTGATAATCTGTTGGGCGGGAGCCATGCTCAATCCATTGAGAGCGCTTAAATCTTCATGATCGAACTCTGTTACATCACCGCTAATCGTCACCTTCGAGATGGTCGAATTTGTGCCGCCGAGCGAGTTGCTGATCATAAGCTGCGAAGCGCTTCCGAATTGATCGGCGCTGTACGTGCCGCCAACACGCTTGCGACCAAAGTCAATGGCGTTGCAGCCAATGCCGGGGTTGATACCAAAACCATGCAAACGGCAAACAGAATCTACACCGGTTGCATTACTCGAAAAGGTAATCGTAGCATCGAAAGTGCCAACTTTATTCGGCGTGAATTTGATGCTGAATCGATGCTCGTTATCTCCGGAACTAATGGTATTCACGGTAAAGGGAAAACTGGTTCCGGTAATGTCGCTAATGTCATAGACGGCCGACATCGACGAGGGCACCAGGCCTGACATTTTGGTTACTCGTAATGTGCCGTCTCCGCGATTAACAACGCTGAAGGGATTGCTAATAAGTGCCGCCAGACCTACAGGTCGATAGCCAAAGTTGATGTCGCTCACAACAACAAGCACCTTCGATGCGGTAGGCTCATTACCGTCGCCGGGCTGGGAGCTTTGTTGAGGTTGGAGTTCAGTCGTTTTCTGCACGGGCTGCTGAGCACGTAGCGCGCTGCCAACAGAAAGGACGAATAGCAAGAGGGTAACAAATCGTTTCATACAATCCCCTGAATGTTATCAATGATGGTGACTCCGCCCCCGACGAGGAGTCGAATTGACGGATCTTGTAAATTATCACTTCTGGTGTTCACCGCTATGAATAGACGATGAAGTGTGTTCCACCCGTGCGGATCTGCACCATCGTTAGTGTAGGATGAGAATGAGCTGACGCAGATTATATATTCCTTCGGTCAATTCCAGAAGGTACCAGCCGTTTGGAAGCGTATGGACATCCAATGGCACGCTATCCCCAATATTGGAAGTGCCTATCAGTTGCTGACGCAGTACTTCGGATCCCTGCATTGTACGAATACGAAGATCTGCGCTTGACGACAGGAGCGGAATGGAGAGTACATCGTTCGCGGGCTGCGGAAAACAACACCCTGATGATGGAACAGGTGAAACTACCGGGCTACTGCCCGGACTACTGAAGTACCAGGTACTGCTCGAGGGAGCTTCAACGGTGTCGTGCATGGCGCTGACTTTCCAATACACTTTTTTTCCTGCGGGGATTGAACTGAGCTCATACAGCGTGTCGTGAAGTGAGCTTATGTTCACGACGGTTGCGGAAGCGATAAAGAGCGGACTCGTCGCCACGCGTAAGTGGTAAGCAGTTGCACCATCTACCGGGTGCCAGCGTAACACCGTGAGTGTGTCTTGCAACGTTGACGCACTGTCCGGTTGTGACAGCAGTGGACTGGCAACTTGCGTTTCAAACCAAGCAACAGGCGAGTACGCACTGTAGTGTCCCCCATTATTTGCCCGTACTCTCCAGTAATAGCGATGATAGGGCAGCGTGAAGCCGCCGAGACTTTGTACTTCGGGGCCATTGGCAGCCGAGGTATAAATACCGCACCAAAGAGTGCGCGCGAGCTGAGTAAAGCTTGAATCCTCACTCACCTCAACATTGTACAACAGCGCGCCTGATGGTCGAGTCCATCGAAAGTTTGCGGAGCCGGGAAGATCCTGAGCCGCAACCGGATACAAACATTGCGGCGCGTCCGGAATACTATCGTTCTCACCAAGTGGGCTCACGAACACCTCGACCTTCTGTAGGGGATTGTCATTGGCATCGCGAGGAAGGTGGACGATGGTATCGGCAACGTCCATGCCTGCCACGACCTGACCATACACTGTGTATTGTCCGTTAAGATGCAGCGCATTGGCAACACAAATAAAGAACTGAGAATTAGCCGAATTGGTGTCCGGATCACGAGCAGCACCCAGAATGCCGCGCACGTAGGCGATGGGACTGAACTCCGCGTCGACATTCACCTGAGCGGGATCGCCCTGTCCCCACGTACTCCGATCACCATGACGTGAATTTGGATCGCCACCCTGAATCACAAAATTGGGGACCACCCGGTGGAAGGCCGTGGTATCGTAAAAGTGAATGCTGACAAGACTGTCGAAATAGCGCACCGCCTTTGGCGCCACAAGGGGAAAGAGCTCTATATCAATGGAGCCAAGCGAGCGTCCCGCCTGTGAACATGCAATGCGATAGCGCGGCTTGGCCTTTTCAATTTGAGCATGAAGTGTTATCGAAACCATACTTGCGACGAACGCAAGAATGTAAAAGCCCACCGACCCTACGCATCGATTCATGACAACCCCTTGAAAAGTGATCGAAGCACAAAATAGTAGACGTCGGGGTGATGCGCGACATGAGTTTAGATAGCGTGCAGATGTCAGGGTGTCGTTTCAATTCGAGCGCCGCATGCGGCGCTCGAATAAGAATTATTGAACGAGTGGGTGACATTGTAACCAAGGAAAAAGCGCTGCGGACGAGTAATAGTCATCGTCTACCCGTCGCACAATGCTGCGACCAAGTGGAGCCCGGCTGGGTTAACTCAGACATGTGCAGTCCAAAGACTTGTTCCACTTCACTGTCGTTTGCCCCAAGCTGAAGCTTGGGGTTATGATTCCGGAGTACTCCTCCCGTCAACGGCGGCTGCAGCTGAAGCTGCGCCTGCCTTCTACCCTTATTGTAAGAAATCCCCAGCCGCCTCAGCTTTAGCTGCGGTCGGCGGTTGAAGCTGTTGTTGTCAGAATCATAACTCCATGCTTTAGCATGGAGAGATGCTGCGTGAAAGGGTGTGTGGATATGCAAGCGTCGGGCGAACGATCACTCGTCCCGACAATCCACCACACCTCGCGATGTCGGACATACCGACTATGACAACGACCCGTGTGTGTTGGTTCGTCGACTCGTTTGGTTCACCACAGCTCTGCAGCTGACCTCTCCGGGTTTTCAACATTTTCCCACTGTTTTGTGGAAATCTAAAGCGACTTTTCGCCCATTTTGGGCTGAAATGCACGAAAATCCTCAGTTCTCCCTCCTGACAATTCCCCGTTCTGTCGTACTTTTGTAGCTCGCTAAGAGACGAGTAGTTGTACACTCCTCGCTTTACTCTCGACATCAACTCTATTCTGAGGTATCAGCAATGAATGAAGGTTCAATTGTCCAGGTGATTGGTCCCGTTGTGGACGTCGAATTCTCGGACGGACATATTCCTCCGGTTCTCAATGCCTTGCGTATTCCCCGGACCTCTTCCGAGGGCAAAGAAGAAGTGCTCATTTGCGAAGTACAGCAGCACTTGGGTGAAGATCGTGTGCGCACCATCGCCATGGACTCCACCGATGGTTTGGTTCGCGGCATGAAGGCAATGGACACCGGTGAACCGATTTCCGTGCCGGTGGGTCCTCAGGTTCTTGGTCGTATCATGAACGTGATTGGCGAGGCCATCGACGGTCGTGATCAGCTTGATCAATCCAAGAAGTACCCCATCCACCGCCTCCCACCAAAGTTTGCATCGCTGTCCACCAAGAAGGAAATGTTTGAGTCCGGTATCAAGGTCATCGACCTGATCGAGCCCTACACCAAGGGTGGAAAGACGGGTCTCTTCGGCGGTGCTGGTGTAGGCAAAACCGTTATCATTCAAGAGCTCATCAACAACATCGCCAAGCAACACGGTGGATTTTCCGTGTTTGCCGGTGTGGGTGAACGTACCCGTGAAGGAAACGACTTGTACGTGGAAATGACCGAGTCGGGCGTTATTGCCAAGACCTCCATGGTGTTTGGTCAGATGAACGAACCTCCCGGAGCTCGTGCCCGCGTGGCCTTAACAGCTCTGGCTATTGCAGAATATTTCCGTGATGAAGAAGGTCGTGATGTGTTGCTCTTCGTCGACAACATCTTCCGCTTTACTCAAGCTGGCTCAGAAGTATCGGCTCTTCTTGGTCGTATGCCTTCGGCTGTGGGTTATCAACCAACGCTGGCAACCGAGATGGGCGTGTTGCAGGAACGTATTGCGTCGACTGATCGTGGTTCGATTACCTCAGTGCAAGCGGTGTATGTGCCTGCGGATGACTTGACTGACCCCGCTCCGGCTAATACCTTTACGCACTTGGATGCAACCACCGTGCTTTCTCGCTCCATCGCAGAGCTTGGTTTGTACCCTGCTGTGGATCCGCTGGATTCCACCTCGCGTATTCTCGATCCGCTCATCGTGGGTCAGGAACACTATGATGTTGCCATGCGCGTGAAGCGGACGCTGCAGAGCTACAAGGATTTGCAGGACATCATCAACATCCTTGGTATGGACGAGTTGAGCGAAGATGATAAGCTCACCGTGTACCGCGCGCGGAAGATCCAAAAGTTCTTCTCGCAACCTTTCCACGTGGCGGAACAGTTCACCGGTTTCCCGGGACGCTATGTGAAGATTGAAGACACAGTTGCCGGCTTCAGCGCTATCCTGAACGGGGAAGTAGATGAAATTCCGGAAAACTACTTCTCGTACAAGGGCACCTTGGACGAGGTCGTTGATGCTGCAAAGAAAGCGGGAGCATAAGCTCGGAAATATTGCAGCAAGAGCTATGCTGAGCTAAAGGAATTTGCGACACAGATTAATTGCTTTTATGTCAGGCACTGCATTACATATCGAAATTGTCACTCCGCGTTCCACTGCCTACAGTGCAGAAGCACAGGCGATAACGATGCCCGGAACGCTCGGACCATTTCAAATCCTCATCAATCACGCGCCAATTATCTCGTCGCTCGAAGTGGGCTTAATCAAGATCATCGATCACGAAGGTCTGGACGTCTACTTCGCCACGAATGGCGGATTTGCTGAGGTGAAGAACAATAAGGTCTCCATCGTTGTCGAAAGCGCCGAACTCGCTACCGACATCGAAATCGAGTCCGCCCGCGCCGCCCTTGCCGAAGCCGAACAACGCCTGGCAGGCGATACCACGATTTCGGAAAAGGAAGAGGATAAACTCCTCGTCGCCCAAGCCCGCAACCGAGTCCACGCGGCGGAGATGGCGAGGATGAATTAAGGTGAATTAAAATAAAAGTCACATGAAGCCCTCCGGAGTAATCTGCGAGGGCTTTTTATTATGCGTAGGCGTGGGACATCATCTGCATTTACACCACCTGTAGCGCATAAACGGCTGCCTCAAAAGTGGAAGAAGGTCGATGAGTGAAATGATGTGGAGCAAAATCTTTCAGCTTTCAGCATGATAGTGGGGATGTTACTGGTTATTGTGAGAATTCTGGGTGCTATGTTGCTATCTCATGCTAGGACAACAATCACTCTACCACTGGTATTAATTGTATGACCAAACGAGCTGCTCATTTCTTTGCGTTATTGGTTTGTGTCGGGGCCTACGTTCACACGACACACGTACAAGCGGGCGAATCGGCGAACATTCAACGCATCATCGACGAGAAGGTGCGCGTGTCGCCGGATGTGCTGCAGCGCTGGCAACGTTTGCATACAATTGATGAGCGACGTGCCTTTTTGGATAGTCTCAAGGTGTCGAGGCGTGCGCAAGCGCACGCAGTGAAAGGATACTCAGTGCAAAGTTCTTTTCATGACGTTGCCGTTAACGACGTCGACGAAGGCTCGGAAATTCACGCCGCGATCAATCCTACTGACAGCAATAACCTGGTGTGCAGCGCCATTTCATCTGATGACGCAGGTCAATTAGCCCTCCCTCTCTACTACTCGAAGGATTTCGGGTACACCTGGCAGAAGAGCGACTATGCGCCTGCTCCCGATGATATGTCGGCCTTCGTGCTTGGTGGGGGCGATCCCATGTTCGCATACGACGCCATGGGAACATTATACTACTCGTGGATCGATCTGTTCTTTAGCTTAAGTTCCTCCAATCCACCTATGGTGATCTATTGGATTAGCTCCACAGATGGCGGTGCGCAATGGCAACGCAATCCGGGCAATGACAGCATTAGTTCGGGCTATTTGGATTTTACTAATCAGGAGGAGTCGCCTGCTGTTGATAAACAGTGGATGGTCTGCGACCTATCGTCCTCACCCGGCCGAAACAATCTCTATACCAGTCTGTACCTGCCATACGTCGGCGATCAGCGCGTAGCCTTGCGCGTTAAAGGTGCCAACGAGTCTGAGTTTCGAAGCAGTGTTACCCGACCAACACGTACCGATTACAGCTTTAATCAATTCACCAGTGTCGACTGTGATGACGAAGGTCGAGTGCACATGAGTTATATCGCCGCATTGCCCAGCGATAGTATGCCGCTCGGTGAGTTTAGGCTGTTCCATCTTTTGTCCACAGACCAAGGTGCAAGCTTTCAGCCGGAAGTGGAGGTGAGTCAGGTGCACTTCTTGAACTCAAGCCCGGGAGATCCCAACTCAACGGAAGCGCCAATTGGGATGTCTCGCATTCAAGCTCTGCCTCAAATAGCATGCGACAAGTATAGCCAGAGTCAATATCATGGTTACGTCTACCTGGCGTGGACTGCGGCTGGTGTCGACAGTAGAAAAACATCAGGAACCGATATTTATTTTAGTCGCTCTTCGGACCATGGAGCGACCTGGTCCACGCCTGTGGTGGTTAATGATGACAAAACGGCAGACCCAAGCACGACCCAAGCGTACGTCAGTGTCACGGTCAGCCCGAGTGGAGTAGTGGTGCTAGGCTGGTACGATTTCCGTGACGACCCCACGAAAAAAAATGGTAGGTACTACATGTGTTACTCTTTTGATGGAGGCCACACTTTTACGAAGAACTTTCCGGTCTCCTCTGTGGCCACAGATTTCAGCGTGCTTGAAGGAAACTCCGCCTTCGGAATGGGCGAGTACAATCAAATTGTCACCTCAGCCAATGTCGCTATTCCGTTTTGGGGTGACGCCCGCGATGGCATTCGGCACGTGTACTGCGCTCATGTTCCCATTTCTCCGAACATTCCCGCAGATCCTGTTCAAAGCATCGAAGCGGTGGACGAGGGGTTGAGTGTTCGTGCGCCGGAGCCCAATCCGGCTACCGGCGACGTACGCCTGCAATGCACAAGCAATTCAGATCGAGTTGTTGAGTTGCGCATACTTGACCTCAACGCAAAAGTCATCCAGACATTCCCAAATCAGCCTATTGCAAATGGCCAAAGCACACTGTCGTTCTCAACGGCAGCTATCGCCGACGGCACCTACCTTGTGGAAATTAAAAGTGGTCATAGCCACATCTGTCACCCATTGATTGTGCAGCATTAAAAGAAGAGTGGAGTTGTCGAAGAGGAATTATTATTCGTGCGCCGCGGAGCGGCACACGAATAATAATCAGAATAGCAGAGAATAGTGCCACGAGTACTTAGTTCTTCAAGAGCTTTAATCCATGCACACCCTTGGCATCGTGGATGCGTAAGACGTAGGCTCCTGCGTGTACAGTCTGAAGTGGAATAAGAATGCGATTGGCACTTCTTTGATCCGACACTATGCGTAGGATCGAAATACCCCGTTCGTCGAAGAGATCAACGTACTGTGGCTGCTCGGTGCTGCAATACAAGGTACACCAGTTCTCGGCAGGATTCGGAATAAGCGTGTACCCGGCAACATCAGCATCCGGAGCCGATAACAAGTGATCCACAAGGATACTGTCGGAGAATGTCGTGCAGATTCCATTGCTCACGGAAACTCTGTAGCTACCGGTCTGTGTAAGGGTGAGACTATCTCGGGTTTCGTTCACGAGTAGACTATCGTTTCGATACCAAGCATAGCTTGTAGCCTGGGTCGAAGTATAGAGCACATCGCCCGAGTGCAGCAACCCAGGAGTAGGAGGTTTTTGTACGAAGATGACACTTAGGGTGTCGCCGCTCACCGTATCCGCCGCATTCGTTATAGCACTGATGCTCACGCGAAGTAATTGTGGCGTTGAGCTTGTGAGGTGAATGATGCTATCATGCTCGGCCGTAGACCAGGTGATGGATTGGAACGTGGAGGCGTTTGGACAGCGCAAGGTGACGGTGTCGCCAACACAGACCGTGAGCTTATCAGATGTAGCAATGTGCGGTCGGCCGGAGCTCGGAGCGCTGCCGGCAAATACAAGTTGTGAGGAATTTCCCGCAAGGTCGACGAAGTAGAGCGTTGCATTGTAGGCTTTTGACTCGTCGATAACATCCAATGACCAATCTAAGTCCCGCGGAGCCGGAATGACCGACGAAACCACGCTGAGTTTCACGTTGTTTGAGGAGGCATCCAGTACAATCTTCGCCATGTTACTGCGAATTGCATCGTTGTCGGGGAAGTCGCTGCAATGACCTGAAAATCCTGGGGGCGACAACCGGAAGTTGGCCGTGCTTTGCGGTGATGAGGTGTCTTCTTGCATCTCCATGTTCTTGCACAGATACACACCGGGTTGACCGTAGCTTTTCGTCGAATCATCGTGTCCGTAATTGTATATCATGAAGGGATCAGGACAACGAACAGCGATGACGTCTGAAGAGCCTACCCGACATTCTTTGTAGCCGTAGCGTTTACCATTCGCGAGAGCACAGGGATAGATTTGTGTGGACAGCACGCCGGATCCGTAGATCGACGATAGGCTTTGCCATTGAAGCGAGCCTCCGCTATCAACTGTTGCAAGCTCAAGATTGTTTGGAACTCTGTTCAGGGAGTCGATAGCGCAGACAACTCCAAAGTAGTTTTTCACGGTGGATTTTTTAGGCCAAGGATAAGGCGTGCAAAACGCAGCGTACGTGACGAATTGCTCCCACGGAAGAGCATTCATTTGAAAGGGTCCTGAGCTGATACTGTCGTCCCCCTGTCCCGGATTAAACACCGTTGCATGAATTGCTTTGTCTGAGGTCAATAGCGTTGCATTATTTGCACTTGGGTCGATCCGCTGATAAATCCAACCTGTGCCAGGAAATAAGCCAACGGTCTGAATCATTTTATAAAACGTGCAATTCCAATCAACACTTGTGTTTGTTGCGGAGGCAAAGACCTTCATATAGTAGCCGTATGTTCGTTCGGCAGACAGGGGCAAGGGAATTTGATTCGCCCATTGCTGCGTCGGCAATTCTTGTTCAGCGATATACTTACAAGGGAGAATCGTTTCCGGAACATTGGCGCACTGGTTTCCATCGAATACGGCTACCGGTTTTGAGGACTGAACGATGGTGCCGCTGAGATCTGCTTCTTTTGCGCTCGCAGGATTGGCTAGGATTAACACGTCGCCTTGACTCAACTCGAACTTCTTCGACTGACCGGCTCGTAGTCCACCTACGGTTTGTGTCGCACTCGGTCCACCAATCGTCACCGTTACCGACGTGTTGTTATACGCTGCCACGATGGTTATCTCGCTCGGTCTGTTAAGCTCACCATCGTGTATCCACGACATGTCCGGCATACTCGAACAAATGTACTTGGTACCCAAACTTTCGGTGGGAAGACAACTGAACGACTCGGTCAAGTTTCCAAATTGAACTGCACAACTCAAAGAGATTGGAACTGAGCTCAGGCAATGCACAGCCCACTGCGACAAGACGGACTCCGCCGGCATCGAGCCATTTTGAGCTAGCGTAATAGGTTCCGCTTGTATGGCCGGCAGCGCTACAAGAGTGCGAGTGTTTTTCGAAAATCGGATGCTCTTCGAGAATCCAGACGCAATGTTTTCAATGCTTAGACTCCCGTCTTGCTCGGATTGAATGCAAAACACTACACTGTCGGCATCCGACGAGCTGAACAACGTTGGCATGCTGCAATAAAACTCCTGACCTACGTTACTTGGCGCACGGTTGGGCTGCGGGATTCGATCTGCGCCGCGAACCATAAAGGTCGCGACAATCAAACCCAGCACGAAAGCAAGGTGGTGTTTCATGGTGGTGAGGCCTATGATGGATGAAACTCTGAGTCAGTCAACGCATAGCGTTGTCTGAGCATGATTATTCTCGCACAAACGTGACGGTATGCACTCCCATTGCATCATGCAATTGCAGAGTGTACACGCCGGCATTGAGAGAACCTAGAGATAATTCCATCTGTCCCTGTGGAATATCAGTGCCGCTATAGCTACGAAGTTTTAGACCACGAGCGTCGAAGATCTGGATACTTGTTGGCTGACGAAGCGTGTAGCGTAGCATACTGTTGCCCTTAACCGGATTGGGCAGTAGGGAGATTCCGTTGCGTTCGGACTCGTCTTGCACAGTGTTAACAAAGTTGACAGGATCCGACGTGATGGAGCAGCCATTTTCGTTACTCACACGCACAGTGTATTGTCCGTCTGCATCCAAAACCACCTCTGCGTTTGTTGCTCCACTGATTGCCGTGCCATTGAGATACCATTGATAGCTCGTTGCTTCCGATGCGTGGAGCACATTACCATTTTGAGTGACGGATGGTTTGGCAGGAAGGGCTAACACGTTGAGCTCAAAGGTGTCGGACATCAGCTGCGAACCGCTCGAATTTGTCGCCATCACCCAATACTTGTACGATCCCACGGTGTTGGGGAGAACCTCGATGGACGATGCTGTCTCGCCGGTGGACCAGAGGTAGGAGGCAAAGTCTCCCGAACAGCTCAAGCTGGCCAGAGTGCCCAAGCAGATTGAGGAACCAGTAGATGAGCTAATGCGTGGGGCAAGGTAGCTGCCGCCTACGTACGTGTAGGTGTAACTGCTGCCGTTCCCGGCTTTGTCGCTGACGGAGATGACAGCCTTCGCGTCTTTATTCTTGTCGACAATCTCGACGTTGAAATTCACAGTACTTGTTCCATTGTCCACCGTACGTGGGGCGATGAGACGACAGTTCGTTGAGGAGGGCATCAGTACAACCTTCGACAGGTTAGAGCGGACTGCGGGATCGTCAGGAAAATCATGAGCTGTTCCACTGATGGTACCGCCCGATGATTTGAGTTCAATACCGGGTGACTTGTTGTCCGTTTTTGAATTCAGACTCAATGCTAAACTACCGGCCGGGTGCCCATAAGAATCGTAGTCAGATCCGCCGTACGAATAGATCATGATGGGATCAGGACAACGGACTGCATACACGTTGTCACCAGGAAGTGAATACTCCTTATAGGCATACACTTTGCCGTTGGGCATGGTATCGTTGTAAATATCTTTGGTGGCAACGGTTGGACCAAAAACGGTGCGAAGAGGTGCCCATACCAAACTGTCGCCAATCGCGCGCGCAAACTCTAGGTTCGAAGGTACTTCGCCGTTTCCATCTACAGGAAAAATGACGCCCATATAATTGCGCGTGAAGGCGATGCCGCCCTTTGTTCCGGGAGTGCAAAAAATACATGAGTCAATAAACTGCTCCCAAGGAATAACGTTCATCTGGAAGGGGTCAGTAGAAATGTTGTCATCCTCCTGCCCCGGATTGTACACAACACAACGAATGGGGTTTTCGGAGGAGATGCTCACGAGTGAATTATTGGGTGAAACCCGTTCATAACTCCAGCCTTCATTTTCCTTTCCGCCAACGGTTGACAAGGTCTTCCAATATTGTCCGTTCCGATTTAGCATCGTCGAGGGTTTTCCTGCAAAAACACGTTCATAAAATCCTCCGGTACGAGTTGCATATCGGGGAATGGGATAATGATAGCCCCACGATTCTACCGGAACCTCTTGTTCGTCGATGAAATCGCACCACCGAATGTTAATGGGAACGTTTGCACATTGATTGCCTGAAAATACAGCCACAGGCTTGTCGGCTACGATATGAGTACCGGTGAGGTCGCTACCCGGTGCTGTTGCCGCATTGCCCATGAGCCACACGTCGCCACGATTGATCATAAAAGTGGTTTTATCGCCTGACAGCAAACCACCTGCAGTCTTGGTAATCGTGGGTCCACCAATCGTAACAGTCACAAGTGTGCTATCATATACTCCTACAACCGATGTTTCACTCGGCAGAGTGTACCCACCGTACAAAGCAGACATATCATCCATTGAAGCGACAACGTAATTCTGTCCCAAACACTCTGTCGGCAGCGCAACAAAACTATCCGAGGTGTACGAAAATCTCGTTACACCATACACGATACTTGGTACGGAACAACTCACATGAATCGCTGCGCCCGGGTAGACTGGACTTGACCCGATTTAATGGAGGCAAATCAAATTACTAAATCGCAACTCTCTTTCAAAGTCAACCGGACTCTT
>JBDHXF010000013.1:0-69408 GCA_039810585.1 Chlorobiota bacterium
CCACAAAGAACGACCTCTATATCAACCCTAAGGGCTCGTCCAGCCACATCGTGGTAATGTCGCTCGGCATTGAAATTTCACCCGAAGAGAAACAAGAAGAAGTGGAAAAGAAGCTCATGATTCCCATTCAAGATCGTGTGATTAGTCGTGTATCCGGCTACACCGTGGAAGATCTGGAAAATGTGAAAGTGCGTGACTCACTGCGAACAATTATTAAGAACGACATCAAACCTTTCTTCCGCGGATTGTCTGAAGACGGCAAGGAAGGTGTTAAACTTCGCAACGTGTATTTCCCCAAGTTTATTATCCAGTAGGCGAAGCCTCTGTGTAATGAACCGGGCAAATGAGTAGATAAGAGACCGATAGCCTGAGGAATTCAAGGAAGAACAGCATGGCAGACGTATTATCCCAGCAGGAAATCGACAGTTTGTTGACCGGACTCAGCGTTGAGGAACGGAAGCAAGAGGTTGTGCCCGACGTACAAATACGGAATGACTTCCTTAGCTATGATTTTCGCAGGCCAAACCGAATCTCCAAAAACCAGGTTCGCACCATCCATAATGTGCACGAAGGTTTTGCCGAGAATTTTGGGTACTACCTTGTTTCGAAGCTTCAAACGCAAGCAAGCATCACGGTCACCTCGGTCGACCAGTTATTCTACTCCGAATATATCCTCAGTGTTTCCAATCCAAGTTGTCTCTACATCTTTGACATCGTTGGAACTGACGGCAGTGGCATTCTGGAAGTAAGCCCGCAACTCGCTCTGTCGCTCGTTGAACGTTTGCTCGGTGGTCAGGCGGATCAGCCGCGTAAGCCACGCACTATTACTCCGATTGAACAGGCAGTGATGCGGAATGTGGTTGAGCATGCAATTAATGACCTGTGTAGCTCGTGGAAGGCTATCGCCGACTTATGCTTTCAGTACAATCGCATGGAGAGTGAGGCGGATTTTGTGCAATTAGCGCCAAGCTCCGAAATCGTGGTGGTAGTGTCGTTCGATGTCACCATTGGTCTCAACTCCTACCTGATGAACCTGTGCTTCCCAACCTTTGCGTTGGAAGAAGTGATCGCTAAGCTCAATCGTCAGTCTGTCACCAATGGTATCAGCGTTGCCAATGCGGAGTGCGAGAAGGAAAATGCCAAGGTGATGAAACAGCACCTGGCAACCCAATACGTCAATATTTCGGCAGAGCTCGGCAAGTCCATCATCAGTGTGCGTGAGCTATTGGCGCTCAAGCTGGGCGATGTGATTAAACTGGACACCAAAGTCAATCAGGAAGTACAAGTGTCGATCGACAGTCGGCGTAAGCTGGCGGGTCGTCCCGGCACCGTGGATGGAAAGAAAGCTATTCGCATCACGCGTACCCTGGTGGAAGATGATTTGATAGAGCCTGATATGTGGCATCGAAATGTGAACAAGTAGTGTCACCGTTCGAGCTGCGTTAAGTGAAAAAGAAAAACTAACAGACAATTGTATCGGAAGGATCCGTTATGTCGCAAGAAGAAATCGATGCTATGTTAAACGCCACGCAAGGTGATGCTCCGGCAGCCGAAGCGTCGCCAGATCTGAGCATCCAACATCCGGAATTCGGAGAAATCGAGGTGCCCTCGCAAATCAAGGAGGCTGCTCCGAGTAACGGCGTGGTGTCGCCACTCGATCCGAAGCTGGAAATGCTCTACGATCTCAACCTCGTCGTCAGCATTGAACTTGGTCGCACCAACATGCTCATTCGCGATATCATGCGCCTGGGCCGCGGCTCCGTTGTGGAGTTCGATAAGCTGGTGAGTGAACCGGTGGATGTGCTGGTCAACGGCAAGAAAATGGCGGAAGGGGAAGTAGTGGTTATCGATAAACATTTTGGTATTCGTATAACCTCCCTTGTTGACCCCACCGATCGCTTGCGTTCGCTCCGTAAGTAGTTCTTCGCTTATTCGCTTTGTTGAAGCCTTGTCGCTATCGTTGCGACAAGGCTTCTGTCGTTCTAAGACCTACGCTGCTGTACTCCGTCGCAGCCTGCTCCGGCCGCTCATCCTTGATCCCCATCGTCGTGACGCTCCTTTTTCAGTCCCCTCGTGTTCGTCCTGAACACTACATTTGTAATTATCCATCCCTCGTCAGACCATGGCTCTACGACTTGCAGTTGTTGGTGCAACCGGATTGGTTGGCCGCACGATGATTCGTGTGTTGGAAGAACGACATTTCGCCTTCGACGAACTCCGTCTCTTTGCGTCGGCACGAAGCGCCAGTCAGCACATCACCGCCTTTGGTCGGGATTTCGTGGTTGAAGAGTTGAACGACCACTCCTTCGACCACGTAGATCTGGCGCTCTTCTCGGCCGGTGGAACCACAAGCTTACGCTACGCTCCTGTTGCCGCGGCAGCCGGTTGCGTCGTGGTCGACAACTCGTCTGCCTGGCGTATGCACAGCGCTGTTCCTTTGGTTGTGCCGGAGGTCAACGCCGATGCATTGTCCGCACACCATGGCATTATTGCCAATCCCAATTGCTCTACCATACAGATGGTGGTTGCGTTGAAGGCGATACACGATGCCTTTGGTCTTCGGAGAGTTGTGGTGTCGACCTATCAATCGCCCAGCGGGGCAGGACAAAAAGGTGTAGATCAGCTCACAGCAGAAGTGCACGACAGAGTTCCAACGCAACGCATTTCGGTTCATCCTGTGGCGTACAATACCGTGTTTCACAGTATCAACAGTCAGTTCGCGGCGAGTGAAGAAGAGATAAAAATGAAGCAGGAGACCCGTCGCATTCTCTCACTTCCACAGCTCCCGATCGCTGTTACTTGTGTACGCGTGCCGGTTCTGGGCGGACACGGAGAGTCGCTCACCATCGAGTGCGAACGAAACCTGAGTGCACAGGCTGTGTACGACATTCTTGCCCGCACCCCCGGGATCGTCATGCTAGACGATCCTGCCCACGGCATCTATCCCACCACGCAAGTGGCAAAAGATCATGACGAAGTGTTTGTGGGTCGTATTCGTGAAGACGACTCCATCTCCAACGGTATTCAACTCTGGGTAGTGGCCGACAACCTGCGCAAAGGTGCGGCAACCAATGCGGTGCAGATTGCCGAGCGTTTGGTAGCCGATGGTTATCTGTCTTTTGAAACATTTGCTTTCTCTTGAGTCCGACAACGAATACGCACGATTCCATCACCGAACAACTGAGACTCCATGTCATCACCTTTTAAACGTTGTGCCGTTATCATGGCCGGAGGAAGCGGCGAACGCTTCTACCCTTTAAGCCGACGTGTCCGACCAAAACAAATGCTCCCCCTTGTGCATCCAGATCGTACGATGATTGAAGAATCGATCGATCGTGTGCGGGGGCTTATTGCAAATGAGGACATTTACATCATCACGAGCGCGGTACTGCAAGAACCCTTGCGAACACTTCTTCCGCAACTTCCACCAGAGAACATCATTGCGGAACCCTACAAGCGGAACACGGCTCCCTGTCTTGCTTTGGCGGCGGCTGTGCTAGTGTCTAAGTACGCTCCCGCCTTTGACGCGCAGCATATCTCTGTTGCCGTTCTCACTGCCGACCAATTCATCGACAATAGCGAGGTGTTCAGGTCACAGGTGGATCAAGCCTTGCGTTATGCTGAGCAGCATCCGGTGTTGCTGACCCTGGGCATTCGTCCGGAGCGAGCAGAGACCGGTTATGGGTACATCGAGCTGGGCGAAGCCCGCGAGAATCACATCTCCTCTGTACGAAGCTTTCGCGAAAAGCCTGATGTGCGAACCGCGCAGCACTTCGTGGAGTCCGGGAATTTCTTGTGGAATAGCGGTATGTTTTTCTATCGTTGCGATACGTTCATCGATGGTATGAAAAAGCACGAGGCTGTGGTCGGATCGTCTATTGAGCACATGGCGCACAGCATTGGCGGGTATTCAAAGGAGAGCGTGCGTGGATCATATGTTGAGATTGACGAGTTGTTTCAATCACTGCCCGACATCTCGATCGATTACGCACTGATGGAGCGTGCGGACAATGTGTGCGTGCTCCCGTCGCTCTTCGGATGGGATGACGTGGGCTCTTGGGATTCGCTGGACAGAACCAATGCACACGACGAACGGCAGAACGTTGTGCTTGGTCCCTGCACTCTGGTCGATAGCACGAATTCCATTGTCGCCAACTACTCCCAGAATGGACGCACGATGCTCAGCGTCATCGGTATGGATGAGGTTGTCGTGGTAGTCACCGACGATTCCATCGTGGTCTGCCCGAAGAGTCGTGTGCAGGAAGTGAAAAAAGCCGTGGCACTGATGAAAGAACGAGGACAAGATCAATGGCTGTAGTAAGACGCAAGACATTGCTGCGAAACATCTCCGAGCTGGTCTGTATCTCGCACAGCGCGGAGCTGCAGAAGCGAGGCGCGGCTATGAATGATATCGCCTTGATGGAGAATGCCGCTCTGCTCATGGACGAACACATTCTCTGGATTGGACCCGAAAGCGATGCATCCGCTCAGATTGATGAGCACACCGATGTAGTGGATTGTGCGCAACGTTGTGTGATGCCCGGCTTTGTGGATTCCCATACGCACATGGTGTTTGCCGGATCTCGTTCTCACGAGTTTGCCAGACGTCTGCAAGGGGCGAGCTATCAGCAGATTGCAGCGGAAGGAGGGGGAATTCTCAGTACGGTCCGCGCTGTGCGCGCCGCGTCGGAAGACGATCTGGTTGCTAATGGCAGACGTGTGTTGCTGAGTGCCCTGAGCTACGGTACGACAACCGTTGAAGTGAAGAGCGGCTACGCACTCACTCTCGACGATGAACTTAAAATGCTCCGAGCAATCCGTCGCCTTCGCGAGGAGCTGCCCATTCACATCTATGCAACATTCCTTGGTGCACACGACTTTCCGCCTGAGTATGCACACGATCGCGAGGCATACGTCGATCTGCTCTGCACGCAGATGATTCCCGCCGTTGCGGCCGAAGGGCTGGCGGAGTATTGCGACGCCTTTTGTGACGTTGGATACTACACCGTGGAACAAACCGAACGCATCTTTGGCACTGCACAAGAGCACGGACTCAAACTGCGATTGCATGCCGACGAACTCGGCTGTGTGCACGCCGCCGAGCTGGCCGTTCGCATGAACGCTCGTTCGGCAGATCACTTGTTATTTGTGAGTGAGGAGGGAAAGAAGGCCTTAGGCGAAGGGGAGACGGTAGCGACCTTGCTTCCCGGTACTGCGTATACTCTGCGCTTGCCCTATGCTCCGGCACAAGAGTTGATGCAAGCCGGAGCGTGCGTGGCCTTAGCGAGCGACTGCAATCCGGGCTCGTCGTATAGTGAGAATATGCAGCAGGTGTTATCATTGGCGTGCATGAACATGCATATGAGCATGGAACAGAGTCTGAATGCCGCAACACTCAACGGCGCTGCAGCTCTTGACGTGAGTGCCACGCGAGGAAGCTTGGAAGTTGGAAAGGAGGCAGACCTGCTCCTATTGGATTGTTCGCACTACAGCGAGTTGATTTACCACTACGGCGTCAATCACGTGCAAAGCGTGTGGATCGGTGGCCGCAGAGTCCATCGTAAAAGCACTGAAGGTTGAACGAGTCAGGCACTGCTTCCTGCCGAATGTCCACTATCCGAGTAAGGGCTTGCGCTGACGCAGGGTGAGCATGGTGATTTCCGGCGGCACGCCGATGCGAATAGGAGGACCGATGGTTCCCAGACCACGGTTGACGTAGAGTCGTTGATTTTGATCGTGATACAATCCAGCCCATTGCTTATAGGCCAACTGCGCAACGCTGAGATCTTGTCCCATAATATGCACCGCCACTTGACCTCCGTGCGTATGACCACTCAGCATGAGGTCGATGTAGGTTTTACGACGCACTTCACGATCCCAGAACGTAGGGTCGTGTGCCATGAGGATGACCGGATGTCGGTCTGTAACGCCAACCATGGCTGTTGGTAAATCGCCATAGTTTTGTCCCAAACCTGTATTGTCAATCGCCACCAACTGCAACTTATCGTTGTTGATCTGCAGACTGTGGTTCTCATTCACTAGTAAGTTGATACCACAGTTCTTGATCACCGATTTCAGCAGGGCATGATCCTCGGGTTTCATGTAGTGGTCGTGGTTTCCCAGTGAGGCGAACACACCCATTTCCGCATTGAGCTTTTCCAAATCCGAACGGATCAAGCGTAGTTCATCCGGTTGAAAATTCACGAAGTCACCGGTGATGAGCAATACATCCGGTTTTTCAATTTCAAGCAGGCGTCTTGTTTCCTGAAAAGGTCGGGAGTCGCGCCATGATCCTGCATGGATATCGGAGATCTGCGCAATACGAATACCTTCGAAAGCAGCGCCCAGGTGGGCAAAGTCGACGTCCTGACGGAAGATGGTAATGTTATCAACATCCATCAGACCTTTGGTCACCATGAAAAATGGAACTGAGGCTAAGGTCCACGCTGAAGTTTGAATCACAGCGCGGCGACCTTCCAACGCCACTTCCGCTTTCTTGAAACTCTTGCCTCGTCCAAAACGGTTCCACACACCGGCGAAGAATCGAACGATGTCTTTGCCGAGCAGGAACAGGAAGATGGGCAGTTTAGGAAGATACCAGAAGGTCGTGACCAGGAACACCGCATACAACCAGCCGTCGAGTTGCCACTGATTGCTCCGCATGAAGTTGACCGTGGGCGAGAGGATTGCCATGACAAGCACGAGTATCCATGCCGCGCGACGCCACCACACATTCCATTGCATGCGGCGAACGTAGCGATTCCAAGAGGCGACAACGTAGACGTCGATGAGAATGAGGAGTGCTGACGAGGTCAGTATAAACCAAAACAAACGCTTAGGATCCATGCTTCTTCCTTATTGCCTAGCATTGACGTTTATGTCCACACTTGCATTGTCTCGATTGATGCGAATAAACAAGGCTTGCGCTTCTGCAAGCACGCGCGCCGGATCGGCGGCCAAGTGAATGGAGGCGCACAAATGGTTCTTTCGTCCTTCCGTCTGTTGCACCGATGCTCGGAGTTCCAGCTCTTGACCGATGGGTACCGGTGCACGGTAGCGTACGTTTAACTGTGCGGTAGGAGCTTTGATGCCCTTTGCACCAAGAATTTTTCCCATGCTTTCGTCCAGCAACAACGCCACAAAACCGCCGTGCATGATATTGAGCGATCCCATAAGCCGATTATCGGGCGTAAACCATGAACGCACGGAATCGTCCTGTGAATTGTACAAGAAGCTGAGCTTGAGTCCTGTCTCGCTATCACGTCCGCACCCAACGCAGGCATTGCCGTCTCTCGGCCGCAGCAGTCGAAGCTGATCATCATGCTCGCGTGCTTCGATTACCTCGTGCAGGTTGTTTGCTTTGTCGTAGTAACGGTACCATGGACCCCACGGCTTGATGTCCGTTGAAAGTTGCATGGTCAGTGACGCGCTCATTCTGCCAAGTTCCGCCAGCGGAGCGGCATGATAGAGCACGCCGTTTGATCCGAAACGCAGGCTGCGTGGATCGAAGTCGACGTAGAGGTCCGGCGCGTAGGATAAGCGACCTTCGTGCAGGGTGTGGAAGACGATGGGACTGTCCTCAACCTTTACATAATTCCGCTCTCGACCGCAGACCGAGAGGTAGGGATAGTCGGTGTGACGTTCATCGCTGTTAACTCTCAGATCACGAAAGAAGCGGTGGAGCACGCGTTCATCGACAATCTCCGAGCCGTCGTGCCGGAGTGTTCCTCGTTGATCAAGCGTGTAAAAGTATTCGCGGGTACTGCCCTGAGCGGGGGTATTTTGCATCGGACAAAATTACCATCAGGGATGGAACACGACGATGAGAATTCTGGGTATTGATCCCGGCTCCGTAGTCTGCGGATATGGGGTGATTGAAGTTGATTCTGCTCGACGACTGCAGCTTGTGGAATATGGAGTGGTGGAAGCAAAACGACAATTCCCCGAACTCCCACGTCGTCTCGAGGTCATCTTCCAACGCATCACGCAGGTGATCGAACGCACACTGCCTGACGAAGCGGCTTTTGAGGAAGCCTTCTATGGCAAGAATGTGCAGTCACTCCTCAAGCTCAGTCACGCCCGCGGAGTGGCCATGGTGGCCGCTACACTGCGACAAGTCCCCATTACCGAATATGCTGCCTTGCAAGTAAAACAGTGCGTCACCGGCAAAGGACGTGCCTCCAAGGAGCAAGTGCAGTTCATGGTACACAAGATGCTAGGCATTTCCGAAAGCAATCCCTTCTACGATGCAACCGACGCCCTCGCCATTGCCATCACACACGCACTCCGCGGCGGTGCGGGTGCTGCGCGATCGACTGAACGACGTGCGGCAAAGAGTGGCGGATGGGCTGATTTTGTACGGGATAATCCGGATCGCGTTGTGAAACGATAGGCTGATGCATCTGCGTCGTTGTAAGTCACAGCAACGCCGAGCACCACGCGGCCTCGGATGACTATTCGCAGCACGGAAAGTGAAGCAAAACCCTTGCATTTTGTCGGTGCGAGAGTGCCGAACCGAGTGCCCTGCAGCGCTTGCGCTGCGTGTATAAAAAAGGCCCCTGAGCGTCAATGGTGAAGAATGAACGAGAGGCGAGAGGCGAGTGGTCAGTAAATACCGGACGAAAAAAAAGCTCGATTGCTCGAGCTTTGAAGAATTCTAAAGAGGGGACATTCAACTACTTACCATTTCATCACGTTGACTTCGTCCACGTAGATAGTGCGTTTTTTGCGGAAGAGCGCGAGCACGATGGCAAGGCCGACAGCGGCTTCGGCGGCGGCAACGGCCATAACGAAGAAGACGAAGATTTGTCCTGCGCTGTCACCCAAGTACTGTGCAAAACTCACGAACGACAAGTTCACGGCGTTGAGCATGAGCTCGATGGACATGAAGATGATGATCGCGTTGCGACGGGTGATGACGCCAATCACGCCCAGAGTGAAAAGCATGGCGGAGAGACTCAGGTACCACTCGATAGGGATAGTTTGAAGATTCATGGTTGTCTGGATGTCAGGGTGTCAGGGTGATGATGCTTTAGGTCTTCCTCAGTCTACTCACTCAACAAACTCAACAAATGCAGCTCACTCAGCTCACTCAACGTGACGTTTTGCCAGGATCACTGCACCAATAAGCGCCGAAAGCAGCAAGAGGGAAATCACTTCGAAGGGGAGAAGGTATTGTCCGAAGAGTACGGTACCAATATTCTCCGTCGTTCCAAGCTGTAGTGCGCGTGACGACAGGGCTTGATATTCCGAAGGATGATTCATGAAATTCATCGTCAGCACCAGCACGAATGCTGCCGCGAAGATGAGACCGAAGATCTTGATCAGACTAAAGCGTTCGTGACTGTGTTCTTCCTTGCCCACATTGAGGAGCATGATGACGAAGACCACGAGCACCATGATGGCACCGGCGTAGACCAAAATCTGCACAATGGCCACGAACTGAGCTTGCAGCGTAAGGTACAAACCGGAGAGCATGAAGAAGTGGGCAACGAGGTTCATGGCGGCTGCAACCGGATTGCGACGAGTTATCGTGCCAATCGCCGTTGCAATGGCGCCAATGCCGAGCACAAGGAAGAGAATGACCTGAGTTGACATGACGGTAAGCGTAAAATTTCCCTCGCGAATATAGCGAAAAGCGGGCTTTTGAAGTGATCGCTTCGCGTGCAGTTATGCACCGAATTCGTTCTCCGATTCGTCGTTTTGCTGCTCATCCTGAAGTTCATGCGGTCGTATCTCCGCAATGCGGCACACGCGAGAATAGGAACAGTGGCTACAGCTTTTTGGACTTCGAGGCTGAACAGGGAACAGTGCTTCGCGAATGTGTCCCACCATTTCCTCAGCCGCTTCCACAGACGAATCAATTGCTTCCTCTATACTCATGCCTACCGGTAGGAGAGAGCTCGTTGTTCGCGTGCTCACAAATCCACCGTGTTCGGTCGGCGCGATGAAGTCTGAATCTCGCTCCAACATGACGAGCTTGTAGGTGTTATCCTTTGGCTGAAAAATATAGTACACCCCGCCGGCAGGTCTGGCTTCGATATCCATGTGCTCACGAAGCAATTGTCGCACCGCGGCGATGTACAGGGGAATCTGAAAGCTGCTGTGCTGCAACATCTCAGCGGTCGAGGCCATACCTCCGCTGCTGCTCTTGTAGTCGGCAATCAGGAACTCCGCGCTGCCTTCAGAGGTCACTCGAAGCTCCACGCGATCGACCTTTCCCTGCAGCGAAATACTCCCAAGGGTGATCGCCTCTGTACTTGCGGATCGGGATCGTTGACCAAAGCCCTGTTCAAAAACAAAAGGCATAAAATTCCAGCGCCGACTGCGTTCCAGCTCTTCCTCCAACCAGCGTTGCACAATGCCGGGGAGCTCCTGTTCCATGCCAACAATTTCATCTTCCGTGATGCGGAAAAACGGGTGGTGAATTTTGCTGTGACCCAGCTCTTCTTGTGCAATGCGCCGGATGAGTTCCAGGTATCGATCCGCGCGATCGGGATGCAATCGCACGCAGAGTACCCGCGAATCCCGTCCCGGGATTTCCAGCAAGAGCGCCTCAGGTCCGTTTGCCTGAGCGGCGAGTTCGGTATAAAAACGATAGACAATGTAGTGGAGAAGGTTGCCCTTTTCTAAGGGACTCAGCACCGTGCTCTCACGGTCGTCCTCCGGCAATTTCAAGAGCTTAGAAGCAAAGTAGCGGTAGGGACACGCAGCAAAACGTTCGAGCTCGGATGCTGAGAAGGGACGGCTCATAAGCGCTTGTAAATCAAGCTGTTCGCTTTCGCTAAGAGCAAGCGGTTGACGACTATTCAGCATCCCCCTGTAGCCACGGATGATGTCCATAACGAAGGCTCGGTTGTCCGCATCCCCGGCGCTGACGAAGTGCTGCACGAGATTATTATACGTACCGCCTTCGGCGCCCCACGCATCATCGGTCGTCGCTATGGCGTCGATCCACGTTGCATACCACTCGTAGCGAGACTCCAACGAACCCTGATGCAGATCCATGCGCAAGGTGTGCGTAGAGGGTACGTGACTGTCCAGTCCCAATAGATCGGCAAGATCCTTCACAAAACCGGAGACAACACAGTCCTCTCCCTTTGCATTGTGCAAAGGCCAGCTCAAAATGAGCTCGGTTTCGCCGCGAGCATTCTCCCCGAGCGAGCCACTCGCTTGGAGGCCGTCGGCTACGTTTGCTACGGCGTGGTAGAGACTCATGCGCTCGGCGCGAGTGTGGCGGACTTCGGAATCATCCAGTTCCTTGCCGAGGAAGTATTGGGGAGTATAGGGAAGTGGGAATTCGCCGTCGAGCATACCGCAGACTATCATGATGCGGAAGGGAATGCCGCGGGTTTGTTCTATGCTGGTAACCGATACACCGGAGTTGCCGCGCTCTCGAATTTGCACGCGTGCAGCGCGAACGGAGGTGACGAGAGTATCGGCAAAGTCCTCAAATCGTTTTCGACCGTGTTGACGTTCACTCGAAATAAACACCAGCTCATCAAGCAGTTCCATCAAGGCGCTTACGGCGCGAGTGTTCTGCTCAACCAATTCACGCTGGCGAGTGCGTTCGTTCTCGTTGCCCTCCAAGCGATATACTCGCTGGGCATCACGCACGAGAATGGACTCGATATTCGGCGCATCCAGGCAACATCGAATGAACTCCGCACGAAATTCTTCGGCGGTGCACTCACGACGACGTGATGGTAACAGTTGCGCGAAGTAGTCAAGGTCTGAGCGCAGACGTTCGAGTGACTCGAGCTCTCGTCGGCGGGCATTCGTTTCTGCGACATCCTCCGTAGCCTGTTGTAAACGTTGGAGTTGTGAGCGGCCACTTTCGATAGCTAGGTCGACGCTCTGTATCCATCCCTGAAGTCCGCCATAACGAGCTCCCCCCTGGATTCGAAGTCGCTGCGCGATCTCGTCAACATCGTGAACCGAACTCCCCACCTTGTCGCTGCGAAAGGAAATGAAGGGACTGCTCAGGCACTCGCTCACATCGCTTCGACGAAAATCGCCCACGATTAATCGCAACACAGAAAAGGCTGCAGCAATAACCGGCGCTGTGGCAAGCGAAGCACGATCGCTCAGGTTGATGGGAATTCCGTAGGACTCAAAGGTCTCTCGAAAGAGGGCGGCATACGCCTGCGGTTGGCGCAGGGCGACGGCAATATCCTGTGGAGCAACGCCCCGCTTCGTCACACAATACTTGATATACCGAGCCAAACTTTGCACCTCATCCTTCGGATCCATTGCCGCAATGAAGTGAACGTCAAGTGGCGCCTGCCAGACGGACGTCTCCTTCGATCCCCCCACACCACTGCGAAAGAGTCTTCGTTGGGCCAACCTCTTGAGCGACGATTCTTCATCGCCCGACTCTAGCTCCAGCGCCTGAAGTTCCCAACCATGAGATACCAGGAAGTCCTTCACTTCCAACATGTTCCCAAACAATTCCGGATTATCGGGTTCGCAATCCAGGCGCAGACAAATCGACACCTCCTCTCGAGATCCCAGCGCCACTAAACAAGAAAGCTCCGGGATACTGAACTCGGAAAAGCCGTCAAGCAAGATTTCCACAGCCTGCAACGCAGGCGTGAGACTCTCACTGCTTCGCAGTTTTCCACCGGTTTTTGTGGATAAGTCCGGGGAGACATTCGTTTTTTGCACGGAATCGACATCGCTCATTTCAGAGCGAGCCACTCGCTTCGCAGAAGCGAGTGGCTCGCTAGTGCTTGAGGCGTGGAGGTTTTGGGTCCAGGTTTTTAAGAGTGACGGCATGTCGAGCAGGGTGTCGGCTCGAAGTTCTTCGTAGCACTCGAAAATGCGATGGATATCGTGCAGACGAGCGTAGTGAAACACGCCGGACTCTGCATCACCGTCGTGGTGCTTTTGCAAATCAGCGGCGATGTCGGTCGGTTCCAAGCCCTTCTTTTTCAAGCCGTAAACGATATCGGCCAAACGTTGGGCTACAGGGAGATTGATAGCTTGAGCGTCGCGTGAGTAAAACAGGAGCTGACGTTTCTGCACACACAACTCGATTGCCTCGCGGAAGAGGGTGAAGCGAAAAGCATCACTCATCAGACGGTGCGGAGGAACGGCGGCTCGGCGTTTGGATTCGTTAGTGACAAATGCATCGTAGGTGCTGAGCTGAAGTTTAGGGGTTGGTTTTTTCCAACGCTTCCAGATATGTCGAATGGTTTCGCGCCGCAGGTGTCGCACCATACGACCGGTGGGAACGACGATCTGGAGGGAGTCGAGAAATTGCGACTCCATCGCCTGAGCAAAGAGCTCCGGGATGTTGAAGCGTCTCTCGCCATACAATTGAACGCAACGCTGAGCGAGGCTATGTCCGGGTCGATTGCTGAGCAGGTAGTGCATGTGGACTGTACATCAGATTCTTATGTGGTAAACCGGCGTCGATCGGAACTGCGGGCCGGATGCGAGCTGTGCGTGTGTATCGCGCCGTGCATGTTTGCGGATCTACCGGCGCGCATCTAATTTGAACGACCTATCGTGTTCGTTCTATCGCATAGCCAGCCGCGCTTTGAGCGGCGAGCATGATCGATTGCTTGTTTTGTCCACCAATTTAGGAGCCTTCGGGCTCACATCGCCTATCATGTTTACGGGTTTAGTGGAAGAAGTTGGTAGCATCGCACACATTCGCCCCATGGCTGACGGTCGCGAGCTGGTTATTACAGCGTCAACGGTGTTGCAGGATACAGTCCCCGATGCCTCGATCGCTGTGCAGGGCGTGTGTTTGACCGTCGTGGAATGCAGCCACTCCTCCTTTCGTGTGCAGGCAGTCGAGCAAACGTTGTCGAAGACCACTCTGGGGACGCTGCATGAGGGAAGCAGGGTCAACCTGGAACGCGCTCTCCTGCCGAGCACGCGCTTGGGCGGACATTTCGTGCAAGGTCACGTCGATGCCACCGGAAGCGTACGCCACATCACGGCACTCAGCGCAAGTCATGAACTGCGCATTGCCTTTGATGCACGCTACCGAGAACTGGTTGTGCGCACCGGCAGCATCTGCGTCAATGGAATCAGCTTGACGGTGGCGGACGTTGGCGACGACGATTTTTTAGTCGCCATCATCCCCCACACCTGGCAACACACAACAATTGCGGACCTGAAAGAAGGCGAAGCCGTCAACTTGGAATTCGATATCCTCGGTAAGTATGTGGTGTCTGCCCTACGCGCTTCGTCGACGGGAACTTTGGAGTCGCCCTTCAAGTACTGATTTTTCTTCATCCTGTGCTGCCGTGCCTTTGGCTCGGCACCAGCAGCATCCGAGGGTTGTCGTGCGGGTCATCGATGGACTCAGGCACGAGCCGTGAATGCAAGGTTATGAGAGGCGGCGCGGTCTCGGTCATCATGTCGTGCCTCGTTGTCGGTAGACCTGTCGTTCCGGAATCGCGCATGGTACAAAGCGCAGCTTTGCACGAAAAAAGAGTATTTTGCCTGATATCGCTGGAAAGAACATAGGGTCTTCATCGAGCGAATCGGGTTTGACTATCGGGGAAGCGGGAGGAATATCCCGTTGGGTCAAGGATGAGACGGTTCACCACAGTCTCTCGTATGTTTTCATCAATGTCGTTTATCAAACCGCCATGTGCAGTAACTCTATGCGTACGCCAATCTCTATGCCCAATCGTGCACCGTTTGTGGGACTTCTCGTTCTGGTCCTGTGCTTTGTTGTCCAGCACTCGGCGCAAGCAGGTGCAGCGCATGAAAAGAGTCTGTTATGGCGCATTCACTCGACAGGGGTTTCGCACGACTCCTATCTCTACGGCACCTTTCACTTGCGCGATGAACGCGTGTATCGCTTCTCGGATTCTGTGTTGGCGTCGCTGGCCACTTGTCGAACCTTTGCGTTGGAACAACGCATGGATACCTTGGTGTCACGCATGGTGCGGGACATGTTCGACACCACGCAGGGTCTGCGCTTAGGAGAAGTTCTGCATGGCGCTGAGCTGGACTCTGTCACGCAGCTCGTCGTCGCCTCCCTTGCCATTCCGGAAGCCATGGTGCCAAACCTTCGATGCGGACTCGTCATGCAACTCATTGGAGCACACGAATCCGGCACCTCCAGGCGTGCTACCTTTCTGGATGCCTATCTACTCGGACTGGCTCGTGCACTGCACAAAGATCTCCGAGCGCTAGAACCCTATGAGCACACGATGGATCTGATGGATCAGATTGGCAGGGTGAGCTTGCGCTTGATGTTTGATTCCACCGCGTCAGGTGCTGAGCAGTCGCTCTTGGAGCCCTACATCAAACTCTACCAAGACCAAAACATCGACTCTCTCACCGGAAGTTTTGCGATGATGGGAGAGAGCGGGCTGGTGGATAGTATTCTGGCCTTGCGCAATGTGGTCATGGCTGCGAGCATCGACTCCCTGCACCGCCATGCATCGGTCTTCGCTGCCATGGGCGCTGCTCACTTGGGCGGGAGCAATGGAATCATAGAGTTGCTCAGAGCCAAGGGCTACAGTGTCAGTCCGGTTGCTGCAACCTATACCGGCAGACGTCATGATTATGATACGGTGGACATTACGCAGGGAGCGCAGTGGTACGACTTTCATTCCGAGCACAATGGATTTAGTTTGAAGATGCCTGCGCCCTTGGCAGAGGCTCCGATGTACAAGAAAATGTATGAGAACCTGGAGATGGATTTGCCGCAATGTTCGGACATCATCTCGGGTCTCCAGTTTATTGCCATTGCCGTTCGCACAACAGGTCAGCAGACCGCTGAGCAGAAAGCGGCGATCGCCACTCGCATGGCAAATGCCTACTTCGACGACCCTGACAGCATGCTGATGAGCGCTGAGCAGGGCGGGTCGGACAGCTACCTGAACAACGCATGCTTTGATTATGTAGGTGAGAGCAAGTACAGCTCGCAAATGCGCCTTCGCGTTGTTGTCACCAAGAGTGGTGCCTACACCTTACTCGTGATGGGAACCAAGGAGAATATTCATAGCTCCATGGTCAACACCTACCTCAACTCGCTCACCTTTGAGCACCGACCGCGTGAACCGTGGACGCCCTATGTGGACAGCACCGCTCGCGTGAGTGTCGATTTTATCGGTCATCCCTTAACGGTCAATCGTGGTGAAAAAGGCGCTGCCGTTATGGTTGCCTATGCGACCGATCTTGAGAGTGGGAATACTTTTACGCTGCAACACAATTGGTTGGGTAACAAGGTGGAGGGTGTGTCGCTCAAGGCCATGGTGCGTTCCATGCTGAGTTCTGATGAACTGCAAGAAGCCATTGGATCGTCGTTGGTGTTTGATACAGTGTCGCGAAGTCACCTCAGTTGTCATTACAGCACCAAAGCAGATTCTACCGGCGCGCGTAGGATCGGTCGCATCGTTATTCATCGCCGCACGATTTACCTCTTTGAGTTTAGTTCGTCGGATCCAGCCAAGGAGGCTGCCGACAGTGCCCACTTCTTTTCGTCCATCCGCTTTTTGCCGGATGTGGATAGCGCGCTATGGCGTGACTACACAAACGAGGAATGGCACTTAAGCGCATCCCTTCCCGGAGAAGTGGACGAGAGCAGCTTTGGTGATGAAGATGGAAGTAGTCCGCTGCTTCATTCCACCTACATCCAAGCAAACGACCCCGTTGCCAACCAGCGGGTGTCCATTACCATGAACCGACTGTCACCCTATACATGCTTCGACTCTCCGGATTCTCTGTGCCAGTATTGGATACGACGTGTGCGCATACCGGGTGACTCGCTCGGAGAGATCAATCATGTGTTTCTCGATAACAGCGATGTGTACGACGTGACATTGTTTCGCTCCCGCTGCGATATCGCCACGCGCTATCGTATTATTATTCGCGGCAGCGTGCTCTGCGTCGCCGGCGTGTATCTCCATCATGACTTTTGGGATCGAAGCGAGATTCGCGATTTCTTTCGATCTATCGTTCTGCCGGCGCCCGATAATTTCAATCTGCGTTCCTCCAAGCTCGCTCATTGGCAACACGACCTCTTGAGTGCCGATGACGATACCTCGTCGGTGGCTGCAAAAGCATGCGAGTGGATGGACTTTTCGGAAGCCGATGTGACCACGCTCAAAACACTGCTTCTCCGTAAATCGCTTCCCTTGGACGCACAGATGGAGGAGCAGTCCGTACACCAAACCCAGAGCGATGTCAACTCCGTTAGGCTTCTTATTCTCGAGCGCCTGCTGCGCTCTCCCGACTCCCTGACGCCGGCCTTCCTTCGCCAGTTGGACCAGGCAACCGCATCTCTCTGCGTCTTCCGTCACTATGCCCAATTCGCCATTGCTGATGCCGATAAACCGGAGCTACAAGCCTGGGCTTTGCGCGCACTGACTGTGAAGGAAAATGCGAAGTCGTCCTGTGGCGGACCCTCGAAGAAAGACATCTTACGTCAGTGCAACTCACACAGCAAAGCGCTGGTGCAAAACTTGTCATTGCTGGAAGCTCTGTACCCGCAGGCAGAGTTACGGACTACTGTCCTGCGTAGTCTTCGCCTGCTACTCGACAGCTCCGCCATTAGCCTACGCGATCTGCATATCACGGAGGCAGTATTAGTGCGCGACATTCAGCGCTGTGTCTCCGATCGCCTCAAAATGCTTGAACCACCGGCACGTAAGAAGGGGAATAAGCCACAATTGAGCTTTGACGACAGCGACCTGGAGCAACGCATGAATGACAATGATGATGAGTGCTACGCCCTCAACTCCGTGCTGCGAAAGATGCCTTACTCGGCGCAAAGCGAAACAGCCTTGCGCAATGCCATGAAGCAGTACCACGAGCGCGACCTGGATTTGTGGAGCACCTTTGCCATCAGTCTCTTGCAGCAGGGAAGAACCGTCGAACCCGAACTGCTGCTCCAACTTCTGAACACACCCTATGCAGCGTTGCGCACTCTTCACTTGTTGGACAGCAGTGCCCAGCGCAAAGCGCTGCCGGACAGTCTGTTTAGCCAACGCAATGCCGCATTACGTCAGATTATTGAGTCAGCCACCGGTGATCACTTCGTGGTGGACAGCTCCGTGTATCTCAGGTCCGTCGCTACCAATTTTGACGGCAAGAAAGGCCGGAGCTACGTCTTCAAACTCAGGCTGCACCGCACGAACTCCGACGACGATTCGATGACGGCCTGGCGCGTGGCATTGCAGGGTCAGTACCCGGACGATACGTCCAATTTGAATGCGCAAGTGACGGTGCTCGAAGTGTCGGACAAGAACTTGGACGAGCTCAGTATCGACGACCATATCAAGGCCTGTCTCGACAGCTACGCCAAGGAAACGAATCCACCCGTGGAGGACGACGAGCCCTAAACCTAACGCACAACGGACAAAGCAGCGCACTACGCACAGCACGCATTTCATCGCTCACTCACTCAGCGCTGCTGTGCTTTCAATGAGTCTACGTAAGGCGCTGACTCAACCTAAGCCACTCTCTTCAAAGACTTTTCATACGTGCTCCGCATGCGGAGCACGTATGAAAATCACTCTATTCTTTGCCGAGAGCATCATCTTCATGCAAAGCCTTGTCTCTTCACCGCATGGTCCCCGAAGCTGAACGCCGGGTCTATTGTATTTTGCATACTGAAAAGCGTCGACCGGAACGTTTCTGATGTCCGGTCTCAGCCGTCGCCTTTGCCGATTGCGCAGCGACCACTTGTTTAACTCCATCACGAACATCTCATGAGTCCATTATTTTCAGCCATCGATTCTCGCAAAGAGCAAAACCTGCAGGAGCTTTACGAACTGTTATCCATCCCGAGTATCAGTACCGAGCCGGCTAACGCGCCGGACGTGCGTCGATGTGCGGAGTGGATTGCAGCGCACTGCACCTCCATTGGTCTGGAGCATGTGCAGGTAATGCACACAGCGGGGCATCCGATTGTCTATGCCGACTGGCTGCACGCCGGAGAGGACAAAGAGACGGTGTTGTTGTATGGTCATTACGACGTTCAACCGGTCGATCCGCTTAACCTCTGGACCAATCCACCTTTTGAACCGACGGTGAGGGAGGGTCGCATATACGCCCGAGGCGCCACAGACGACAAAGGACAAGTGTTCCTGCACTTGAAAGCGCTGCAAGCGCTCAAGAATGCAAACGGCTCCTTACCGGTCAACGTCAAGCTGCTCATTGAAGGTGAAGAGGAGATTGGCTCCGTGCATTTGGAGCAGTTTCTGGAGGATCACAAAGCATTGTTGTCATGCAACAGCGTGGTGATTTCCGACACGGCAATGTATGCCAAGGGCGTACCCAGCATCGTGTACGCGCTGCGTGGTTTGTGCTACATGGAGCTGCATGTAACGGGACCCAATCGCGACCTGCATTCCGGCTCATTTGGCGGCGCGGTGCAGAATCCGCTGAATGCGCTGGCCACGATTATTGCGAAGCTGAAAGACGCGCAGGGACATATCAGCATCCCCGGATTCTACGACGACGTTCTGGACCTCAGCGTCGAGGAGCGCGCAGAAATGGCTGCGCTGAGTTTTGACGAAACCGCATACAAGCGCAGTTTGGATATTGATGAGGTCTTCGGCGAAGCCGGCTACAGCACCCTCGAGCGCCTCGGGGCACGTCCCACGTTGGACGTCAACGGCTTTATTGGCGGCTTCACGGGAGTCGGCGCCAAAACAGTATTGCCCTCCAAAGCCAGCGCCAAGATCTCCATGCGCTTGGTTGCCAATCAAAGCACTGACGACATCGCCAAGAAATTCGAAGCCTACGTGCACAGCATCACACCACCGGGAGTTCGGGTTGAGGTAGAAAACTTGCACGGCGCAAATCCGGTCTTAGTCCCACGCGACTCCAAAGCCGTCAAAGCCGCAGAGCGCGCACTGGAGCAGGCCTTTGGTCACAAAACCATCTACATGCGCGAAGGCGGCTCGATTCCCATCACGCTCTTATTTCAAACTATCTTAGGCGCACCAACGGTGCTCATGGGCTTTGGTCTGCACAGCGAAAACGCCCACTCACCCGACGAGCACTTCGACCTGGACAACTTCCACACCGGCATCAAAGCAGCAGCCTTGTTCTATCAGGAAATGGCTATGTAGGGACACAAAATGCTGTGTCCCCACATTGCTCATCACCCATACCAAAAACGCATTGCACGTAGGGACGCAAAATTTTGTGTCCCACTCTCGAACGTCCGCAGCATCACGTACAACCACTGCGTGATGTAACAGAAACACTCGCGCACGTTTCCAAACGTACACGCATTGCCCGTAGGGACACAAAATTTTGTGTCCCACCCTCAACCGTCCTCAGCACCACGCATAACAATTGCGTCGTGTAACAGAAACACAAGCACACGTTTCCAAACGTACACGCATTGCCTGTAGGGACACAAAATGTTGTGTCCCACCCTCGAACGTCCTCAGCACCACGTATAACCATTGCGAGGTGTAACACAAGCACTCACACACGTTTCCAAACGTTGACGCATTGCCCGTAGGGACACAAAATTTTGTGTCCCACCCTCGAACGTCCTCAGCACCACGCACCACCACTGCGTGGTGTAACACAAACACTCGCACACGTTTCCAAACGTTGACGCATTGCCCGTAGAGACACAAAATGTTGTGTCCCACCCTCGAACGTCCTCAGCACCACGCATTACCATTGCGTCGTGTAAGACAAACACACGCACACGTTTCCAAACGTACACGCATTGCCTGAATGGACACAAAATTTTGTGTCCATACTTCCGAACGACCGCACCGTCACACACTACTGCCACCGCGATCAACGAACTAAACGGCGATATTCAGCCACTCACCACAACGCGAGCAACAATGCGTGCCATTCGCCACGGTTTGCTCCTTTGCCTTCAAAGCGCTAATTTTGACCTCGATTCGGAGTGTAGCGCAGCCCGGTAGCGCACACCCTTGGGGTGGGTGGGGTCGTGAGTTCAAATCTCGCCACTCCGACGCGACAACCCTGTAAGTCGTTCTACGGAATGTGCTTACAGGGTTTTTTGTTTTTGGGGTAATGTCTCCAAAGACATATAGGGGACGTTTGTTATGACTCGGAGTAGGAGGCGGGCAGTGGAAAATCCGCGCCTGTGTCCCACTTTTTCCGCGAATGCTGGTTCATTGTACCCGACTTGAGTGACCGCATGGATCCGCCAAGTAACATAGAGCACCAGCAGGAGTTCACGCCACAGCATGATAGTACTGCCAGACACATGAGGGCTCAATCCGCGGCGGATTTGGTCGGGTAATAGGTTCGGATTTTCCAGCACAGCAACTACGAGTTTTCTATTGCATGAACCGGGTAGTATATTGACTGAAAAATAACAGTATGCAGTATAAAAGACTATCATTCCCGAGTTATCATATTGCTAAAGGCATCGCAGTAATTGCAGTATTCTTATACATGTTGTGTTCAAGATGGTTTAATATCTGGCACTATGAGGACAATTACTACTTAGCGTATTTATTGCCATTGCTGGATATCCTCTTTGCTATCGACGGGTTTAGAAGGATTGCTTTGTCATTTGAATTTAATGACAATGCTTGTGTACTTTACGTCACGTATATATCCCTTTTCTTCGTTATAAATAGACGAGAAGTAAGATATGAAAATCTGTGCTATCTATCTTATAATATATTTAAACCTATTATCAAAGGTAAAATTAGTGAAGGGGTAACCGAGATTCGTATCTACAACGACAGACAATATGTTTGTGCTGTTAAGGTGTCTAATACTGGATGGCCGGCTACATTAATCGATGCCTTGGATGAGAAAATAGCACACTGTGCAGCAAAGAAATACAAGATTAGTCCAGGTATTCTTTGACAAGAGCTACCGTAAATAAGATGGCGAGCTCTCAAACAGGTCAGTTGCATAGGCGCACAGCTAGTAATTTGGTTGCAAAAGCCGCGCCCCTAGACCCATTTTTCCACGAATGCTGGTTCAACGTGTCCGTATTGCGTGACCGTATCGATCCGCCGAGTAAGGTAGAGCAGTAGCAGGAGTTCATGAGCCACAGTATGGAAGTATTGACTGCCACGTGCGGGATCAATCCGCGGCGGATTTGGTGGGGCAAAAGGGTCGTATTTTCTACAATGGTGCTGTATCACTCCGGGGCGGGATTAGTAGAGCATTTAGTGCAGGTAGAGGACCACCTCACTATTCTTGTTATTTGTACCAACGACAACGCATCAACTATAAAATCCGCATTGTATGCCTATCATTAGAATTCAACATTCGGTTGTCATACAACGGAGTCGTGACCTTGTGTGGGATTTTACGCAAGATTATGCGCGTAGACCGGAGTGGGATTATGGCGTTCGCCGCTGCAATCAGCTGCAGACAGCGCCGCAGCGAGTGGTTGAGCTCGTCATGAGCGATGGCTCGCTCATGAGATTTGAGTATAAGCATGAGGAGAGACCCTATAAAACGACTGTGCAAGCGCTGGATATTCGATCTTCCTATGTTCAGCGCGCCGCCGGTGTATGGACCTATGAGGAGTTGGGTAAAGGAACCTTGTGGACCCAGTCAAATTCTGTAGAACTGAAGCAGAGTGCAGTGCTCAGGCTGATTGCCCCGTTGATAAAGACAATGCTCCGTTATAGCACTCATTTGTCGATGCGAAAAGCCAAGCGGATGATCGAGAAATAGGGAGCAGAGCTTGATCTCGTTGGAAATATCGCTTAGAATGACGCATCAATGTAGCTCGAAAACCGAGCAAAATAACTCAAGAGCGTCGTTTAAGGAGTGGTTAGTGTGTGTCCGTATGCGCGCCGCATCAACCATACACTCGATGATCATGACATCACGATCGTAAAATCAGGGTTTCAGAGGGATATACGGCATCAGAGCTGCATGTTTTTGCGGGTCGATCACCGAGGGAATGCCTGGAGATCTATTAAACGCTGAGTGCGCCAAAAATATGCTCACAATGACGCAACATTGTGCTGCGACATACGAGAAAGCAGAGACAGTGGCTCGGGGTTCTTTCGTTGTACGCTCCCACCGTTTTGTGGCCCAAGCTAGCACAGGGAAGAGCATGGCAGGAGCCGCCAATACCACTTGCCAGCCTTGCAGATAACTCGGAGCGAGAGCTGCACACATGAGCAGCGCGACGACGAAGGACAAAACATAGTCACGAATCCAGCGTTCTTCTGGAGTTGTCGCATGATCTTCTTGAGCGCGGAAGCGCTTGAGAATTCCAATGGTAAAGAGGGGACGATAATACCAGAAGTTTGCGACGACACTAATCAGTACCGAAACCACGCAGAGAAGCTGTAGAAATATAATCCAAGGACGGTATGCTGCCGGGCCAATGGTGGACTCTTTCAATTCACGCACCACATCGAATCCACCTAATCCCACGCAATACACAAAGGATTTCAGTGTCGGGACGACGGTTACCAGACCTTTCCCGAAATAACCTACGGTTTGTTGTTCATCAAACACTAATGGTTCCCTTCGAATCAGGAACAAAGCAGTTGGAATCAGTGTCAATGAGGCGAGTGCCATTCCGGCAACAACTCCTCGGTAGTCCAAGCGCACGAGCTTCCTCCAAACCAGCATGAGCGTAGAAAAGAAAAGTAGTAGCCATGAGTTATGCATTTGAATTGTGCACAAAAATGACAGACCTATAAGAAAACTCGGCCAAAACTTGGCTTCTTCACGTTGCTGGTACAATGCATAGAGCTGAACGACGGCAGCAATCGTTAGAAAAGCCGGCTCCCATAAAATGCTGCCATTGTACATGCGGAATGGGTTCATCCAGAAGAGGATCATGACATAGACAGCAGATTGAGGTCCGAAGACCGCCTTGGCAACTTTTAGCAGAATGATCAAACTGAGAATATGCTCGATCAACACCACGATCATGGCTGAGCGATAGTCATGTGTAATGGCTATTGGTCCGGCGGTTAAAACCGCTATTAACGATCCCGGATTTGTACCTGGTCCCTTCAACAGTTTTAAAAATGGTTCAAAGTGCCCGTTGATCAGACTTACTGCGGTGCGCAACATATGTACCTGATCCCCGCCAAAACCCGTGTTCAGCGCCAGCATCGCGTGTAAACAAAGTCCGCAAACAAATAGAATAATGAGCGTTACTCGAGAGTGTAGAAGCTTTGAATGCATTATGATCTGGGGCGATAGTGACGTTATGATTATACTAACCATCGTACAAAAATAGCACACATTCTGAGCGTCGGTTCGGCGCAGCCGAAGCGCATGAAGAATACTTTATAACTATTTGTGCCGATTCTATTCACGCACTTCAACGGCTGCACAGATGTAGAATTCTATAGGAACGCGCATACAAATGACGACAGTGTATGCGTCGCTGCGCACCCCGATTCCAGATGCGGCAGAACATCATCGATGGATTCCGTTATAGTGCCAATCGTCCGAAATCAGAACTCGGTGTACACATAACGTAATCGTGACATACGGTGGAGCACCTCGTAGGATATTTTATGCAGACCAGAGAGATAGAACTCGAAGGTCGTACACTACTGCGGATCGAACCATAGTATGTTGTTGAACGCGTCCTGAGCGATGCTATTCTTTACAGAATTGAATGCAATCAGGAGGGCAGTCATTTAATACGACAGGATAAGCGGTTTAAACACCAGCCCCATTTTCGGTCAATACAAGGAATAAAAATCTATGGGAAGCTCAACTGTCTTAGCAGGATGCTAGCGCTAGGACGTGTTCGTGCCTTGAAATGTATCCTTTTGACACCTCAAGTATAAAAGTACAACTACGAAACCACTCACAAAGTTCTGCGACTAGCGATGCACCAGCACATCCACGCCATCGCTGCGGTCGCGTAGGGAGTAGTTGCCAATCAATTCTTTGAAAGACGAATCCTGAGAGTAGTAGTCCAGAACAGAAAGACGAACATGGGTGTTTTGTAACTCGATTCCATCGCTCGGCACCATAAACACGTCGGGTACATCGCGAACAGCGTTTCGTACGACCATGCGGAAGGCTCTTCTTTCTGCCGTGCTCATCGCACTCGTATCTCGGTAGGGTTTTCCTCTGGCGTCCGGTTGGTATGCATAGTACATGCTGCGAAGGAACCACAGACAGCTAAAGGGGTTTTGCGCTTGCGCCCCCGCAACAAAAAACGCAGGGGAGTGAGGGAAGACGAGAGGACAGAGGTTGTTTACGCTGATGTGATCTTTGGCCTTTTCCGCTGCAATGGTGCCGAGCAGCGTGGTCATGCGACGATCGTCAAATTTCTTGCTAAAGATATCGGTGGCGTGGCAAAGTCCAACAACCAAGACAATCGCGATGCCAGAAATCCACAGAATACGATGAATACGGATGCGCCACGGCGCATCCACGTTCTGCAGAAGAACCCACACCTGAACGCCCAGTGCACAACAGCCGAAACCTAGTGCGCAGAGGTAATGGTAGCTTGTTCCAACGCGCTGCATCCACGCGATGAACAATCCAACCCACGCCAATGCTAAGAGAGGGAGGGTTAGGGGGTGTAAGGGTAGTCGACGTTTGAAGGCGATAAGCAATAGGCTGAGGACAACAAGGAAGAGTGAAGCCGGTGCAAAGAGGAAATGCGTTAAGGGGAGGTTGTTGGTGTACGCTGCCGTTGCTAATTCTACAGAGTCTAGAATATGAGGCGTGAAGACGAGGATTAACGCTACGTAGAGTCCTGTAAAACTTGTTATCACGATGTGTCCGACATCGAGCACCACGCGCTTATTCCGTACCCACCACATCAGCTCCAATACAACCCACAGTGCCAGAAAATGTGGCTTGACGTTGAATCCGATGGCAGCAACAGACGCGATAAACACGTACGATGACGTGCTTTTGGGGCGCTTCTGTCCGGGTGTCGCTGTACCGCGCAGCAAGACGTATGGGAGCATGTACATCAAGCCCACATGATCGCGCTGATGCATCTGGTAGAGAGGGAACAGCAGGATAAAACTTGTGATAGAGAGAAACCAGCCGGATTCAAGGACATTCTCTCGAACTAATACTCTCGCGGCGTGATACATGCTTGCAATGAAGAGCACGCTCATCGCAAAATGCGATAAGCCAAGTGCCGCGCTTGCCGTGAGAATTGCATGTGACCATAGCCACGCTCCGGGAGCATAAAGCAACCAAATGAGTGGAAAGTTCATATCCATGAAATCCACGTACGGAACCTGTCCCTGCACCATACGACGCGCAAAATCAAAGTGCAAGGCCATGTCCATGTTTGGCGTCGGCACAAACACCGCAATTACGTAGCAGAGAACTGAAGCGAGGACAAAGACAATGCCCAGCTTGCCGGTCATTCGATCCATCTATAGGTCAAGAATTGATTCCATCGTACAAAATATGAAGCCTGTCGCTATTGGATCGATGAAATGGACAACCGTTGTGGTCAGACTCCACTCGCCTGGTGTGTAGCACAATACCTTCACAAAGGCATCAAAGTGCCGTGTCCGCAGATAGTGGTGGCTGAGCTCTCGGACACGAATCTGTAGTCGACTGACAACTATTACACGGAGATCTGACGACGGTCATATCCCTTCAGGGGGTTCACGCCTAGTTTCAGGGCGACATCCGAGTAAGCGAATTCTGTACGAGACTCACACTGCAGCAGGGTTTTGCTGGCACACGGTTGATCGAAACAGTGCATATGTCAAACCATAGATCGGGAGGTATGTATGAAACACGTATGGTATGGACTCCTTGCAGCAATCATGATGATGCTTGGTGTTGAGCGCCTCAGCGCGCAGTCTGCATTCGCTGTTGTCAAATCCAACGGCACGACTATCATAGCCGGGTCACTGAAGTCAGCGATCGACACCGCTGCAAATGGCGACATCATTTACCTGCCTACCGGAAGCATTGATGTCACCGGAGTGAAAGTGAATAAAGGGGTACACTTGATAGGAGCCGGATACTATCCCGATTCGTCCGGTGCTGCAGCACAGTCTATGCTGGCCGGTAGCTTGATTATCGTGAGTGGAGCAGACGGAGGTTCCGTACAAGGAGTATTTGTGAACGGCTCGATTACCTTTGGCACAAATCAGAATGATTGTGAGGTGCACAACTATGTTATTCGAAGGAATTACATAGCCAGCGCCTTGTATCTCTCGTATGCATGGAATACAGCCACGAATGGCTCAAACTTCACCATTACGGAGAACGTGATTAATTATGGTTTTTGTGGCGGCTTAGCAAACAATGTCATGTTTTCGAATAACATTCTTGTTCAATTGACGCAGCTCTTCCGACCGCTTACCACTATAAAGAATGCAACGATTGCAAACAACGTGATCATTCCATTGGACAGTTATGTTTCCAACGATGTGTCGTTCTCAACATTCAAGAATAATATCATCGTTCTGGGCACCCTTGGCTACGTCAACAATTATCAAGGGAATATCTATCTCAATAATCTACACTGCAGCACGACCGGTTTAAATAGCTATGGCGTAGTGCAGAGTAACGGCAATGTGTACATCGAACGTGAGAAGATTTTTGTCAAGCAGAACGGAGGATCGTACTTGTACTCGGACAACTATCATCTCCTGGCAACTGCACTCAGCGCTATCTCCGGCACCGACGGCTCTCAAGTGGGAGTCTATGGAGGACAGTATGCGTGGAAAGACGGAGGACTTCCTCCGAACCCTGCGATACTTCAAGCTAAAGTCGCGTCAAAAACAAATGCAAAGGGAAAACTCGACATTGAGTTCAAAGTTCAAGCTCAAACCAAGTAATCGGAGGACCTATGAAAAAGCTCTTGTTAGTCTGGCTCCTCCTTCTCATGCCGGGAGTTGGCTTTGCTCAGCGAATAGTGGGTTTCGAATACTGGTTTGATGCACAGTATAGTCAGAAGTTGACAAAATCGGTATCAGCGGCCGACGGTTTAAGTACCATTGTCGAGTCGCTCGATGTGCCCACCTTGAACGATGGCATGCATTTCTTGTCCATCCGATTTAGCGACAATAACGGGAAATGGAGTTGTGTGAGCGATTACGCGTTCTTTAGAGCAGGTGTATCGACGGCAACAGATCCCCGCATCACGACACTCGAATATTGGTTTGACGCTGACGTTGCGAAAAAGACGAGCGTTAGTGTCGTGACGGCTAATGATGTTGTCACGCAATCCATAGACCTGGCATCCATAGCGTCCGGTATTCACTGGCTTTCGATGCGCTTTCAAGACAACAACGGACTGTGGTCTGGTGTAAACGACTATGTGTTTTTTAAAGCCGCCTCGAGCGTGAGCGACACCGTTCGGATTACGAAGTTTCGGTATTGGTATGACTCTGATGTGCAGCATATCGTGGAGGCCAGCATCGCCACACCGGCAACGATGATTGAGTTGCAAAAGTATATTGATATCACGTCGGGTTCTCCGGACCAGTTTCCACTGTCCTTGCAACTGCAGTTTCAAGATAACACGGGACTATGGAGCGCTGTGTACACGAAAACCTTCCAACCCGAGCCGTCATTCGAAACCTATCGGACACTGAACTCCGTCTCTTTTCGCAATACAACGAACTTCTCTCGCATGTTCAGGTGGAATTTTGGTGACGGAAGCACGGATACTACTGCAAATCCGCATCACGTGTATCAGTATCCCGGGGTGTACACGGTAACGCTGACGGCGACTAATTCCATGGGCACGAAGGATACATCGGAAGTAGTGGAGATCAAGGGATTGCGAGAAGTAGTCGCCAACAGAGCCGGAAACACCGGCGATGTGTCTCTCTTAGTGTACGGCGGCGGATTCGATAGAGACGCGAGTGTATGGCTGGAAGGACCGGAGACAATACATGCCGATACGTCGTACGTCGAACGCCTTGATGCTGTGTACGGTCGCTTTGATCTGCGAGGAAAAAGTTTGGGGTTATACGACGTAGTCGTCCAGTTTCCCGGTGATACCGTGATGAGGCTGCCAAAAGCATTTACCATCGAAGCCGGGACAAAGCCGCAACCCTTTGTGAGTATCGATGGTCGAAACAAGATTCTGTTTAATCGTTGGCAAAGTTATCAGATTACCATTGGAAACAGTGGTAATGTCGACGCCAGTGGCGTGCCGTTGTTCATCGTGATATCGAAGGCAGACGGGATGCAAGTGGACTTCACAAACCTCAACGTCGCGCTTGCGCCTGCCTCTGTTGCAGCCGGTCTGCAGTATCTGTTAGACACGATACCGCTTCGATGGGATATCGATGAGTTGTTTGGCGAGGCATTTAATGGTTCATTATATGTGTTCTACATTCCGTCTATTCCTGCCAATTCCAGTCGCTCTCTTGAACTCCGCATCAGGACCAATCAAAGCTTCAGACTGTATTCATGGATGAACGAGCCGTATTTCCAATCACCGTTCGACGATGCAGTAGCATCGTGTATCAATGAGGCGATTGCTTGGTATGCGCTTGAGAAGGGATTGGATCTTGGACTCAAATTCATACCTGGAGCAGGCTGTTTGAAGAACATTGGGAAGGAATCATACGGTATGATGACGCGGGTGATCGAGCGCAAGATCGGAAAGGACGCTAATGGAAAACCGTACAAAGGTTGGGGCGACTGGGCATGGGGCTGGGGTAACTGGATAGCAGACATGACTGCCATTGGAGTTGGCTGCGCAATGGATGTGTTTCCGCCTACCAAAGCTGCAAAGTTTGCGTATGCCTCCTACAAGACCATCATAGAACTAAACAAGATCAAAAAAGATGTTCGCAAGCTGGCATCAGCAGATGAAAAATGTCGTGAAAAATTCAAGCACCTATCCAAGAAAGACCAGTCGGTGAGTGCCGTGAGCTCCTTTGATCCCAACGAGTTGGTTGGTCCGTCTGGCTACACCGAACAACGATACACCCACAACCAGGGAACCTTTGATTACACGATATTTTTCGAAAACAAAGCATCAGCCACCGCACCGGCTCAGGAAGTCATCATTCTCGATACGTTGGATCCACGAGTGTACAATCTCTCGACATTCAGCTTCGGCGCATTTGCCTATGGAGGAAGTGTCAATCATCCACTCAGCTCCATACACCACTTCACCGTCACGATCGACTCAGTTCGTAACGGCGCTGATATTCTGCGGGTGAACGGTAGCGTGGATACATCCTCGGGGATCGTGACGTGGCAGTTCATTACTCTCAATCCCGCAACGATGGATTATCCGGATGACCCTGATGCAGGCTTCCTACCGCCCAACAAGGTCTCTCCCGAAGGGGAGGGCTATGTTTCCTTTAGTGTTAGACCGCGATACCCTAACGTGGAAGACTCAAGTATTGGGACACGGGCAAAAATCATCTTTGATCTGAACGAACCCATCTTTACGAATAGCTATGCGAACAAGCTTGATTTGACGCCGCCCGTCAGTAGGCTCACAGCTGTGTATTCCACCGCGTTAGCAGATTACTATCGCTTTAGCGTTGAAGGGTCGGACGCTCGGAGTGGAATTCGATACTACACATTGTACGGTTCGCGCAACGATAGCGCCTACATCCCGCTGATGATTTCACCAGATCGCTCCTTCTACTTTCAATGCGATTCCGGAGTAGTCTACCGCTTCTTCACGTTGGCTACCGATAGCGTTGGTAATGAAGAAGCAATGAAAACACAGTATGAACAAAGTACCTTTACGGTAGCAGTGCAGAATGACCGAAATACGAAGATCGGCGACGAGATCCAGGTTTATCCTAATCCCGCCGGCTCGACTCTGACCATTAGCTATACAGCGCTGACCGAGGGTTCGGTTGACCTCTGCGTTAGTGATCCTCTGGGACGCAGCTGCGTTCAATCACACTCTCTGTTCTCGCAGCAAGGCGCTAATGTCAAAACCATTAACGTTGAGACAATTCCGACCGGACTGTATCTGCTCAACCTCAGGACGCCGACAAAAACACTGACGACAAAGATTCTGATCTCTCGCTAAGGGAGCTGTGCAGAGTCCGTCAGTTTCGACGTTCAATTTCAACCGGTTTAGTATTGCAAAGCCCTTGATCGAAAAGCTACCTCAAGGGCTTTGCTGTTTATGCGACGTAGTTTCAGGAGTTTTTGCGACAGAGTTGGGCAATTACATCTAATAGGCGAGTAGCGAGCCCCCGTGAAAAGTGCGCATGCACAGATTCACTGTCTCAGCTTAAAAATGATTCCGTTAATGTTCCGAACAGATCTTCCCAACGCTTAAGCCGCAAGTGGATCTTTAAACACACTCCAAAACAGCGTGTGACTGGCAGATACTTCGAAAACTCCAACTCGAAGTGATCAGCAAGAGATTCTTGTTCGCCTCCTTCCATTTCACCGCCTCCTACGCCACAACCCGGTTGGCTCCGGGCCCTTGTCCTTTGCCGGATAACGTTGGAAATTCCAAAGACCACAGCCAGAGATATAGGCTCCTAGGTAGTGTACACACCAGTACCGACAAAAAACGACTGAAATCGAGTCGGAAGATGCTGCCCTTAGCTTCGCGATATGGCATGTTGAGCAGCACTCACATTCGAATAGGAATACGTTTGGAATCTGCATATTTTAACAGGTACGAGTGAGTTTCCCAAGCCTTTATCGTTTGGAAAGTTACAGAGCCTATTCACATTCGAAAGCATCACGATGCAGAACTCCGCTTGCTTGTCCGTGCTTAGCTTTTTGATCCCAGGTCTGTTTGGGTGGACCAATTGTTTCAACGCACAGGCGCAGCAGGCACATCCTGTCCATCGCCGAGCTATACGGGAGATGATTGAAGAAAAGTTGAGAATCAATCCGGATAGCTTGCGCTCGTTCTTGAGCAATCCGCAGGAGTATCGGGATCGACATCGAAGTGATGATGACGAGCGCACGCAAGTCGATGGTGCACAGATCCAGGCGATTGCGAACACAAAAATTTCGACGCAGCCTCAGACGGAGATGGAGGTGCATGCAGCCGTTAATCCAACGGATCCCGATAACATCGTGTGTGCTGCAATCTCTCCAACTTCAAATCCATTGGTCTGCCCTATCTACTATACACACGATGGTGGAAGCACGTGGCAAAAAAGTAGTTTCCGTAGTATCCAACATGGCGCAAAGGGAACACTTTTAGGTGGAGGTGATCCGGTTTTCGCCTTTGATGACAGCGGTACACTTTATTTCACGTGGATCGACTCGTATCAACCTACTAACGATAAAAATCTTCAAAACATGGAGCTCTACTGGGTGCAGTCCACAGATGGTGGTGCAACGTTCCAGCGCGATGAGACCAAGGATGGAGTATTTCTCGGTAAAGTTGTCAATCAAGACTATGGAGATTCACTGTCGCAGGTTATCGACAAAGAATGGATCATGACCGACAACAGTACGTCACCGTATCGTGGCAATCTCTACGTGGCTGCTCTCCAGACCAAAGTCAACGAATGGTATATCCGGCTTCGTAAAAAGAGTGCGTTGAAGGATCAATTCGAGAGTGAGGCAGTGACAGCTCTTGTGCCAAACATGAGCTACTCACAAGAGTGTTCTTTAGATGTCGATACACTGGGACGAGTCCATATGGTTTTTTGTGCCAGTCTAGTAGGGGATACCGTCAATAGAGGATCGTGGTATTGGCGCCTTTACGATGCGGTCTCAGCGGATGGAGGACAGAGCTTTGAAAGCGTAAACCTCATCTCGAAAGCGTTCATTATGTCCTACGACTCAGCCACCGACTCGTTCTTGAATATCCCGGTCGGAGCCGCCAGCGCTGATGCCCTGCCACAAGTTGTGTGCGACAAACGAGGATCTGCGTCACGTCCTGCTACGAATTTCATATACACGGTGTGGACAGCTTCCGGAACAGATTCAATAGGCAGTCTTGGAATGGATGTGTACTTCTCGCGTTCCACAGATGGAGGTCGGACTTGGTCAACACCGTTTATTGTTAATGACGATGCCAAAGAGCATTGTTCACAGCTTTATGCATCAATTGCCGTAAATGAAGATGGTAAAATCGTTGTGGCGTGGTATGATAGACGGGGGGATGCTGCAGATAAAAAAGGACATTACTATATGGCCATGTCCTTCGATAACGGCATCAGCTTCACACCGAACTTTCCAATTACGACACAAGTGACGGACTTTTCAAAGTTCACTGGCTATTATGCGCGAGCCACTGGTGAGTATAACCAGGTTGTTACTACAAAAACGCACGCCATTACTTTTTGGGGTGATGGACGAAGCGGCATTGCCCAAGTGTACATGGCAAAGGTGCCCTTTGATTCTACCTTACTTGGTGTTGAGACCGTACAACCTATTGATAATGATTGGAGTCTCACATCCATTACACCCATGCCTGTGCACGATCAAGGGGTACTGTCAGTACAGTCAGCCAAGGATCGCGCCATCGATGCCTCGCTCTTTGCTCTTGACGGAAGTGTAGTCTACAATTTTGGTCGCTTCGTCACGCACAAAGGCAGCGATCATATTCCCTTAAAATTTCCGGATCTTAGCCGCGGCTTATACATTCTGCGCTTGAAATGTGGAGAGCAGTCGATTATATCTCGGATACTGATCGATTGATGCATACAGTTCTCCGCCCGTTTCTCGGTCAGCCCTCGCTGCCAATAGAAACATGGACACAAACGGTAGCAGGAACTTTCTTTAAGTCCTTCAAAGTGGTGTCGGCGATTGAGAGTGTTCAGCCTCGCGACTATCATCACGCAAGCGCCCTGGTGTTTCGGTACAATGAGTTCTCTTACAACCGTCATCGGTCACACTCATCGCCGGGGTACAAGAGTCCGGTTGACTTTGGACGAGATCTGCGATTGGTCGCACCGGCCACGCGGACGCACCTTCGCCGGTCAAGCGTATCAGTTTTCAGAGGGAACTGGCATGTTTGTATTGAACCTGAGTGCGTCGCTTTGATCGGCGTTTCCAACTAGTATGCTCACGCCTGCCCCGCCGACACACCGTCGCCAAACAACAGTGCCTGGTATGAGCGAGAATTGGCATGTTTGTATTGATCGTGAGCGCGTCGCTTCGATCGGCGTTTCCACTCAATGCGCCGGAGGCGCCTCCGAGTCAAGAAAAGTGCTCGCTCGTCGCCTCATCAACGGACCTCTTTCACCATTTATAGCACACCATGAAGTACACAATCGGCACGAAAGACAAGCCACTGGCGCTTAAAACACCTGCGCAGACCTCGGAGTACACTATGTATCTGGATCAAAAAGATGACAAGACCATGCTTGTGTGCACGGTTGGGAAGACGGTCCTGCACTATGACGCGCAGATCCTCGACGATTTGCAGGCCATGCTCAAGCAGCACGGCGACTGGATGGACCTCGGCAGCGCCGACGAGCAAAAGTCACCCAGAGAGGGCACCGTCGAAGCATGGGGTCGCGCCGAGTCTAATCCCGTTGGCGGTTGGTATGGTCTCAAAAAGGGCCTGCGCGGCCGCGTCGGCATGTACATCCCGCCTCTCATGGAAGCACTCGGTCTAGCGGAACTCAGCCATGAAGCCAAAGACAACAGAATGCGCGTCAAATAGTCGCGCTCTGGCATTCTGACATTCCTGCTGATCACTCGAACATTCCGTTTCTATACGATTAGCAGGAGATTCTTGTTCGCCTCCTGCCACTCCACATCCTCCTACGCCACAACCCGGTTGGCTCCGGGCGGTTGTCCTTTGCCGGATAAATCGGAGTGTATTCTGACGACCCTGCACGGTTGCGAAAGCGTCAATGTGTTTGACCTGTGGGTGCAGATGTAAATTCTTCAAACTTGAGTCAAAAACTGGCAAATCCAAGCTGCGCAACTGCCTCCCACGCGGTGGCCCTCAGGCCATTTCCTCCAATCCGAAGCCTCTCCATTGCCTCCTCACAGTTCTGCTGAACACAAGCCTCGCGAATGTCATAAATTGAGCTTTTCCGCGTAACGGCAGTTAGGTTTGTCCCCGTATGGATTGGTGTATGATGCATTGCACGCACATGAATGTGCCGTGCTGCTCAGTCCGCTTTCGTGGCTACGGGATGACATTACTACGTCTGCACGCATGGAAGAAGCGAGCGCCAAGCGAGCGATGAAGAAGAGTCAGGTAATGACGAGGCGACCGCACGCGATGCAAGGAGAAGACTGGCGTGCCGGGCGAGGGGGGAGTGTAGCACTTTTGATGTATTCACGCATGACAACATTGTCAGAAATCCGTTTACAGATCGACGAGTCCCAAAAGTACTGGCGTGCCGGTCGCTTTGATGAGGCTGAGCGACTCGTCGTGCAATCTCTGCAGCACCTTGATGAGTTGGAGAAAGCTCGTGAGAAGAATAATGGCGACTCTGCTCAAGAACTTGTGAATGGTGCAGATGCTCCCGACAACGATGGGCTCTGCAGTATTCGAACGCAGTGCTTAAGTGTACAGGGTACTGCTGCGCTCCAACGAGGAGATTCCGCGACTGCATTGGATGTGTTTGAGAAGTTACTCAGTCTTGCAAAGAGTAGTGGAGATTCCAAGACAATGGCACGGGCCTTAAACGGACTGGGGGATGCGTATGGAAGCGAGGGCCAAAACGCACGCGCCTTTGAGAAGCATGAGCAAGCTCTGCACATTCAGACGGAACGGAATGATACGCTTGGTATTGCCGCAACGACGAACAGCATGGGGTCGATTCTGCAGAATTTGGGTGATTTTGCCCAAGCCCTTTCATACTACACGAAGGCGCTTCAGATCTATGAGGAATGTGCAGACAAGGGTGGCGCAGCTCGTGTGGCCGGTAACATTGGTGGTGTGCACAATCAACTTGGTGATTATGCGCTCGCACTGGAGTTTAACAGCCGCGCTCTCTCGCTGTGTGAAGAAATTGACGATATAAAGGGAATAGCCCGCGAGCTGGGAAAGATTGGTCTCATCCACGTGAGTCTCGGAGATCACGCAAAAGCCTACGAATACCACGTCAGGGCTCTGGCGATCTGCGAGGATCTCGGTGATCAGCGTGGCATTGCTCTGCATTCTAACCATGCGGGGAATGCCTGCTTGGGACTGAGCGACTATCCCAAGGCTCTGGAATGGTATGCGAAGTCGCTCGCTCTGCACGAACAGCTTGGAAACCGCAGGGGAATGGCGAGCATAAATTCGAGTATAGGAGTGGTGTACTTTGACTTTGGCGACTACGAACGGGCTATCGAGTATTACCGCCGGGCACTCGCGGTACACGAAGAGACAGGCGAAAAAAATCGTATTGCCAGCACCTTTCTCAATCTGGGCATGGCACTCTTGCAGATGGGCGATGATGTTCAAGCGCTGCACTACGCCCAAAGAGCTCTCGAACTGAGTTGTTCTCAAGGTCACAAGAGACTTCAGGCCTACGGTCTGCTAGCTATCGGAGAAGTGAAGCTAAAAATTACCCAGTATGCCGATGCCTGCCGTTGGTTGATGCAGAGTCTGCAGCTTCAGAGAGACGAACTCCATTCTGAAGAGTTGACAGCTGAGACTCTCTTGAATCTCGCTAGAGCTGAGCTGCGGAGTCATGACTCGGAGCAAGCCTTGGTTCATGCACTTGAAGGACTCACTATAGCCGAGCGCCTTAATCAAAGCTTAATGCGCTACACGATCTGCGAGCTCCTTGCAGAGATCGCTGTTGCTCGCTCAGATTTTGAGAGTGCGTTTGAGCATTACAAGAAGTTTCACGAGATAAAAGAACAAGTCCAAAGTGACGTCGCCCGTAAAAAAGCCACACTCCTCGAAGCCGAACGCAAGTCTGCAGAACGAGAAAAGCAGCAGACTGCTGAGCGAGCTGCTAACGAAGCGAGAGTGGAGGCGCGGGAGCAGTTATTGAACAGAATACTCCCGCCCGGTGTCAGCAACCGATTACTCCGCGGTGAACGTGTTGCCGACTACTTTCAAAACATTTCGATTCTCTTTGTCGACATCGTCGGCTTCACTCCCATCGCCGCTCGTATGCCGGCGAAGGCTGTGCTGGCTTTCCTGAATTATGTCTTTGGCGAGTTTGACAAGGTTATGGAAAAACACAACTGCCAAAAAATAAAAACAATCGGCGATGGCTATATGGCCGTATGCGGAGCTCCAAGCTTCAGTGAAGACCATGCGGAACGACTGGCTCGCGCAGCGGTCGAGCTCATGCATGGCATCCAGTTGCCGGAGGAGATTCGCAAAACCCTGCCGAAGGATAGCGTCTTTCACCTGCGCATGGGCTTGCACACAGGCTCCGCCTTTGCCGGAATTGTCGGTGAAAAGGGCTTTGTCTACGACGTCTACTCCGACGCCGTCAACCTCGCTGCCCGCATGGAATCAAGTGGCGAACCTGGAAAGATTCATTGCAGTGAGGAGTTTGCGTATCATGTGCAGAACAGGGATGAGTCCTTTGTTTTCGAAGAACGTGGGGAGATTGAGGTGAAGGGGAAGGGAGTGATGAGGACCTACTTTTTGGAGAGAGCATGACAGACGAACAACTTAGAGGGGCACTCGTTGAATTCGAGTCAATGGTGAGAAGCACCGGCGCCACGGGCGAGATAATTGATGCACGAGCTCGAGAGCTGCTTAGTGAGTCTGAGTTGAGACAAGACGCACGCGCCCAATGTCGTATTCTTGGTAGTCTGGCGTTTTCGCACACGCGGCGAGGACATCTGAAGCGAGCATTGGAAGTTGCGCTCGAGGAATTGTCGGTTGCACAGGGTGCAGGTCTTGAAGACTTGATCACCGATGCCCAAGGCAGAGTGGGTTTTGCATATCTCCGGACTGTTCAAAATGCGGAGGCTATTCCCTTCCTCGAAGCAGCCATGGAGGGCGCACGTAGAGCAGGGGATATGATACAGGTTGCGCGGAACAGCGACAATCTGGGAAGCGCATACTTCGCTATGTCGAATTATGTGCAAGCATTAAAGTACTACAGAGAATCACTTCGTCTGTCTGAAGAACAGGGTGATCAACGAGCCACTGCCGGTACGATGCACAATATTGGTATCATCTACCATGCATTGGGCGACTACACTCATGCACTCGAGTACTACCATCGAGCGATGGCGATCAATGAAGCCGTGGGGAACACAGAGTGGCTCTTTGCCAACGTCAATAACATTGGGCTCGTGTACAAAAACAGTGGTGATTACACCTCCGCCCTCGTCTATTACCATAAGTCAAAAGATCTGAAGCGCGAAGTACCCTCAGCCAGAGGCAGCGCAGTTCTCGCCGACAACATTGGTAGTGTCTATCTCTCGCTTAAAGAATACGACCACGCATTGGAGTGCTTCTCCGAAGTACTAGCTCTCAGTGAAGAACACGAACTGCGCGACATGTACGCCAAGGCAACCGGTGCTCTTGGTTCTTTGTATGCGAACAAAGAATACAGAGGTTTTGACCCGATCAAAGCCGAAGATCTCCTCCTTAAAGCAATTACATTGACGAGCAGCCTTGGAATAAAAAAAGATCTCTACGATCTCCACAAGAGTCTCGCTGATTTCTACGCACTCAGCGATCGAAAAGCCGAAGCCTACGACCATTTCAAAGTGTATCATGAACTAGAACGTGAAGTGCATAGCGAAGAAGCACAACGTGCAGCCGAGCAGTTCGAGCAACAGAAAATGCTCAGTGCAGAACGCGCGGCCTCGGAATCAACCCGTGCTCTGCTTCACAAGGTCCTGCCTTCTTCAATTGCCGATCGTTTAGTGCGCGGTGAAAAAATCGCCGATTACTTCCAAATAATATCTATCCTCTTTGTCGACATCGTTGGCTTTACCCCCATCGCCGCTCGAATGCCGGCAAAAGCAGTGCTGGCCTTTTTAAATTATGTCTTTGGCGAGTTCGATCGCGTCATGAAGAAACATGGCGTGCAAAAGATCAAGACCATTGGCGATGGTTATATGGCCGTAAGCGGCGCGCCAGTAGAATGCTCAGACCATGCTGAGCGACTTGCGCGTGCTGCACTCGAGCTCATGGCGGATATTCAACTTCCTGATGAGATTCGTAAGACGCTACCCAAGGAAAGTGTCTTTCATCTGCGTATGGGATTACACACAGGCTCCGCCTTTGCAGGCATCGTTGGCGACGAAGGCTTTGTCTACGACGTCTACTCCGACGCCGTCAACCTCGCTGCCCGCATGGAAGCGACGGGTGAACCGGGTAAGATTCACTGTAGTGAGGAGTTTGCTTACCACCTGCAGAACCGAGATGAATCTTTCGTGCTTGAAGAACGCGGGGAGATTGAGGTGAAGGGTAAGGGATTGATGAGAACCTTCTTTTTGGAGAGAGTGGCATGACGAACGAAGAGCGACTCAAAGCAGCAGAGGATGCTGAGAAGCGAGGCGACTACAGCCAAGCGGAGCTTCTTCTGCATGAGTTTGCGGAAGCCGAGGCTACACAGCTAGAGCGAGCATCTGCGATGCGCATACGTGGTTCGGTTGCGACGCGAGGTGGCAACTATTCTCTGGCATTGGAGAATCTCGATGCGGCACTTGCCATTTCAGTTTCCGTCAATGACCGCTTAGGAGAAGCAAAGACGAGAAATGCACTAGGAACGCTGCGCAAGAATCTCGCCGACTACCCGGAGGCACTGGACAATTATAGTCGCGCTCTTAACATCCACAAAGAGCTGGGGGACAGGAGCGGCATGGCAGTGTGCGCCGGCAATATCGGTACTGTGCATTCGGCTTTATGCAACTACCCCAAAGCACTGGAATATTATATCGACGCTCTTTCGGTGCACAATGAGCTGGGCGATAGCAGTGGCGCTGCTATCGTAACCGGAAATATAGGGAGTGTGCACGCCAAAATGTCTGATTTCTCTACGGCACTGCAGTATATGAGCAGGGCTCTCTCCATGCATGAAGAACTGGGGGATATGCCGAGGGTGGCAAGCGTGATCGCCAACATTGGAAATGTTTATTTGAGTCACGCCGACTACCCCAAGGCACTGGAGTATATGAGTCGCTCTCTTGTGTTGCGAGAAGAGTTGGGAGACAAAAGAGGCGCAGCTTTTGATATCGGAACTATTGGCGCCGTGCATCTAAACCTCGCAGACTACTCCAAGGCCCTGGAGTATATGAGCCGCGCCCTAGCCATCTATGAAGAGCTGGGTGACAAGAGTGGCGTAGCGTATGGGTACGGAAGCATTGGCAATGTGCATGAAGCAATATCCGACCATCCCAAGGCTCTGGAATATTATAGCCGAGCACTTTCGATGTACGAAGAGCTGGGAGAGAAGAGTGGCGCTGCCACTGCGACCGGAAATATTGGAGTCGTGTATTCACATCTTTCCAACTACCCAAAGGCGCTGGAGTACATAAGCCGCGGACTTGCGATGCACCAAGAACTGGGGCAACCGTGGGGCGTGGCACTTGCAACGGGCAATATTGGTGAAGTGTATAGGTCTCAAGGCGATCTCAGCTCAGCGCTCCGATACTTTGAACAGGCGCTCAAACTGGCTCAAGGTATTGGTGAACGCCGTCTGTGCGCATCGTGGCTTAAGGGCATTGGTAGCACGTACACAGCATTGAAAGAGTATGACAAAGCACGAGAGTATTTGCACCGTGCATTGGAACTTCGACGCACTGAACTCGGAACCAACGACGGTGTTGCAGAAATACTCATTGAATTTGGCAGGGTTGCACTCGAGGAACATAACGCAGATGAAGCCGCTGCAGTACTCGAAGAAGCCCGCACCCTGGCACACGAACTTGGAGAGAAGGCGCAGGGATACCAAGCTCACGACGGACTGGCCCGTGCCTACGAACTGATTGGAAATTTCGTCTTGGCGTACCAACACTATAAGCTCTTTCACTCACTCAAAGAAGAGGTACAGAGCGAAGAAGCGCGGAAGAAAGCAGAACATATAGAACAACAGCGTCTCGTAGCTGAGATGGAGCGTCGTCAAGTCGCAGAACGAGGAGCCGCCGAAGCAACCACAACACTTCTCCACAAAGTTCTCCCATTCCAAGTTGCCGAGCGATTGTTAAATGGTGAACGCGTCGCCGACTACTTTCCTATGATCTCCATTCTCTTCGTCGACATTGTAGGCTTCACTCCCATTGCAGCACGCATGCCGGCAAAAGCAGTATTGGCATTTCTGAATTATGTCTTTGGCGAGTTCGATCGCGTCATGAAGAAACACGGCGTGCAAAAGATTAAGACAATGGGCGATGGTTATATGGCCGTAAGCGGCGCGCCGGTAGAATGTTCGGATCATGCGGAGCGACTCGCCAGTGCTGCGCTGGAACTCATGGCAGATATTCAACTTCCTGATGACATTCGTAAAACGCTGCCGAAGGGAAGTGTCTTTCACTTGCGTATGGGATTACACACAGGCTCCGCCTTTGCAGGAATAGTTGGCGATGAGGGCTTTGTCTACGACGTCTACTCCGACGCCGTCAACCTGGCCGCCCGCATGGAATCCAGTGGTGAGCCGGGTAAAATTCATTGCAGCGAGGACTTTGCCTACCATTTGCAAAACAGGGATGAGTCCTTTGTGTTTCAGGAACGCGGGGAGATTGAGGTGAAAGGCAAGGGGTTGATGAGGACCTACTTTTTGGAGAGGGTGTGATGACGAATGAAGAGAAACTGAAGGTAGCTGAGGAAGCGATCAAACGCGGTGATTACGGCGACGCGGAGCGTGTGCTACAGGAGGTTATGGGTCCAAAGGTAAGCGAACAGGAGCGAGCAGCTGCGCTGCGTTTACGGGGATCTATTGACCTTCATCGTTCTGATTATTCGGGAGCATTAACGAATCTGGAGGAGTCGCTTAGCATTTTTAGGACTCTCGGGGAGCAAAAGGCTGCGGCACGAACACTGAATAACATCGGAAATGTGTATCAGGATCTTGCCGACTATCCTAAAGCTCTGGAGTGTTTCAATCGGGCGCTTGGCATTTTTGAAGAGTCAGCTGACAAGAGTGGGACCGCCCTGGTTCATGGGAACATTGGCAATGTGTACACCAGACTCGCCGACTATACCAAAGCACTATACTACTATCAACTTGCCTTGAATGCGTATGAAGAGCTTGGTGATAAGCACGCAGCGACCCGAATTGTTGGGAATATGGGAGTCGTGTACCAAAATTATGGTGAATATAACAAGGCTTTAGAATATTACGAACGCTCTCTTGTGTTTGCGGAAGAAGTCCGGAATAAGAGTGGTATGGCCGACAGTATTTCGAACATCGGAGCTGTCTATGGCTATCTCGCAAACTATCCCAAAGCCTTGGAGCACTTTGAGCGTGCACTGGCCTTGCATGAAGAATTAGGTGACCCGTCGCGTATCGCAGTTGCGCTGGGAAATATTGGGACGGTCTACCAATATCTATCGGACTATCCGCAGGCACTGGAGTATTTGCATCGAGCACTCGAGTGTCACACTACAATTGGTGATGAGAGAAACGTTGCAGTTGTCATGGGCAACATGGGCAACGTGTATAGCAGACTTGCAGATTACTCGCGGGCATTGGAGTATTTGAGTCGGGCTTGCTCCGGCTATGAAACGATGGGGGAACTCAGCGGAGTTGCGCACATAACAGGCGACATCGGGGGTGTGTATTACAGCTTGGCTGACTACCCGCGAGCGCGGCAGTACTTTGAACGCGCTCGTACAATGTTTGAAGATCTGCAGGAAAAAACCGGTGTTGCGAATATGGCAGGCAACATTGGGTACACCTATAAAGAGTTGGGTGATTTTACCACAGCCCTCGGCTATTTCCGAAGCGCACTTGAGTTGTCGGAAGAAATTGGCACTCGCAGTCAAAGCGCATTTTGGCTAGCCGGCATCGGTTCGATCCACACTGTGTTGAAGCAGTATGATGAGGGACGACGCTTCTTGCAGCAATCGCTTGATCTGCGCCGACAGGTGGTGCAGACACAAGAAGGCGTTGCTAATCTGCTTCTTGAGCTTGGCATGCTTGAGCTTGCAGAGCACAACAACGCAAAGGCAGTCGAGTATCTTGAAGAGGCGTCAACCCTGGCTGTTGAACTTGGCGAGAAAGCCGGTGCATTTCGAGCGCATGAGGAACTTGCCCGCGTGTACGAAGCCGACGGCAACATTGATTTGGCGTACATGCACTACAAGTCCTTTCACCGATTGAAAGAAGAAGTCTTCAGTGAAGAGGCGCGTAAGCGCGCAGAGCAAGTAGAACAGCAACGCATGGTTGCAGACATGGAACGACGTCATGCTGAAGAACGCGTCGCCCGCGACCAACAGGCAGCTTCCGAACGAGCTGCTGCCAATGCAACCACCACACTACTACACAGAGTTTTACCCTCACAAGTGGCAGAGCGCTTGCTGAAAGGCGAGAGAGTTGCTGATTACTTTCAAAACATCTCCATTCTCTTCGTCGACATCGTCGGCTTCACGCCGATTGCCGCCCGCATGCCAGCAAAAGCAGTACTTGCATTTCTGAACCATGTCTTTGGTGAATTCGATCGCGTCATGAAGAAACATGGCGTGCAAAAGATCAAGACCATCGGCGATGGTTATATGGCTGTAAGCGGCGCGCCGGTTGAATGTTCGGATCATGCAGAACGACTTGCACGCGCAGCACTCGAACTCATGGCAGTTATTCAGCTTCCTGATGACATTCGTAAAACACTTCCCAAGGGAAGTGTCTTTCACCTTCGTATGGGATTACACACAGGCTCCGCCTTTGCAGGAATAGTCGGCGACGAAGGCTTTGTCTACGAAGTTTACTCCGACGCCGTCAACCTCGCTGCCCGCATGGAATCCAGTGGTGAGCCGGGGAAGATTCACTGCAGTGAGGAATTTGCCTATCATGTGCAGAACAGAGATGAGTCCTTTGTGTTTGAGGAACGCGGGGAGATTGAGGTGAAAGGTAAGGGAGTAATGCGGACATACTTTTTGGAGCAGCGATGAGTGAAGAGTATACGCTAAATACAGAACTACCCGACTTCTCCAAGGTATTGGAAGCAGCACAAGGCGAATTGGACCTGGGTAACTACGATGAGGCCACGCGCCTTGCTCTTCAGCTACGTTCGGCGGCGGACCCACTGAGTCGAGAGGGCGCTTTGCGCCTAGCTTCTGTTATGCGCGTATTAGGAGGTGTGGCCCGAATGCGCGGTGAGTATGCGAAAGCGCTTGAGGACTTTAGTGAGGCAATGCGCCTAAGCGAGCGTGTAGAAGATCAGGAGGGTGTTGCAAAGGCACTCAATAGTCTTGGCAATGTGTACCGGAATCTCTCTGATTACACCACTGCAATCGACTATTATTCTCGCGCTTTGACGATTGACGAAGAGCTCGACCTTAAGGAAGGGGTAGCGACTTGCCTGGGTAATATTGGCATCGTACATCGGATCCTCGCAAATTACCCCAAAGCTCTCGAGTTTATTTCGCGAGCACTTGCTCTTGACGAAGAACTTTCCAATAGGACAGGAGTTGCCTTGTGGCTTGGCAACCTGGGCAATGTGTATCTGTCTCTTTCAGAGAATCACAAAGCACTCGATTACTATTCACGCGCGCTGGCAATGAATGAAGAGCTAGGATTTAAGAATAGAGTTGCAATGCTCCTCGGAAATATTGGTGTGATACATGCCGGGCTTTCAGACTACCCCAAAGCGCTCGATCATCATTTCCGTTCGCTTTCTCTTGCTGAAGAACTTGGGACGAAGGAACAAATAGCGAGTAGTCTTGCCAACATCGGAACAGTGTACCTAACACTTTCAGACTATTCAAAAGCGCTCGACTTCTTCGTTCGCGCATTAGCCGTTGAAGAGGATGTGGGTAACAAAATTGGAGTTTCGAATTGTCTGACAAATATTGGTACTGTATATCTGCACCTTTCAGACTTCGCGAGAGCGCTCGAGTATTATTCCCGTGCTCTGACTATTGACGAAGCATTGGGGAACAAAGTAGGTGTGTCTCGAGATCTCGGGTGCATCGGCAACGTACATGAAGATCTCCTGGATTATACTCAAGCACTGGACTACAATGTACAAGCCATGGCGATCGTTGAAGAACTTGGAGACAAGGGCAGCGTTGCTCTCCGTGCTACCAACATCGGCAATGTGTACGGTAAACTTTCAAACTACCCCAAGGCACTCGAGTACTTATCACGTGCGCTGTCAACTTTTGAAGAGTTGGGAAGCAAGACCTGGATAGCGGCGTGTATGCACAACATAGCAGTCATCTATGCGAATGAAAATTTTCAGGACTACGATGCCATACTGGCGGAAGAGTATCTGAAAAAAGCTCTTTCGATGTTCGAAGCGTTAAGTATGAGCTCAGAACAATATGAAGTCCATCTTGAACTTGCGAACCTTTATGAAAAGCTCAAGCGGTGGGAGGATTTTGCAATCCATTACAAGCGCTACCATCATCTTAAGGACATCGTCCTCAACGATGAAGCAAGGAAAAAAGCCGAATACCTCGAACAGCAAAAGCAAATGGCAATTCGCGATAGTGCGTTGGCTGCAGAGAGAGCCACGGCGGTTGCAACCACGTCGATACTCTATAAAGTATTGCCGTCATCAGTCGCCGATCGCCTGATTAACGGTGAAAAGGTTGCTGACTACTTCCAACACATCTCTATCCTCTTCGCCGACATCGTCGGCTTCACCCCCATCGCCGCTCGCATGCCAGCTAAAGCCGTTCTTGCCTTCCTGAACTACGTCTTCGGCGAGTTCGACCGCGTGATGGAAAAACATGGTTGCCAAAAGATTAAAACCATAGGCGATGGTTATATGGCAGTGTGTGGCGCGCCTTTTCCATGTGATGACCACGCCGAACGTCTTGCTCGCGCTGCCCTTGAGCTCATGAGCGATATTGAGCTGCCTGAGTCTCTTCGCTTAACGCTGCCCAAAGGCAGCGTCTTTCACTTGCGTATAGGACTTCACACCGGATCTGCTTTTGCCGGTATTGTGGGGGAAAAGGGTTTTGTGTATGATGTGTACTCAGACGCAGTAAACCTTGCAGCCCGCATGGAATCAAGTGGGGAGGCGGGCCGCATACACTGCAGCTCAGACTTTACGTATCACTTGCAAAACCGGGATGAGAGTTTTGTGTTTGAGGAACGCGGAGAGATAGAAGTGAAGGGCAAGGGAGTGATGAGAACCTACTTCTTGGAGCGACAATGAGCCTTGATGCACTTCGTGATAAAGTTATGGAATTAGAGGGGCAGCTTCGAGCTGAGGATAATGGCGAGCACATTGAGAGCGAGTCGCTCAAGGCTTTGGAAGATCCTCTGTTGACGAGTCATCCGGAATTACGATGTCGATTACTCATGACGTTATCGAGCTCATATCAGCGACGAGGATTGCCGTTGGAAGCATCGCCATACTCGTCCGAAGCACTCGCGCTTGCTGAGACCATTGATGATCCGCTTCTCTATGCCAATGCTCTACGGTCCAAGGGGAACATACATCTCTATTTGGCTGAGCACGATGTGGCGCTGGAGCATTTAACAAAGGCGCAGGACCTGTATGTACAGCTGGGCGACATTGAGAGGCAAGCCTATGTCTGCGGAAGTATTGGAAATGTTCATTGGCAGTTGGCAGACTACCCTCGTGCTCTTGAGTTCTTCATGAAAGCACTTTCCGATTTTGAACGGCTTGGGGACAAGCGTAGCGTCTCAAGGGCACGCTCAAACGTCGGAGTGGTGTACATGGACATGTCCGATTATCCGCGTGCTCTCGAATTCTTCATGCAGTCACTGGACGAGTCGACCGCTCTGAACGACAGCGTTGGTATCGCCCAAGCGTGCTCGAGTATCGGACTGTTGTACTCAACGTTGTCCAATTATTCGATGGCGCTGGATTACCTTCTGAGAGCAAAAGTCGCATCGGAGAACAGCGGTGATAAGCTCGCGACAGCCCGAAATGAGGCCAACATCGGTAATGTGTATTCCGGACTTTTGGATCACGCAAAGGCAATTGAATACTACAAGAACGCCTTCTCTACTTTTGAAGAATTGGGGAACAGACGCGATGCGACGATTGCTATTGGAAACATTGGAAATACCTATCTCACGATTGCTAACTACTCAGAGGCTTTGGAGTACTTGCAACAAGCGTTGGTTCCTCATGTCGAAAATGGCGAGAGAGCAGATGCAGTACGAGTGAGAACTAACATTGGTGTTGTGTATCAAAACCTTCAGAAATATCCTCAGGCTTTGGAGTGCTTTCTCAGTGCACTCTCTGAGAGTACAGAAATCGGGTATACGCAAATGATTGCAACATGCACCCAAAGCCTTGGTTTGTTGTACGCGGAACCAACCTTCGAAAGTCATGATTTCTCTAGAGCCGAAGAGTATCTACAGAAAGCACTTGAGTTGAATGAAAGGATGGGAACGAAACACAACTTGTATCAATGTCATGGTGCCTTGGCGTCATTGTATGAGACGCAGGAGCGATGGAGAGAATGCACCGTGCATTTGAAAGCGTTTCATGAGCTAAAGGATAAAGTTCACAATGAAGAGGCAAAAAACAAGGCTCAACAGTACGAAGTTCAACAACAACTTTTAGTACGTGAAAAAGCTGTAGCCGTTGAACGCGCGCTTCAGGAAACACGAATTGTCGAGCAGCAACGACTCCTTCATCGCATTTTACCTCCGCAGGTAGCAGACCGTTTACTTCGCGGCGAGAGAGTTGCCGACTACTTCCAGCACATCTCCATAATGTTCATCGACATTGTCGGCTTCACCCCCATCGCTGCACGCATGCCGGCAAAGGCGGTGCTGGCCTTTCTCAATTTTGTCTTTGGTGAGTTTGACAAGATTATGGAAAAGCACAACTGCCAAAAAATCAAAACAATCGGCGATGGCTATATGGCTGTCAGCGGCGCCCCTATTGCCTGTGACGATCACGCAGAGCGTCTTGCCAGTGCCGGGCTAGAACTTATGACCGGTATTGAATTACCGGAGGCAATTCGCAAGACCTTGCCAAAAGATAGCGTCTTCCACTTAAGGATCGGCTTACATACCGGCTCAGCCTTCGCCGGTATTGTTGGTGAAAAGGGTTTTGTCTACGACGTCTACTCTGACGCCGTTAACCTCGCCGCCCGCATGGAATCGAGTGGCGAGCCGGGAAAGATTCACTGCAGTGAGGACTTTGCTTACCACTTGCAGAACCGTGATGAGTCCTTTGTTTTTGAGGAGCGCGGGGAGATTGAGGTCAAGGGCAAGGGAGTGATGAGAACATTTTTCTTGGAGACAGCAGTATGACGAATGAAGAGAAACTAAAAGCTGCTGAGGAGGCTGAGAAACGTGGTGATTATCACGATGCGGAGCGTCTGCTGCAACAGATTATAGAATCGGGACCAACAGTTCAAGAGCGTGCGTACGCACTGTGGGTACTAGGTTCGGTAGCGACGAAACGCGGCAATCATACTTTTGCTATGGAGCGCTCAGAAGAGGCACTTGCCATTTCGAGCTCCATTGGCGACCGGTTGGGAGAAGCCAGGGCTATTCATCTTAAAGGTATAGTGCACGCTAATCTCTCAAACTATTCGAAGGCCCTAGAGTGTTACCATAGCGTCCTTACGCTGTACGAAGAACTGGGAGATAAAGCCGGCACAGCTCGTGTGACCGGAAATATAGGCAACGTACAGAAGAGTCTCTCAGACTATCCTACGGCAATGGAGTACATGGCACGTGCTCTTTCCATGTATGAAGCGCTGGAGAATCGAAGTGGAGTGGCACTCTGGACCGGAAACATTGGCACATTGTACAGAAGTCTATCAGACCACACCAAGGCATTGGAGTATATGAATCGCGCTCTCTCCCTGCATGAAGAATTGGGTGAGAAGAGCGCGGCGGCTCGCGTGACTGGATATATTGGCAGTGTTTACGCGAATCTCGCAGATTACCCGAAGGCGCTGGAATACATGAGTCACGCGCTAGCGATGCGCGAAGAGCTGGGCGACAGAAGTGGAGTTGCGACCGACACCGGAAATATTGGTGCCGTGTATTGGAATCTCTCCGACTACCCCAAGGCTCTAGAGTATATGAGACGCGCCCTTTCTGTCCATGAAGAACTGGGGGAGAAGAGTGGTGTGGCTAGTGGGATTTATAATATAGGCGTTGTATTTGGCAGTCTAGCCGACTATTCAAACGCACTTGAGTATCATAGTCGCGCACTTGCCATGTTTGAAGAGTTGGGTGACAGAAGAGGTGCGGCAAACGTGATGGGAAACATTGGAAACACGTATGTTTATCTTTCCGATTACGCGAAGGCACTAGAGTACATAAGCCGTGCTCTCGCAATACAGGCAGAGCTGGGCAACAAGTCTGGCGTGGCTCTCTGGACCGGTAACATCGGCAGTGTGTATAAGTCTCAGGGCGAACACGCATCAGCGCTTCCATTCTTTGAAAAAGCTCTGAGTCTATCTCAGAGTATTGGGGAGCTCAGTATGTGCGCAGCATGGCTAAGTGCCATGGGTGGCAGCTATGCAGCAATGAAGCAGTATGACAAATCACGAGAATATTTGTCCCAGGCATTGGAATTACGTAGAACAGATCTTGCTACCAATAACGGTGTGGCCACATTATTATTAGAACTGGGAAGGGTAGAAATTGAGGAGCAGAACACAGAGAAAGCAGCCAGACTTCTTGAAGAAGCCCGCGCCTTGGCGCATGAACTTGGTGAGAAGGCGCAAGAATACCAGGCTCACGAAGGGCTAGCCGAAGTATATGAGTTAAGTGGAAACTTTGAGCAAGCATATCGTCACCACAAACTATTTCATTCTCTCAGCAAGGAAGTTCAAAGTGAAGAAGCGCGAAAGAAAGCTGAGCAAATAGAACAACAACATCGTGTTGCAGAGATGGAACGACGTCAAGCCACAGAACGAGCCGCAGCCGAAGCAACCACGACACTCCTTCACAAAGTCCTCCCATCACAAGTTGCTGAGCGCTTGTTGAATGGTGAACGCGTTGCCGATTACTTCCAAATAATATCCATCCTCTTCATCGACATCGTCGGCTTTACCCCCATCGCAGCACGCATGCCCGCAAAAGCTGTTCTTGGTTTTCTCAATTACGTCTTTGGTGAGTTCGATCGCGTTATGAAGAAACATGGCGTGCAAAAGATCAAGACCATCGGCGATGGTTATATGGCTGTGAGCGGAGCTCCTGTTGAATGTTCAGACCATGCAGAGCGACTCGCTCGTGCTGCACTTGAGCTCATGGCCGATATTCAGCTTCCCGATGACATTCGCAAAACGTTGCCCAAGGGAAGTGTCTTTCACCTGCGTATGGGATTACACACAGGCTCCGCCTTTGCAGGAATAGTTGGCGATGAAGGTTTTGTCTACGACGTCTACTCCGACGCTGTCAACCTCGCTGCGCGCATGGAATCGAGCGGGGAGCCGGGAAAGATTCATTGTAGTGAGGAGTTTGCATATCATTTGCAAAATAGGGATGAGTCTTTTGTTTTTGAGGAACGAGGGGAAATTGAGGTGAAGGGCAAGGGAGTGATGAGGACCTACTTTTTAAGCCATGTATAATATGCCACTGCAAAACTTCGTAGTTAATCGTAGGCAGATTATGTGACTCGTGCAGAAGACAATTTGGCTTTGCATGAAACCTGATCTGGGCAGCATACTCTTCAATACACGTAGTCTTTCGACGCGACGCTCCTGGCTGCCTAGAGGTTCTCGCCCTGAATCGAATTACAGTACGCGTGAATACGAGCAACATTTATGTCGCGGGATTGAACGTAACCATCCGCAATACAACCTTACGGGAGTCTTTGTGTGAAATACTTCAGAGCTTCCAATGACCTAGGAGCACGATTCACACGCACCAAGTCGTTGCGAGATGAATTGCAGAGTGGTTTGAACGTAATAGATAGGAACTGTGCTTTTGTCATCAATTAGTGCAATTCGCCGGATTGACGCACACTATCGTAACCACCATGTCCTTCGGTGTGGTATTCTAATCTGGGGCTGTAAAAGAGCATAGCAACATTTCTGTTTGCCAAATGAATATCGTACCTTAAAGCTCTGCCTAAAGACCGCAACAGTGCATATTCATCAGCTCAAAAACGGTTGAAAGCGGACTATGCAATTCCCCCGTCATTTTTTTTGAGCACGAGTCGGATGCTATATTTGCTCGGGGAAATAATCGACTGAGGGGAAAACCCACATGAGAAAAATCGTTATATCGTGCGCTGTACTTGTTGTATGCGTGTGTACTCTAAACGCGCAAGACATTGTCGGTATGGTGAAGCGCGTTAAGCCAGCCGTGGTTACGGTGGTGCAACAAAATGCCTTTGGACTTGATGACGGAATTGGGAGTGGATTTTTTATTAGTCCGAAGCGTGTCGTCACGAATTTTCATGTGATCGACGGATGCTCGGGAGTTAAGATTGTGCTGAACGACAGCACAATTGTGCAGGTTTCTCGAGTCGTCACGTACGATACCACAAAAGATTTGGCGATTCTTGAGTTACCGGACACGTTTAGCAGGAAGGTCCAACCCTTGTCTCTCAAGCCAGTGTTGCCTGAGCAGGCAGAGCGGGTGTATTTAGTCGGCAACCCACTTGGACTCGAGCAGAGCGTTACCGACGGAATTGTATCGTCGGTGCGAAAATTGAAAGAACATGGCACAGTCATACAAATGACAGCCGCCATGTCACACGGTAATAGTGGCAGTCCTCTCCTTAGTGCCTCAGGGGAAGTTATTGGCGTAGCCAGTTTCCTTTTGCAAGGCGGGCAAAACCTCAATTTTGCGATTCCCAGTGAAGCGGTGCAACAATTGAAGAGCGAAAATCCTTATTCATTTGTGCCAACCCACAAAAGCTACTGCGGTACAGACCTTAACATCGTCGATGCATTTCACGTTGATACAACCTGGATCTCAAATACACCCTCCGGACTTTCTCCGTCAGAACAAACCTTATGGAAGTTGAAACTGTCAGCCATGCGTCAACATTGGGATAGCTCGATGGTAAGCGGTAGTTATAACAGAGTTATTCGTGCCATCAAACGTCTGCGCGAGGGTTTCGATGTGGAAAAGGATACGATTACCATGTCTACAGCAGAAATGGCCATTAGCGAAGCGTTTGGTATAAATGATGGCGATGGTCGTTTCGATTCAGACCAAAAATTGATGTTACATGGTATTCGGGAGTCATTATATGCTTCGATGGCTCTTATGTACGCACAAGATCATATTACTCCTGTAGCCACGGTGAGTGATCTCATCACCAACAGAGCACAAGCATGGCAAACGTTCAAAAAGGATCATCGCTACGTTATCGTCGCGATGTGTGACACTACGAAAATTGAAGACCTCGACGCAGTCGTTATGTATAAGGATGCGACCGGCAATTGGAAAGCCGTTGCTTCAGATACTGGTCCACGAGGACTAACATTTCTGCGCTTCACTGCTCCTGAGTCAACTGAATATGCCGTCATATGGCGAGTTGCAAAATATAATGGGTCGCTCAAATCTGGCATATTTGGTTCTATTAGTTTTGACTGTAACTGATAACGACTCCGACCATTGCCGACTTAATGGCTCGAGAACCCCTCTACCTTTTTACCATTGCACGATGAAAACATCCTCTACCTCAAGGGCACATCGCCTCGTTCATAGTACTGTAGTGCTTTTCGTATTGATTCTACTAGCCATGGGATTGAATTCCTGTGCGAGTATGAATGGAAGGGATTTAATACCGCCGTCAGGACCAAAGGGAATGTGTCAATTGACCATCCATAATAACTACGACCAAGACTTGGCAGTTAAGCTCTACGATGTAAAGAATCCAAAAGTGTGCCTCCGGTTTGTCTATATCGGTGCTAAAAATTCTGCGACCATTATGGAGTTAGCTCCGGGGAACCTGACGATGAAATACACTCTTGGAACAGAATGGGACGATGCGAATATGATGTTCAAACATGATCGGGCTAATTTCGAGTCGGATGAAATTCTTAAACTGGACGAGATTGAAACGAAAACGGAAACGAGCGATGGCGTCCGAGCGGAACGCCGATACAGCGTCCTTGAATTCACGTTCAACGCACAAGGTGGTAAGGGAAATACGACGATTTCTCCCATTGATGATAAGGAATTTCAATCAAAATAGCGAAGTGCAAAAGTTTGCATCTGTAAGGTACTTTTCTTCACTTCGCCCTGACATGTTGATCGTGTAGCGCAGGTCGAGTATTGAGTGCATAGCTTTTGTTTCTGTTCTACGCTGGAGACGTCTATTCCTTCCAATGTCTGCTCTTTTTTCCATAGCACATTCGCTGTGCCGTGATCTGAGCTATGTAGCGCCGAAGGCGCGCACGAATAAAAAGTCACCGGAGCGACCCTATCATTGAACCATAATGCCTGTAAAACCGCGATGTTCGACGCGGCTACCGTTACGGTATTTTAATAAACTCTACGCGACGATTGAGTGCTTTGTTGACCGCGCTGTCGTTTGTTGCAACCGGTTCACTTTCACCCTTGCCGTCGGACTCCAATCTGTTTGCAGCGATGCCGTAAGAGTTCACGAGGGCATTGACAACTGCAGCGCCACGTCGTTTGGATAGATCGAGGTTTGACGCATCATCTCCATCACTGTCGGTATGACCGACAATCCGCACTCGAACCGTTGGATTTTCCGTCAGCACCGTTGCAATCTCTTTCAGTGTGCCTGCTGATTGCGCTTTGAGTTTGTCGGAATTCACATCAAAGTAAATTCCATAACTCACGAGCTTGCCTTCCGTGAGCAGCTTTGAACGCAGATCAGGCGAGCCGGCTGCTACACGTACGTTGCCAATGAGTGGAGTGGCATTATTAAAACGTATCATGTTGAATTTGTATTGGGCCAGCATTGCCTTAGCCACGTCAAAGAGCTTCACTTCATCCTGGTAGAGACGGATACGCTCTTTCTGCACCCAGATGGAGATGTGGTACTTCGTGTCCGCTAACTGTCGACCGGTGGGAGTGCGTCCCTGCAATTCCGGCGATCTGTCTTTGTAGTAAGTGAAGAACGAGTTGGTGTACGCAAACTCGAACATGATACCCGCCTCGCCGGGTCGAGCCAGACCATACATCAAATCCCGTGGTTTTGTCGTGCTGATGAGTCCGAAACGAAGCGCACTTAATCGTGCAGCGGGCGTTTCGCTTTGTGAAATCAGGTCGAACTCAATGGTGTAGTTTTCCGGGAGCTTGAGTGCTTCAGCCAGACAGGTAACTCCCCGGGCATTGGTGATTTTTAACCAACGACCCGGATACTTCGGGAAGTTGACAACTTCGCCCGATCCGTTGGTATTCCATTGCACCGGAAAGTCGCCAACATTGTCGTTCGAGAAGTCATCGTAGAAAATAATCTTCTCACCCGGTACGAAATCAAATTTGGAATAAACCTGCGTGAGTGAGTCCTGCGCCTGGAGAACTACGGCGCCCAGGACATTGAACATTACAGTCATGGTGATAGCACGTCTCCATATGGCTGACAGGAATTGTTTCGTTAAACTGAGCCTTTTCATGTCGGTATCCTCGCGATCAAAGCAATGATTATTATTCGTGCGCACCTTCGGTGCCACGTACGAAGCTATGCCAATGCGTAGAGAGGATGAATGATCTTGGTCAGCTGCCTGCTGCGAACAGAACGATTGTTATCATGATTACTCGATGCACAGTGTACCGCGTGGATCGTATGCTCTCGTTGGACACTGCTGTTTATCGTCCACTTCATTCTTCTTTCCCTTGATTTGACAGTTCACGACGAGTCGTTTCACGATGATAGACAGTGATTGGCCTAGCAGTATTGATTTCGTACTTTGAGTCATGGCTCAACCATCCAACCGGTTCCACAATTACGAGCAACTTATCGATACGCTGCTCGGTGCGTTTGATACAACATCGAAACGGGAATTGTCGTTTGATGACATCCTCGCCTACTTCGGGAAATATCGAGATCCCAACTCTGTCATGACAGATGATGAACGAGACTCCATACGCCAAGTAATTCAGGAAGAGGCCAACCCGAGGCAGGGTTATGGCAAGCAACGCATACTCGAAGTGGAGCCGGATCGGTATCGAAGAAACGACATTCTCTCGCTCGTGCGCAAAGTCAATTTCGAGGCGGAGATGCAACACATCGCTCGCGTGGTGTCGCAGAAACGAGAATGTCCCCACTGTCTGGGCGATCAACTGCAGTGCACGATCCGATACACTATCGAAGGGGTGGAAGAAGTGATTCTGAGATGTCGGGTATGCCGCGCCGTCGTGATTAAAGAACGGAGATGAACAGGGTACTGTCGAACGTGACAGCGAAGCTGGCACGAATAAAAAGCCCCCAAAGCGTAGCGTGCTGAAGTGCGAGCGAGAATAATAGACAAAAAAGTCTTAAATTGCATTCGTGGTCGCCCCGGACGCCATATCAAGGGTGCTTCGCCAGGAGCAATGCGGTCTACACATTGATGCTCTTCTACCGAACCACCTGCTGAATTGGCACGCTGCCGCTTCCACCGACTTCTCGACGCATGTAGCGAGTGTATCACCTTCCACTTCGAACCATGGCACGGATTCTTGTTCTCGGGGCAGGCATAGCCGGTCATACCGCTGCCTCCCATTTACGACGGAAACTTTCCAAAGAGCATGAAGTGCTCGTTGTTTCTCCAAACCGAAAGTACCAGTGGGTACCGTCCAATATTTGGGTGGGCATAGGCCGTATGAAACCGGAGGACGTTTGTTTTGCCTTGGAGCCGGTCTACAAGAGAAAGGGGATTGGCTATAAGCAAGCGAAAGTGGTGTCGTTCCACCCGGAAGGAAGTGCGACCGAGCAACGACCCTTTGTCACCATCGAGTATCTGTACGGCGAACAACAAGGGGTGCAGGAGCAGGTGTGGTACGACTATCTGATCAACGCCACCGGTCCCAAGCTTGCCTTTGAGTTGACCGAAGGATTAAAGCCAGGAACGAACAAAACATATTCCGTCTGTACCTATGAGCACGCGGCTGAGGCATCGGCCGCACTGCACCGATTGCTGGACAGTTTGCCTTCGCTTGGCAGAAAGGCAAAGCTACTGATCGGCACCGGGCACCCTCGCGCCACCTGTCAGGGAGCGGCGTTCGAGTACATCATGAATGTGGAGAACGAGTTGGTGCATTACGGAGTGCGCGACAAGGTAGAGCTCACGTGGATTTCGAACGAATATCAACTGGGTGACTTCGGCATGGATGGCATGCTGCTCAGTTACGGCTCGAGTAGCATGAGCTCATCGGAGATGGTGGAAATGGTGTTTCAAGACCGCGGCATTCGATGGATTAGTGGCGCAGGTGTCAAGAACATTGACGACGGACTTGCCCACTATGAAACACTGGAAGGGGAGATCAAGACGGAGAGTTACGACTTTGCGATGCTGATTCCATCGTTCACCGGTCATGGGTTTAAAGCCTATGCAAAGGACGAAAGCGATATCACGGACAAACTCTTTAAGGGTTTTATGATTGTCGATGCAGATTATTCCGCGAAGCCCTACGAGGAGTGGTCTGTTCGCGATTGGCCGGAGACCTACCAAAATCCCAGTTACCCTAACATCTTTGCACCGGGTATTGCCTTTGCGCCTCCGCACTCGTTATCGAAGCCACGCAAGAGTCCTAGCGGTCTGGAGATCTTTCCTTCACCGCCGCGAACCGGCATGCCCTCAGGAATTACCGCGAAGATTGTGGCTGATAATATTATTGATGCGATTAAAAGCGGTCACATGACTTTGCACCACAAGGGCTCGATGGGTAACATGGGCGCTGCCTGTATTGCATCGGCAGGGTATGGTTGGACGGATGGGAGTGGAATTAGCATCACCACGTATCCGATCGTTCCAGACTACAAACGGTACCCGAATAGTCAGGGTCGAGACATACACAAAACATTCGGTGAAATTGGTTTAGCTGGTCACTGGTTAAAACTCACCCTGCATTACGCCTTTTTATACAAAGCCAAAATGCTGCCCTTTTGGTGGTTAATACCGGAGTAAGGTTTAGCTCTTGCAGCACACAAGAAAGTTCGTTCGTAGCGCGATAATACATACATGATCACGAGACACATTCACTATGGCACGCAGTATTAGCAACAAAGAACGCGCATCCATGCGCAATCCAATTCTGCAGTTCTTTAAATACATCTATCTCAGCCTCAAGATCATGAAGATCGTAGCGGGTGGTCATGGCAGTGCACGAAACGACCACTGAACACTACACACAAGCATTGCGATCGAGTGTTAGGATTCTGTAAGAGATTAGAAAGTAGTGTGCGTTACCCTATGAAACGAGTATGTGAACAGTGAAAACACGCTGTACTCTAGCCGTGAAGAGCGATGCACGGACTTTGTTGAAATGCTGAAATCGTGGTACGTGTCGCCGAAGGCGGCAGGTATTAATTCCAGGCTTGCGTGGAATAATACACTCCGCTGCCGGCAACGAGAAGGTAGAGGACGTTAGTCGGACTAAATCTCGCCGCTTCTATGTAATTGGACGTAAAGCTAAAGCCGCTCAGATTGAGCTGATCCACTTGAGTGGAACCAACATTTCCCCACGAGTAATTGGCTGCGCCGTTGGTACCTAATCCGTAGCCAATGTACTTGCCGGAGTTGTTGAATACAAAGCCTGGTGCCCGTGTGCTGACTTCAGTCCAGGTCAATCCGCCGTCGCTGGAACGTTGACTGGTAGGAAAATTCTCGGTAACGCCATAGAGCAAATTGTTCGCGTCCTGTGCCATCCACACGAAGTTGCCTCCAACAGAACCGGAGCTCACCGTGCCGTCGGAACCGAGCCTGGTTACACGACCGTTCGTTTGCTTTTGCAGATCCGTGCGGAAATAGGTGATGCAAAGCAGGGCATCGCGTTGACGAAGACCATAACACACAGGCATTTCGTAGTGTCCGGTCCCCGAGGTCAGCACCAGATCCGGCATCGTGAGGTCCTTCCACGATGCTCCGGAGTTCGTGCTGAGATACGACTCATGAAGACCGGCGATGTATAGGGCACCGTCGCCTGACGAAGTGAGCGATAAAAAGTTGATCCCGTTGCCATAGGTGTTCCAACCGCTTACGCGCTGGACGAAAACGCCCTTATCGGCAAGGATACAGAGTTCTCCATTCGAGTTCCATGCCAGTGCGCTGAAGGAAGCAATGGGTCCGGTTCCACTCGGTACGAAGTGTACGCCTTTGTCTTGTGAGATAGCCAAACCTCCGGTCACTGGCGACTCCATGCCCACTACCATACTACCACCCTGAAGCGCAAGTGCACTTCCCTCAGCGAAAATGACGGTGGACCATGTTTTACCGTCCTGCGATTTCATTAAGCGTCCGGCTTTGTCACCCGTGGGACTACTGCTGGTCTTAAGCAAAGCATACAAGATGCCGTCATCGGATTCTTTGATAGTGCTAAAAAATGGATTAGCATTAAAGGGCGTCAGATTGGTGAAGCTATTGCCTTTGTCGGATGAAGTCCACAGTCCACCACCGGTTGGAATGTAGCATAGTACGTCTCCATTCTTGCGTACGAGAAGTTCGCCACCATAGTTGGGGAATACAGCCGCGTGCTTTGTCCAATTTGCACCGCCATCAGTCGAACTGTAGAAGCTAAGTGGACTGCTGCAATACATATCACCGCCTGTGCCAAAGGCAAGTCCGCCTCCATACTCGTTGTTCGTGGGCAACGTGATTTCCGTCCAGGTCAGCCCTCGATCGCTGCTCGTCCACACCTTCATAGACGATGGATAACTACGCACTCGCAAATACGCTTGGCCATCCGGTCCCACGTCCAAGTTTACCGCAAGAGTTTGTGCATTGTGTGTGTACACGGTTGATTTTACCGGAGTCGCCGAAATGCTACTCATGACCGAGAGCTCGGTGTTGCTGAGCAGATAAATTTCCTTCGAGGCACCAACCACCGCACGGATGTAACCACTTCCTTTTTCCGGCATCAACGTGGGTGTGCCCCCACCGATGGGTACGGTAGCAACGACACCATCGATGATGGCAAGAATGGTCTGACTATCCAGGAACTCAACGCTGCTCACCTGTCCGCCGCTGAGCGGCAGGTTCGTCAACTTCTGCATTTCAATGGTCGTGACACTGGGCGTTGTCGGCGTGCTCGTACTCGACGGAGAGCAGGAGCTTAGGACTACTAGGCTGAGAATCGAGAGTGCAACAAGTGTACGCATGATTGTTCGGGATGTATGGTCGTCAATAAATTGTCGTTCACTGGCCTTAATACGAAGGCTGCTCCGCAGCGTCAGAACAAGAAATATACTTGCTTGTCATCGCATTGCCGCGTTCGAGTAAGAATAGTCGTGATTTTGTCGGCATTCAACAGTTCGGCTAAAACGGCGGCACCCAATGTCCTGCACGGTAGCTTTCTTTCCAAGCACTTTTACTATACATGGCAGGAAGCGTTTCAACACGAAACTACTACGCAAAGACACGCGGATTTCGCCTTGGATATAGGACGGAGCGCTCCAAAAATTGTGAGTGCCGGTTGCGGTCGTCTTGTTGTGATGACCGATGTTTATTTCAGTTCCGTTTGAAAAAAGTTGACAAGCTGTGTCTGAAGCTTCAAAGAGTACGCAACGCGGTCAAAACCGGGTGGATCCTTTGCAGGGGCACCTATGCGCTGAGCGGCTTGAGTTTCAAAGGAACTGAGAAAGGAGAAATGTCCGGCACCTGGAACGACTTCCTGATGCACGGTGGCCTTGCATTCGGAGCTATCCACGAAGTCCCCACCGAGCGGAACAGGGATATACGCATCGAGCTCTGCGTTCACGAGTAGCAATGAAGCCTGCACATTGCGCAAGGCGCCGGGATATTGGAACCACGTCGGTACCATGGCAAACAATGCCGCAGCCCGAATTCGCGGCTCAGTATGCAGGTGTTCAGGCGCTTGGTCTGATTCCTGCTCGTGAAGCATGAGACCAAATTGCTGACGATGCTGCTGCACATCCATGGGGCGCGCACCAACCAGTACCATCCCAACATTCGCGCCGGCGGAGTGTCCTACATAACCAATTCGCTCAACATCCACAGCCCGGCCAAACACATCATGCCGCAGCATCTCGTCAATACACTGCGACACCTGATAACAGCGCTCAACAAACACCTCCATTCTGCCTTCTTTGGAATTGTCGAAGACGTTGTTGTAGGGATGTTCTGGCACACACACCATAAACCCCGCCCGCGCTAAGGCACAGGCATGCTCATGCCACGACAGCATGGATCCACCCGAACCATGGGAGATAATAATCAGCGGACAATGCGAGACACTCACATCGGCTGCCTCTGCCGCTCGTAGTAGGTAGGGTCCTAAGGGCAGATCCACCTCCGGCGCAGCCGCGGGATAAAAAACCATTACTCTCAGGGCTACACCCAATCGAGCATCCGTCCAACTCAATCGCTGAAAAGCGGCTGTGTGCATAACACTGTTTTCAAGTCGTAGAATTCGTACCATGCAAAAATGCACACGTCGCGGTAACACGTCCGTCACGCTTTTCCACACGTTGCAAGCGGGAGTGAGAGTCTCACTCTTTTTATGGTTATCCACAAAACGACGAAATCTGCAGGAAAAAGAGGGGTGTTATGGGGATAAAGAATGACGATGTGGAAAGAATGAAGAAGAAGCGAGTGTTGGAACTTCTTGGCTTGAAGCCTCAGGCATTTTCGCGTTGGCTGCCAGTGTGGTAGCCGAGAGGGGGGGCTTACGTAACGATAAAAAAGCAGATCTATCCTAGGTTCGTCTCCTTCAAATCCTATCTCAAGATGATCGGAGGACGCTTTACTCATGATACTCGCTACCGTAGTGTGTCGTCGGGTCGTCAAGCATGACTTCATCTCTTACGGCGTTGACCGATACTATTTCTATGTACTCTTTAGACGAAGAGTTATCGTGCTGTGACCTATATGCGGTATACGTGATAGATGGAAGATGTGCAAACCATAGACACTGTCGGTGACAGAAGCGAGATCGAGATCGATCGTTTGAACGATAGTGCGTTGCAGTTATTGAATGTGGATGTACGTCGCAGTATTGAGCTTGCACAGACAGCCCTCAAGCAGAGTGAGGGAAGTGGAACAACTCCGGTGTATCATCGCGGAAAGGGACAAGCCTTGTTGACGCTTGGGGCGGCCGCGTATCGTCGTAACGAACACCAACAAGCCATCGAGTATAGTCAGCATGGAATGGAGTACTGTGAGTTGGTGGCCGACTTACGGTCGCTCACTTTCGGACTCAACACCATCGGTGCCACGTGGATTACGCTGGGCGAGTACGACAAAGCCTTGGAAACCCATCATCGGAGTTTGGCAATTCGTGAGAGCATAGGCGATGAACATGGCGCTGCCACCTCGCTCATGAACATTGGAAATGTGTACTACATGCTTGGCGAGTTCGCGCTGGCGTTGGACTACTACTTGAAGAGTTTAGATATCCGTCAGCGCATTAACGATAGTATTGGAATCGGCACCTCTCTCACCAACATTGCAAACGTCCATGGGAGTATGGGCGACTACGATCAGGCGCTGGAATACCTGCTGCGCAGTGCTGATATGAAGGAGCAGACGGATAATAAACAGGGCTTGGGGCAGACACTGGTCGACTTAGCCGTTGAATACCTACGTCGTAACATGCTCAGCATAGCCATGGAGTACGCGCTTCGTGCGTATGAACTTTCGAAAGACTTTGGAAATAAAGTAGCGCAAGCTGCAGCACTGCACACCATGGCAGCCATTTAAGAAGCGGATGCACAGACCGAGCAGGCACTTAATACGTATCGTCGTTCGTACGATATCCGCCGAAGCATCGCTCATCACAAAGGGGAGGTGGAGAGCCTGATATCCATTGGGCGACTCCTCTGTCGTGTTGGTGATGCTGAAGAATCGGAAGGCGTGTTGCGTGACGCGTTGGCGGTTGCCGAGGATATGAAGTCTCGACCGTTAATCTACGAGGCCTGCGAGGCCCTGGCTCACAGTTGCGAATTGCGGGGGATGAATAAGGAGGGACTGCGATACTACAAGCGATTCCACTCGCTCAAGGAAGAAGTGTTCAATGAAGAGTCGACGCAAAAGACACGTAATCTGCAGATGCTGTATAAGGTAGAGCAAGCCAGACAAGAATCTGAAATCTACCGACTCCGAACAGTAGAGCTGAGCGCTGCGAACCAGGAAATTCTACGTCAGCAACATGTGTTGAGTCAGCAAACCGAAGAACTCCACGCCCAAAATCTCGCCCTGCAAGAAGTGGTGCGCGACAAGAATCAACTCATCGCCATCGTTGCACACGATCTAAAAAATCCGCTCAGTGGTATTGTGCTCACCACCTCGAATCTGCAACGAAATCACCTGCGCATGAACTCGGTGGAGATCACCTCGCAGTTGGACATTATCGAGCGGACATCCAAACGCATGAAGGTGATCATTCACAAGCTGCTCGATCTGCATGCCATCGAGTCCAACCGCATGAACCTAAACTTGGAGTGTCTCAATCTTTGCGAGAGTGTTCAACAAGTGGTTGAGCGCTACCATCCGCGCGCTCTCGAGAAGGGCATGGCTCTTCATGTTGATGTGGAAGCGGCGCTGATGCCTGTACAAGCCGATGAGAACGCTCTTCAACAAATCATTGAAAATCTACTGTCAAACGCCATGAAGTTCTCGCCGGCCGGTACAAACGTTACACTTCGGTGCAAACGCGATGCGGAAGCGATGCTGCTGGAAATTTGCGACGAAGGCCCCGGCATTGATGATACAGATCGCGTCAAACTCTTCGAAAAGTTTGCGAAGATTTCGAACAGACCCACTGGCGGCGAAGAAAGTACGGGACTTGGATTGTCTATTGTGCAGCAACTCTGCAACGCAATGGGGATGACCATTGAACAACGCAATCTTCCCGAGCGAGGTTCACTTTTTAGCGTTCGCTGTATCGCGTGTTAACGGTGATAGTTTGACTCCACTCACTGCAGCATTATAAGACGTTACCGAGAAGTGGTTCATGAGAATTTTCTTACGCAGGGCCTGCGGCCTTGCGTAAGAAAAATACTCCGAACGTCTACCTGTTCAGCATCCATCATCACACAATAGTACCGGATGCAAGCAAAGCGACGAGCTGGTCGACGCAGATACGAACGCCTTGCTCCATTCCCATGGCGACGACAGTTTGCAAGCCCTCAGCACTGGCGTATGTTGTTTTCCATTCCACCCGCGTGCAGCTTTCGTGTTGATGAAAACTAATACGACCGTGCGACTCCGGTAGAGCCGGATTGGCAACTCCGTGTTCATCGCAAAAGCAGTCTTTCATGGCAAAGAACTGATGGAGAGAGATGTCGGTATAATCCATGCGACCCCAGTGACGTTCACCTTCCGGTCCGCACATGGCGTATAGCCAGTGCCCACCGACGCGAAAATCCATCTCCTTTGTTTCTGCACGCCAGGGTTGGGGACCCCACCATTGATCTAAATAGACTGCTTCTGTATAGGCTCGCCAAACGATGGCCATTGGCGCATCAAAATCGCGAATAACACTAAAGGTGGAATCGCTCTGGTTGGCGATTATCTCGGTCTGACGGCTCATGGTTTACTCCCTTCGTTGGTAAAAAAATCTTCAGAGACCCTGCCATGGTCTCTATATCTGCAACCACTCGGTTGCAAATATACTGCAACCAAATGGTTGCGCAACAACTTTTTTCTCTCGAATACGTGCCGGAAACTTCCGCACAAAACAAAAGCGCCGATGAGATCGGCGCTTGGGAAGTGAGTAACAATGAACGTTCGCACAATAGACTGAAGCTTTTGTCCGTTCGAAAAATGCGGACCTCGACTACTGATTGATGTAGATAAATGGAATACTGCGAAGAACCTCTTTTGTTTTGAGTTGCAGTAGGTATGTGCCGGAATGATCAAGAGCGCCTAGAGGAAGCGAGTATTGAACAGAGGCGTCGGCATTCTGACGGTATAGTGTTCGAAGAAGGCGTCCGTTCATGTCATACACAGATAGCTGAACGTTGGCCGCCGACGGAACTGAGAATTGAATCCAGCTTTGGTCAGACGCTGGCGAGCCACTGAGCTGCAATGTTGCATGTACGAGTGGCGCTGGTGAGTTAAGAACTGACGACATCACGCAGGCGTCGGGGGACGGGTTTGACTCAATTGGGTCGAAGGGAAACATATCATGTCCCTTAAACGCCGGGTAGGCAAGTGGGTAACGAGTGGCTCGAAAGAGGGAGTTGTTCGTTGGCGTTACACCTTGATTGATTGGTCCTTTATCGTTCACGGGATTGGCGTAGTACCACAGGATGTTCTGTTGGTCATCTACTTCGAACATCGTTCCGGCCGGACCATTGCAAATGAAAGTGTGACCGTTGGGAAGACGTTGAGCACCGGCCATGAAGGAGGCATAGAAAGTATCACGTGGTGTTCCAAAGTAGCGCCAGGATGCGAGCGCAGGACCAAAGCGACCTTCGTTTAGGGAATACACGCCATCGTCGGTACGATCGGGATCGATGATGTCCACAGACGAGTACAATGTCGACGAATTCACTCCACTCGCCACGTTGTTAAAGATCATGATTTTTCCGGCATCCGGGACACCGGCGGGAATCCAGCTAACATCATGCGGAAGGCCAAGTTGTTGATCTTCTACAGTCCCGCGAGAGTACATCATGGGGTTGCCCCAGCGATAGAGAAAGTCCCCTCCGCGTCCGTGATGACCGCCTGAATGTGAAGCTGCTTCGGCCATGCTGGTGCTGTGATCGATCACCCAAATCTCGCTGAAATTGTGAGAGCTCATCACGATTTCATCGCGTTCCGGATTGTATGAAATGGCATTCACATGAGCCCAGTCCGGAAGTCCAATAGGCAGCGTACCGGCGTTGATATTCATGAGTTCAGGGTGTTCGGCAACTTTGCCGTAGGTGGCCTTGGTGCTATCCGATTCCTCAACCAGGTGATCCCACAAACGCCATTGCCAGACGATGTCGCCCGTTGTTGGACCGGTGGGCTTGACTTCGATAATCTTTTCCGAGTAAAAGTAGAAGTTCGCCATCGTGTCACGGCCCATAGCGACGGCTTCTGCTTTCGTATGCACATCCAGCGCCAGAATGAGAACGTTGCCATTGGGGAGCGGACAAATGTCATGATGTTGAATCTCTGTACTGGAGTTCACGGTGTAACTCCACATGATTTCACCATCCCACGAAATTCTCTCGATAATCCCACCAAAGCCCCCCGGTGGAGTGACTTTCGGATTGAGAACGGCGCCGGGTCGTAAAATCGAACCATCGGCTAGCAGGTACGCACTGCAGCCCGGTTTATAGGTGCTTGGCCAGGTGTGCGCCAATTTGCCGCAGTTATCGATCAGGTAGGTTTGTGTGTAGGACATTGGCGTAAACAGTGTATAGCCTGCATCCGATGAGGTTCCGTCATAGTGCAGGAGACCAACCGTCTTCTGTGCGTGGAGCGAAATGGGCAGCAAGCCCACGTACAGTGCAAAAGCAAAGAACGTGAATCGTGCGAGTGCCGATTTCTGCTGTGCGGAGCTTCTGAGAACTTGATTCTCAGGTGGTTGCTGCTGAGAGTGCGTTGGTGAAACGCAGATCGGTCTCTTAACCGACCACTTCTTTTCCTTGCCGTTCATTGTAGTCTTCCTTGTCGTTCATAAATCGTTTATGATTTGAATCAAGGTAGATGCACAAGATCTGATAAAAAAACGTGGAGTGAGATTGTTAGCAAAATGACATACTAAATTCAGCGATCATGAACAAGGCTGTTTTCATAATGTCGCAAACTATAGTGTTCATGCGCCTTTGCGGACATTATGTCATAGAGAATGAACAATTCAATGTCATCATGATGAATAAAATACTTTCTCACCTCAATAGGTTTAGTTCAATCTCTCACCTGAGTGAGCATCCCCAAAGACGAACATCGAGTGTGTCCGTCGGCTTTTCTAAAAACACCAAATACCTTGTAGGAACGCGATACACTATGACATGCTAACCAATGTTGAGATTGTTAGACTGTTAAAGTTGACGACGATGTGTAACAGTGGCGATGACGACAAGTTATTTCTCTCACACTGGATCCGGTGAGTGTTGTTCTGTACACTCTACCACTGTTTGCATGAAATACGCTTTTCTTCTGAGGGTAAGTGTTGTCCTCAGTCTTGTTCTTGTGGCTTGTGAGCATCATGAGAACCAGAATCCTGTTTCGTCAACTCAATCCGCAGACAGCTCGCAGCTCTCGCTCAGCATTTCGAAGGACTCGGTTCTTATTGACCCCTACGGAGTTGCGCCGCTGACGGCGTTGGTAAGCTTTCGTACACCCTATGCGGCCACGAGTAGCATTATCGTGTACGGCAAGCATGGCGATGCTTCCAATTTCACGCACTCCTTCAACGACGCCGGATATCAGCATTCGCTGAGTATTGTGGGCTTGTACGCAAACAGCGATAACCTCGTGCGCATTATGATGAGATCGAGCGAGGGCGCTCTGCGCGGAGATACCACCATTCATCTCGCTACCGGCTCACTTCCTCCGGGAATGCCCAGCGCTATCGATGTTATTAGCCGAAGCGATGGAGCGTATGAGCAGGGCTTAAATCTGGTGAGTAATTACTCATCGGCCACACCACAAATGCCACTGATGATCGACTGCTATGGTGATATTCGATGGGTACTCGACTACCGAAACAACGCACTCCTTCAAAATCTGGGGTACGAAGACGGAATTGCTCGTCTACACAATGGTAATTTCTTCTTTGGTGATGCCTCTTCAAACGCCATTTACGAAGTCGATGTGCTGGGAAAAGTGATCAATGTGTGGTCGCTCAGCTACTACCGGTTTCACCACGAAGTGTATGAAAAACCGGATGGCAATTTCCTCATCAGCGTATCGAAAGTTGGATCGACTCATGAGGATGGGACACCAACGGTGGAGGACTACATCATAGAGTTGAATAGATATTCCGGAGCGATCATCAACGAGTGGGATCTGAAGCAATGTTTGGACGAATCTCGACACGTGCTGACGACAAACTCGCAGGACTGGGCGCATGTCAATGCCGTTTGCTACGATGCCTCGGACAACACCATCATCGTTTCTTGCCGTGTTCAGGGAATCGTAAAGCTACGTTACGACAACTCGATCGTCTGGATCATGGGCAACCACCGCGGTTGGGGAACGAACCGTCGTGGGGAGGATTTGAATCAATACTTACTGCAACCACTGGATGCACAGAACATCGCCATTAGTGACAGCTTAGTATTAGATGGAAGCCAAAACCATCCGGACTTCGAGTGGAATTGGTGTCAGCACAGCGTGATACTCCTGCCCAGCGGTCACCTGATGATGTTCGATAACGGTGATCAACGAAACTTCAACTCCACACCACCTACGTGGTACAGTCGGGCTGTTGAGTTTGCAATAGACGCCCCACATCGCACCGTCAAACAAGTATGGGAGTACGGCAAAGAGCGAGGCAGTGAGACTTTCTCTCGAGTGATTAGTTCCGTGAAGTACTTGCCAAACACGAATCATATTCTCTTCAGTCCCGGATACCAAGTACCCACCGCAGAAGGATACGGAGGGCGCATGGTGGAGATCGACTATGAAACGAAAGCTATTGTGTTTGAAATGACACTGACCGACGATCTTAAAATTGGCTGGCACCGCGTGTATCGTATGGATGCATACCAGTAGTACACTCTTATGTTGAACATTCTTGGCAATACACATCGAGAAATCATCAGCCATGTGTGCGTCCACGATGGCTGATGACGTTCTCAGAGGTTCGTGTTAGGCAACACCCCGTTACCCAACATCCTCGGCCACGTCATTCATGGTTCCACTATTCTGAATGAACGTCACTCACCGTGACTCGTGACCAGTATTGCGACAAACACCTTATCGCAATCGTAGTGCTTGGCAAAGTTATCGTTAATTACTCTAATAAAACAACACTCAAAAAACACTCAACTGATAAACGTTGCAACAACTGGCTTTTTAATCAGATTAAAAAATCATAATGTCAATAATGGTGCAGTTCCGGACGTCGAATTGACACAGGTATCGCATTGTATTGGCATGTACTATAGGTCGCGAAAGTGTCGACCTACAGTCCAATTATCCCTTTGTAGTGCCAGTGCATCTCTCCCGGATGCCGCATCGATCCTTGCTTTTCCCGTATTAATACGTACGTGCTTCGCACAAGCACGTCATTGTCGCGTTCACGTCCCATCTCGGATTTAGTCAGCCGAGTACATAATAACACTCTGTCGAATGATATCGTTCGTAGAGAGTCTTCGTAACTCGAAGGAGCTGTCATTTTATTGCGTCGATGTTGCAACATTGATGTAAATACAACAACTATTTAATTGCGTGTATTTACACACAATAGGGTGATTGCTGTGCCCATAAAAGACAGCGATTTGGGAGAGCAATGTGAACAGAGGAGATGACAATGATCGCCATGATGAAGCACGATTGGTCAACCGATGAGCGGTACACTTGCGCAGCAAGTGAGAATGAAAAATCGTTAGAAGGTAGACAAGCGCGCAGCTACGAGCTTGGAGATTCTCGGTGACACATCCAGCTGAATACGAGTTGTCCTTCGTTGGAAGTTTCCACGCCGGGTGTTTGGGTACAATGATACTCGCCTTGATCAGATAACGGAGGCGCGGGAGCGATGAACGAAAAGGAAATCGAGATCGCTGCTGGTGTCGTCCGGCAGGGGAACGAACTTCTGTCCGCGAAGGACAAACGATATGTATCCAAGTTCCTGCAGAAGGTCAAAGCATTGTGAGCGGACTTCGTTATTCCATAGCTCAATTAAGAGAACCGGATGTTGGTTGCTGAGGATGTGGCGGGCACCTTTGAGTACCTCATACTCAAAGTTCTCGACATCAATCTTCATTGCCGCAATGGGACGCTCAGCCAGCAAAGTATCGAGGGTGAACAGTGGCACACGTTCTTCAGAGAAACTGTTTGACGCATGGGCAGAACCCGCAGCATCCGAATGGACGGAGCTCAACCCGTGATAAACCACGCCGTCGTTCATGGGGATGCTGATGACGCAGGAATCGTCAACTGATCCGACTGCGCATTGGAAGAATTCAACCCGCGAGTTGATATGGAAGTGTGCTGCTACTGAGCGAAGCACTTCCAGATTAAGCGAGGCAGGTTCGATGGCAACGATGCGGTGGGTGGTTTTGGAGGCAAGAAAAGCGACTGTCACCCCAATATTAGCACCAACATCAACCAGCTGTCCCTCGCTGAAGCGCGTATTTACGAGCTGAGCAAAGCGAACAAGACTTTGTTCTTGTTCCGTGGTCTCCAGCTTGCGAATGGTATAGAGGGCAAAGGCGTAAAGGTAGCGTTTGAGGCCAAAGACGCGTTGAAGCAGATACTGGATATTCCTTTTGAATGATCGCATAGGGTCCGAGAGGGTAACGGCGCAACTAAAGGGACGAAAATAGGCGATTTTCGGTCACCGATTCTGTCAGCCAGCACGTGAACAGGAGACCGCCGAGACACGTTGCGGGCATGCGGTTGAAAACATTGCGCTTGAAAGAACAAAGGAAACCATAGCGGTT
>JBDHXF010000014.1:0-69324 GCA_039810585.1 Chlorobiota bacterium
CGCCTTGGTACGAAAGAACGTATGCCAGGTGGTGTGGGGGGACGGCGGGGGCAACCCCGCCTCCTACCCGATAGGGCCGTGCGAAGCGCGGATGTTGGGAAAGCAGAGGGTGCGCATTGTGCGTGTCGCCTGTGCATCAGGTGTATGTCGATTCGAGAGTATCTGCATTGACGAGATTGCTTCACTTCGTTCGCAATGACGTTTTGGGGATCACGTCATCGCGAGGTGCGCAGCTACGAAGCGATCTCGTAAACGAATCGATATTGACGTGATCGCTTTGCTTGCAATGACGTCGCAGGCAAATGTTTTAATAGTTCTTTGATAGAGGAACTCAACTGCGGAAGGCAGGCACAGCTTTAGCTGTCGCCGCCGCTGACGGATGCGAGCGTCAGTATTGTAACCCCAAGCTTTAGCTTGGGGGTGGCGTGATGCCATAGTAGATGGACACCGTCATCGCAGAACGATCCCGTGCGAAGCGCGATCAATTGGAAAGCAGAGGGTGTGAGATTGTTGGTGTCGTTTGTTTATCAGGTGTATGTCGATTCGAGTGCATCTGCATTGACGAGATTGCTTCGCTTCGTTCGCCATGACGTTACGGAGTTCGCAATGACTTTTTGGAATCACTTCAGCTTAGTTCTTCCCCTCATTCAACAAGCCAGCTTTACGCATGGCATCTTCTTCGTAGTCGGAGTCTTCGCCGGGGTAGCGGAGGATGGAGTCGAAGCGACCGTCGTGTTTGGCGAGTGACCAAATGATGCTTTCGCCCGCCGGTAGGGTTGGACTTTGTATGGTGTAGAGCGAATCTTCGTAGGCCTCGTCTGTTGAACACACGCGCCAGCCATGGCGTTGAAAGGCCGTAATGAGACTGTCAAGAAACAACGCTGCCGCAAGGTTGTGGTGCAACAAGAGCACGTGCTTGACCTTGCGCTGAAAGAGAATGGTTGACAACGAATCGTAAAACGCAGCGCGGTTCAGCAGATGCGATACATAATAATCGCGATAGCCTTTCAGGTCTGCAGTGGAGTCGAGTTGCAAGCGCTTTTCCAGTTCCGAGCTGATATACCAGTCCGAGGCGTCGACGCTGACGTGGCCTGTGCGGTAGCCCTCGCTCCTCAGTATCGCGCGAATGCTGTCCACCCGCTCGCGCGTTGATCCTTCTTTCAAGTAGGGGAAACGGAAAAATGGCTTGAAGCCTTTGTACGGACGGATCAAACTGTCATCCATGCGCAGCTCGGTGCGGAAGCTGTCGGCACTCATTCTGCGTGAGGCAAAGTTGGAGTGGTAGTAGCTGTGGTTGCACAGACGATGACCGGCCTCTGACCACGTGGTCAGAATCTGACGCCCCCGTTCGTTGTTCATCGCCACACCCTTCACAAAAAAGAAAGCGTGCAGCTTGTGCTTGGCTAAGCTTTCAAGAAGCGCCGCGTTCCATTGCTGCAGCGGATGACCGGGGTAATCGTGCACGTTGCCGTCGTCAAAACTGAGCGCAATGGTTGGCTGCGCAGCTTGGGTAGCCTGGGCAAGAGCAGACGACACCTGAAGCCGGGCCGTCAGGCCAATGATAAAAAGAAGGCAAAGCAATCGTGTCATAGGACTTCTTATTCATGCCGGCTTCGCCGCCCCGGGTCGAGGCTGGGCTAGGCGCGAGCTTCTTCCAGTGGCTTCCACATACGCCACTTGAGGTCGTCGATATTCGTGCCGTCGAGCGATGAAATAAGCAGAGGTGTGCGACGGTCGATCTTGAGCGACTTCAATGCTGCCTGCTCCTCTTCATCTAACTCGTCTACCTTGCTTAAACAAATGATGCGCTGCTTGCGATCCAGATCCGGATTATGCTGCGCAAGTTCCTTGCGTAAGACGTTGTAGTCGGCTTTGGGGTCGGCACTGCGAGCGTCGATGAGAAACACCAGCACGCTCGTGCGCTCCACGTGACGCAGAAACTGTGTGCCCAAACCCTTGCCTTGGCTTGCGCCTTCAATGAGACCGGGGATGTCGGCGACCACAAAACTCTTGTCCTCCGCCACCGATACAATGCCCAGATTCGGAATAAGCGTGGTGAAGGGATAGTCTGCAATCTTGGGCTTGGCTGCAGAAATGACCGAGATCAACGTCGACTTGCCGGCGTTGGGAAATCCAACCAAACCGACATCAGCTAAGAGTTTCAATTCCAGTTCCAGCCAGCGCTCATCGCCCGGGATGCCGGGTTCTTGGTGACGTGGCGCTTGATTGGTGGCAGAGGTAAAGGCAGCGTTTCCACGACCGCCCTGACCACCACGCATCAGAACCACTTGTTCGTTGGCGGTTGTGAGGTCGGCTAAGACTTCTTGCGACTCCGCGTCGCGCACCAAGGTGCCCTGTGGCACGCGAATCACGACGTTGGAACCGTCACGTCCGGTGCGTCGCGCCCATGAGCCGGCTGCGCCATCTTTGGCCAAAAACTTACGCTTGAACCGAAAATCGATGAGGGTATTGAGGTGCGGATCGACGCGAAACACAACGTCGCCACCGCGGCCGCCATTGCCGCCGTCGGGGCCGCCCTTGGGCACAAACTTCTCGCGGCGGAATGAGGAATGTCCTCGTCCGCCGTCTCCGGCCTTCACGTAAATACGCGCTGTATCAACAAAATTCATGCTTCGCTGCTCACTCTGCCCTCAACCCGATGCGGATGGAAGGACAAATCACGGTGTGACAAGCCCACAATATAAGCAGTGGCGCGGCTTCGGACGTGGTGTGGGTAGACAGAGAAGAGACCACAACACCCACCGACTCTCAAAACCTTATGCCACGATGAAGCGCTTGTAGACGCTCATGCGGAAATCGCGGGCGACGGATGATTGGGGATCCACGTTGTTTTGGGAGTAGAAGCGATCGAGGTAGGCAAGGGCTTCTTTCCAATTCCGGGTTTGGTCGATGGCGGCCAGCATGTCGTCAAAGCGCTGTTCGTCCTTGGAACAGAGTCGCTTGATGTAATTGTCTCGCTGACGATGGTCATACATCTCGTTGATCGACGGGTAGCTGCGCGTAGGCTGCGTTGCAGCAGCGTGCATGGTGCCACGACTGTCTGCATCATAGCCGACTGCATCGTCACTCAACTCCTGTGTGTGCTGGCCTGCTAGGGTGTCGGGCTGTGTTCCGAGTGCGCGACTGATGATGCCGAGAATCGGTTGGCTACTGTCGCTTGATAACTCCGATGCCGCTGTGATGTTCTCCGCACCTGACGTCTGTGAGGCTTCAGCTCTCGCCGCTGACTTCATGCTCGGCGATGCTTCTGCTGCTACTGTTGAGCTGATATCTTCTTCTGCCAACTCATTGGATGCGTCGTTCGCCGAACCCGTTTCCTGCTCGTGTGCTGCGCGTTCATGCAGCTCTTGGCTGACTGCTTGTCCGAGCTCGGCTAATGCCGAGTGCACCGGTGCTGTAGAAGCCGTGGGTTCAGGATGCTCTGTGCGTTCCTCCTGTTCTGCGGGTGCATGGTGTGCCGGAGCATCATTCTTGACTGGTTCAGCGATGTGTTCCTCAGGCGCAGCAACCACCACGACACTCTCTGCAGCTGTCGTAGCTACAGGCCTTGCTGTGCTTCCGGTTGTATGATCTGTTCCGTCATCGGCTGACGAGGCGTGCGCATCGTCTGTGTCATCTTTCACGACAAAGCCGCGAGGCGATTGTTGCGCGGAACCATCTTCCGCTTCGTCTTTAACAAAGAGCGAACTCGAGTCCTTTGCTTCACGCATACCCGCCAGTTGCTCGTCTCGCGATGAGGCGTTGAGCGGAGCAGGTGCGGTGGGAGGTGCAGTTGCGAGCTCAGGCCGTCGCGACATCTCAGCAATTACTGAGACGGCAGGCGCCACAGGGTGTGTGGCGGATTGCGCAAAGGTACTTCGTGCTGCACCGGCGGATTCTGTTGCGGGGCTATGAGCGGTGTCGGCAAACGAACTCTTGGTACGAAGGATACTTTCGCTTTCAGCTGTACCGGTGGGACGCAGTAAGTCCGCAGTCGAAACGCGCGGCGAGGTTTCGATGTTGCTTGCAATGGGCGAGGTGTTTGCAACACCATCCTCAGCGAGTGGCTCGTTTGTTCCGCCGTCTCCTTCAATTTCGTTGAGCACTTCATCGACAACGCCCAAGAACATTTCCTTCGTGAGTTGTCGCACACCTTGTTGGTACAGCATCAACTCCAACTTCTGCGCGATGATGTAAATCTCTTTATCATCCAAAAAGATGATCACCGCCTCGATCGGAATACTCTGCTTGGTTGGGTCGGCCGACAGCTCGGCAAAGAAATAATTGATGGGGGCGATGAGGTCGACGAACTGCGAGGGCGACAACTCCAAAATCGTATCATCGTCAATGCGCTTGATGAGTCGTTCAAACTCCAACACCGAAATAATATCCAGCGAATCATAGCGCAGGCCGCGCTTGAGCAACCACTGATTAAAGCCCTCGTGCAGGTAGCGGTAATCGGCGAAGTAGCGCATGCGCAGAAAGACTTCGTAAATCGGCTTCGTCGGTTCGCCTCGGAACACAAACCACTTCAGCGTAGTGCGAGGGCGTACGCGATAATTGAGTACACTCTTGACAGCCGAGTCGATAATGAGCATCAGTTGCTCGCGGTCGAAGCGTGCATGCTTGCGGTACTGAGCGTCGAGGTTGGAGAGAATGTCGACCGTGTCGGCATCGTGCAAATCGAGGTTGGGATTGGTCTGCCGCAGCGTTTGCTCCTCATACAACCACCAGCCAAACTCAGCTTCGAAGAACTGTTTGTAGGCGTAATCGATGGAAGCGCGACCGAGAATATCGTTCAGATAAACGGTGGGTTGCGTGCTATTGACAAGTTCCAAGAGTCGGATTTTGCTACGCTCGATATCGGATTCGAACATATCCCGTGCGTCCTAATAGGGTTGCTGAAGAGTCCACGCGCAAGATACGAAAATCTCTCAGGGATGGCGGGCGGAAAGGAAGAGCGAGTAGGTGCTTAGTCCTCGTCTAAGACACTCTTCGGTATCTTTATCCCGCGAATGATATGGACGGAGTCGCTTTGATGCGAATGTCCGCTGAGGGATTTCTTATTCACGCGCGCCTTCGGCGCTGTGTGCGATAACACACCATGCGAAACCGCCGCGCTCGATGTAGGCAATGGAACAGTCTGAACGGTTGAACCCTCACTTCCGGCCGTAGCACGATTGGTCGATGCATCACCATTACCACCGCTCTGCAGGCTTTGTGCTGCAGCATTTTTAGAATCACCTGCGCCTTGCGGATTCGAGTGCTGTGAGGTCTTTGGATCCATCGACTGCACCGCTGCATCTGTCGATGCCTGATTGTTCACACCTGCAGAGCCGCTGGCAAACCAATACCATGACAGTCCGGCACAGGTACATAATCCAACGAGCAGAGTTGCCACTTTGCCGTAAGACATGCGGGCGAGCCAGGAGCCAATAGCGGATGCGAAGCCGAGTTGAAGGGCGATATCATTGCTACCACCAACGGGAGAGACCGGTGAGATTGGAGTTTGAGGAGTTAGCGTATTTGGCGATGGGTTTGTATCGTGAGCCGCATCGTGTTCCTGTGCAGGGGTATTGCCGATGCGTTGAAGCACGGCTGCTTCAAAGCCGACGGGAGCAGAAAGCGTGGGCAGGGCCTGCATCATGCGACGCACGCCTACCTGCTGCTCAAAGTCAGCGGGACTGGGTACCGATCCAAGCGAGGCAAAGAGCTTTCGCGAGGAAGCGGCCGATGTGGGATCGTCATCCTTCATGCTGCGGCCGTGGCTGGTTTGAAAATATAAGAGTCGGAGTGGAAGAAGGTGCGAATTGTTGCACGACGACATTCGAACGAATTTCCACTTCTCATCGGAGTATCCCGGAGGTGACTCCGAGGCATCCTACTCAAATATTTCCTTGTAGAGCGGTGTCAAGAGTTCCTGAAGCTGGGCGCGACCTCGGTTGATACGCGATTTCACGGTTCCAATTTCAAGTTTGGTAATCAGGGCTATCTCGTCGTAACTCAAGTTTTGCATATCGCGAAGGATTACCACTTCGCGATAGGAGGGCGAAATACCCATGAGTGCCGATTGAATACTGGCTGCGATCGTGGAGGAGTCTACTCGCTTGTCGGGACTGTACTCATGACAAGGAATATCCCACTCCGGATCGTCGTTGTCCGACGTCTTCAACGCTGTGAAGGTGGCGGAATTCTTTCTCCAAAAACGCGACAGCTCCGTCTTCGCCAGATTCGACGCAATGGTGTAGAGCCAGGTCGAAAAAGCTACTTCACCATTGTAGGTCTGCGCGTAGCGATGGAGTCGTACAAAGGTCTCCTGCGCTATGTCCACCGCGTCATCGTAATTGCCGACAAAACGGTACACAAAGTTGATAATGGCTTCTTTGTGACGGGTCATGATCTGCACAAAAGCCGCCTCATCACCGCGCTGCACCAGACTGATGAGCTCCCGATCGGTGATCTTTGCGCGCTGTGCATGACAATCCGGACTGTCACTTCCCGCGACCTCCGTCTTGTTCTGCGCATTGCGCGTTTTTTGAGCTGTTTGAGCGATGTTCATGGTGTACCTGAGCTTAGAGCGGGAAGTTCCACAATCTTAGGAAAAAAACTGCGACAACGCTTCGGAAATCCGTTCAAGGGGAATGAGCTTGAGACCATACTGCCGACTCAGCTTTCCGGCGTTTCCGGCCGGAATGAGTGTCTGTCGGAAGCCCAATTTGTCCGCCTCGGTCAGTCTTTGGTCGATATTGCTCACGCTGCGCACCTCGCCCGTTAGACCCAATTCTCCGATGCACACTGTGGCGGGGGGGAGGGGAATATCGTTGAGCGAGCTCACCAAAGCAGCAGCCACACTCAAATCCACCGCCGGATCGTTCAACACGATGCCGCCGGCAACGTTCACGAAGACGTCGTTGAAGGCGAACTTGAGTCCCAGACGTTTCTCGAGGATCGCCAAAATCATCTGTAAGCGCTTGTACTCAAAGCCCGTAGAGGAGCGCTGTGGCACGTTATAACTGGTTGGTGTGACCAGTGCCTGGATTTCCACCAAGAGAGGACGTGTGCCCTCGATACTTGCACACACCGCCACGCCCGACTCCTCACGCGAGCGTTTGGTGAGGAAGATTTCACTCGGATTGGGCACCTCCTGCAATCCTTGCTCGTTCATCTCGAAAATGCCCAGCTCGTTGGTTGAACCGTAGCGATTCTTGAGCGCGCGGAGAATGCGATAGCTATACATGCCCTCACCTTCAAACTGCAGCACGGTATCCACGGTGTGCTCCAGGACTTTGGGACCGGCGATCAAGCCTTCCTTGTTGACATGTCCCACGATGAAGATGGGCTTCTGCGTTTTCTTCGCCACGTCCATCAGGCGCATGCTGCACTCACGCACTTGCGAGATGCTCCCGGGTGTACTCTCAATCTCGGCCGATTGCATGGTTTGTATCGAATCGACCACCGCAAGCCCTGCCTCACTATCGCGAATGGCATTGCACACCGCTTGAATGTCCGTCTCGGCCAGAACCATGAGTTCGCCGGGTACCGTTTGCATGCGCTGGGCGCGCATCTTGATTTGTTGGAGCGACTCCTCACCCGTCACATACAGAGGCTGATGATCCTTAGCATTGGCGCAGAGCTGGAGCATAAGGGTGGATTTACCCACTCCCGGATCTCCGCCCACCAAAATGAGCGAGCCACGCGTAATGCCACCCCCGAGAATACGATCGAGTTCGGCAATGCCGCTGGAGATTTTATCCGTGCGAGCACTTTGCACTTCAGCCACGGTTGTAATGGCCGACGACGCAACGCGCTTCGATGCATTACTCTTGCGATCTTCCTGGATGATTTCTTCCACCATGGTGCCCCAGGCGCTGCAGCCCGGACACTTGCCTGACCACTTGGGAAGCTGGTAGCCGCAGTTCTGACAGATATGGACGCTTCGTGTTTTGCTTGCCATGGAAATGAGGGAGGTTCCGGTAACGAGAACGCAAATTACGCTGTCCCGGAGGAAGCGCCGGCCGTGTGTTGTCCACAGTAGAGCGAGTCACTCGCTTGGTCTGACACGCAAGCAGAAGGCAAGGTTTATGGTCTGAGAGAAGTGGGAGCCTTGGAGGTCGCGAAGAACGGAACGGGTTCGAGATGGAGATCGTCAGTGAGGTTCTCATACGTGCGGCGCATGCGCCACACGTATGAAGAAACTCAAGCAGAGCCTCGATACAATACGAATGCTTGGATCCACGAGGCTGCACGGAGCATTGCCCTTGCTTGCGTCCTTACTTCTTTAATGACCTCGTTCCTTACTTACACGGGGTGTCGCAGATAATCACGCGTTGACCCGGATCCGGGATAATTCCGCGCAGCATTTCCTTTTCGGTAATGGGAACGGTCACGCGGATTTCGACCGAGCGTCGTTCCGAGAAGTCGCGGTTTTCTTGAGAGACAGCTTTGCCGAGTGCCACTACTTCGATGTGACCTTTGGATTTCATGTCGTGGTATTCCGCCACGCTCTCGTCCCAAATGCGGTCGAACATGACGGCCGTGTAATAGGCACGAAGCTGGGAGAGTAGGTAATTACCGCCGGCTTTGGAGCGCGAGAATTTGATTTTGCCATTGCCCGCCAGTGTATCGCCCACGATGTAGGGCGAGTCCTCCATGTTCAGTTTCACGAAGCTATGGGCAAAGTCGATGGTTTTTCCTGTGTACGAACAGGCATCATCAAGCGGACGAGGATCGGTCCAGCCGGTCACCTCTACCGTTACTTTTTTACCCTTGGCCACCTCGCGTTGAATGCAGGCGATTTGCAGTGCAGAGCGCATGCTTTCGGCAATGCGAACAACGGCAGAGTCAACTTCCTGGGCGAACTCATGACCTTTGCTCTTCGCCTCATGAATATTGATACAGGCGGAGCCTTCTTTGCGCGCTACATCCACGCGAGCTTTTACCAAACTGTAGCGGTAGAACTCATCGTCCGTGCCGCAATTCAGTGCCGGCTGCTTGGTGTCGTCAATCTTATCGCAGGTGTCGCAAGCAATGATGCAGGAACAATTCAGGTAGCGGGTGTAGCGTTCGGTGGTGGGACACCAGTAACCGGTGACAAAGAAGCGCACATTCTTTACCGGGAAATCCTGAACACATTCGGGAATAAAGTAGGCTGCGGTATCCCACACCATCAAGGTGTGTTTTTTGGTGCCGGGACAAAAGCCGTCGTACACCACCGTGTCCTTCGACGAGATGTATCGCGGATCGTCCACCGATGCCACGAGTGCGATGGTGTGCAAGCTGCGATCGAGGAGTGGGTCTTTGAGATCCTTCGTGGACACGACGTTGAGCTCACCACCTTTGTCAGTTTGCTGATCCATGCGTCGCGACGAAGCCAGATCCGAAAGGTGAACGGTAGCGTTGGCATAGGCTTCCACCACATCTTCAGGCGCACCGGAGAGTTTGTCGAATTTGCGACTGCGCTTCATCACACGGACCGAGAGGGTGTCGGCATCGCTGCCGTGAATCACACTGTAGATGTCGTAATCCCCATGGTCGCCACGATTGGAGCTGAAGAAAAACCACGACCCGCCGGGACTGAAGCAGGGATGTCCTTCATTCGTGCCTTCCTCGTTCACCCCTTCGAAGGGTACAGGTTGAGGAGGTCCGGTAATCTCACCGGTTTCCGAATTGTACTTTGCGCGCCAGATGTCGTAGTCGCCTTTCTTTGTCTGATTCGTGGCATAATACAGATATCCGTCGCGCGATGCATAGGGAGTCTGTTCGCTGTAGGCGGAGGTGCTGAGTTCTTTGACAAGTTCCGGGGCAGACCAACCGTTTCCGCTGCGCCGCGAGAGGAAGATATCGGTAGTGCGAGCGAAGGGAGTCTGTCGGTCTGAAGAGAAGTAGAGCAAGCCGCCATCGGGTGAGAGACACGGCGTATCATCCCAGGCATCGCTGCAGAGAACGTCAATGCGGGTGGCTGACCAGTTCTTTCCGTCAAAACGAATTTCATAGATGTCGTTGCCGCGCGTCTTGCCGTTGACGGTTCGATTGGAGATTATCACGCCTATGTTCGGATTACAGGCGGAAAAGCTCACGCAACCGTTGAGGGGAATTCCTTCGGCGTCCGACACGTTCAGGGGTTCCGGTGCCGGAGTTGGTTTTGCACTCGGCGACTGCGAACTCACGATCAGAAGTTGTCGGGATCGTGGATCACGCATACCGCTGGAACTTGTAAACCATGCCTCCGTTGTTGTTCCGAGCGATCGAAAGCTGATGGCATAGTCGTCACGATCGCTGTTCACGGCTGCATAAGGACTTGCCTTCTGTGCCTGCAAGGAGGCAATGCAGACGAAGAGCAAGACGGCGAAAGAGAGGCGAGATGATAATGATGGTCTCATGACTACGATCGTATAGAGTGCTCGGAGTGTCATTGCTGACATTAATTAAACGGATAACAAACCAAACCTTCAACCTGCGGTAGAGCGTTGGCAGAGTGATCGCTCCAAGCCAGCTTCTTAATCCACATGATGCCGTACAATCCCTTGTATTCAAAGATGAGGAGATCGCCCTCGATTACCGGTTGATCGGTTAATCCGTTGGTCGGAGTGGGGCATCCGTAGACGTTAAACAAGCTGCAGATATCGGCAGGAAGCGAGGCTAAGTTGGCCACTTTGTAATACTTCACCGTTTGGAACTGTCCGGTGGAAAGAGTGGCTGCCGTAATGTTCGCATCATTCGGCGGACCACCGGTCGTGGTGATGTCCTTGACGAAAATCTTCACGCTATCTGTCACCCCATTGGCTTGCTCGCCGTTGGTGACGGTGTTGTCGGCCAGAATGTCGAGGGTGATATAGTACGTCACGTTGTTCACGTCCTTTGCGCCAAACTTCGGGGCCACCAATTCCGCTTTGCCCGCACAGCTGATATCGGGTTGTGCTTGACCGACAACCGGTACCACAGCACTTCCGTAGTTACTGGTGGCTTTGATTTGTCCGTTGAAATCCAACTGCGGAGGATTACAGCGTCCGTTAGCATACACATCCGCATTGCTCGGCTTGAAATTCACGCCGACGCATTGCACGGAGTGCGGGGGAATGCTGAGTGAGTTGCTATCCAGTGTAAAGACACTGGCGCCCTTCAGCACGCTCAAATCGACATTGAGGGTACAGGTACCGTCGTTCCGTAAACACAAGCGTCGTGAACCGGTAGTTGCATTAGGGTGCAATGTGCATTGTTTGAGTGTATCGCTTACATAGCTAAAGCCATTGTTCTTGAAAATAGTGGAGCTGGCACTATCAACAGCGAAGGTTGGATTACCGCCCACGCCTTTATAGAGGATGGTCAGCGTGCTGTCGCAGCGTGTCACTTCACCCGTCTTCGACATACGATACATCGTAAACACAAAATTCTGATTGTAGCTACGTGAGCTTTGTGGCTGGAAGGAGATAGTAACCGAGCCCAAGGTTGCACCGGGCTGAAGTAAAATCTGATCGCCTAGCTGACTATTCATCGCGCTCACCCATGCTTCCGAAACCGGTTCGCTAAGCTTGCTGTGATCAAGAACGAGTTGCAGCGAGCAATCGGCGCTGGTGTTGCTCAGGTTGATGTTCTTGAGGGTGTCGAGCTTCAAGGTGTTGATACACGAGGTGTCGGGTCCTACAACGAAGTGCATGCCAGTGTTTGGACACTGGCAATTGGTTTGTTGCTTCACCACGATGCGCAGGTTAAACACGCAGACCCAGCAGGGTTGTCCGTTTTGCGTAGCGGTGACCGTGACGACAAACACGGTATCAACAGCGGCAGCACTTGTCGACGCATCCACGTCAAAGCGAATGCGATACGGAGTGTTTTGCGCTATCGTTCCGGGCACCGTCAGAACGGCTCCGCTATTCACGTTGAGAATACTGGTTTGAATGCCAATGCCGTTAAAGTTGCCGGGCACTCCGCTGATTGAGCTGATGGTGATCGGTCCGTCTGTCTGAATAAAATCACCTTCCGAAACTGTGTCGCGAGTTGTGACCGGCGGCTCGATCGTCACAAGCACATCCTTACACGTGGTGGCACCATTACATTGAACTTGTACAGTGCGTTGCAGGACAATTGTCAGAAAGGTTTCTCCACACACGGTGAGCGTGTCTACGCGAACATTGCCATTTTTCTGGACACCAAGGAAGTCCGATCCGACCGGGGGCGTGGTCTTAAAAAGTACCATCACTCCGGCCTGCGCGATGGGCACCGGTATTTGAAACGAGGCAATGCCCGCACTTCCTGCCGAACCGCTGAGAGCTGATTGTCCGCTCCCACCGGCATTGAAAGCCGAATCGATTTGTGCTTGGCTCGCCCCGCGATTGGAAATAATCCATTGCACCCGCGCGCCATCGATGGGGTTGTTTCCTTGATCGACAACTTTGACCGTAGCGTGAAAGCCGCCTTCCGGTACAACGTTGCTCGGTTCAACAGCAGTTTGGCACTGCAGCGAAAGCAGAACCAGCGATGCCATGAGTCCTAAACTGAGAATGCGAAGGGTCTTCATAGACAGACCTTAATGGTTTCAGAAAGTAATTTCAAACGTACCGATCACATGAGAGTGCTTGCCGTCCGGAGTTGATGAATTCGTGTGCGCGCAGCGCTCACGAATAAGAACATCTCTCCTGACACCTACCAATCCCATCGCAGACCAAACTTGAGCATGATGCTGTGCACCTTGGCGGTGTTGACGATGAAGAAGTCTTCGGAGTTGGGACAGTACGGACACGGTGTACGCACGTTTAATCGCATGTAGCGATAGGCTAGTGAAACTGTTGCCCACGACCACAAGGGGGTGCCAATACCGCCTCCCACGTAGTATTGTGAGTAGTCACTCGGATTAAGCGAGGGATTGGCTCCGTGTCCGTCAAACGACGAGTTCAATAGGGTGCCGCCTTCGGCGAATACGAAGGGTCGCCAGCTGGGATGAACAATTTGTTTATCGATATAGAAATACGCCGACGAGTCGCGATCGCCGTCGGCAGGCGTTTCGTCAAAATCCTCTTCGGAAGGGGAGAATATCGAACCGGTTTGAAAGGCACAGGGATTTGGTTTATAACCGCTGACAGTTTCCACGGAGTTTGCTCCGCCAAAACTCAAGCGTAGGTGCGCACCCAGAGGGAAGCGAAGGCGGCTGCCTTCAAGCATGGCGCCTGCTTGCAGAGCCAGGGAGAGTTTATTCCCAAGGAATTGTCCAAAGGGAGCAACCGTTGCTTCCAATCCCGGAAAGATGGAGGAGCTGCCAATTTTACGCGCAGAGGTATCGGTGCCCGCGTAGCCGAGGTTGGCAGTGAGTTCAAAGAAGTCGTAGGTCTCCTTCGGTCCATTGGCTCGCCGAATAAACTCTCGCACCGGGAGCACCTGCACATTACATGGTTGACCATCCAAGCCTAAGCCAACAATGTTAAAGGATTCAATTTGGGAGACGAGCACAGTGGTGTCGAAGCAGGCGTTGCGTCGCCGGAAGGAGAGCTTGATTGCTTGCTCCGGACGTCCGACCATCGTGACCGTTGTACGGATGGCGGATACACAGTCGTCCATCACGGTCTTATCTTTAAACGTCACTTTCATCACGCTGTCCTTCGTTTCGCAGCGACTGGGCGGTGGACAGTCTCGGCAATCCTTGTGCTTCTGCGACCACAATGATGGCGGACATAGCGTGCCCACAACGGCAAGCGTACAAATGCTAAGAAGCAGGAAGCTACGGATCATCGGTCCCCTCCGTGATAAGAAGATGCGTGCAGATTGGAATCGTCCCTGTCTCAAAATAGCACGGACAAGGAATTTGGACCTATCCTTTTCTTGTTCATTCTTACCGCCGGTGCCGGGGAACTGGGCAAGCCATAAAAAAGACCGCTAATTCCATAATTTTGTACTCCGCTCACATGCAAGCAGAGATTATGAAAGCGTTACGGGTTGGACTGGTGTGTTTCGGTTGTTGGGTAGCGATATCGTGTTCGGCGAAAAAGGACAGTATTAAACCCGAGTACAAGGGAATTGTCGAAGCGGTGTACGCCAGCGGGACCATTCATCCGCTCAACGAATACAGTGTTTTTGCCAATGCCACGGGGATCCTTCGAAATATTCATGCTCGTGAGGGCGACTCCATTCACACAAACCAAAGTCTCTTTGAAGTCGAATCGCGCGATCCCGCCCTGCGAGCGCAAAGCGCGCGCGAGGCATTCGAGTATGCGCGAACTAATGCCGACGAGCATTCTGCAACGTTGGACGAATTGCGTGCTAATGCGCAGGCTGCGTACTTAAAGTACAGGAATGACAGTGCTACCACCGCCCGCAATTCCATGCTGTTCGCCTCGGGTGCCGTCACACAGGCCGATCTTGATAAAGCCACCATGAATTCAGAGTCGAGTCGCGCCTTATGGGTGGCCGCTCAACAACGCTTACACAGTACCACTCTCAGTTTGCACAACCAGTTGAGCCTGGCTAAACGACAGATGGAACTTGCCGGTACAACGCAAAGCAATTTTGAAGTGCAAAGTCGCTGCGACGGCCTGGTCTACGCATTGTACAAGGAAGAAGGGGAAATGATTAGCTCCGCACAGCCGGTGATGCTTGTTGGAGATGCAGAGAGTTTTGTGTTGAGGTTGGTGATTGACGCCTCGGATGTGGCGCGCGTGCATGTGGGACAAAAAGTGCTCTACTCCCTCGATGCCTTTCCCGACAGTTCCTTTCATGCTACGGTGATGAAAATTTATCCCGTACTCGACAACGAAACACAGTCATTCCGTGTGGATGCCCGCTGCGACCGCAAGCCCGCTGTGCCGTACGTTGGCACACAAGTGCAGGCGAATATTATTGTGAGCGAAAAGCAACGGGCACTGGTGATTCCTCGGTCATACTTGCAACCCAATAATCAGGTTTTCGTGCAGAATGGATCGACCGTAAGCGCAACCACAGTTCGCGTCGGTGCCATGAGTTTGGAATCCGTGGAAATTCTATCGGGTATCGACGAGAAAAGCACCATCGTGCGGACGAAATAAGAATAAACCTTGAGTGCCCCCTCGCATGTCTATACCGTCAACCCCTCATTTACCCCATACTTCTATGCGTCACACTCGCATCCTTGTTTGCATCCTGAGCACTGCCTGGCTTTGTATGTCGTGCAGTTCGGTAACGACGGTCCATTTTAACGCCCAGCGTCCTCCCGACGTGGATGTTTCACCGTACCAACGAGCCGTTGTCGAGCCAATTGAAAGTTCCTCTATGTTTCACAACGACGGTTCAGCCTTGCGAAATCAGATTATTGAAAAGCTACTGGTCAGTCATCTTTTTGAGGCCGTGAGCGACACGCATTCCGCTGCGTACGACACGTCGGCTACACTTTCGATTAGTGGCTCCATTACCAACGATAAATATGTCGAGCAGCGCTCCAGCTCGGATGAAAAGGTTGGTCGTAAGGTGAGGAATCCGGTTACCAAAAAAGATACGGTGATTAAGGATTCGGTTGTGCATCACTATGCTATCAAGGGCATGCTGACGTTATCATCACAAATCCGACTTCGGGATCAGAAGAAGAACACGATCGTCTGGTCATCTTCATTCGATTTAAATATTCCGACATCAAGCGAAGCAACCAACGCGAAACCAGTTCCCATCAACGTGGATGCTATTCAGCGCGATGCGTTGAATCAGATGAGCGACAAAGTGATTCAGAGTTTCTTAGTTAAAAACTGTACCGAAAAGGCAGAATTGGTGGAGGATAGTGATTTGGCAGGACTGGATGATGCCTGCAAGCTCGCCGCCGACAACGACTACCACGGTGCACTCCGTGCCTTCGAACAGATCTGTACCAGCCAGGGCAGTTATGCAAAGATTCACGAGGCTTGGTATAATCAAGCGTGTATGCAAATGGTGCTGGGTCAGTACGACTCAGCTTTGCAGAACTTCAACAAAGCGATTACGATGAATCCCGGCGAAAAACGGTATACCTCTGCGCGCGACCTCTGTGTACGCATTCAGAATGATGCCGCGGTTCTGAAATCTATGCAACGACATTAATTCTCGCCCGCTCCGCGGTCGGCTACCGCATCTTGACCATGAAATCACTCGGCGTCATTCTCCAAATTGTCTTCACCCATCTCATTTCGCGCAAGCGGCAGACGGTGGTGGCGGCTCTTGGAGTGACCTTTGGTATCGGCTTTTATATTTCCATGGTCGGCTTCATGACGGGCGCAGATAATCTGGTGAATGATTTGATGCTGTCTGCCACTCCGCACATTCGTATCTACAACGACATCAGTATCGATTCCGTTCAAGTAGCTGAGCGAGTATTATCGAGCGACAACACCCTTGTCGAAGTGCTTCATCCCAAACCTCGAGATCGCGCCAAGAACATTAAAGATGGTGTGCAGATCCTCTCCATTATCAAGCGCGATCCACGAGTGTTTGGTGTGTCACCACGTGTGACCGGTCAAGTGTACTACAATTACGGAACATCTCAAATTCCCGGCTCAGTGTACGGCGTGGATTTGCTGGAGGAGGATAAACTCTATAATCTTCGTTCCAAGATGACGGACGGGAGCCTGGAACGTGTTCTGGCAACAGAAAATGGAATCATGATCGGCGGGGGATTGGCAGATAAACTACACGCACACGTGAACGATCACATCACCGTCACCCTTGCCACCGGCGCCAAACTGGTTCTCACCATCTCGGGCATCTTTCGCTTGGGGATAGCATTGATCGATAACAGCACCTGCTACTCGACGACTAAAACAGTGCAGAAAATGTTGCGGGAAAATGAGTTGTACATTACGGATATCAATATCAAACTGAGGGACATCAAGCAGGCCAAAAGTTACGCAGCAGAGTTGGCGACGCAATTCGGGTACAAAGCTGACGATTGGGAAACTGCTAATGCCTCAATCTTAGTGAGTATCACCATTCGCGCGGTCGTGACCTATGTGGTGAGTGTTGCCATGCTGTGCGTTGCCGGTTTTGGGATTTATAATATCATGACTATGATGATGTACGAAAAGATGAAGGACATTGCCATACTCAAAGCCATAGGCTTTGATAGTGGCGATATCCAACGCATCTTTATTGGGCAGGCACTGGCCTTAGGTATTGTAGGCGGCGTGGTCGGAATGATCTTTGGTTTAAGCTTAAGTCTGGTAATCGCTGCCATTCCGTACCATAACGATTTCCTGCCCGGGATGGATCACATGCCCATGAATTTTGCAGGAAGGTTTTACGTGATCGGCATCGTCTTCGCCTTGGTGAGCTCCGGCGTGGCAGGCTACTTCCCGTCGCGTCGTGCATCGAAGGTTGATCCGGTGGTTATTATTCGCGGTTAATTCAATTGATGGATTTTAGTACATGACAGATTCCGCGCCCACGTATAGTCTGCAAGCCACTCACATCACCAAGTACTTCCACGAGCCGGTGTCGTTCAAGGTATTGGACGATTTAAGCTTTCGCGTCAAGCGGGGTGAATTTGTTTCCATCGTGGGAAAGTCTGGTTGTGGCAAATCGACTCTGTTGTACGTGCTCAGTACGATGGACACAGATTATGAGGGTCAACTGGAGATTAATGGCAAAGTTCTGACAGGACTTGAGCAAAACGTTCTCTCACAATTTCGCAATGAACACATTGGCTTTATCTTTCAGTTCCATTTCCTGTTACCGGAGTTCAGCGTTCTTCAAAACGTCATGATTCCCGCGCTAAAGCTCGGAAAGGACTCCAAAGAGCGTATCGAAGAGCGCGCGTACGAAAAACTGACCTTGATGGGAATTGCTGATCAGGCTACTAAAGCGGCGAAGAATCTTAGTGGTGGTCAGCAACAGCGTGCAGCCATTGCTCGGGCACTCATCAATAATCCCACGCTCATCATCGGCGACGAACCGACCGGAAACCTGGATTCGGAAAACACGCACATCGTGTTCGACATCCTGGATGAACTCACGCATAGCCAGGGTCAGAGCATCATTATTGTCACCCACGACCGTGAGTTCGCCGCGCGTACCGATCGCGTGATCGAAATGCAGGACGGTCAGATTCTCGGCGGTCCCACATAGGGAGACAGAACTTTTTCCTTACTTGTGTCTGACTATAAAACCCTGATCAACGCAATGACCATCAGTAAACAACACATGCACTCGATGGAATCCGTTTGCCAAGCTGGTGCATAAGATGGAAGTTTGCTCAGTCGGCTGCAGCTCTTGCCTCAGCTCGCGTTGACCCAGTTGATTGCACACCTCAACGATCCGCATCGACTCTCCTGCGTTCGTCAACAATGAGCTCTTCACAGTGAGCACATCATCAGCGGGTTGCGGATAGAGTGTTGCAGCCGGTATGTCTTTGGTGTCGCTCACCGTGTTCACCGTTCCGGCATCAATCTGCTGTTTAAAAATGTTGTTGTAACTGGGTGAACACCACAAGTATCCATCATCGGTATAGGCAAAACAAGATATCGTCGGTGTCCAGGCCGGCAGCAAACCGAGAGTATCAACGGACCACGTTGCACCCAGGTCGGTAGACTTCCAGCAATTCGGACTCTTTCCAAACGCATCCATTCCGAATGCCAGTTCGATACGTTGACCCTTAAAAAATGCAGCAATGGGAGCGTAGAGATCGCCGTTGACAATACGGCGACTGGTAACGGCAGAGATGTCCACGTCTGTCCACGTGTCACCGTGATCGTCCGAGTACGACATCACCTCCGGTTGATTCCACACGCGATGGCAGAACACATAGAGGCGGCCGCCATCGTTAACAATCAATCCGGGGCCCGGATAATTGGTGTTTTGCGGGACGATAAAGTTCTTTCCGCCATCAACAGTGTAATACAGTTTGTTGGAGCAACAGAAAAGGGTGTCTCCGGACGTGCAGACGGTTTGAGGTTGATTTCCGCCGGTGGCCATATAGGTATTTCGCACAAAGGCTCCGCCGTCTTCCTGGATGTCGTAATAGTTTGGTCCGTCCCAACACACATACAGATACTTCCCAAACGCTGCAAGGTCGCGAACCACAGGCATGCCACCCCAGCCCAAAGCGTGGCCCGGAGCACCAAGCGTGTCGATCTGCCAACTCTGTCCCTCATTTGTGGATTTCAGCATGATTCCGTTTCCGGTTCCGAAATTCAACCCGGCGTAGAGCGTTGAGCCACTGCCTGTGATTTTTGAGACGTGTGGATTAGCGCCCTGTAACGAATCGGCGGTGTCAACCCACGTGGCACCATTGTCTGTGGAGTACTGAAATTGATGCTCCTCATTCCACAAGTACATGATGCCGTTATGCACATACAACGCACCGTTGCCGTTCAATTCTTGAGTCTGGGCGCGATTGGCCGGCAGCCATTGCGCACCGGTAGTAGTGCTGAGTACAGTGCACACGACGAATGTGACGAACACAAGCGATATCCATCGGGATGACAGCATGGGTGCTCTCCGTAAAATGTGGAACGTTGAATGTGCGAACCCTGCTTCGTTCAGGGTGCTTGATAGGTGTACGCAACTTCGTGAAGAAAAGCATGAAGAGTCGCTTCAAAAACGCTCTATTCTTACAGCGGGCTTGCCCGCTGTGAATAATGAATCTCCTGAGAACAGCGTGACAGGTGTTTGTCCATGCAGACTTAGTGCGCCGAGAGCGTAGAGGCGAGGAGCATGAGTTGCAGCTCGGCAGCTTTAGCACTGAAGCGGGTATTCAGCAGCGCAGTTTCTTCCAGCAAGACGCTGAGCTGGATTTGGCGGAGCTCAACGGTGGTGATGTTTTGGCGACGAAAACGCTCCATGGCGATCGATGCATTTTCCTTGGCGAACGCGACGCTTTCGGATTGCACATGTTCAATATCTCTTGCACTACGCAGGTCTGCCAGCGTGCTTTGATAGCTGCTGAGCAGCTTCGATTTCAAGGCGTCGATTTGAAGTTCATACTTGTGAATCAAAATATCCTGCACGTCAAGCTGCGTCTGCGTACTCATGCCATTGAACAGAGGGATGCTCACACCAATACCCACAACGGGTCCTGAGTTTTGATTTAAAAGAGGAGCCGCGCTGGAGAGAACGGCACTATTGGAGCTACGGCTCACGTTGAAACCGGCGCTCAGGTTGACGGATGGCAAGCCCTGAGCCGCAAGTTCACGTCGCACCTCTAGAGCCACATTGAGGTCACGCTGAGCACTCAGCACGCTATAATTGGCGACGAGAATTTGCGCATTCAACGAATCGGCATTTGGCACGGTGGATAGCGCAATCGAGTCGCTCACAGTGAACTGCTGCGTCCTACTCAGTCCCATCAGTTGAGCTAAGCTGATTTCCGCTTGTTCAATGTTTTTTTGCTGAGCAAGAAGGGAGGCATGTTGATCGTTGTAGTCAATCTCTGCCTGCAGTTGATCGTTCTTTGCAGAACTTCCCACGCTGAAGCGAAGTCGGGCAAGCTTACGACGTTCCTCGAGCACCACCAGCAGCTCGTTCGTTGCGGCCAGTTGTTGGTGTAGGCGGACGAGGTTGTAGTAGGCAAGCGAGACATCGTAAATGGTTTGACTTACGCGATTGCGAAACTGCAGGTCGGCATTGGCGGATTGTTCATTCAAGCGCGACTTCGTCGCAAACATCTTCATACCGTCGAATACTTTCCAGTTGAAGAGCACTGAGGCCTGCGTCACATTCTGTGTGATGCCACTCTTGCTTAACTCAGAACCATTACCGTATTGCTGATTAAGCACAATGTTAGCGGTGGTTGCCGATCCGGTAGCTGCGACCGTCGGGTACACAGCGGTTGCTCCCCACGAATCAGCGGCGTGTGCAGCTTCCACATCGTTGTGCGCCAGAATAATATCCCAATTATTCTTGAGAGCGGTAGCCACAGCTTCTTCGATACTGAGACTTTGTTGTGCTCTGAGCGTCGTTACGGAGGCGAAAAGAACAAGAAATGCAAGCAGTGCTGCAACGCAGATTCGCTGATGCAGATAGCTCAAGTGTAATCGTCGAGAACAAAGGATGACTATGGGGTGCCGGGCAACGATCATGGACTATTCGTTCTCCTGAGTATGCTTGAGTTGCTTACGCGTAATAAACGTGTACATCGCCGGAATCACAAAGAGGGTAAGTACAAGGGCAAAGGTCAAACCGCCGACGATCACGATACCGAGCGGTATACGACTCTGAGATCCTGCGCCCAATGCAAGTGCGATCGGTAGCGCACCCAAAATCATGGCCATGGAGGTCATGAGAATGGGTCGCAGACGAGCCTTGGACGCCAGGAGCACTGCCTCACGAATCGCCAAACCTTGTTCCCGCTGCTTGTTGGCAAACTCCACGATGAGAATTCCATTCTTGGTCACCAAACCGATGAGCATGATGATGCCAATTTCTGAAAAGATATTGAGCGTTTGATTGAACACTTTCAGTGATACCAGAGCTCCGGCTAGCGCAAGTGGTACGGTGAGCATGATAATGAGCGGATCGCGGAAGCTCTCAAATTGCGCCGCTAAAATCAGATAGATCAGCACGAGTGCCAGGATGAATGCAAAACTTGTATTAGAGCCGCTTTCGGCAAAGTCGCGCGAGGCGCCGGCAAGACTTGTGGTGAAGCTCTCATCCAGTACCCGTTTGGCGATCGCCTGCATTTCCTTCACTCCGTCTCCAACGGTTTTTCCCGGTGCTAATCCTGCACTCACCGTGGCAGATTTAAAACGATTGAAGTGATAAATCTGCGGAGGATTTGAATTCTCTTCAATGTTCAAGACGTTAGCAAGCTGTACCAGCTGTCCGCTATTGTTCTTTACATACATCGCCGCAATATCCACGGGTCTGTCGCGATTTTCTCGATCAACCTGGCCAATCACTTGGTACTGCTTTCCGTTCATGAGGAAATATCCAAATCGTCGACCGGAATAAGCCGATTGCAATGCCTCTGCAACGGTGGACATCGACACTCCCAATTGCGCGGCTTTCAGGCGATCAATCGTCACACGAACTTCCGGTTTGTTGAACTTGAGATCCACGTCACTACCCTGAAAGACCGGGCTCTTCGAAACCTCATCGAGAAATTTAGGAATGTACTCGCGCAGCTTTTCAAAGTTGAGGTTTTGTAGCACAAACTGCACCGGCAGTTTCGAGGCAGAAGCAAATCCAACGGTAATGGTCTGCTCCTGCACCGGAATCGATCGCACCTCGGGAAAGTTCTTGAGAACCTTTGCCATGTGCTGAGCTATCTCACCCTGCGTCATTGTGCGTTCATCCGGATCCTTCAAAATGGAATTGCAAAATCCGGTGTTGGATCCACCATTGGAAAACTGCGATGACACGACTTGAAAGGTCATTTTCAGGTTGGGATCTAACTCCTTGTGCATGGCAGTGGCGATGCGCATGTTGATGCTCTCCATCGCGTCGTAATCCGTTCCCTCAGGGGCCGTCATCGGTGCACGGACAATTCCGCGCTCTTCCAGCGGCGCAAGCTCGCTCTGCAGGGAAGAACCTACGCCCACGATCGTGATCAGACAAACAGCGATGATAGCCAGTGCGGTCCAGCGTTGGCGAACAAAACGATCGAGCGTGTTGCTATAACTCCGATCCATCCACTGAAAGAAGGGTTCGGTAAAGCGATAGAAACGACTTTCCTTATGCTCTGCACTCCCAAGCTTCACATTCAACACCGGAGTGATGGTGAGCGAGACGAATGCCGATATAAGCACGGCGCCGGCCACCACAATGCCGAATTCACGAAAGAGCGAGCCAACAAATCCTTGAAGGAAGATGACGGGAAGGAATACAATGGCGAGGGTAAGCGAGGTGGAGATGACCGCAAAGAAAATCTCACGCGTTCCTTCGTGCGCTGCCTTCATCCTCGACATACCCATCTCCAACTTTTTGAAGATGTTTTCTGTCACCACAATTCCGTCGTCCACCACCAATCCTGTAGCCAGTACAATGCCGAGTAGAGTGAGAACGTTGACGGAGAAGTTCATCACATACATGATGAAGAAGGTTCCGATGAGTGAAATGGGGATGTCGATAAGGGGACGAAAGGCCATGAGCCAGTCGCGGAAGAAGAAGTACACGATCAATACCACAAGGCTGATCGAGATGATAAGCGTCTCCGTTACTTCCGATATCGCGCGTCGCACAAAGCGCGACTTATCAATCGCGATGTCGAACGAAATATCCGGAGGAAGATCTTTCTTGATCTGGTCTAGGCGCTTGTAAAACTCCTTTGAAATCTCGACGTGATTGGCACCGGGTTGGGGAACAACGCCCATTGCGACGATGTCTACGTTGTTGACTTTGGCCGACGTCTCTTCCACTTCCGGTCCGAGCACCGCTTCGCCCACATCAGACAAACGCACGGTGGAACCCGCGGTTTGTCGAATGATCATGGTGTTGAAGTCTTCCTCCGTACGCAGTCGACCATAATTAATGATCTCGAGTTCGGTATTGTCGCCGCGCAGCTTGCCGCCCGGCAAATCCACATTCTCTCGATTAAGGGCGGCTTGAACATCCTGCATCGTGAGACCAAAAGCCGCGAGTTTTTCAGGCTTCACCCAAAGGCGCATGGCGTAACGTTTCAAACCAAAAACCAGAATCTGACTCACTCCGGGGATGGTTTGCAGTCGCTCTTGCAGCACGTTCTCTACATAGTCGCTCAACTGAAGGATATTCCGTGTGCTACTCTGCACCGGCATAATGATGATGGGATCCGAGTTGGCATCGGATTTTGTCACCGTTGGCGGAGCATCGATGTCCTGCGGGAGATTGCGAACTGATTGCGACACTTTGTCTCTCACATCGTTGGCCGCTTGTTCCAAGTCCGTACGCAAATCGAATTCCACCGTTATCACACTCAATCCCAGTGAGGAGTTTGAACTGATGGTTCGAATACCTTCAATACCATTGATGGCTTTTTCCAGCGGTTCGGTGATCTGCGATTCGGTCACCTCAGCGCTGGCTCCTGTGTATTGTGTGCGAACAGTGATGACCGGTGGGTCGATGGCAGGGTATTCCCGCACACCCAGAAAAGAGTAGCCGATGGCTCCGAACAGAACGATAATGATGCTCATTACCATGGTGAGCACCGGTCGACTCAGGCTAAGATCTGATATGGTCATGCGTTCGCCTTTGTAGCGTTTCTGGTGGTGAAGCTTCGTCCGACGTAGTGCGCACGAGGCTCAATGCACGAATTCTCCGATGTCAACTTTCATTCCGGGTTTGACGGACAGCAGACCGGTTGTCAGTACGGTGTCATGTTCCTTCAAGCCGTCCGTGATTTCCACGAAGCTGTTGGATCGCATCCCGGTTTGTACGCTGACAAAGGCTGCAACTCCATCTTTGATTTGAATCACCCGCTTATTCCGAGACTGCGGTATGATAGCCTGAGTCGGCACCATCAGTGCTGCCGGTCGTTCGGCTAGGTTGACCTTTACATTGGCAAAAGTGCCGGGGAGCAAGTGTTCGTCTTTGCTGGTGACAAGGGCTCGGACTTTCAGAGTACGACTTTGTTCATTGATGTTGGATTCAGCCGCAATCACTTGCGCCACAAATTCTGCAGTGTAGCCGCTGACGCTAAAGTGAACCTTGGTTCCGGTCTTCATCAGGTTTTCATAACGCTCCGGCACTTCAAAATCGAGTTTCAATTGTCCGACCTGGTGAATACTTGCCACCACCGAAGCCGGTGTCACATAGGCACCCGGCGAAATCGAGCGGAGTCCGATGCGTCCATCGAATGGTGCGCGAATCTCAGTCTTCGATATCGTGCTCTTTAAGATTTCAATATCTGCCGCCACGTTCGACGTTTGCAGGACAGCCGCATCGTAATCTTGCTGCGAGGCACCGTTTACTGCCAGGAGTTCTTTAAGGCGTTGCTCATTCTTTTGTGCAATCTGTAGCTGCACCTGCAACTTCTTGAGCTGGGCTTGCAGGTCTGCGTCATAAAGCTTCACTAACAAATCACCTTTGCGAACCTGCGAGCCTTCCTTGAAGCTTATACCTGTTACCCGTCCACTTAACTCTGGATGTAAGTCAGTCTGTTCATTGGCAAGCAAAGAGCCGGAGACATTGAAATCGTCATCCAGAGTTTTTGCAACGACTACGTAGCCTTGAACTTTTGCGACGGGTGGGGGCTGAGAAGCTTTTTGCGATGAGGGATCTTTCGACGTGCAAGCGCTGAACAGCACGAGAGCCACAGCGGCGAGACTTTTGGTGTTCATGCAGACGATCTGAATTGGTGAAGAACAAAATTACGATGTTGCAACAGCTTATTTCTTGAACAGAAGTTCATTAACAGATATTTGACAAGAGGAATATAAGAACTCAAAACCTTGATCAGTCAAGGCTTTGGGCCGAACGCGTTGTCCCATACACACGATCTGATGCTGCTCTCCCAACAATAGTCGCAGCACAATCGTGGGCACCTTCATGAAGGCAGGTCGGTGCAACGCTTTTGCGATACACTTTGCAAAATCCCTCATGCGCACCGGCTCCGGCGCTGCACAATTCACCGCTCCGCACAGTGCCGGGTTGTCTATGCACTCGATGAGGGCGCGTAGCAGATCGTCACGATGGATCCACGGCATCCATTGCTGCCCGCTCCCGAGCGGACCACCAATGAAAAGGCGAAAGGGGAGGAGCATTTTGGCCAGCGCTCCGCTCTGTGCGTCCAGCACTACACCGATACGCGGGTTGACCACGCGAGTGTAGGCTGAGGCCTTTTGAGATTCCGTCTCCCATTGCAAACACACCTGCGCTAAAAAATCCTTGCCTGCAGCCGCACTCTCGTCAATCCACTCATCGCCGTGTGCACCGTAGTAGCCTACCGCCGAAACACTCACAAAACATGGCGGTGCCGAAGGCACGCGTGAATAAAAATCCACCAGACGACGAGTTGAGTCGAGTCGACTGCTCAGGATTTCTTTCTTACGGGCCGCTGTCCAGCGTCCCTCTCCCACATTGGCTCCACTGAGATTCACCACTGCCGTTGCACCGTCGATCGCCTGCATCACGGCTGCTTCATCCGACCACGAAAGGTGATGGTGTACCGCAGGAAGGGAATTCGCAGAATGTTTAGCATTGCGCGAAATCACTGTGACTTCATCTCCACGTTCCTGCAATCGGGCAGCTAAAAGTGAACCCAGAAAACCGCTGGCGCCTGCCAAGACGATACGACGACCTGAGGCCTGATGCTGTTCTGTGCCTGATGATAGAGGGAGAACTGTGTGTTCGGAATGATGCATGGCAGATAGTTCAACGTGTCGAATTGCGTAGCAACAAAGATCGGCATTGAAAGAATGAGAACAGCTAGTGTGGGGGATGAGTGTGTCCGGGAAATGGCCTTGATTCTCCACTAAAAACGCAAAAAAAAACGTCTTCACACACAGGGTATGAAGACGTTCATTTTTCTGAGCGAGAATCTCTTAGTCTTGGGATATAACCCAAATTTTCAGGTTGCCGCTAACTTCCGGGTGAAGTTTGACCTTGACGTCGAACACACCGAGTGACTTAATAGGTTCTTCGATGGTGATCGTGCGACGGTCGATGGTGAAGCCGCGGACTTCCAATTCCTGCGCGATCATTTGCGGGGTGACGGAGCCGAAGAGTTTACCTTCTTCGCCAACGGCCATTGGAATGGAAATTTGCAGTTCTGCCAGACGTGAAGCGGTTAGTTCCGCTTGTTCCTTGGCGCGCATCATCTTTTTGTCGTACTGGCGACGTTCAATCTCCAAACGCTTTTCGGCGCCCGGGGTAGCGAAGTATGCCATTTGACGGGGGATGAGGTAGTTGCGAGCGTAACCATCTTTCACGGTCACCAGATCGCCGATGGAACCCAGCTTGTCAACGTTTTGTCGTAAAATGATTTTCATAGTGATGTTGTGCTTAATCCTTCAAATTCAATGGAGTCGTAGATGCGGCGAATTGCCAACGCTTAGTTGCGGCGACCGGAACCACTGCCCGAACCACCTTCTGCTTTCGCCTTATCCAGAGCGACCTGACGTTCAGCTTGAGCAATGGCGCGAGTGACGCGGAATTGACGCAGCTTATCGGACAATTGCATCGTTAAATGACGCAACACGTTGTCATCCAAGATGAAGAAACGCTCGAGCTGCGGAATGATGCTGGCTGCGGATTCAAAAATGCAATGCACATAGAAGCCGTTGAACTTCTTGGAAATGGGATAACCCAAACGACGACGTCCCCACTTGTTGACTTCGCTAATGGTACCACCGTGATTGGTAATGTATTCGCTGACCCGCGTGATTACCTGCTCGACATCATTGTCTTCCAGAGCAGCATTAATAATGTAGGTCGTTTCGTACTGGCGACGAACGCTCATGAAGGAACTCCTATGGTTAGTGTTTGTTTGTTCACACTATCCGTCATAACGCTTGTTTGACGGAAGGATTACAAAGGGATCACAAAAATACAGGAAAAAATGAAAGTACCAAATAGAGAATCGTCAAGCCTCGGCGTTTGCGTAAATTGCAAGTCGTTTCGAAAGATCGACACTATGCGCGGCTTTTACTGGTCAGTCTGACCCTAAAACGCCCGCGAACAGCCAATTCCGGAAGAAATTGGCCACCTGCGTCTCTCGAGTAGATCGTTGTTATTGATGTCACCCGCTGTATGAGCATGAAACTCGAAGTTTTTGAAAATCCTTATCCGAATCGCGATTACACGATTCGCCACGTCAACCCGGAATTCACGTCCGTCTGTCCGATTACCGGCTTGCCGGACTTCGCAACGATTCACCTGAGCTATATTCCGGATCTGCTCTGTGTGGAACTGAAGTCGTTGAAATACTACTACCTTGAGTTTCGCAACAAGGGCATCTTCTACGAAGCGGTCACCAATCAAATTCTTGACGAATTGGTTGCTGCCTGCAAGCCTCGCGAGATGTCAATCCGCTCTGAATGGAGCACTCGCGGTGGTATTCATAGTATCATTGAAGTGAGCTACAAGAGTGGAGATCGCCCATGATGACGCGCATTGCGAAAGAGTATCGCTGGGAGATGGGGCACCGTTTGGTGTTTCATGAGGGTCTGTGCAGGAATATTCACGGTCACTCCTATTGTCTGCGCATTCAACTCGAAGGCGAGGTAGACTCGAACGGGATGATCATGGACTTCTTTGAGCTCAGCACTATTGTCGAGCCAATTATCAACGAGTTAGATCATGCTTTTTTGTGCGACGAGAGCGACGCGACCATGATTGAGTTCTTCTTGAACAATCCCATGAAGGTCGTCATGGTTCCATTTGTGACCACAGCCGAGAATATTTGTTCCTGGCTTGTGGATAGGATTATGGAATCGGTGAAGGATAACACGCGCATCCATTCTATTAGCGCTCGCTTGAATGAAACTGAGCGGGCATGGGCAGAACGTACCGTGGTTCTGCGCTAAGGTACTGTGGTTCTGCGCTAACGTACTGTGGTTTTGCGCTACGCTCCCTTGCATTCATTCTTTGGTTTCAACAACATCTGTTACAACTTCGTGTAAAGCTACTATGTCTGTTCGTGTACGTTTTGCGCCTTCGCCAACCGGTTATTTACATGTGGGTGGATTGCGCACTGCTCTCTACAACTACCTCTTTGCACGTCACCATGGTGGCGCCTTCTTGCTTCGCATTGAGGATACGGATCAGACCCGCTTTGTGGAAGGATCGTTGCAGGATATCGTGAGCTCCCTGGCCTGGGCCGGTATTTCGCCGGATGAAGGTCCCGAAGCGCCCAGCGATTGCGGACCATACGTGCAATCCGAACGCACCGAACTCTACCGTGCTTATGCTGCCGAACTGGTTGAAAAAGGAATGGCATACTATGCCTTTGATACATCAGAAGAGTTGGATCGGATGCGGGAGCGACAAAAAGCTGCCGGTGTTGCACCGCGCTACGATCGCTCCGTGATGCGTAATTCCTTCACGCTCGGACCGGACGAAACTTCCCGATTGCTCAGCATCGGCGAAGCAGCGGCCGTTCGGATGAAAGTTCCGGTGACCGGTGAAGTGAAGTTTCAGGATATGATTCGCGGTACGATTGTGGTACCGTGTAAGGACGTTGATGATCAAATACTTCTGAAGAGCGACAATTTTCCGACCTATCATTTGGCCAATGTTGTCGACGATCACCTCATGCGTATTTCACACGTGATTCGTGGGGAAGAGTGGCTTCCCTCAACGCCAAAGCACGTGTTGTTGTACGAGGGCTTCGGTTGGGAAGCACCGCGCTTCGCGCATTTGCCGCTGCTGCTGAATACCGACAAGACCAAGCTCAGTAAACGTCAGGGCGACGTTTCCGTGCATGACTACGTGGCGAAAGGCTACTTCCGGGATGCATTCATCAACTTCATCGCGCTCCTCGGATGGAACCCGAGTGGCGAACGAGAAATCTATAGTATTGAGGAACTCATTCGCGAATTCGATCTGGAGCATGTCAATAAATCCGGCGCTGTCTTCGATCTGAAGAAACTGGATTGGATGAACACTCAGTATTTGAAGCACTATGTGGAGCACGACATGGCATCACTCGTTGCCATGGCGCAACCCTTGCTGCAAGCGAAAGGTTTCACGGCGGATGATTCTTACGTAGCCCGGGTGATTCGACTGGTTCACGAGCGGATGAGCAACATCCACGAATTCCCCGACTTTGCCGCGTATATGTTTGGCGATCGCGTAGTGGACGAGGAATTCCGCACAAAGATCTGGAATGAACAGTCTGCCGACCGATTGTCAGAACTTGCCGACGTGGTTGCCGGAGTGGACGACGCGAGCTTCCGTCACGAGCTCATCCACGATGCGATCAACGCGTATTTGCAATCGAAGGGATTGAAATTTAAGGACGTGGCGAATCTGCTGCGTCTGGCTTTGACCGGGCGATCGGTGGGAGCAGGTATGATGGACACCATGGAAGTTTTGGGTAAGGAGCGCTGCGTGGCGCGCATGCGAAGCATGGCGTGAATAACAACAACTCTCTCATAGTGAACTGTCTTCCAAACGAAAGCCTACACGGCAGCAAACGTTGGCGCGGGCTGGTGTTAGCTCTTGTACTGACCACAGCATTGCTTGCCTTGGACGCTTGTGGAAGCAGTACACCGGCGCTGTCAAACTATCCGTCATGTATCAGACCCGGGATGAGAGAAATTCGCATTCGGTGGGGAGATTGGATTGACAGCACTGCTGTTCTCACGGGTCATGAAATCGACGCTCAGGGAAAATTATTTGCCTACCAGGCATCACCGTACTCTGTCAAGTACTTGCGCGACTCGGTGTCGCACATCGACACAGCGCAGGTGTGTTATTGGGTGGATACGGTTAGGAAGACCTTTCTTCGCATTCAATCACTTACGGTGCACGCTCCACACATGCGTTATGTGGAGTACCAAAATCCGGATGCTCACTTAAGCTTGAGGGCTGTATGGGACTCTCGTTTTGAAACCTACGGCAGTAAGGAGTTTCGTGCTATCTTTGATTCGCTGCAAACGCTGGTGCCACCACCACCAAAACAATGAACGTCCTCATCGTTGACGATAATGCCGATTTCAGTTCCACTCTGAGCGATATCCTTCGCACACAGGGCTGGTCGCCTACGGCGTTGGACACACCTGAAGCAGCGATCTCCTACCTCGCGTCGCATGCACCGGACATTCATGTGCTGCTGCTCGATATCGAATTTGACCATCGCTCGGCGCTGAATGGTCTGGATGTGCTTGCGCATTCTGTCAAACACTATCCTGCCATTCCGGTCATCATGATTTCCGGAAAGGGGACGATTGAGACGGCGGTTCGGGCTACGAAACTTGGCGCTCTGAATTTTATTGAGAAGAGTACCCTGTCGCAAGAGCACTTACTAGATGTGGTGCGCAGCGCGGCTGAGCGTTTCGTGCAGAGCTCGAAAGTAGATGAGCTCATGGCAGTGATTGAGCAACACGGGATTGTCGGTAAGAGTAAGGCCATGCAATCGGTGGCCGATAAAATCATCCGCTATGGTCGTACGGAGCTGAGTGTGCTGATCACCGGCGAAACAGGAACCGGCAAGAAGCTCGTTGCCAACGCCTTGCACGCGGTGAGTAAGCGCGCGAAGTATTCGTGTGTAACGGTGGACATCCCCAACATTCCGCGCGAACTCTTTCAGAGTGAGTTGTTTGGACATGTTCGAGGTTCATTTTCCGGCGCTTTGTCGGATAAGAAAGGACTCTTTCATCACGCAAATCGCGGCACGTTGTTCCTTGATGAAATTGGTGACCTTCCGCTGGAGTCGCAAGCCTATCTGCTCTTACCCATCGAAGAGCGAGTGATTCGTCGTGTCGGTTCAATCGAAGCTGAGTCGGTTGACATTCGACTGATCTCTGCTACGGATAAGGATTTGGTGGAGTCGATGAAGAAGGGGCAGTTCCGCGAGCAGCTCTACCATCGCCTGCGGGAGTGCGAGATTTATTTGCCGAGTTTGTCGGAACGACGTGACGACATTCCGCTCATCACCGAACACTACGTTCAAAAGCACAACCAGGAACACAACGATCATAAAGTGATTGCTCCATCGGCGATGGAGTACTTACAGAATCGGGAATGGAACGGAAATGTGCGTGAGTTGTCCAGCGTGCTGCGTGTGATCCTGCAAACCTCGTCGAACGAAGTCATTGAAATTGCAGACATTCATTCTGCAGCCACCTCAACACAGTTACACGACAATCGCTTTCCGGGCTCCATCATTTCGCTCGATCGCACACGACGTGAGGATCTGGAACGCGTTGACAAATTGAAGATTGAGTCGATGCTCAAGACCTATGCCGGTAATGTGAGTAAAACCGCTGCGCAACTCGGCGTGAGCCGCGAAACCTTGCACGTGAAAATTCGCAAGTATGGCATCAACGTCCATGAATTCCGCGAACGTTGAGTGAGAACCCGTTTCCTTCGCTTGTTCGCCTGATACATTTCTATTCCGCTTCGCGTAGCTTCAACTGCTTCCTTATTCTTTGGCATCCTTCTCTACAAGCAGAGTGACCGGCCCTGCATTCACCAATTCCACATCCATCATAGCCCCGAAAACACCGGTTTTTACCTCCAGATTGTAGGTGCTGCGCAGGCTGTGCACAAAGCTCTCATACAAAGGTTCGGCAAGCTCAGGGCGAGCTGCGGAAATGAAGGAGGGACGAAACCCCTTGCTGCAATCGCCGTATAGAGTGAATTGCGATACAACCAGAATTTCTTTGGCAGTGTCGATGGCGGACAGATTCATCTTGTCATCCGCATCGGCAAACAGGCGCAGATTGGCAACTTTATGAGCCAGCCATTGAAGCTGTTCCGGGCCGTCGTTCGAGTGGATGCCCAGTAACACTAGCAACCCTTCGCCGATAGCGGCATGGCATGAGTTGTCGATATGTACGGCTGCGCGGCGGACGCGTTGAACCAATGCACGCATAGAATTTGTTGTGTTTTTGAGGAGAACGGTTTCGATTCCACGGGGCGTGAGCTAAATCATGAGCTCTGCATACTCTTGTGAAATTTACGCAAGGCTACGGTAGGACATCGTGGTCAAATAAATCAAGTCTAATTTGCATGCGGACATCGTTCCGCTTTCGTTTCACTATCTGTTGAGGATCTATGTTTCTCATGGTTGTTGGTCTTCTCGCATTTGTAGTCGGACTAACGCTCCGTCGTGCGGACGCCAACCTGCACCGGATTTCCACCATTGTTCGGATGGCCGGTTTGGCAATTATCGTCATTGGCTTCTTTACATCGGCATTCCGACAGGTGGACGCCGGATCCGTTGGCGTGGTGAAACTTTTTGGTCAGGTCCAGAAAGATCGCGTTCTCTATGAGGGGTTGAACATGATCAATCCATTGTACTCGGTGGAAATCATGAATATTCGTCAGATGAATTACACCATGAGTGCTACCAGTGATGAGGGACAAAAAATGGGTGACGATGCGGTGCATGTTCGCTGCAACGACGGTTTGGAAGTGTCGCTCGATATGACGGTTCTCTATCGTCTTCTCGCAGCCAGCGCTCCGGACGTCTATCAAACCATCGGTCCGCAATTTGAAGAGCAGTACGTGCGTCCGGTCATTCGTGCTCGCATCCGCGAAACCGCCGTCTACTATGCCGCCACCGATCTCTACTCCGGCAAACGCGCGCAATTCGAAAACCAGCTGCGCGACTTGTTAGCCGACGATTTTCATAAGAACGGCTTTGAACTCAAGTCGGTGCTCATTCGTAATGTGGTGCTTCCTCAAACGGTAACCGAGAGTATCGAGCGCAAGATTGCCGCCATGCAAGAAGCACAACGTCAGGACTACGTGCTCGAAAAAGTCAAGAAAGAAGCCGAAATGAAACGTCAGGAAGCGCAAGGAACTGCTGATGCTCAGCGTATTCTGTCGGCAGGCTTGAGTGATAAAATCCTGCAGTTCGAAGCGATTAAGGTTCAAAAGGAACTCGTGAACTCACCCAATTCAAAAATCATTGTTATGGGTGGAAAATCGATGCCACTGATTCTCGATGCGAAAGATTCGAAGTAAGTGTCGTTTAAGTGTCTTCTTCATCATGCGGCCAATGCGATGCATTGGCCGCTGCTGTAAGCGACCAATGAATAGCTGAAATACGCCGGTACTTGCTCTAAGGCTTCACGACCAGTTGCGAGGATTTGCCAAATGCGCTTTGAGCAACGAGTAGGTAGCTGCCGGCTGCAAGACTGCTGCTATTCCACTGAGCCACATAGCAGTGTCGGTTGGAGTCATAGTGTAAGAGCGACGACAAATCCACAACGACGATGCCGAGTATTGTAATGAGTCGGCAACTTGGTGGTGTGGAAGCCAATTCATCACTGCCAACGGTTATGGTCGTGATACTCTCAAGCGGATTGGGGTGGACGCTCAACGCATGTTGATGCAGCTCCGCCATGCCAGGCACCGAGCTATTCAGGTCCACAGAGTATTTGCTGCGAAGAAGATGGAGAATAGATGCATTGGAGAAATGCACGAGGCTAATAATGTCGTTTTCGTTCGTGCACGCACTTGGTCCGGTTGAGATGGAGTCGCTACTTAACCTCAGCCATTGCCAACTCTTCAAACTGTCGACCGATACGAGCACCGAGTCTATTGTTCCGGCTACAATACTGGCCGAGCTGTTGCTCAGGGTACAGAAGAAGCGAGCTTGAACAATAGAATCACCATAGTTGTTTTGCCAGGTATGGAAGTCTTGTGGCGCACTAGCTTCAACGCTTCGTCTGTTTGCTGTCGACACGCTTGAGTAGTACGCCAGCGCCAGCGTACCATCTGAGCGCAGTGAAGACGATTGTAGAGTTCTCAGGGTATCGACACGCAGGGTATCGATTGTGTGAGCGACGCAATCAACGAGGATCGTGTACAATCTGTCGGCTGACGCATCGAGATTGCTTGTTGAGTCAGCGTTGTATTGCACAAGTACTCGGTCGTCGTCAATGCCGTTGAAATAGAGAACTTGAGTCAGTGTTGGATATGATCCGGCGTAGGGCAGTGGCGAAAACACGGTGACACTGTCCCACGCCACGCCGGCATCACTCGTCACAAACACCACACCTCGTCGCAAGCCAAACCACCGTGAGAGTGATTGTACAACGGGATTGACTTCACTGGAAAGTTCGCCTGCCTTTGTGAAGGAACGTCCGGTATCGATTGTCGTGTACACCGCTTGTGAGTTTGCGCTAGGTACGATGAGAGCAAAGGTAGAATCATTGATAACGTAGGTTTTGTCGACCGATCTCATCGTTGCACCGGCTGAGTCACAACTCGATACTGACCACCTAAGCCCGGCATCAACCGTTCGGTAAATCCACGATGACGTATATGGATAGATGACCGTTGATGTGTTCACCGCCTGCGCGCTGACGCTAAGACTCGGGAGATATGAGCGAACGTTCCAATCGACGAATTGCAATGTTCCCTCCATGATGAGGTCGTTCGAGCCAACTGCTGTGAGCATTCCGCTGGTGTTTACAGCGAATTGCTTCCACTGTATCTGACCGGGAGCTGGCACATTGTGAAGCCGGTATGAAAACGTAGAGTGTACAGCAGAATCAAGAGCAAATTGTTTGAAGCTGAGATCGTATCCCACAACCCAAGCTGTATCCGCTGCAGTGCCGATACAGCCAACCGGCATTGCACCAACCTGTGTTGAGTCTACCTGCCATGTTCCGTGAAACTGGAAATAGGCAGAGCTATGATGATTATAGCTTGCTACCACAAACCAATGATCGGCAGCAGAATCAAGCAGGCAACTCACGACTGATGCGTCGGAATGGAGTGCTTGAGTTTGAGGGACGTTGTCGACACGAATGCTGTCAGCACCAACATAGGACACGATCTTAGCGTTGGAGCTTAAGATGTGAAGGGCGTGACCGGGGTTTGACATGAGGTACAGCGGGGCACCATAGCTAATCGCATCGTAGGGGAACACATGGATGGAATGTGTGCGAGTGTCGAGTTGAATGAGACTATTGTCGTCAAACAATAACAGTAGCGAATCCTTGCCGATTAAGGTCATTTGGCGTACACCACCATTCACTGGAAAACTCACGAGTAGTGAGCACTTTTTTGACGAGGGATCATAGACATACAAGCGTGCGTGGTCATCCGCTACGTAGAGCTTCTCACCGTCGGAGCACATCACTTTTATGGTTCCGGCCGCCTTTGCTACAATTCGATGCCAGGAGTTAGTGCCCACCTCACGCACTTGCATTCTTCCCAAGGTGCCGCCTGCGTAACAGGCGTTATTCAGGTAATACACACACTGAAAGTCTGTATCATAATAAAAAGAGCTATCAGGCAGCAGATGGAGGTCTTGGGCGAAAAGTGCGGGGGAGAGAAATAGTGCCGACAAAACGAACAAAAGCAATGAAAAGCTATAATAAAAGCGTAATGCGTGTTTCATGTTCACAATACCCTAAAGTGAGAAGGCACCGTGCAGAATATGCATCCGAATTATTTCAGAAAAAAAATTGTCCAGCAATGTGTTTATGTACTTCTAGAGTATATGCAATTCAGGAAATGAGCACGTGTGTTGGCTCTCAAGCGCTATTGAGTTCTAAAGTATGAGATCCGCTTGTTATTAAGATTGCATTGGGCGCTAGCGTATCACCACAAAAGCAGTCCGAGCGCGAAGCGCGCGTGAATAAAGAACACATTGATACTGACCGGACGGAAGGGAATTGACCGAATACGAGATTTCGGTAGGTCCAGCTACCAGGGAAAGTTCTCTGTGCTGTGCAACCATGATGCCCAGGTTATTAAAAATCCTGAGTTCGACATCGTCTGTTTGCGGCATGGTGAATGAAAGATGGAGCGTGTTCGAGACCGGATCCGGATAAAGCGTTAGCGTGCTTTTGTCGGCATCGTTCGCTTCGTCGGACACCGAGGAGTTGATGCCCTTCGGAAAATTGATAAACCACACTCCATGTTGATAGGTGCCCGCATAGAGATAGGAATTCGTACGCGCCAAGGCGCGAATGCTGTAATTATCTAGACCGGAGTGGTAGAGACTCCATGTAATTCCTCGGTCTCTGGTGCTCAGCACACCGGCGTCTGTTCCACAAAAGGCAACGGAGTCATCGTCGAGGAACGTGTACACATTCTTGGTTCCAAAGGCTGTGGGAATCCAGGTGCTTCCTGTGTTGTAGCTCACATACACAGTGTTGGTCGTCGAGGCAGCATACATATGCTTGCCGCGAACCAACGCGGTTCTATAGGAAGTAGCGGGAAGGCTGGAGACTATTTGCCAGCTCGTGCCAAAGTCAATGGAGCGAAACACACCGGCGTCGGTGGCGGCGAGCAGGATTCCGCTATCGTAGCACAGACTATGAACGCTCGTACTGACGAGTCCGGAATTTGCATAACTCCAGTGTTTGCCACTGTCGATACTCGTCAGGACTCCCATGGTTTGAGTCCCCACATAAAGTTTTGAACTATCAGAACAAACACCCGTGAGATAGGGAGTTGCCAAGTCCGCGTTCAGCGACGCCCAATCTCCATGATCGGCTGAGCGGAAAAGACCGTAGTCGTAGGTTGCTGCGTAGACGATTGATCCGCGTTTGTGCAGAGCTTGGATGGAGACCGGCCCCATTCCTTTTGTAAAACTTTGCCAACCGGCGTTGTTTGATACAATATTCATCCCGATGGCTTGGCACCCCGCATAAAGGTCACTTCCAACAGGTTCAAGGCAGTTTACGCTAGCGGAGCTAGAGCCGGGCACGATTTGCCAATCTTGAAATGCGTCTTGGACTAGTTTCCGCAGCGAACATTTGAACAGAGTTCCATTTGGAAAACCCGCCAACAGTGAGTCTCCCACTGCACTCAGGCAGCTCGGACGAAAGCTACTGAAATCACCGTTTAATTGAAGCCAATTATATCCCTCATCTGCGGAACATTGTAATCCAAACTTAGAGCTACAAACGTAGATGACGTTGTTGTTTGCAAAGGCATAGTCCACCGTGTCGCTAAATACTTTCCAATTGAACCAGTTTTTTTCAGACTTGGAGGCGATATAGATTGCACCGTAAGCGTTAACGGCAAAGACATTGCTGTCGGTTGAGAACACAAACCGCACGTTTTTCGGAATATCACCCACACCAAACTGTTTCCAACTTAATCCCTCGTCCGTCGATTGAAAAACGCCCAGAGCTGTGCCGCATAAAAACGTGTTGAGGTCATTTGAACTATAGTCAAACACGGTGGAATCGCTTAAGCCCGCCGCGCATCGTAACCACGTGTCACCTCTATTTGTGCTCCGCTCGATAGAGCCATCAAGCAGACAGTACATTGCTCCAAAGCGCGAGAGAAATTTCTTGACCGGTAATCGCGCCAGCTTGTCGTTACACTCCAACCAGGTTTTTCCCTTGTCTGTCGATCGGAACATTCCTCGTACGCCTGAACGATATTGGGTAGGGTTATCGCAGTGTATCGCACTCAGCGAATCGTTTACAACGGCGGTATTGGCCGTTCTCCACGAATTGCCATAGTCTGTTGATGCCAGAATCCCGGATTCTCGTGTGGCACAATAGGCTTCATTGTCTTGCTGGTGGATGCAGGTGATTGCAGAGATAAACAGTCCGCTCGCCATCATGGACCACGTTTGTCCTGCATCTGTTGATCTATACAATCGACCATCGCCTGAACCAATAAACATGGCAGTTGCTGACTCTGCGATGCATGTGGCGGCTATAACATCGGAGTTTGGCAATTGAACTGCATACTTAAACGTTTCCAGATTCTTGCCGTAATAAATCCAGTCGGTCGTTAAGAGTATTTTTCCTGCGCTTCCTGCAAGGTAATCGACAGCGGAATTGAACACGCCGCCAAGACCATTTTTTGTTACGCCACTTGTTAACAGATAGTAGTGAAAACCGGATGGTGTGACGTAGTACACGGCTGTGTCGTTTGCCGAAAGCAGACGAGATGATGCATCGTTTAGCTGCATGAGTGAGCTCCGTGAGTTCGGAGTGTCATAGGCAACTAAGGAATCGTTCTGTGTGACGGCGTAGAAGGTCTTCGCTGAGGAGGCAACACTTTTAAATGCTTCGCTTGTCAAGGAAAACCAGGTCACACCAAAATCCGAGCTGTATCGCACCAATCCGTTATCCTGTTTTAGATACACGGCAGACGAAGGAGTGTACAGCGACGAAATGTCCGACGCCAATGCGCCGGTGTTCACCCTCGTCCACGATTTGCCTTTGTCCAAACTACGGTACACTCCGGTGCCGGGACTCAGAGCAAGAACCACCGTTTCGTTAGCGCAAATTTTTGTAATCGGCGGGGCCAGAAGGTCAACTCCACTCGTCTCGATTTCCCAGCTCACGCCGTTGTCGCTGGATCGATAGATCCCGACATCCGTTGCGGCAAAGACCATTTGACTTGTCGAACACAGGCTGAAAATGGTGTGACACAGCGGTGTACTCACTTCCCGCCATTGAGCATGGAGAGAACAATGAAGAAGTGTGAGCAATAAAAGGTGGAGAAGGTGCCGCATGCAAGTCCAAGGAGTTGGTCGAATCAAGACTACTTATTATTGCAAGATGCCTAGCGGCGAGATGAAAATCAAGGACTAGGGAATAAGAAATCAAGGACTAGGGAATAAGAAATCAAGGCCTCATGTGCACGCCACTTCCGTTCGCGTTGACTCCGTGACTTCCGAGATTACCATGAGCTATTCGGTACTCAAGCAAGTATTGTGAGCTGGCGACCTGTACCATTCTCTGATCTTGCGGAAAATTGCAAGCTACTCGTAAATTGGAGCATAGGATTTCGGTGCAATGCCGCACCACGATGTACAAATTCCATGGTAAAGCAACTGATGAAGTAGAACACGCAGCGATTGACGAGTCGTCCACTATGTTCCCAAAAAGACTGTCCGCAATCCTAGCATGAGACTCACGAGATTTAAGTGAATCTGTCCATTCCCTCGGATATTGCGAATTGCCTCTTCGATTAAAGTAATGGCTGCTGCGTAATCACGACCCGGATAGGCAGCGACAAACTTGCTGAGGATTTCGTATTGGTCGATATTAATAATGGACTCCATCTCCGCACCAAACTGCACCATCATCGCATCGCGCAGCCAAAGGAGAAGCACATTGAGCATCTGTTCAACGTCGCTGCGATCGGCATCTGCCGTGAGTTCGTCGAGTGACGAGAGGATGTCCGATCGATAATTTCCGCCACGCATGGCGGCGCGGAGAAGATTTACGACTTCATTGCGTTGCGATTGTGTGTCGCTCGACATTACACTCAATGCCTGAGAATAACTGCCTTGGGCCAGCGACGCACACAGTCTAGCCTGCTGCTCACTAAGCTCCTCACGATCCATGAGTGCTTGGCGGATGTCAGCGTCGCTTAAACTGTCGAATTGAATTTGTTGACAGCGAGAAAGGATGGTCTGTGGAAGCTGCTCCTTCCGTGAACTGCAGAGGATGAACGTTACTCCTGAGCCGGGCTCCTCGAGGGTCTTGAGGAATGCATTGGCAGCTTCGGTAGTCATTCGCTCGGCATCGCAGAGAATGACCACGCGATGACCTCTCTGTGCCTGACTCATCTGGACCGATTTCTTGATGTCACGCACCGATGCAATACGAATCTGCGTCGCTCCGTTTAAGCGAATACTGTGGTACGGCTGCTCCGCCTTCAGTTGCATGTGCTCCTGAAGTTCCGCAAGCTGATCGTCATTAAAACGCCCAATCGGTGAATCGTCATCGGCTCCAGACCCCTTACCGGCCGGCAAGGCAAACACTAATCGAAGGTTGGGATGCTGTAAGTGCTCACATTGCTTGCAACTCTTGCATTCCCCACATGCTTCATATGAGGCTTCGGAAACTTTTGGATGCTCACAGTTCAGGCACCGCGCCAATTCCAAGGCTGCTGCCTCTTTACCAACACCAGCCGGACCCCAAAAACAATAGGCATGAGCCACACGCCCACCAACAAGGGCGCGCTGAAGATTATCCTTCGCTCTGTGCTGTCCGATGAGACTCGACCACATGAAAAATTGCCTTCGACAACAGTGTTTTGAATAACTCGCAATCTACGCTCGGTCGAGTACCCAAAGCGTTGAATTTGTCGGTTAGGCTTGTCCTGTTGAAAAGTGGAATGCTCGCACAGTCGTAGGCGAGTGGCTCGCATCTCCCTACGCGAGTGGCTCGCTATCGGCAAAGCGAGTGGCTCGCTACCGGCAAAGCGAGTGGCTCGCTATCAAACTCTACATCCCGTGTTGTGCGCTCTCTCGAGTCTGTGCTTTGCACTGATGACGACTCAAGAAGACATCCACGCGAGCCCGCAGCTCTTCCCGAATCCGTCGGGCGTCTTCGAGTTGTCGGGCCTCGGTGCCCTGCAGGGCTGCAATGTCGGCGATATTCCATTGCTCGCGTTGCACAGCTCCGGGGAAGATGGGGCATTGGGCTGAGGTCTTTTCGTCGCACACGGTAATGACGTGTGTGAAGAGTACACCCTGCCGATACAGTTCGAACACATCTTGCGAGTGTTTTTGGCTGATGTCGATTCCAAGTTCTTTCATCACGGCTGCCGCAAGGGGATTGACGCCACCGGGATTGAGTCCGGCACTCTGTACCTGAATCTTGGTCTCATCCCCAAGGAGTGTGCAGAAGGCTTCGGCAATGCGACTCCGTGCGGAGTTCTTTTCGCAGACAAAGAGGACTTTGAGCATTGGTTGTATGGTAGTGTTTGGTTTATGAACAACAACAGTCAGGTCCACAACAGTCCTTGTCCGCCAGCGGCTTGCATGCGTACACACTCAGACTGAATATCCCGCTTTCACCTTTGCGGATTTGTTCCAGGCGTTCGGCATCGACGTAGCGTGAGAGGATGTCGTCCGGTATCACTATTTCCTTTTCCTTTTGAATGAGGATGTCGCTAAATCCGGCTTCGCGAATGAAGCCCAGGTACTCATCACGCTGGATGGCTCCTGCAACGCAGCCTGCGTACATCTCCGCTTCATTGCGCAGTTCTTCGGGTAACTCGCCAACTAACACCACATCCGAAATGCTGAAGTGTCCGCCGGGCTTGAGAATGCGGTAGATTTCTTGGATGACCTTTTGCTTATCGGGGACGAGATTCAACACGCAGTTGCTGATCACCACATCGGCTCTGTTTGCAGCCATTGGGATGTCGTCGATGTCGCCCTGACGGAATTCCACGTTGTGAAAGCCTAGCTTATCTGCATTGTCTCTTGCCTTGCTGATCATCGCCGGTGTGAAGTCAATGCCAATCACCTTGCCACGCTCACCGCAAAGTGCACGGGCCACAAAGCAGTCGTTGCCTGCGCCACTTCCCAAATCAACAACCACATCTCCCTCATGGATCCGCGCGAACTCGGTGGGGACGCCGCACCCAAGTCCCAGGTCGGCAATATCTTGGTAGCCGGGAACCTTCGTGTAGTCCTCGCTCATGATCGAGTACACCTCCGACGAACAGCCGCCAGCACCGCAGCAGGAACTGCGATTCGTAGCCACATCCTGATCTGCTATTTCGGTGTACTTGCTTCGAACCAACTCCTTAATTGCCTCAGCGCCTTCTAGCTGCGCGTTGCTCTGACTCAGTGTGCCGGCTTCTTCTGTGTTTATGTTCTGTGCCATTGTTTTATCGTAATATTACGATGGATTGATGAAAAAAATATGGCTTTCGATTATTCTAACAACAAGACTGTGCATCGACCACGGGCAGCGCAAACAACGATTCGAAGAGTCCCCGTGCCTTTTGCCACTCTGCGGGATCGATACAATAGCAAATACGCACGCCCTCGATGTCGCCGCGAATCAGTCCTGCCTCCTTGAGTTCCTTCAGATGCTGCGAAATGGTACTCTGCGACAAGGGGAGCTCGTCCACAATATCTCCGCAAATGCAGACTTGCTTCTTGAGCAAGAGCTGCAGAATGGCAATGCGAGCCGGATGTGCAAACGCCTTTGCGTACTGCGCAAAGCGGTTCTCCTCGTCGCTGAAATGATGTGTCTTTGAACGTCCCATAATCTATCGCAATATTACGATAAAAATCTTGAGTGAGCAAGAATTCTTTCAAAAAACAAAGGAAAACTCCGTTTATATGAATATTAGCAATATTACAAAGCGACGATAATATGGGAATACTTTTATAATATCCCGATCGAGTGTCTAGGTCCATGAGCCGAGGGGGTTGAATTTGAGGCTTCAGCATTGAAACGTATCCTTCAACAAACGCATTGCTACCCCTACTTTCTGCAGGAGTGGGGAAAATTTGCTTGGGAGACGTCGACCACATCTCCCATAACTGCGCAGGATGTTGCAGAGGCTACGCAAAGCGCGTTGGCATCGTTGGATGTGAGTTTCTTCAGAGTGCGATTTGACCGCCTGACTCCGCTCGAAAAGCGCTACCTGCGAGCTATGGCCGAGCTTGGTCCGGGACCCCACCGCTCCGGCGATATCGCCGAAGTCATGCACAAAATGGTTTCAGCTCTTGGCCCCACACGAAGTCAACTCATTGCCAAGGGGATGATCTGGAGTCCCAATCACGGTGATACCGCATTCACGGTCCCGCTCTTTGATGAATTCATGCACCGTATCATTCCCGGTGACGATTGGTCGAGGGATTACTGATTCAAACCTGGTCTCTGCGTTGATTTTCTTCTTAGGTGCGCACGCAGTGCGCTCGTATTGAAAGGACGCTGTGACGTCAAGCCCCGGCATGACATCAGTCACACGAGTCAATGATACTGCAAGCGATGAAGTTTGGAGTAGAGACCTTGCTTGGCCAGCAACTCTTCGTGCTTGCCCATTTCAGCAATCTCGCCGTGGTGCAGAACGATGATGCGGTCGGCGCGTTGGATGGTGGACAAACGGTGAGCGATGACGATGGACGTGCGGCCGGCAAGGGTCTTTGAAATGGCAGCATCGATGAGCTGCTCAGTCTCCGTGTCGATGCTGGACGTTGCCTCATCGAGAATCAGGATTTGCGGATTGCTGACCACTGCACGGGCAAAGGAGATGAGTTGCTTTTGTCCCGTCGACAAGGTAGTTCCACGTTCCATCACTTGTGTGTCGTAGCCTTGTGGCAGGTGATCGATAAACTCTGCGCCGAGCGACAGCGCAACCGAGCGCATGTGCTCGTCGGAAATGTCATCGCGTCCCATCAAAATGTTCTCACGTACTGAGCGCGAAAAGAGAAAGACGTCTTGCAAGACCAGCGCGATACGTGCGCGGTGACTCTCAGCGTTGATATCACGCAGCTCCACGCCGTCAATCGTGATGTGTCCGCGGTGGTAATCGTAGAAACGACAAAGCAAGTTGATCAGCGTGCTCTTGCCTGAACCGGTGGCTCCGACAATGGCTACCATCTCACCGTTATGAACGCTGAACGAAACGTTGCGCAGCACATCGCGATTGCCATCATAACTGAAGCTCAGATCACGGAACTGAATGGACGTGGTGAAATCCTGTGCTTCTATGCCCTTGTTCAGCTTCGCCTGCGGCGGCTCCTCGGTGTCGAGTAATTCGAAAATGCGCTCAGAAGCTGTGATGGCGCTTTGCAGGGTGTTGTACTTTTCAGTAAGGTCGCGGACGGGACGGAAGAACATTTCCGCGTACATCACAAACGAGACCAAGGTTCCGATAGTCATGAAACCCGACAGGTAATGTCCCGCCGTGTACCACAACACCGTACAAATAGCGATGGACGAAAGCATTTCCACCACCGGAAAGAAGACGGCATAATACGTGATGGACTGTATTTGCAAGCGCGTATGCTCAGTATTGATCACATCGAAGGTGTGGTTCTGCGGTTCCTGCTGATTGAAGAGTTGAACGGTCACCACGCCGCTGATATACTCGTTTAAAAAGGAATTCATGCGTGCCACTTGTACGCGAATTTGAGAGTAGACGATGCGTACCTTACGACGGAAAATGGTGGCAGCCGTCAACAAAAACGGAACCACAATAATGGTGTACAACGCAAGCTGCCAGTTGATACTGAACATGAATCCCAAAATCCAGAGTATCACCAGCACGTCGCTGAAGATCAACACGACGCCCGACGAAAACAGTTCGTTCAGTGCCTCGACGTCGTTCGTGACGCGCGTCACTAAACGTCCCACCGGTGTCGTGTCGAAGGCCCGCAAACTCATGGCCTGAATGTGATCGAACACCTGCATGCGGATATCAAGCAGAGCACGCTGACCCACCCATTGCATAAGGTAGGTGAGTCCAAACTGCAGCAGCCCCTGAAGTAACAGCACCGAAGCAATGAGCAGAGCATGCATGAGCAGACCGTGTCCATCGCCGTTTTTGATATACCGGTCGATACCGATTTGCACCAAGCGCGGACGCAAAGGACCAAGCGAGGAGCTGATGATGGAGATCAGCAAACCAAGCACAATCCACAAGCGGTACGGTCGTAAGTAGACCAGTAAACGCCGTAAATAGCCGTAATTCGTCTTTTTTTCTGCACCCTTCGCGGAACCTTCGCTCATACCTTCTTGGTCCAGGCACCTGCCTTTAGCCGTGATCAAAACAACATGCAAACTACCGAATAGGGAAGTGGTGACAAGACAGTGGACTCCCCAAAGCGCTTTCGTGTTGAAAACTTGAGCGCGCGTCCACGTCCAATTCCGTAGTCCTTAAACGTTTAGTGTACAGAGGCCTACGCCTCGTCTGTGCAGTGCTCAGGTGTTCCACTGGGCACTGCATTGACTTTCTCCCTCGGTTCCATCTCTGTTTGAATCCCCGCCCGCTCCCATTCACCACCAATTTCAAGAACTCATGCAAGCATTCTACTTCTTCCTTACGCAGTCTGACACTGCGCCTCCGTCGGATTGTGTGCACTCCGGCTGGCAATTCCACGCCGACGGTCAGGTGATTTTTCATACGTGCGCGCTTCCGCGCGCACTGACCTTCGTGATAGCGTTTATGGTTCTCTTTGCATCGGCAACAGCAAGCGACACGTTGTTCATCAACTCATCGCATACATGGAGCGATACGGCGCACATCTGGTCGAAGCAAGTCTCCGCAGCGAACAGCTCGTCGTGGATTCCGAATGCTGCGGCTGTGCTAGAGGCACCGGCGGGGAGCTTGAACGTGTTGCAGTGCAACCCCATTCTGCGCGCGCTTAGTGCGCGAGCTGACTTCAGTATTCAATCCCAAAGCTCAGAGCGCTTGGAATTCAGTGCTGCCGACAGCTCGGTCATCGATGTGGCTGCCGCTCATGCTCTCACTCTGAAAACGCCTCTGGTGTCCGCAGGTGTGCTGTCGAAGACCAGCGGCGGGTCGCTCGTGCTTGGCTCTGAAGCTCTGCGCTGTGTGCCGACCTTGCATCTGTGTCAGGGACAGTGCACGCTCTCGGATGTCGCTCCCTCGCCCGCCCTGCGCGCACTGCGCTCCTCAACGCTGCTTCTGGACAGTGCATGCAGTCTGAGTTTCAGTTCCACAGCCAATGCTGCCGATGTGCATGCCGGCAACCTCGGTGGCAGCGGCAGTGTGAGCGTGTCCGGTGCGTCGGCAAATGGTCTTATCCTTCAACTCGACGATTCCTCACACTCGTACGGTTCCCTCAGTGCCGGCACCAACGGTGCGCTGTTTTGCATGCCGGCCGGAACCAGTCAGGAACTGAGTGGCTCGTGTTCAGGGGTGAACGGGTCGTGGACGCTGTGCGGACATCGCACAAATGCTGACGGTGATGCATCCGCACTCGTGTTCAGCGGTGCTGCCGGAACAACGCGCGCGGTGGTACTTCGCGGTGGAACACTGATTCTTGACAACCGTCAGACTGCCTCGTCAACTCGCCTCGGTTCGAGTTCTGCCGCCACTTTGAATTGCAATGGTGGTACGCTCTGTCTTCGTGGCGCTGCAAGCGGCACGAATCAACATATAGGCATCGCCGGCACGAAGGCCATGACGCTGAATGCAGGATTGATGACCCTGCGTATTGAGGACGACTCAGCCACAAGTACCGGATCGCAACTGCTACTCGGAGGCGCGAATTCCAATTTCTCGTTGCGTGACAATACCGCGATGATGATCAACTTTGAAGTCAACCGCGGTACACTCGGCGGATCTGCCTCAAGCGATGCGCGTATTGCTTTTCTGGGCAGCGGACAGCCCTTCATAGGCCTGGGTGGACTGCTTGCAAACACGGCCACAAGTGGTACACCGGGATTTGCACTGGTGAATGGCAACAGTTTTGCGAGTTATGGTTCCAACGGTGTGAAGGCGGCAAGTTTTACCGTGGACAGCACCATCGCCCAAGTGCAAGCGTCGAGCACTTCATCAGTCGTCGACTTCCAACCGCACTCAAACCTCAGTCTTAGTGCCAATCTGAGTGCAGCAGCGTTACGTCTTTCCCCACAGGGAGCAGACAGTCTCGCGTGCGGCACCAAAAACATCATCAGTACGGCTCTGATGCTTGACGCGGATTCAAACTTCACACTCAGTGGCAGTGGCACCTTCGGCAGCGGCGTCAACACGCGATATGTGGTGGTGTGCCGTCCCTCATCCACTCTTCGCTGCACTCAGGCTCTCGGTTCAACCGCTTCGCCAATCACCAAAGGCGGAGAGGGGACGCTGGACTTATGTGCCACGTCGAATCAACTCGCTTTTAGCTCTGCCAACAATGTGAATGTCCTGCAAGGCGCGTTGCGCTTGAGCGCCGCGTCGATGGGCGGCGAAGGAGCCGGGGGCAATGCCAATTGTAGTATCAACTTGCGCGGTGGTCTTCTCGAACTCTCGGGAGGCATGAACTTCGTGCGAGCGCTGGACCAGACGCCAAGCGCATCGGGAGGCAGCGTCAGTTTTGACGCAGGAAGCACCAGTCGCGGCAGCGGAGGCTTTGCGGCGGTGGGCGGAGCGAGTACGGTAAGCTTAGTGACCACGGTCGGAGGCTCAACACCGGCAGCGTTGCAATGGAACGATAACGCCTTCGTACCAGCATACTCGGCGTTGTTGCTCAATGCGGTGGATGCGGATAGTCGCATCGACCTCACAAACGACATTCAACTGGACAACGGCACGGCGGGTGAGTACGCGGCACGTGAGGTGTATGTGAGCGACAACCCCTCGTCCGATTCCGACTGCGCTCGATTGAGTGGTGTGATCTCCGGTTCGTCGTCATCGGACTTGGTGAAAACGGGGGCCGGTTCACTTGAGCTGGCAGCACAAAACACCTTTGGCGGAAACGTTCTTTTACTGCGCGGTACTCTTCGTTGTATCAATGCCCACGCGCTGCCGTCAACTGCCAGTGTGATCGTCAAACACGGTATTCTGCGCATCGATGCCTCGCAGCAAATCCGCGATCTCGTGGTGGAAAACGGTGCGAGCGTAGACGTACACCAAGATACGCTGAGCATCAGCGGAATGCTGAGTATCCATGGCGGACAGTTTATTGGCAACGGTGTGTTGCGATTCAATGGCGGAGAGGAACAGATTATCAATGGAGCCTGCCAATTCAAGTCGGTCGTGCTTGACAATCCAAGCGGTGTGCAGTGCAACGGTGAATGTCGTATCACCACTCAGCTTCACATCACGCAGGGGAAGGTGTACAATAATGGAGGAATGCTGCGACTAGACAGTGCAGCCGACATCAGCGGTGCGTCGCAAACAAGCGGTTGGATCGTCGGTCCGCTTCCTGCTGATTTCGATGCAAATCACGCGTCGCACGAGATGGCAATAGGCGACAGTCTGCGCTTCAGTCCCGTCACCATCCAGTGTAGCGGCATCTCACAAGCGGGTACCTTGAGCTGCGAGAGTGTTCGGGGAGTGTCGTCACACCTGAGTTCATCCGATCTGGATTTCGAGGCTGCTGTTCAACGACACTACCTCGTGCATGCCGACAATCTGGCGTGTGATACATGGTCATGTACCATGCTCATTGACACAGCCGATTATGCGCCGCAACGCCCGCGCGACCAACTCAGGGCTCGAATGTTTGACGGACAGACCTGGACGGCCGCTCCGCTTGTTCACATCGACGCGGAAGACCTGCGTGCCGACTCGCTGACAAGTTTTGGTGAGTTGCAGTGCGGGGTTCCGCACTGTGGTCCTCTCATCATAATCAGCCAGGCCGGAGAGTATGGTCACATCTTTCCGAGCGATACGCTCACACTGAGCTGCGGAGCGACGCAGAGCTACAGCATTGTCGCTGATTCCTGCGCAACGGTGGACCATGTTGAGGTTGATGGTGTAGATGTCGGTGCTCCGAGCACGTACACGTTTAACACCATCCAAGCTGCACACACCATTCGCTCGTGGTTTCAGTCGAATGTCGTGCATCCGAGTGTGCAGATACAGAGTGACGTAGCGGGAGACAGTGTGTGTCGCGGACAGACGCTACACGTACATGCGTCGAGTGAAAACGGCGGTGCTTCGCCACTGCTGCAGTGGTTGGTTAATGGAGAGATGCAGGAAACTCAAGGTTCAGACTTCGCGCTCAGCACGGCCAACGATGGCGACGAAGTGCAATGCCGGCTTGTAAGTTCTGAGTCATGCGCAGTCCCTGCCGTTGTCACATCTGAGCTCCATGTCCTGCACGTGATCGATAACCCGGTGGCAGAGATAACGCGAGACAACGCAGAGTGGTGCCCGGGCACAACACAACAATGTCAGGTTGCAGCTAACGCTGAGCAGATACTCTGGACAGTCGAAGGAGCAGCAGAAATTGTTGGAGCAGACAATGCTCAACAGCTCGTCGTGCACTGTGACGACGCGCGCTTCGACTCCGTTCATGTCCACGTGACATTGACGAACACCCTGGGATGCAGCACAGAATCGGCGATGAAGATTATCGTGATGGATACAACAGCGCCGAGCCTAAGCATTCCGGCTGACCGTAGTATTTCCTGCGATGAGGCAAACGACCCCTGCGCCTGCGGCCAAGCCACGGCGACCGATGCGTGTACGGATGTTGTGGTTGCGCATCAAGACTCAGTGGCAGAGTATGAGTGTGCTCAGCATTTCTCCATATACCGTCGTTGGTCAGCTATTGATATGCACGGCAACTTGGCATCCGGGATACAGCATATAGAAGTCAACGACACCACTGCACCCACCATTGAATGTCCCTCCGACCAAACCCTAAACTGCGCCGGGGACATTCCGCCTTCTGCTCACAACCGTCAGGAATTCGAATCTCAGGGTGGCTGGTGCACCGACAAGTGCAGCGCTACTCTCAGCGTTGAACTGTTGAGCGAGGAGGTGCAGGGAAGTTTGGCGGACAATAGCTATCAACTCACTCGACGATATAAAGCAACGGATGCATGTGGAAACAGCGCTAGTGCTGCTCAGCGTATTGCCGTGTTTGATGATATGTCACCAACACTCAGCATGAGTCCGCTTGATCACTGGTGGTCGACACTCGAGCTCGACAGTAGCTTCGACGTCACGGCTGCCGATAACTGCGATGGCGCCGTTGACATCCATTGGACTATTCTGGATGAAGCTGGTGACAGCACAGCGTCCGGAATTGGAAGCGTTGCCGGCACATATTGTTCAGTGGGGCAAAACACTGTGTTCTGGAATGTCTCCGACACGCATGGAAACACGAGTAGTGCACGTCAGAGTATTTCTGTTGTGCAGAGTGGAAACGGACATCTCTCCATTCCATCCGAGTTGCATTTCGCGGCGGACCCACTGAATTGCACCTATAGTTTTCAAAATTCAAAGGCGGATGCAACGGTGGATGACAATTGTCCGAGCTACGTGGTACAGAACTCACTCACACACAGTGCAAGCCTTGCAGGACTGACGCTTCCTAGCGGCAGCTACAGCGTCGTATGGTCACTTCGTGACATCTGTGGCAGCATTGACTACGACACCTGTACCATCGTCGTTGAGGATACCACAGCCCCTGTTGCGCACTCAAAGTCGCTCACTCTATTCCTCGATGCGAGCGGTCAGGCTCTGCTCAGTCCCGAAATGTGTGACGACGGGAGTTGGGACGCGTGTGGAATTGTGTCGCGTAGCTGTTCCCGCACACAATTTGGATGTGCGCAGCTGGGTTTTACTACGGACACGCTTCGCGTTGTTGACGGCGCGGGAAATAGTACTGAGGCAGTGTGTATCGTCAACGTCGTCGACACCATTGCGCCGACAATCGCCACCAAATCAGCCACCGTAGAACTTGACTCCAACGGAGAAGCGGAAGTCGATGTGTCGATGGTTGACGCTGGTTTTATCGACAATTGTCAGGTACTGAATTCCGAACTATCGCAAACACATTTTAGCTGCAACGATCTCGGTGAACATCAGCTTCTGGTGCGTGTTTGGGATGCATCCGGCAACAAAAGTTCAGCGACTGCTGAGATTAGCGTCGTGGATCATCAGGTGCCGAAATTTTTGTGTCCTACGCAGATCAACCTAGCCTGTCATGAGCAATCGTGTGTAGGACAGATGCGATTGCCTTGTCCTATTCTGGATAACTGCACAGTCGGTGGCGGACGCAGCGCCCAGATCTTGAATGAGCCGGGCGTTGCGGTGCAATGGTTGAACGACACACTCGTGGCCGATCTTCATCGCGGACAGCACTACGTGCTCTTGCATGCGTGGGATGCCGCGGGTAACAGTTGCTCATCGCGATGTGTGGTCACGGTGCGCGATACAACTCCGCCAACGCTCATGCTGAAGTCAGCCGTGATTGCTTTGAACTCCCACGGAAAGGCAACACTGCATACACAGGATGTGAATGCAGGCACGACGGACAACTGCTCTCCCTATAGTTTGAGTCTTTCACGCCGTCAATTCCATTGTGAAGACCTTGGCTATCAGAACGTTATAGTGACGGCGCGTGATCAGAGTGGCAATTGCTCAAGTGCGGTTGTGCAGATTCAAGTGGCGGATCACAGTGCGCCGGTTGTCCATACGAAATCCGTTTCCAAAACCTTGAGCAACGGATCGGTAGACATCACGGCGGCGATGGTGGATAATGGATCGACTGACAATTGCAGCATTGCTACTAGAAGTTTGTCGAAAACGCACTTTAGTTGCGCCGATGTAGGACAGCACTCTGTTATCCTAACAGTGACCGACGCCAGTGGAAACAGCAGTACGGGCCGGGCTACGGTGACGATTGGGCCGGAGCTGCATAGTTCCATCAGCTATACGCCCGATCAATCAGCGTACACAGGCCGACCGCAGACTGAGCTTTTCTTAGGATACGGTGCGCAAAGCGTCACTCTTCACGCTCACGCGTCGGGAGGCAACGGATGGTCATACCAATGGTCACCTTCCACGGCATTGAATTGTACGACGTGTGCGAATCCGGTTTTTCATCCTCAGCAAAGCGGTGAGTACAGTTACACGCTCACCGTCACCAACGCGCAGGGCTGCAGTACGCAGTCGCACATCAGCTTCTGTGTGCGTGATGCCCGAGTGAACGGACAGCCCGGGAAGGTTCACGTGCGTCACGGGTCGCAACATCAGGTGTGCACTGTGTCGCAGGCGCTGCAGCACTTGCAGGGGCATTCGAACGACCATCTGGGTTACAACGACGATGACCTGTGCCAGAGTGCACGACGAGCAGCCGAAGGCGGCGAGAATAATGAGTCATCTGACGACTCAGCTCGTGAGGCACAGCACGAGTCAACGTCGGACACTTCGCTGACTGACGCGGAGCGACAAGGATTAACCATTTCGGTGCTGCCGGATCCCTTTCATGATGAATGTGAAATCCGCTGTGAGAGCCGGCGCGGAGGAAGCATTCGACTGCGTGTGGTGGATCTTCGTGGGGACGACATGACCGGCGCACTAACGCTGAGCTCAGGACAAACCGTTGTCTGTGGCAAAGATTGGCCGGCAGGTATGTACCTCATTGTTGCGGAACAAGACAACATCAGGCGCAGCGAGCGTATGCTAAAGCTACATTGAAGCTACGCTGAAGCAACAGTGAAGCATCACTAAAGCATCACATAATTCACATGCAAAGGGACGCCGAAATGCGTCCCTTTGTCATTAGTACGGTACTATCTCGACTCCTTGCAGGAGCTCATCATCGAGGGCGAGCCGTACGCCATCTGAGCGGCGAGGAGTGAGTGTTCACGATCAGGTATCGTGTGGTATGCAGGTCAAGCGGGACACGCAGAGGATGTTCTCAGGGCGTAGAAAACTTTTTTTTTCTTCGCATTGATCCGGTTCTGATATCTCCGCGTAGGTCTGTGCGGATGATTGATTGAGCACCGACAGACGTGGGAAACTGTCGATGCCATCCCGCCGATCATCGAGAACGACATCTTCCATAACACACTGGAGCAGACCATGTACAGTAAGAATTACCGTCGCCTTACGGCAGGTATCATCACTGCGTTATGCCTTGTCGGCATAGCCTGGGCGTCATCACACCGAGAGGCACCGTTGATTTCCGCGGATCCACTCGCAGACAACACGGACGTGTATGCGTTTCGTTGTCCGGACGACACCAATTTTGTGACTCTCATCGCCAATTATATACCCTTCGAACTCCCGGACGGTGGACCGAACTATGCAACGTTTGGAGAGAATATTCGCTATGAGATTCACGTCGACAACGACGCCACCAAACCCGGCGATGAGATATGTTATCGATTCACTTTTAGTAGGATGAATGAGGATCCGAGTACCTTCTTCAACATTCGACTGGGCAAACAGAATCTCAAGACAACCTACACCTGCGAGCGATCTACTGACGGGGGCAAGACCTTTGTGGCAATTATCACCAATGGTATGGTGCCTCCGCCAAACATCGGTCCGCGTTCCATCGAGGGTCCCGCAGGCTTGAACACTACCTACAAGCAGTTAATGACCTCGGCGATTACCACGGCAAGTACAGGAGAGACTATCTTCTGCGGTCCTGTGGACGATCCCTTTTTTGTCGACTTGGGTGGGATCTTTGATTTAGGTCAGACCCGTAAACGCGATGGAACCGGAACTGAGAAGGCACAGGACGGTTTGGCAGGATTCAACTGTCACACCATTGCCATCAAGGTTCCGATTGCAACCCTGCAGAAAGACCACAAGTCGGTAAGCCAAGCAGCGAATATCTTGGATGGTGACTTCGTGATCGGCGTTTGGGCATCAGCCTCCCGTCCTATGATCAGCACCCTGCGCACCGACGGACAAAAACCCGACGTGAGTGGGGAATGGGTACAAGTGTCGCGACTCGGCATGCCGCTCACCAATGAAGCCGTGATTCCCATTGGCGACAAAGACCGGTGGAATAGCGGCTCACCCTATGACCAGACCCGTGAGTTATCCTACGCCAAGTACTTCGTCAATCCTGAATTGGCGCTGTACATGGATGACAGTCAGTTTGGCGGCGCCGTTCCGGCTCTGAAGAACTTGCGCATTCAATCGCACTCCCTTGGCAGCTTCGATTTTCGCAACGGTAAGGACGGCTTGTATCCGTTGTATGCAACAAATGCAGGTGTAGGAACAGCACTGGATACCAATAGCTTCGGAAAGATTTTGTTGCAACCCAATTCACCGCGGTCCTGCGATCTCCTACCCATCTTCTACACCGGAGTTCCGAATCTTGCGCCCTATCAGTTGGCAACCGGCAAGAATGGCAATCCGCTGGCCGTGGGCAAACCCTTCATTAATAACTTTTTGCCCTCACTGTGCGATGAGCTGCGCTTGAATATGGCAACGCCGGTGACGCCGAGGGACAGCAAGGATTTCTCTACCCTGGGCATTATTCAATGTGCTGTTCTGGGGCTGACGGATGCTCGATTCAATCAGAATGCAAGTTTGCAGTGGATCCCCAATATGGACGGATTCCCAAATGGTCGCCGCTTGGAGGACGACGTCACCACTATCGAACTTCAAGCCGTGTCCGGTGCAGCCCTTGCAGCCATTGGTCTGTGGTATGATGACTATGACCCAGCCACTTCTACCTCGCCGGTTACGCAGCAATTGCTTAACGTTTTAACCTACAACGCCGGACCGGACCAGAATGATGTTCCCTTGCAGAGTGTATTTCCCTATGTGGCGGCGCCACATGTTGGCTATGACCAAGCAAAGATGGTCACTCACGTCAACGAATCCGGTGACATTCTTGGGCTCTCCGCTCCACAAGGGTTCTTCAATCAGAATGCATACCCCAATCCTGCATCCAACACCTCTGAACTGCGCTTCCACCTTGCACAGGGCGGAGTGGCACTCGTGAAGATTTTTGATGCGCAAGGTCAACTGGTGGCCAACATCTTTAATCAGGCAGTACCCGGTGGCGATTACTCCGCTAGCTGGGGCATTAGCGATCGCACACCGGCCGGTGCGTATGTGGCTTCACTCGAGTTAAATGGCAAACCCATTGCCGTGCAGAAGATTCTCGTCTCGCGCTAAGTGGAATTCCATCTCTCATGCTTGTTGTCTGTCCGGCTTCCGCGGAAGCCGGACGGGCTGCAGCGTGCACGGCAGCTCACATCTTCTTCAGTTCCGGTCTCAACCTTTGTCACACCATTTCTTTCAAAACAATGAAACGCTCTCTTCTGATTATCACAGTGTTTGTCAGCATTGTCTTTGGTGCACGTGCATGGTATATGCGCCATCAGTTTGTCATTCCGGCCTTGCATCAACGCGCTGCCGGTCTGCAACCCGAGGAATTCAAACGTCAGCAACAACGCTATGATCTCTTAGTTCAATCCATTAGCAAGGCACCCGCCGAAGTGAAGAATTACGCGGCGTTGGCAAAGCTGTTTATGACGGAAGCTCGTGTGAGCGGCGACCATCCCTACTATTATCCGGCTGCCATGTGTTGTCTGGACGAAGCGCTGCGTCGCAAGCCCAACAATATCGAAGCTTCTATGCTGAAGACCAGTGTCTTACTCTCCTTACACCACTTTGCCGAAGCCAGAGCTCTGGCCAAAGACCTATCGGCGAACAATCCCACCATCTCCGGTCTCTACGGAATGCTCTGCGACGCAAATGTGGAGTTGGGAAATTTGGATGAGGCTGTGAGTGATGTGGATGCCATGATGCGACTTCGACCCGGATTAGAAGCCTATGCTCGCGCTGCGTACCTGCGAGAAATTCACGGTGACGTTGATGGCGCGCTGGACGCCATGTCATTAGCCGCCCAAGCAGGTCTCAGCGGCAGCGAAGAAGCGGCGTGGACGCGTTGTACACTGGGCACCATGTACCTCAAGTACAATCGCCTAGACGAAGCCGAACGCTGTTTCGAGCAAACGCTGGCTGAACGAAAGAGCTATCCTTCGGCGTTGGCCGGGTTGGCAATGGTGTGGCACAAGAAATCGAAAGATGGAGCTGCCCTTGCGCTGCTTGATTCCGCACTGACGCTGCAACCGGAAGTCTTGTTTGTGGAACACAAAGCTGAGATCATGGCCGATCTAGGGATGACGCACGAACGCGACTCGTTGGAATCCGTGATGGAGTCTATGCTCGATCAAGATGAAGCGGCCGGACACTTTAACCATGCAGAACGCGCCATCAGCTACTGTCGCTTGCACTACAAGCCGCTTCAGGCCTTGGCTCACGCGCGTTTGGAGATTGCGCAGCGCCCCAATAACATGACAGCGCAGTACGCCATGGCGTTTGCTTTGCATTGCAATGGTATGGACAAAGAAGCACTGCAGTTTATGACAAAGGCTTTGCACAGTGGCACGCACGACAGCGACATGATGGCCTGCTCGCAATCGATTCAATCCTCCCTGGCCATGCAATCCGGCGGAAGCGGCAAGTGAGTTTATGGTGGTCAAGACTGTATTAACCTCATTCCATCGAAACATCAACTCATGAAACACTTCCTGTACGCCTTGCTCTTCGTTGTTGCAGGGATAGTCGAGAGTGCTGTGCTCGAAGCACAGACCGATTCACTCTCACACACTAAAGCTCCGAGTCAGCAGACGAAGAGCTATCAAAGCGAGGCGGTGCATGTGCAGGCTGAGCGAGCACGAAGTGCTGTTTCAGACCAGCAACTCACGCAGCACGACTTGAAACTCTTGCCGCTCAGTTCGTCGCAGGATGTGCTTCGCCTTGTACCCGGTCTGATCCTTGCCCAACACGCTGGCGGCGGAAAGGCCGAACAGATATTTCTGCGCGGCTTTGACTGTGATCATGGCACCGATGTGAGTATCAGTGTGGACGACAATCCGGTGAACATGGTGTCGCACGGTCACGGCCAAGGCTACGCCGACCTGCACTTTGTCATCCCCGAGAGCATCGAACGCATCGATGTGTTGAAGGGACCCTACTTTGCCGCCTACGGCGATCAGGCAACGGCCGGTGTGGTGCGCATCCGTACCGCAGATACGCTTAAGGAAAACATCGCCAAAGCCGAAGCGGGAATGTTTCAGACCTATCGTGCGATGACACTGGTCGGAACCTCGCTGGGCCGAGCCTCGATCTATGCCGGCGCAGAGGCACTGATGTCGCGCGGCTACTTTGATGCATCGCAAGACTTCCGTCGCTTCAACGGAATGCTAAAGCTGTACGACGTTCTCAGCGACCAATGGACCGTGCGCTCTTCCTTCTTCGCCTTTTCCTCGAAGTGGAATGCCAGCGGACAAATTCCCGAGCGTGCGGTACGCGAAGGTTTGATTTCAGATTTCGGCTCCATCGACAGTCTTGAAGGCGGCAACTCCTCCCGCCAAACGTTGTCATGTCAGCTACAATCCAGCGGCGCGCACCCATGGACGATTAACGCCGGCATCACGCGCTACGATTTCCAACTCTTCAGCAACTTTAGTTTCTTTGCTCTGGACTCTGTTCATGGTGATATGATTGAACAGACCGATCGTCGTTCCATTGCCTATCTGTCTGCCTCGTCGCATGAGGCGACAAGCATAGTCGGACTGCCCGGAAGTCTCTCCTTTGGATCTAGCCTTCGCAGCGATCAGATTCAAACGGCCTTGTATCATGATCAGGAACGGGTGCGACTTGGTACCACGGTGAATGCAGGAATTCAGCAGACGAACGCCGCCTTGTATGCCGAACAAAAGCTGTTCATCGATGATTGTACTCTTTCGCTGGCCCTTCGGGCAGATTACTTCAACTTTCAGGTTCGCGACGAGCTTCACGACGCTCAGCGTGCTGAGCAAGCGCTACTTCTCTCGCCGAAATTCAATGCCTCGTACGATCTGTCCGATCAGATCTCGCTGTACTTCAACAGTGGATTTGGTTTTCATTCCAACGATGCACGAGCGGTTGTGCAAGACACGAGCGGTCACCTTATCCCGCGCGCTTTTGGTGCGGAATGTGGTCTGCGTGTGCATCGATCGAATCTTTCCTTTAGTGCCGCGCTCTGGATGCTAGACCTGCAGTCTGAACTTGTGTGGTCGGGCGACGAAGGGACAACCGAACAGAGTGGTCGCACACGTCGCTACGGTATCGATGCGGACCTTCGCTATAGCTTTTCAAGCACGTGGAATGCGGGTCTGGATGTGTGCACGGCACACGGGCGTTACAGGGATGAGGCGGAGGGACAGAATTTTATCCCTCTGGCGCCTTCGCTGACGCTGAGCGCGTATTGTCAGTATAGCGGCAAGGACTACTCACTGGCGCTACGTTGTCGTCACATAGACAGTCGTCCTGCAAACGAAGACAATTCACTGGTCGCCGAGGGCTACACCGTGGCGGACTTCAATGCCACACTAAGCCTCAGCTCGTCAGTGGAACTGAGTGTTGAATGTCGGAATATTCTCAACACCGCATGGAAAGAAGCGCAGTTCGACACCACGAGTCGTCTGCAATCGGAAGCTCAGCCTGTGGCGGATATCCATTTTACGGAAGGTACTCCGCGCAATGCCAAGCTGGGAGTTACTCTGCACTTTTGAGAGGCAGGGCGTCCGGTCATATCATTCACAAGTCCTGTCAGCGAAAAACTGAAGGAATGTTCGTGTGAACCTGCGGATGAGCTGAACGTACGAAGGGACTGACGGCACCGTGTGGTAGCATGTTTTCCTAAGCAAGCAACACAACAGACACAAGATTGATCCTTGTGTCTGTTTCTGTATTAAATAACGTGGAGCGATAGACTGCCACTGAGTGTGGACGAGATTACTTGAAACCACAGCTCATAATTCACGAACTGGTTTTTCCCATGGTGTAGAGCTGACTCAGTGTCGGTGTGGGTGAACCGCCTTTAGGCTCAAGAGTAATGGCAAAGGCATCGGCATGCTCGACCGATTTCATTTGCGCGAGGGGCATCGTATCGGTGCTATGAATGACGCCAAGGTCGATAGGCTTACCGTTCACGAGGGCCCAGAGTTGGTAGTCGGTGGAGGGACTATGCTGAGGCAGTCGTTGGGTTTGAACGTACACCTCATGACTCTGTTGATTCCACAGCACAACCGAAGCTGTGCCGGCTGGAGCAGTGGGCGTGGCCTGAAGCTGCACCACATGCACATCATGGTCTGAGAGCATACTCAGGTAGGTATCATGCATATCCAGGCGAGCGGCCATGACGCTCTGAGTGGAACGCAGCGCAGCTACTTCGCGCTTGGATTCCTCTAATTGCTGCTCGGCGGATCGTGTTTGCTGCCAATAATACACAGCAGCTCCGCTGCTGAAAACGCAGGCGACCGAGGCAGCGACGGCATAGCGAAGATAGCGTCGTGCGTGAAGGTGCAGCACCGAGCCTTGATCCGGAACCTGAGATGACGGTCGACGATTTACGACATCAACTTCCGCGTAGTCGCGCGGAGCATCTGCTGCAAAAGCCGCGTTAAGACTGCGTGAGCGCATGTCTGCGGAAGGTTCATCGGCATGCAGGGCAGCGTAGGATTCCAAATCGGATTGTAAATCCTTCAACGCAGAACGCAGATCCGCATCTGTTGTTAGGACGCGTTCAACCTCGCTGCGACGCGGCTCGTCCAACAGCCCGAAAGCGTAGAGATCGAGCTCGCCATTATCCACGATATGTTGTGCGTCTTTGGTCATGACTCCGAACGAAAGAATTTACGCAGAGCGCTGAGTGCCAAGCGCGAGCGTGATTTCACGGTTCCAAGCGGAATATTGAATTCCTCAGCAATTTCCGTTTGTGTGAACCCTTGAAAATACATGAGATCAAGAATGGTCTTTTGTTCTTCCGGCAACATCTGGAGCAGTCTCTGCATATCCGACGTTTCCGGCGTGAAAGAAGTATCGGCAGCTAAGTGCACGCTACCTACGTAATCTTCGATGCTTTGGTTTAGTGCTCGCGAACGAAATTCGCTGGACCGCAAACGGTCGATAGCTAGGTGACGAGCGATGCTCAGCATCCACGTAAAAAGCGTCCCCTTCGAAACATCATAGGAGGAGCGATTGAGCCAGATTTTGGTGAAACTCTCTTGCAACAAATCCTCGGCAGCATGAAAATCTCGTACAATACGCTTGAGAACGCCAAAGAGAGCCGCACTATAGTTGTCATACAGATATTCCAAGGCACGCCGATCGCCGTTGTGCAGCAAAGTCACCAATTCATGTTCTGCTAAACGTTGTTTCATGCCTGCTCAATCCTTGAGACGAAGATAACACCAAATCGCGACCGCCGAATGCTGGACGCATTCGCTTTGAGTCGCCGAAGGCGGCGAGAATAATGAAAACTCTGCCGGCCACTTTGCAAGCACTCAGCAATGGTCCGCCTATGTATTCTGGGCAGTTGAGAGGCACTGAGGAACTGCAACTCGTCATGCTGTCCAACTCCGATGCGGATCCGCGTCAATTCTACTGTGTCAGTCAACCGCAGGCACCTGAAATAGGCGCATTTTTACCATTTGAGTTGCATACGTTCAAGAAGGACAGCAACTTGCCTCGGGTCAGACCTCTGCGTGAGAGCGAGTATGGCCGACCACCGTATACATAGTAGTTGTACTTTTAGGTTCATGCATAGTACGACGGCGAGTTGCGAGTATACTGGAGAGTTTAGAAAGTAATCCTATTGAAGGGTGACTTGTGAAGACCCTCGATACTTGCCAAAAAATGTCCACCTTGACTTACCGATTGCAGTCTGTTCGCTTGACATGTGCGAACATTGACATTACAATGCAACGCGTTATCTCCTATCCATGTTACGTTTTCACCGATTGTAAGAACGCGTGGAAAGAATACGCTTATCTCAGTCTGGCTCATGAGAGTGGCGGTGTTTAACTATTACAGTCACTTTCGAGACGACAGTTCTTCTATTGCGGAAAATGTCGTGATTCGATTGACTGCTCGTTTACCTCGTCGTGTTACTTGATGGAAGATTGTTGCTTCAACAAGCACACATGGCGTCCGTCAAGCATTCAATTGAGCGGTGTCACTACATTTTGCGTTACTTTAATGAGCCCACTACGATATGAGGTATGACCGTGAGATTGCCAATCTTCACTATAAGACTTGTTCTGATTTGTTGTCTATGGACCATGATGGAAATCGAAGTCTCCGCTTATGTCGAATCGCGGCCTTGGGCTGAACAAGATTTGAAGAAAGGTGAGGAATATGTCTATCATTTTTCCAGTGGAATCGTCACGCATTACTTTTCGCGAGCTCCGCTTAGTTCCATTAATGACACAACGTTATTGGCATATGCAGAGAAAGGAAACTCTGTCGCAAAGGCGATGTGTGTGAACGAATTGATTCGACGGTATGACGACAGAGCATTCGGATATATCATTAAATACTGGTCCGATACGAGCCAGCTTCAAATGAGTATTGGAGCATGTAGTCCGATCCTCAGTACCTTATCTAAATGTATCCAAGCGAGCGTTCACTGGTTTCGGTTAGCCACTGGCCGAGAACACTTTAGCACGTTACAGTTACATCGTATCGATAGTCTACTCCTTCGTGATGCTGAGACAGATACAGCGTCTTTATCGTGCACATATCTAGGACATCATCCAACCTCAGCTAATTACAGCGTCATTCGACAGCGAGCCGATTTGCCCGATGGGCAACGATATCTTGCAGTTCTTCGTGCTTTCTCAAGGAGTCAAGATCGCAGGTATTTCAGAAAGCTAGCTTTGATGACACTTCGTGACAGAAAAGTAGAAGCAACCATCACCCAGCGTCAAGATGAATTGTTGGATTTGATGTCTTGGTACCGTTTTTCCGGGTTGGACTCACTGCTAATCGCCCAATGTGAAGAGCAGATAAGGTTTGCCGTTGAGTATGACAGAGGCAGGAGCCCGGGAGAGGCCGACTCGACCGGTTCAGCGATTTGCAAGCAAACCCGGAGTTATTTGTTTGCGTTATCCAAAGTTGAAAACAGAAAGTCGAAATCCGTGTTTCAACATGTCGCCGCATTGAACAGTTCCCGATGGATATGTAGAAGAATACAAAAAAGTGCTGTAGACGCTCTTTGCAGCATTCGATCCAACTTCTTCGCAGATGCCGTGACACTTTTTGACAGTGCCATTGTCGCTGAAGGTAGGGATTGGTTAGACAAACAGCGCAGTCATAGATTTGAGGGAGATCCTTTTGTAGAGGACTATCTTCGTTAATCACACGTGAATTTTTATCGTAAGTCAAGCATTTTACGAGCACATTAGTAACACGCTCAGAAAAAACTGATAGTTCTCCGCATAAAGCAGCTGCATAATTCGCTGTTGTTTGCAGATCCAGATTAGATACTGTAATTCACGAGCCTAATATCTGAAACTACTGATTTCATTTCACAGATGTGCCATAGCTCGAACATCAACATTGTGATACTGATGAGAAGAGTCGGATTTCGTGTTGAGTAGGTCACTTCCGTTTTTTATCATCATGCATTACGATCGGTACGGTTACCGTGTTGCCAATCGACTTCGGTTGCTCTTTTGTCAGATCAAAGCGTGGGCCATTCCACTTCAACTCTTCTTGGCAAGAACACGGCGGTTCGGTAGTGAAGCAGCCATGATCAAACACATACGAATGGACAACGAGCGAGTCCCATCGATTGAAATCCAGACTGAGAGCAGTGTCGACCGCATTTCTGGGAGCTGCTCCTCCAGCGCCGGTAAATTTTAGAGTTTTAATCGTTGATTTAATTGAGAATTTCAGATTATCGTGCTCGGAACTAATGGTGGTGTCTTTTTGCCGAATGTCAATCGATTGTCCGCGAATGAGCATAACAACCGATGCACTGTCGATCCAACGTAAAAACTCAGAAGGGGTTCGGGCTGAATCGGGCAGAGCTACTTTTCCTCTAGCCATAACTGTATTAAAGTTCCGTTTTTTTTGCAGACGAGCAAGGAAGTCACGATAGGAATAGTATGCACGAAGGTTCGATAACTTTACGTTGTCAGTTCCGGATAGGTCTTCATTCATCGCGACTTTGACTAGTTTCAGCTTTTCTGCCACACATCGAGATCCGCTATTGTTTAGTGTGTAATCTCCGACATACTGAATGGATGGTTCAAAGTAATGCGCCCGAAGAATCTTCCTTTTGTCGCTCCATGCAGTCAGATCTATCACGAATTTTCGTTTGGCTGCCTCAGTAGGAGGGAGGGTTGAGATATGTTCGAGAAAATCTTGCAAACTCTTGTCGACGACTGTTGCCAGACTGTCAAACGTAGCGTCGACCCGCCGAGCAAAGTACTTAAACATAGCAATTCTCTTATCGCGTAGAAGCGAGTCATTTCTGCCCCAATACTGGTTGTAGGGATGCAATTCTACAAACCTTCTGTCATTTGATGTCCACGCAGATTCAGATCGCATTTGAGCGAGGACGTCATTGAGTTCCTGTACAGTATTCACATGCCAGAAGCAAGTCTGAAAATAGGGGATACCGAACAGATTGAGATTGCTGACGTTTTGAGTTGGTTTGCACACATAGTTATAGACGGGTTCCAGGAAGACAGTGTCGTTCACGACACTATCGGGTTGGTCGAGTGACCAGAGGTGAAAAACCGGGGAATTGTCTGTTATGTTTAAAACAGATCGACCTAGTTTTGTTGCGGTCATGTTAACTGTGTCGATAACGATTGTTGTGTCACTCAACAAGCGATGCACTTGAATGGGTACGGAATCAATTCGTGCAGCAGTCGTGTCAAACCGTATCTTCTGAATTCGAGTGACTAGGTTAACGCGATTTGAATCGAAATGTATTGAGGAAACGGCTGAATGGGTGTCCGGTTTTGGAATCTCAAAGCACTGATCGTATGTCAAGCCGGTGACGAGCGACCGAGCTGAATTATGCAGACGAGCAGTATTGACATGTTGTGTTTCTTGAATGATAGAGTAGCTTATGGCGCTATCGTAGCTAAGCGTGTCAGCTGTGATTTTTGGCGAAAAATATGTTTTACGCATCACTGTATCGGTCACGCTGCGGCATGTGACCCTGGTTGTCTTGTCATATCCGATGTAGCGAGCAAGGGTTTGCTTTCCTGGAGTCTCACACGTGTGATGTAGACTTGAACCGCCAACAGCTTTGTAGATATGGCTGGGCGACATGTTAACCTCAAGATGTGTACCTCGAATACTATCAACTCGTCCGGTTGTTTGGTCAACAATCCGAAGGATTGGTTCTCGTATCGAGTCATTAGGCTTGGCGTGATTAACGAGAACCACTCTGTAGGTCATTTTCGGTGCTTTGCATTCACAGACACTTTGTTTTGGTAACTGCATTCGATAGAGATCGTAGCCACCTCTTGCTTTAATTCGGAAAGGATGCGAGCGTTGCGAGGAATCGATCCGCGTACCTTTAGAGTCACGATTAGATGAAAAATAGAGATAGTTTTCACCGGCCTCTGCACGAACAAAGGGAAATCGCTCGTCGGAACTATCCGCATTAATAGCGTCACTACCGTGGGGAAAGTCTTGCCAGTTGCTAAGCCGTAGAGTACGATGGTGATAATCGATTTCCAAGCATACACTATAGATATTACCGTTGGCCGATGAATCGGAAATGGCCTGATGACCTTGGGAGCTGAAGTATAGTACGGGACGTATGTGCGGGCAGAAAATGAAGGGTGAATACTCATTAAACGGAGTGTTTACGGAGTCATGAAGTCCTAAGGCGTCGTTTAGGTTTCTGACCGGCGACCATATGCCGGCGATACGAAAGGTGTAGTAGAGGTCGGCATTACCGCGTTTAACCACGTGGTGTTGGCGAATAGTGTCACCTGGAAAAGACAGAGCATACGATTGATTCTGAAAGGGCATTGAGTATCCATGGGCGAACACAATGGAGTCGTGAAAGACCGGACGCTCTGAAGAAAAAACCAGCAACAGTGAGTCTGGGCCATTAGATGCTACAGCGGGTTGAGCATCCCAATAGGGAGAATTGATGGTGTCGCCCAAGTTCTGAACAACGTCGACCGAAGCAGAATCAATATGAATTCTTTCGAAGAGATCAGCACCGCCGAAGGAGGATCGAAGCATCAATTGAGTCGAGTCAGGCTGTATACCGCCGTGTTGTTCCGGAATATGCGCTGCGGAAAAGAAGAACGGCAGCGATGAATCAGTAGCTAGAGCGCCATAGTTATAGTCACCGACGATTCCTGTCGGTGGGGCGAGTACACCCCTGGACCACGCTCCGACAGATTGATGCGCAATAATAATTCGCTGCTGACGGACTACTTTATCGGAGCCTGTTCTGAGCGTATCCACTCTGATAGTGTCGCGCGTTACATACAAGTACTTGCCATCGCTTGTCAGAAACGGAGCAATTTCATCGAACTCAGTGTTAACAGCCCCGGGTAGCGATCCCACGGGTAAACGTTCAGGTAACTGCGGAGGCGGCACTTTAGGAGCGGATGAGCAGGCCAGCAATACGCAGGTAACGCCCAAGAGTACTGCCATTCGAAGCCAGATCATAAAACGTGCATTCAAGCGAATTCTTCCTTACAGTGTTATACCCAGGCGAAGGCGCCACAATCCAACTCTCCGATAAAGCGGTAGGTCTAGATTTTGGAACGAAATAGCCTCTCCGGCAGCTAACGATCGATACCCAAAGTCAGCAGCAATATCAAAGAGTCGAAACAAAGGATATTCCAAACCGATTCCGAAGCCGTATGTTAGGGGTATACCTCCCAAAGCTGCCCGAAGAGAAGGTAATTGAAGATTGAAACTGCTTCCTCCGGTTCCATTTACGGTGCACGTACTGCACGTAGCCGCAATGGAGTCGATAGCTGCATCGATTTTAGAATCCCCTCCTAGAGCATACTTCCACACTCGCAGGGTTAGGTCGTCAAGGGAGGTGCCGGCTTGTGCATATGCAAAAGGCTTGAGGCAGCCATGTCTTGTGAAGTCATAGCGCACATGAAGAAGAACTACAGGTCTCATAACGTCGACACTTCCTGCAGACGCGTAAGAATTAAAAACCGCCATAGGGCTGGTGTAAGAAAGTCCTACTCCCCATTTATCACAGGCGGGCGTGAGTCCCAGTTCAGTCCGCAAGCGTCCGTCCATATCGCCATCCAAGCGAGCAAACAGGCGCAGTATTGGATCGAAACCCATAAAAATACTCGCGCCTTGAGTTACATGTACAGTATCCGTCGTCCTTGCATACACAGTGTCATGTGACGTTATACAAATACTATCGTTGTGCAGAGATATTTCCGGAGCTTGAATCCGCTGAAACACGGTTCTCACGGTTTTGAGGGTGTCCACTCTAACACAAGGGCAGTTTACATCGAAATTCATTCCGACTTTGACACTCGCAAGGGCATTGAGATAGGCCATCAGATCGAGCTTGATTCCTCCAAATTTTATACCGGAGGCTATTTCGTAGCTCAACGCTCTTCGAGTGAGGGGCAGAGAAACATTTTGTTGATCTGTATAGGAGAATAATCCTGGTGCTACTCGCATTTCTATAAAATATGGTCGGCATGGTGCCAGCGCACACGATGTTTGTGACTCGACGCCCTCAGAATATATATCTGTACAACCGCAGGAATCTATCGGGACATCTCTGATCTCCGGAATGCCGGTCACATTATTATAGCTGAGGAATCGATTGACGTTTTGCTCACGATTCATTATCATAGCTGTCAATCGGGCCGGAAGATCCACCTCGCGAAGTGGAATTTCTCGGATGTTTGCACTCGATTTGGAGCAACCGTCTGGTAGGAAAACGACGAGCGTATCCCGGCGTGTGTCTGCGTCGGTGGCCGAAATGCGCAAACCCAGAATGGTGCCTCGGAGCGTCTTGCCGTCGGCATACGCTGAGTATTTAGACTCGTCACAGTAGATGTGTACATACTTAGATTGATAGGGCTGTTTGATCGACAAAACATCGTCAAACAATCGAATATCAGGCGAGGCGCATGAATGCAGGAGAAGAGCTGCCAGGCACGCGACACATATGCGTAAAATTTTGTTCATGCCGAATCAGAGTCTGTAGTAAAGTCGTAGCCCAACTGAAAGAGATGAGAGCATCGGGCGCGCTGGCGACTTAAGGAGTAAATTGCTGGCGCTGATGTCTGTGTGCAGATCGAAGAAATATGGCTTGTTGCAATGATACCACAACAAGTACCCCGCTTCGAAATTCACGCCAAGAGCGTTCGTACCTGTCCTCGTTAAATCCGGTAGAGGAGGCGTTAAAGTGCTGGCGTCGGAAACAGTGATGTCGGATAGAGAAAGGGATGCTCCAACATAAAAAGGCAACCTCATTGGCTGCCAAGGGTAGTAACGAAGATGAACTCCTAGTGTGGTCTGATCTTCAAAATTCTGAAGGTTAGCCGGAGCATCGTTACTTCGCCGAAGGCTGGAAAAATGAAGTATCGCTCCATACCACCAGCAGCAATTGACTTGTTTGAGGAGAAGGGCATCAATTCCCGCATTCGCTGCATTGCGTTGCCTATACTTCTGGCCGAGAGGGAAAGAGTACTGCGCTCCTAAACCAACCCATACTTGCGCAGAAGCAATAGTATTGGCTAATACCACCGCTATCAATAATGCAATTCTCCGATCTAAAAAACGCTTCATCCTAAAGCTCTTTTTATTTGAAAATAACGGTTAAGAGTAAACTACCCAAACGAGTCTCGCCGGTATTTCCTTAGGATTGCCGATGGGTTGTTTAATCCAGGATTTACTACGCGTCATATTGCATCCGACTCTTCACTTGCCTCATTCAAATCGTACATGAACTCAATGTGGGGCAGAAACAGTAATGGCGAGTTTACATCCTTTCGAGCGCAAAATGGTAGTCACTTGGATTGTCGAGTACTGCGTTCAAGAGGACTATCTTCGTCAATGACATTCGAATCTTCATATTACGTCTAGCACAGCGCGGGCACGCTCCCGGCACAATGGTAACCAGCTCAGAAAAACTGATAATTCTCCGGACAAAGCGATTGCACTATTAAGAGTCGACCGCCGATCCAGATGAGATACTGTAATTCAAGAAACTAATATCTGAAACTACGAATAACATTTCACCGAAGAGTAACGCCTGGAAGCCCATTTCTTTCGAATTGTCACTGCGAAATCATTGAGGGTATGTGCTATTTTGTCGTAACGGCGCAGCTCTGAAAAGTAGGGCGAGAGATTCTTCAACGAACGGTTATAGCCATGTCAGAACTCGATCATGTCCGACACTCGTTGGCGCACTTTGCACAGATGAACGAGGACGATTTTAGCTTGTCGTCATCTTACTGGGTGGTGCAGGATTTCAAGAAGGGGCAGATGTACAATCCTGAGGGGAGTATATGTCAGTACTTGGGCTTCATCATGCACGGGTACTTCCGTTCGTACCTCATGTCTGAGGACGGATCGGAGAAGAACATCTTCTTGTTCTTGCCAAATCAGGTGGTGACCTCGTACAAGAGTTTTGTGCACAAGACTCCGTGTGAATACAACACGCAAGCCTTGACCGATTCGCGGACCGTGTGTATTACGCTGGAGCACTTAAAGCTGCTCTATCAGAAATCGCACGGATGGGAGCGTTTTGGACGACTCTTAGCAGAGCGGGCATTTGATGTTGCCAACGATCGTGCGGAGAGTTTTCTGTTTAAAACCGCGGAGGAGCGTTACCGAGATTTGATACGCATGCAGCCTGATGTCATCGAGAATATTCCGCTGTACCACATCTCTTCCTATCTGGGCATTGCCGGTCCGTCGCTGAGTCGCATACGCCGCCGCATTGCCACCAAACGATTTTAACACAGGTTAAGCTCATTCAGTTTTGCATCTCGGATGTTTGTACCGTTATTAATCACTTACCTTTATAACTGTATGAACGCCCTAACAACCTCCGTTGCCGAAGAAAACGGCATCAAAGTCCGTCGCGGTTATGCTGCTTTTAACACTGCCGACATGGCAACGCTCAGCGAATTATTCCATCCCGACGCTATATGGCACACACCGGGAAAGAGTCCTGTCGCCGGTAGTTTCAAGGGGCGCGACGCAGTCTTTGCTCACTTCGGACACTATGGTGCCGAGACAGCCGGAAGCTTCAAGGCCATGTTGCAGGATGTAGTCGCCAACGAAAACGGCACGGCAGTGGGCATTCATCGGAACACCGGCACGCGCAATGGTAAGACGCTCGATGTGGCTTGTTGTATCGTGTTCGAATTCAAAGATGGTCAGGCTATCAGTGGCCGTGAGTACTTTTTCGATCTGCACGCTTGGGACGCCTTTTGGTCTTAAGCATTGAGGCTATGCGCCGGAAAACAGGAGAAATTTCTGGTAGAGATTCGTTCCTGGATATGTAGACCTTGGTAGTTCTGATCGAAAGATCAATCGAAGATCTCAAGAGAAAGTCTACTTTCAGCCCGTAACACACGCCGTGTTGCGGGTTTTTTGTTTTCGCTTCAACGGTTCTGTCGTAGTCGTTTTTCGTCGTCGAAAGGCCGGGCATAGGTGTCAGTGGGGGCTAAGCGATGATCAAATGAGAGTATCGGCCGGGTACGGGGAAGAGACGGCAGAAGGTCAGCAATCACGGGACTGGGAACTGACATCCTGCACACAGCAGATCTGCGACAGACGCAAGAAGGAGCGATCTCTTCTTTTCCGATCTGGCCTTTTGAGTTATGTTGTGCCGAGAGAACATGCAATACAACGTCGCGAACGGAG
>JBDHXF010000015.1:0-69096 GCA_039810585.1 Chlorobiota bacterium
CAAGAGTCCGGTTGACTTTGAAAGAGAGTTGCGATTTAGTAATTTGATTTGCCTCCATTAAATCGGGTCAAGTCCACTTTTTCCCATAGCCTTGAAGCCAATGTGTTTGAATGCTAAAGCCTCAATAGCGCCTTGGTCACTTGATGATCTATTCGCTTCTTGAATCCCTTTGAGAACTTGAGGAACCTAATAGATGGCATCCTCTAAACTTGATGCTCGTTGTCTGTCGCGAGCTAACTGCTGTTATGCTGCAGCGGCCATCGTAGTATGGGCGGACACCTGTGTAAAGGCGCTGATTTTATTGTAGACCATGTTGCCTTGGGATAACACTTGGCTACAGAGCAAAACGTAGATTTTTGGCAACAAGCAACGTTTTTGATGGGTACCGTGGACTCGGCGAAGTTTGTAGTGAGAGCCAGCGTTGTTGCCATAAAGTGGATGAGTCCTATCATCTCAGGAAGTGCACTGGTGTGACTAGTGTTGTACTGACGAGTCCACTTGCTACTTCTTCAAAACCTGCTCTGCATTGTTCCATATGAGGCTCTAAAACAGCTTCATGAATGTTCCCGCCAAAACGAAGAAGGATGTCTCTCTCGAATGCAGCCCAGTTGTAGGAAGCAGATTTCCCTCAGCAAAAGTATCAGAATGGAAAAACTGGTCAGATCACCTCGCCCCTAGTCTCAAGCCCACTCTCAAATCTGATTGGTTGTTTTGGGGTTTACGTGGCAACTGTACATTTACTTTAGTGGTGCCACTCTCGTCACCAAGGCATTACTAGCAATAGAAGGAGCTGTTGTAGCCAGTGGTGCCTTATGCCTGTAAATGTCGCCGCACCTAATATCGCAGCCGTCCCACATGGGACACTTCGCGACTTAGAATCTTTGTACAGTGCCCCATTTGGGACAGCTGCCTAAAGCTAGGTTTCACGCTTGTCCTTATACTCTTTGATCCAACGCCCAATCGTGGAACTTGGCGTTTGGACTTCACTGGCTATTGCACGTATCGAAAATCCATTCTTTGCCATTTCTATGGCTCGCGCCCTATCGGCGGATTTAGATGGTTGCGTAACAAGATTCTTTAAGGCAAACCATGCGGAGTGCATAAAGCAAGTGCGGGCAACTTCGCATCCGATCATAAAGTCGGCAGCCGAGCACTCGATACGACTATTGGGCAGTAGTCTTCGTACTTCAGACTCACGTAGCACACAAAGCACGGAGGCAACTCGTTGAGCCATAAGAGAGGATCGAGGTACAAGTGCTCCGATTTCCGGTATACTCGCAGACCAAATCCGGAATAGTGAGCCAAAAACCTCATCTATGTAGTCAAATTGAGCTTCACTGAAGACTACTTCAATCGACCCAACGTTTAGCAGCTCTTTGTATAGCAGCGTCAACTGAGTGGATGCACTTTCTAGTGCCCTCTCGAAGTCAACTTGTTCCGTACCGGGACGTCGTGAAATCCAGCTCGGTTCAGCATGAATGAAATATAGTAAGTAACGTGAATATGTACCGTTTTCTACCCCTCCAAGACCAAGCCACGCTTGCAGTTGCTTTGGGGTCCCAGAAAGTACATGATTGAGAACAGGATTCTCGACGAGTAAAACGGGGCTTTCGGATTCAGTATTCTGGTCGCGGTGATGAGTTAAAGACTCTCCGTGAAAAGCCTTACGAAAGCTGTCAGAGAAATCACCCCAAAGTTGTTTTGATGTACTTGTCAACGCGTCCAACTCTGTTTCAAAAATGAGTGCCCGACCGTTGTTGTGGTACATGTGTTGTTTCAAAGCCTTGACTGACGTATCGCCGGTCAAAAAGAACGTTGATCTATACGGAGCTGGGCTTCGCGTTCTCTCCTTTCTACGCTTCTTATCAGAGTCTGCAGGCACATCCTTGTCTTCACGTAGACCATCGAGCTTCCATTCCTCATATAGACGAGTGGATTCGTTGATGATGTACTTATTGACATCATTACCAATCCGTTTAATTGGTGACAGAACTCCTTTTCCAGAACTGAAGTCACCTACTATCACTGAGTACAAGCTCAAATAATTTAGACCGTCTCTATTTCGGGTCACAACGTTTGGCAAGCCGTGAGAAAGTAGTGGTAGTGCAGCCAATAGCGCCGCATCGCGCTCTCTTGAACGTTCTATGTATGAGAGAGGGCACCGTAAAATATTCGGCAAATGTTCATGCACTTTTGCTTTGAATTGTGGCAGTCGAGATTTGTCTGACCGCAGTATCTGGGTCGCTTCAAAGTGTGCAAAGCTGTGCTCGATGAGTTGTTGAAAATCTGTAGCGCTATAGCCTGCTTTGAAGTAGTCCGCCACATCCTTTCCGCTGAATGAAGGAAGTGCGATGTTTACCAACTCATGACTTTCACACATTTCTACTGCGCATTTCGCCCCAGTTGAGTCGTTGTCATAACATACTGCAACCCGTTGCGCACGTTTCTTAAGTGTCTCTACAAATTCAGCCCCAATCGTCGCAGTTTCACTATTTAAACAAATCGCGATGAATCCTCTTGAGTTGAGAGCCAGTACATCTTTAATGCCACCAGTGATAATGATGGTCTCCGTGTTTTCGGGCAACAAGTCGTAAGCAAAGACGAAATTCCGCTCGTAGGTGCCGAAGTACCGCCATTTGAAACGACCATCAGTAGCTAATGGCTGATAGATTTTCCAAGCAGTCCCATGCAAGCAAGCAAAGATTGGATTCTGCTCTGTAGAATGGACGACTATTGTTTTAGCTGCTTTCGTTTGAAATTGAAATGACTGCAATGCGGAAACACCATGTCGCTTCAACGTCTCGACATCAACTCCAAATTCGCTCCAGTATTTAAGCTCGCCGCTATTGAAATCGCGATGGTTGAGCTTAAAATCTTGAATTATTGATTGGTCGTCTCGATGCATATCGCGCTGATCAATCAATCCCAGACCGAGCTCAACGTTGATCCGACGTAAAATCTCTGGAAAGTCTCGCCGAAGGTCTAGTCCGCTGGAAAGATGGACGAGAGTAAAACAATCGCCCGAATAGTTTGGGTTTGCGAAATCCTTAAAAAACCAGATGCCGTCTTTATGCTGGTAGAACGAGAAGCTGGGTGTTTTTTGACGCGTGCTCAAGAAAGGATTGGAGATTGCCTTCGAAGGATCGAAACGCGCTCCCTTATAGCTGCTCTTTAAGTAGTGCGCAAAGATGGTATATCCGCCATTCGTAAGTGCGAGTATGGCTTTTTTGGTAAGTGCTTGGCTATTCATACAGCGAGTTCTCCCCCGTGACACTTAGGATCCGAAGTGACTCACCGTGCTCTTGTTTTCGGTGCATTCCACCATGCGGAACGGCTGACAGCAGACTACAATTGATAGCGCTGAATCGCGACAATGGAGATGCGACGTACGTAATACATGCGACATCGGTGTGAAACAAAATCATCGATTCACAGCGCTGTTGTATGCCGCGCAATTCTTGAGTCCGCTGCTTCAATAGTATCTGGACTCGGAGTCTTTTTATTACGCTCATTTCTTGCTCCTTCGTCCACGAAGTGAGTCAAGAAGCTCTGACTTTAGATAGTACGCGCGTTTACCCTTGTGGTGTACTTTTATGAGCCCGCTAGTCTGCCAGCGTATTATTGTGGCTTTTGTCACCGCGAAGTAAGCAGCCGCCTCATCCTGTGACAGCAATGCCTCATTTGTGACACTTTCCTGGGCAGCAATTCGCCCTTGCAACTGCCCGGCGAATTCACGGAACTTGGAGTCCAGCTCCTCACGCACAATCTCGCGAAAGACTTCCGAGATTTGATCTCTCCGTTCTAACATCACACATCCCTCTTAGAATTTTACCTTTTGTCGCTCGTACTTCGAACTCGTTGAATGCTGCTCAACGAAGGTGAAGCGGTGGTGCCCTATTTGACATGATTGTCAAACGGTATTGTTGTGATTGACATATTCACAACAATTCAAAGCACCACACAAAATTGTGAGTGCAAAATTCAGGTAAAGGGTGCTATCTGATACTATGCTGCAACCAAGTCGATGTGGAGCTTTGTGGAGTCGATATGCGTCGAAGCGTCTATTCGGAGGGACGTTTTATACGTTCGCGAAATTCTTTCTTCTTTGCGGCGCTCATCTGTTCAAAACAGTCGTAGACGAAATCTGCGAATAGCGAGGAATCTGTTTTCCCACCATGCTTGTCCTTGTCGTTGTAAGTCCTACCTCGCAGGTTTGAATATTTCTCACCGGAATATTGCACTCCATCAACCCACAACAATTTTGCAAGGTCCGTCATTGAAGTTTCGTCTGAAAAGATTCGATTCTCGCGCGCAGTTTCGAGAATTCGAACTACATTGGAGACAGACTGTTTTTCTTTTTGCTTTCTTTTTGTGTTCAACGCGATCCTACCAGCCTGAGTACCAGTGTCTGCAAAATCCCCATTCGGCAAAGACTCAGGCACAACACCCATGTCATGCACTTTCCGGAGCATATCAATTTCAACTGCGTTATGCGTCAGCACCTTTGCTAGTCTTTTTACACCGTACATACTCAATATGTACTTATACCCCGAAGGAGCTGCCTCAACTCTCTTCAGCCATAGATCAAGGCTCTTCTGATGTTTCTGTCTGTCTTTTATTTGCTGTTCAATATCAAGAAGCTCTGGCTCACTCAGGCGGTAGTTTTTGCCTTTTACTTCATCTGGCAAATGTTTGAATCCGACCCCGCTGGCATCAGCCGGTGTGTATACAGAGTCTTCCAGACTCTTCAATTCAAGAAGTTGTTGTATTGATCTAGCTGAGTCTTGCAACGCCTCATGTATTCCGATGCGTGTAACCAAGAATTCATCTAAAGTGCCTTGGAAAACCGCTTGTATGCTTTCCATCACACTGCCAGTCAATCTCTTTTGCTTCGCTTGTCGCGCCCACTGGTCATGTCGAACAAAGTACCCCAGTGGAAAATCGTGTAGTTCATCATGAAACATGCCATAGGCATAAAAAATTCCATCCAGAAAGTTTGGGCTATGATGGTCGCCGATATAGTGAATCTCTATGATTTTTTCATTGAGCGATCGCACGTGGCGTGTAAGTGCCTGCCAATCAATCGTACTGACTTCTTTCAAGGCAACCTGGCGGACTTCCTGGTATTGCTGATTCGTCTGTTCGATGTATTCATGTGCAAATATCTTTTGAAGATTCTCTTGAATCTGCTCCTCTGTCATACTCCCAATCCCGAAATAACACGTTCACAATACAAAGAGTAGCCCCTACTCGAGCCAACTATCCAATAGCTCTATCGAAAAACAGCCGTTGTTCATCCATTGTCGTGACATTGGCTAGAAATTGCATACGCTCATCACGGCCAAAGAATAGTACAACCAACTCCGCTATCAGCTGTAGGTGACAACTATTGACGCTCACGCGATCGGATGATAGTTGTGTTGAATAGGAAATGGCCAGTCTCTCGACCTATCGCAATCGTCAGACTCCGGCCTGACCCCTACTACGTAAGCGCGACCACTGAGTGGGCTCCTGAATCATTTCGACAGACTCATACTCTTCGACAACAGAAAATTCCGATGCATTTCGATGTGTTCATAATAGCGAAGATTTGGGTAACCGCAAGAGTTGAAGGGGTCTAAAATCGCCTAACGGATCGCCTAACGGCAAAAAGAAAGCCGCAAGAATGCAGTATTCATGCGGCTTACAGGGTAGTGTATGTGATCCCAACGGGATTCGAACCCGTACTGCCACCTTGAAAGGGTGGTGACCTAACCATTAGTCGATGGGACCAGGTGTTTGTTCACTCGTGCCGGTCATCACGGACGCCGGAGGCGGACGGATGATAATGAATCACTCTGATAGTGACTGTGTGGACAAGTGAGCTACGAAAATACGGCGAATTCGGGTGCCGACAATGAGGGACACGAACTATTTTTCGTAGTTTGCAGGCAATGGAAGAGGCAGACTCATTTGAGCAAAAGACCGAAAATGACGCTGAAATCGTCGTTATCGGCATTACCGGAAACATCGGGAGCGGAAAATCCGCGGTGTCGCGCATACTGCGCGAGGCGGGTCACACCGTGTACTCCTCCGATGAGACGGCTAAGCAGCTCATGAATGAGGATACTGAACTCAAAGCTCAGATCACGAAGAATTTTGGGTTGGTGTACGCACCCGATGGCATGCTCGACACTGCCGCGCTGGCACGTTTGGTGTTTGGCGACGCGCCTGAGCATCATGCACGCTTAGCGTTGCTTAACCGTTTGGTGCATCCTCGCGTGCTTGAGGCACATCAGCAGCAAATCGATGAGGCTGAACGAACAGGTAAAAGTTTGGTCTTTGTGGAATCCGCCTTGCTGTATGAGGTTGGGTTGGACGATGCCTTCGATTACATCATCGTGGTTGACGCCCCTGAAGAAACCCGCTTACAGCGCGCTATGCAGCGCGACGGGGTGTCGGCCGAATCCATTCGCGCTCGTATGCACGAGCAACTCCCCGCTCAGGAGAAGACCAAGTACGCCGATTTTGTGCTGGATAATTCCTCTACGCTTGACAGTCTTCAGAACGCCATCCGCTCGCTACTCCCGGTATTGGAAATTCTTCCCCCGCGCCGAGAGGATGAAACTGCGGAAGAGCTGGAATAAGATTTCATGCCCTTTAGTACACGACGCTTCATCGAGCGCAGTCAGCGCTTGATTGGCGCAACGCGATCGGAACTGATGGTGGCCTTCACCCTGCTTTCGCTCAGCCTTGTATCCCTTGCCTACCACTGGCTTCGCCAACCCGAAGATCCCTTCAATCTGAAGCTGAAGGCCAGAATTGCGGCTGTGGTGGACAGTTTGTCTCGATTGGATTCGTTGCGAACAACGGAGGACAGTCTGCAGGTGGCTTCACTGGGTTTTGTTCCGGGCGAGGGAGATGCCGAGGAGGATTTGATAGACTCTGTTCCGCCAATCAAAGCGCCATCGGGGTATAAACACAAACGCGGACCTTCAAATCGCCTCGATTTGTGCCGATGCTCTGAAGATGAACTGCAGCAGATTCCGGGAATTGGTCCGTCGCTCGCCCGAAGAATTGTGCTGTACCGCAGCCATCACCCATTCTTCCAACTGGAACAATTGCGGGATGTTAAAGGTATAGGAAGCGTGCTTTACAAAAAAATAACACCATGGTTGCGCCTTGAGCGTGTCCAAAACCCTAAAGCTCTGACTCGAAAGCCCTAATATTGTCTATGATCTACCTCGATAACTCCGCAACCACCAAGATGGATGAAGCTGTGCTGGATGCTATGCTTCCCTGGTTGCGCGACCACTATGGCAACGCGTCCTCAGCCCACGGATTGGGTCGCCAAGCGCGCGTTGCTGTCGAAAGTGCCCGTGAGGAGATTGCTTCATACCTCAATGCCCACCCTGCGGAATTGATTTTCACCAGCGGCGGCACCGAATCCAACAATGCCATCATCAAGAGCTGCATGATCGCTTCCGATTTGGTGGATCGTTTTGCCCACAGTAGTGTAGAACATCATTCCGTGCTGGCAGTGGCTGAGAGTTTGCATAAGCTTGACAAACCAATTCATTGCATTCTGGTGGACGAGAACGGTTTTGTTCAAACAGACCAATTAAGCTACCACAACCACCCCCGAACCTTGGTTTCGGTGATGCACGCGAATAATGAGACGGGTCTGGTGCAAAATCTGACCGCGCTGCGCGCAATGCTGCCCGAAGCGCTGATTCATAGTGATATGGTTCAAAGCTTTGCCAAGATTCCCATCGATATGCAGGTGCTCGGGATCGACTTCGCCAGTTTTTCGGCACACAAACTGCATGGACCAAAGGGAATCGGCGCAATGTTCATTAAGCGCGGGATAGACTTCAAGGCACAGCAGAAGGGCGGAGGACAAGAGCGAAATCGCAGAGCCGGGACAGAGGCGGTAGCGCTCATTGTCGGCTTCCAAGTGGCCGCTCGTTTGGCCTTCCAAAATTTCCGTAGAACTACTGAACAATGTGTGCAGCAAATTCAAAAACTTCGTGAAGAGCTGCTGCGATTGATCCCCCAAGTGAGGATCAACACACCGGTTGAACATTCGCTGCCCCATGTGCTCAATATCTCCTTTGAGGATGCTGAGCAACTGGACGGAGACGCGATCCTTCAACTGCTCGATGTGCAGGGAATTGCCTGCTCCAACGGCTCAGCCTGCGTGAGCGGCAGTATGCAACCGAGCCATGTGCTTTTAGCCATGGGACGGAGCAAAGAGGAAGCGCGCGCGGCGGTACGCTTTTCGATCAGTCGATTTACGACGGACGACGAGCTTCTTCAGGCAGCGCAGACCGTAGCCGATATTGTCCGAGAGATGCGCAATAGTTAAGAGCTGACGATAACGTGCATTTTGAGCCAGAACAACGACTTAGCACTACAACAACCACCATCACCAGTAGGATAGTTATGACATTTCGCACCCTTCTTTTTGCCCTATGCTTTAGCGTTCCCGCTATGGCTCAACCGGCGTCGCTCAGCGGACACGTGTTGGGTCACGACGGAAAGCCATTGGCTCAGGCGCAAGTCAACGTGTACCGTTATGGTTCCGATCGACCGGATAGCACCTTCGATCTGCCTTCCAACGGCGCCTTCGCCATTTCGCTGTGGCGTCCGGGATTTTACAAGATCCAATTCAACGGTCTCAACCACGAACAGTATGTCGTGCCCTTCAGTGCTCGCAGTGCACAACATGAGGACATTGAACTCAAGCTTGGCAGCACTGCCGCTCCGAGTCACATCGACTCTGTGGTGGCCATCGGCACATTCAACAACTTTAGTCTAACGAGCGGCATGCGCCGCATGACCGCAAAAGATGGCGCCTACGTTCTGAACGCACCCTTCCCGTCTACTCGCTTTGAGTGGCAGGCAGTGGTGTGTGGCGACGGCCTCACACCGGCTCAAAGCCCGATTGGATGTCCTACAAAGGCGGAAGAGTTCCGCATTCGTAACGGACACTTTACTGCATTACAAAATGTGGTGATGAATCCCGAGTTGCGCTTCGATCCGTCGGTCCTGTCTGCGTCGAAGACCTCTGCATCCCTGAGTTGCGGCGACAAGTCCTTCCAGGATTTCTGCAGCACCTTCGCTTCCATGACCACCTATAAAAGCAACTACGACGAAACCATGAAGATTGACATGGATCGCCACGTTCGCAACGGCGGCAACCAAAGCAACTTCGACATGGGCAACTTCAACCTGAAGATGAAGGTGGCAGAACAACGTGAAGCGTTGCAAGCCAAAATCAAGGACACTAAGGACAGCGCCAATCTTCGTCTTGAGTACATCAACCTGCTCAGCCTCATGGCCGGCGATATGAACGATGGCCCCACACTCGAAAAGGCTCTCAGCGTTATCGGACCGGAGTCTGACCTTTGGGCTATCGATCCACAACTGATGTACAAAGCCCTCAACTTGCGAGAACGCACAGCAAAAGATGCCTACATCAAACAGGTTATTGCAAAGAACCAAAACGAAAACGTGGTTGTGCCTATCGCATACTCTGAACTCATTCAAGCAAGTGTGCTCGGCGAGAAGGATCGTCAACAAGATTTGTACAAAACAATCACTGAACGTTTTCCCTATCATCCGCTCACACGCGCAGCAAAGTTCTACCTGAATCCGAACGCAGCCATCATGGCCGGTAAGACGATCCCGAGCTTTAGCTATCAAATAGCAGGCAAGGACAAGAAGTACACCCAAGAGTCACTACGCGGCAAGTACAGCTTACTCGACCTGCGCACCGATCACTGCTCCAGCTGCGATCAAAGCGCCCGCAATCTCGTTGGCATCTGCCACGCAAACGTCAAGAGCGCCATCGAAATCATCGCTCTCTCGCTTGCTAGCGAAATGCCGGATGTCAAAGATGAAACCAAGGGCAAAGTCAGCATCGTCGCCGCCCAATTTGTGAAAGACGGCGCCACCGACGGTCCCGCAACCTTCGAATACGTCGGCTACCCATGGCGCATCCTTATCGGTCCGGACCTCAAAATCCTGGCCTGCGGAAACGACCTGAACGACGAACACTTCGTCAACACCCTTCGCGCTACCGTCAAATAATGATTCATGATTCGGGTGCGTGGGCTTCGCGCACGCACCCAATCGTTCTGCTATCTCTAGCCTCCGGATACGTCGCCGCTTCCCCTGCCTCCTCCTCAACTCACCACCATCCGGTCTCTTAGCAATTCGAACCGAGTCTCCAGGCACTAACTCTCGGTTTTCGCCTCGAGCTCAAACTCCATCGTGTTCGTCATTGGCGTCGAGTTTCTCGTTGTCTTGTCTTTGTCTTGTCTCATTGGCATTGTCGTCAGCGTATACTCGCTCTTCTCCATTTCCCCTATCTACATTCCCCACTCGCTCCGCCGAACTGAATCGTCAGGGTTTTGTCATACTCTGCCGAGCAGAACGCTCGTCTAGACACGTCCGCCCTGAAAAACTGGTCATAGAACTCGACACGAATCTTCCCACAACGCAGTTTCTTATCCCCAGCACGCCCTCCAAAATTTTAGCAGATTCGCCGTTTTGTGGAAAAACTCAAAAACCACGAGTGGCTCGCTCTGCAAGCGATGCGAGCCACTCGCGGTTAGTATGAATCCGGCGGCACTGCATCCCATGAGCACTGAACAATCATCAAATTCTGCTTGAATTCGTAGTTATTCTTCAAGACACCGCAGCGTCTGCAGATGGATGGACACATAGTTTAGTAAAAATCTATGCACACACACATTTCTTTTCCCCGACGACACCCTCAAAATCTAGCCGAAATCGCCGTTTTGTGGAAAAGCTCAAAAACCGCGAGTGGCTCGCTCCGCAAGCGGAGCGAGGTACGAAAAAGGTTGTCGAAAGGAAAAAGTCGTGTTAGTGTTGAACGACGAAGCTGCGTAGCAGGTCGCGACCGCAGGCTTGGAAATGTAGGGTGTACATGCCGTTAGCGAGTGAGCTGATATCGCTGAGCAGTTCGTAGGTACCGGGGGCTTGCTGAACAGAGTGAAGGATTTCGATGCGACGTCCCAGAGCATCGATGATGTGTAATTGCGGCTCACATTCAAATGGTATGCTGTACACGCACTTCAGAAGCTCACGTGCCGGATTGGGATCCACTTGGAGGAGATCGAAATTCTGACCGGTGGATGTGACTTGGCGAAGGTTGCGCGCGCAACCGATGGATTGAAGAATTTCGTCTTGGGTGCTGACGTTAATGCAGCGTTGTTCGGCCGGGAACCAGACGCTGTCGATATGCAGTGCAAACTCCTCGTCGGGCGATAGGAGGATTTGAAAGCGCGGAAGAATAGCGATGCCGTCCAGACTTAAAGCACTGTCTCCTCTCAGTCTGAACTGCAGGAGATCGTCTGCATTGTCATGCCAAAGACTATCGGAAAGCACTTTCCATCCCTTGGTCATGAGTGCTACACCGAGCTCTGTCGTATCTCTATACTCCATCCACCGCTGCGCGTAGCGCAAGCGTATTAAAATTTCATGCAGATCGATATTCTGCCAGTCGTCGCTGTGGATGTCGATCGGTAATCGAACCGTCTGGCCGGCTGACACGGCAATGGAACGACTTGTCAACTCGAGCGGATAGGCAATAGCGCTTGCGCGCACACTGACGACCGTAGAACTATCACCGGCAATCGCACTGCTACTCGACACCACACGGAAATCCACTTGAACTGCGCCTCGTGTGGTTGGGACGAGCTTCACAGGAACATCACGAGTTTCCCCTACGCCAAGTTGAAGCGGTAGGTGCACACTGGTATCGAGCGAAGCTGTGGCTCCAATTTGCGCGAACTCAAGAATGGAATCGATTTGAATGGGTACATGACCACTGTTGTGCAAAGTAATGCGGGCAAACGCCGATCCGCAGGCACTGAGGGTGCCCGCATCTGCGGAGCTAACCTGCAGTTGCCTGTCGCATGGTATCACAGCAATGGTGATCTGCCGATCCACAAAACAGCCGTCGCTGTTCGTCACGCGCACACGATAGGTTGTCGTGACTTGCGGCAGTGCGTCAGGACTGGCGCTGGAATAATCACTCAAGCCAGGTGAAGTAGCATCCCACAGATAGCTTTCACCGGGCGAGGCATGCATGAACGATAAATGTGCTGCACCGGAGGAGCTGCATATGGTGTCGAGGTCGCTCACCAAACTGTCAGCTGGAACTGCAAACACTTGTACCACCACCGAATCATACACGTCACAGCCACCACTTATTGCGGCGTGGGCGCGTACCACGTATCTGCCTGGTGAAGGGAACGTGGCAATCGGATCCGAGCATGCAGAACAACTCAGCACGCTGTCGGGCTGCCAGTCCACCGGCTGATTAGATGTGGCATGTAAGCCTATGGGAGCAGAACTACAGGTTTTAAGGTTGTGGTCTTGAAGGCTCAGACTGGGAGCGTTCCGCACGTGCACGTGTATCACGGCTGAATCTCGACATCCGTTGGCATTGATCGCCCACACCACGAAATCTTGATCGGAGCTCGTGTTGATCTCAACATCAGCGCAACTATCGCAGCTTAGACCGGCAGTTGGCTGCCAGCGAATGAGACTCGCATTGGAAACTGATGCGTGAATGGAGACAGGCGATGAACCGCAGACCACTGTATCAGTGGCGCTTAGTTGTACGCTGGGTACGCTGAGTACGTGCACATGCACAGTGTCGATGGCACGACAACCGTTTGCGTTGTATGACGCTTCGACCGTGTACAGCATGTCGCTATCGGTGGTTACCATTACTTGAGATCGGTTGGTTGCCGAGAGCGACGTCGGTGGCGACCATTGAATGCGCGATGCATTGGTTGTTACAGAGAGTGCCGCGGCTTGTCCCTTACAGACATTAACATCATGGGCAATACTCAGCGTTGGCGGATTGACTACTGTCACTGTTACTTGAGCTTGCGACGTGCAATCTGCAGAGTCAGCTCTGACAGTGTATGTGGTCGTGGACGACGGAAAGGCCATCACGGAATCGCAGCTTGCGCAGCTCAGGGTGTTGGACGGAGACCAATGCAGTGATCCGCCATAGTGGAGCCGGAGCAAGGCACTGTCGCCCTTGCAAATGGTGTCTCCCGTGGGGAAAGCTTTGGAAATTCCGTAGCGATAGCGTACACGAACGCTGTCGACCGCCATACAGCGGGCCGAACTTCCGTTGCGTACGGTGGCATAGTAGGTGATGTCCTTCCCCGGATTCGCAATTGGGTTATTGCATGTAGTGCAGGACAATCCGGTTGAAGGAGTCCATTCAATACTTTCAAACGAACCGTTTGCATGAAGCGTCACCGGAACATCGGTACAGAGTTCGTGCACAGGACTAATGGATACATCCGGTATCTCATGCACTGTGACGAGTACCGTGTCCACAATATCACAGCCCAGCGAATCTGTTCCTGAGAAAATGTATCTCGTGGATGATAGTGGGTGAACAACAATCGACGGACAGGTATCACATGGAAAACGCTGTGTTGAACCTGCTTGTGTCCACCGTCGACTGACGGCCTTACCGGTAGACTGCAACACTACTGTATCGCCTATACACATCGACTGATCTGGTCCACCGGTCAGAGCATCGTTTCCGATATCCGGCACGAACGACATACCGCCCACATATCCGTAGGACAGTGCATAGCCGTAGGCGCTAACGTAGAGACCAACCAAGCGCGGACTATTGACGATGTGCACTCCGGATGTGACCGGTACGTGAGCATACACGTAACAAGTTCCCGGTATGGGATTCCACAAGCTCGATTTAACCTGAGCCGAATCCAGAAGTACCGATGAGGAGTTTGATCCGGCAGTGATAATGGTCACAAACTGGTAGAGATATTCGCCGGTAGCCTCGCAACTCATGACGGTGTAATTCTTCATGTACTGCGATCTCGGCGGAACAATTAGCATGAAGGGGTCGCCCGCTTGCAGGTGTCCATTGTCGTCGGAGCTCGTTTGGCGCACGAGTGAAACCAAGATCTTACTTGATGCACTCAACAATCCCGCTTGCGTGAGAGGCGCCTCGAACACCTGTCCGGCATTTAAGGTCGTGAGTGCCACACCGTTGAAGCTCACTGTTGTGCCGTTTTGAGCCGCAACAATGCGATACAGATCAGTTGCGCCGCTAATCACTCTTGTGCCAGGAGGAGTAGGTAAGGGGGTAATGATATAATTCAATCCCCATACGGATGTCGGTGGCATCTCTTCGTACAATTGATCGCGGGAAATCGCCACAGCGCCATCTTCCACCGGAACGGTTGCGCGCTGATGTCCGCCAAACAATGCAATCGGCGCTGTCGACTCTACACGAGTTCCGCTTAAATCATAGTGCAGATTAGAGGTATTGAATTGGGCTTGACAGAGCCACGTATCGCCTGCATTTAGAATGACTGATTTCACATTCATGCCGGTTTCGGTGGTCGGAACTGAGGGATATACTTGCACCACCGTATTATTCTGTGTCGCCACAATCACAAACTCGGAGGGTGTGGATGTAATCGAAAGTTGGTTTTGATTCTGAAGTAAGAAGTCGGACTTATAACTCATCACGTAGTACTCGGTGCCAAGTGCCGGCGTAGGAAACACCATCGCGGCATCGGCGGTCGTGACGGCGTGGTTCAATGCGTACACAGAAACGTCTTCGCTGGCGGTGACGTGGAAACTACGATGGGTTACTTTTTCATTCTCGTTGCCATTCACAAAGTTGGACATCTGATTGTATCCACGAGGCTCTGCGTCGGCCCAAGGAATTTGCATGCTAAAGATTTGACCGGCTGAGAGAAGGAACGGTTGGTTGTAGGATCGCAGTCCGTCGTTGTACGCAATGAAACCACTGGTGGCTTTTTCGGCGGACACATAGAGATAGAGGTAATCGGATGCGCCGGGTATCTGATGAATGTTGGGCAGAAAAGCGACGTAAAAGTCCTTACCCTTTGTTGTTTGTTGTGCCTGCAGTCTCCCCTCTACACTATAAAAGGCAGCGAGCCACACGAACATTGTCAGTATGCGGAAACACCTCTGCATGTCTGTCCCAACATGAGTACTTGCTCAACACCGGTGTTGACGCTATAAAATACACCCTGAGCATTTACAAATACCATCGAAATAAGCGTGATGAGGGCTTTTTTGTAGAGCGAAAAAGCGTGTTTAAAATTCGGATAAAAGACTCTCATTTATACCGCCTTTTCGGTGTATCTTTGTGAACGTTTCTTTTCACTTTGCTCTCAGGGGCGGTTTTCTAGCAAACGTCATACAGTCGGCTTCGGTGGCAGCCTTCGCCTGCACGGTAGTCCGATACGATTGTTCACCCTTTCAACGTAAAACACTATGTTCCAGGACCTTGAATCATACGGACACGAACAGGTTGTCTTCTGTTCCGATCCGAAGAGTGGCCTTCGCGCTATTATTGGAATTCACAACACAACGCTCGGACCGGCACTGGGTGGCACCCGCATGTGGAACTATGCCAGTGATGCGGAAGCACTCACCGATGCTCTGCGTCTTTCGCGCGGAATGACGTATAAAGCAGCCGTTGCCGGGTTGAATCTTGGCGGTGGTAAAGCAGTAATTCTTGGTGATTCTCATACCCAGAAGACCGAGGAATTGTTCCGTTCCTACGGTCGCTTTGTCGACACGCTCCATGGTCGCTATATAACAGCGGAAGATGTTGGTACCTCCGTGCAGGACATGGAATACATCCGTATGGAAACGAGCTTCGTCACCGGTGTGGGCGGCAGCCAAGGCAGCGGCGACCCATCGCCTTTTACCGCCTTGGGTGTGTATGTGGGTGTGAAGGCAGCAGCAAAAGCACAATTTGGGAGCGACAACTTAGCCAAGAAGCGCATTGTAGTTCAGGGAGCGGGAAATGTAGCAAAACACTTGACGCATCACTTGGTAAAAGAAGGCGCATCGGTATTTGTGACCGACATCTACGAAGACAAAGCCCGTGCCCTTGCGGCAGATAGCGGAGCGCAGTATATCAGCCCCGATGAAGTGTACGGATTCGATTGCGATATCCTGTCGCCAAACGCATTGGGTGCGATCATTAACGACGAGACCATTCCGCTGCTCAAATGCTCGGTAGTTGCCGGTGGGGCGAACAACCAGCTCAAAGACGAACAGAAGCACGGCGAAGCTCTGAAAGCACGCAACATCATTTACGCTCCGGATTATGTCATTAACGCCGGCGGCTTGATCAACGTGAGCTCAGAAATTGAAGGTTGGTCGACGGAACAGGTAACACGCAAGGTGGAGAATATTTACGAAGTTCTCTCGCGCATCTTCCGCGAATCAAAGGAGCACAACATTCTTAGCGTTGACGCGTCGAACCGCATTGCCGAAGAACGCATCGCCAAGGTACGTCACATTCACGGTGGCTTTAGCGGTGTTCCGAACATTCGAGGCGGACATTAACACCCAATTTTCGTCGTCTACAGCAGATTTTCTGCTTTGCTTTTTTCAATACGCACAGCCTTTGGCTGTGCGTATTTATATTGTGCCAGCGGCGCAGACAACGAATGCACAACCATCGTCTTCGTCGCCCTTACGTCCATTGACATATGCCCAAGATCTCTAAAGTTGACATTGCCTCCTTTCCGTTGAGTCAACAACGGTCGGTTGACGGTACTCGTCGTCTTGCACGTGAAAAAGTCGTGCAAATGCTTAGTGCATACGACGCCACCGAGTCGAACACCAATGCTGTGTTTGATCATATTTTTTACAGAGACTTTAATCTGAACGAGGAGCCACACCAAGAACAGGGTCGTCCCCTGAAGCCGGAAGAAGTGGAAGAACTCGAAGCCGATACCCCCATTAGCTGGCGCGAGAAGGATATTTCCTTTGCTCGTACGTTGTTCGTCAATACGTTGTCCGACACTGTTGCACTGGACGAACGTATCGAACGTTTGGCTAAGAATTGGGATCTGGAACGCATCGCCCTTATTGATCGCCAACTGCTCCGCATGGCGATTACCGAGATGAAGACCTTTGATGATATCGTTCCGCGTATCACCATCAACGAAGCGATCGAACTGGCGAAAGTGTATTCAACCGAAAAAAGTTCCGTCTTCATTAACGGTATCCTGGATGCCGCACGCGACGAACTCATGGCCGAAGGAAGCTTAGCCTCAGCCCGGAATCAAGACCTGGAGGAAGCCGCCGACGTTTCGGTGTAATATTGGCGCCGTTTTGCTAATTCCTTGTCTGGCATAGACTTTGCGATTGGCACCATACGGTTGAACGAATGTCTGGACGATCCGCCCCTCAAAGGCGCTGTACTCATGGAAGAAGCTCCCCTTACACTTACTGCACCACACGAGAATGTTAGGCACTCGGGCGCTATTCTAGCACTCTTGCTGCTCACTTTTTTCTCGCTCAACGACCTTCATGCCCAAAGCATCCGAATAGTACGATCGGATGTAGACTCCGGTCGCGCATCGTTCATTACGGCCACCCAGTTGTTTGGAATGGACATTGAAGTAAGCGGCGTTAACAATTGCACCGGCGTCAGCTTCGAACTCCAATACCAAGGATCGCAATACGTGGTGTTCTCGGATTGGAAAGCCCGAGACATGGGTATGCAGGGAAGTTTTGCGTATGACTTATCCGATACCGCCTCCGGTGCCGGAAGCGTGCACATAGGCGCCCTATCGGGTATTGCGGTCACCGATCCCGGAATCGACAATCCTGTTGCCATCCATTTGGACTTTGTCGTGAGACCAAGCGCACCTAACGGAACGGCTCTCACCTTCAGTTTTAACCATGCGCAAGCTGTCACCAGCGACAGCGGCGGCATGATTGTGAATCTCAGTTCCGCTCCATACCAAGTCAGCATCCATGGATTCGTGAATGTGTTTCCGGGTGACGCTGACAACAATGGCCTCGTTGACTCCCGTGACGCTACCACCGTTGGCGCTTTTCTCAAACAAGGCTCCGGTGCCAGCAACGTGCGTGGGTACAAACGTCAGCCTTGCAGTACGCTCTGGCTTCCCCAAGAGGCACTCGTGTGGGATAGCGCCAAGGCTACCTACGCCGACTGTGACGGCAGTGGGGATGTTACCCTTAGTGACAACTTGGTCGTGCAAATCAACTTTGGTAAGGAACACAGTAAGACGAAGAAAGACAACGAAATTCAGTGCGTCAAGCGCACCCCTCACGTCCAAGACGGTGTGGAACAAGCACTCTTCGTGCAGACACCTGTGGATCTCGTTGGTGCTGCATTCGCCTTCGATTTTCCCGTCGGATCGGAGTTGCCTGTCGATTTTGTGTGTGCAGATGCGGCGGTCAATACCTCGCTCTTTCTGCCTGACCCCGACGCCCATCGCGTGTACCTGGTGTTTGGCAGTGAGCATGGTCTCAACGCAGTCCATAGTGGTCTGGCCGGACATTTGATCTACAACCAGAGAACATCACCCTATTCTTGCTCGCAAGCGATGGGTGCAACCGCCGGTGGCAGTTTTTACTCATTGTCCATACTCAGTGAAGTGAACGAGCATAGCTCAGATCTGGGCGATACCACGAATCTGTTTCGTTATGATCAAGACGATATCGTGTGCAATCCGTTGGTTCATGAGGTTTCACTGGTCGACGGATTGGGTCGCGTAGTGGCACATATCAGCCAACACGACCTGGGAACCGAACTGAGGCTTTCGACAAAAGCCTACGCAGCCGGAGCGTATTTTCTTATCCTGCGAGGCGAAGCCGGCGCGGAAAGCCATGGCCTTATCCTTGGCCATTGATCATACCCTACGAAATTTCTTCGAAATCCCCTATTTTAGGGATTCGCTCTGTTAATGCTTCGTTTTAACAGAGATTCGTCGTTTTTTCCTGACACCGCTGTCAACCAAACAGCATCTTCAAAGCGTCTATGGCATCGCGCAGTTTCGGTTCCATTGAGAATGATCGGGAGTTCGTAGAGCGGATACTGGCTCAGGATCCTGACGTTTTCACGGACATCGTCCGCAGCTTCTCGAAGCAGGTCTATGCTTTGGCCTTTGATCTGAGCAGGGATCACGACGATGCAGAGGATATCACCCAGGACGTCTTCATCCGAGTGTACAAAGCCTTGGAGAAGTTCCGCGGTGACTCCAAACTCAGCACCTGGTTGTACCGAATCACCGTCAACACCTTCATCAATCGAACTCGCACACTTTCGTACGAGGCATCCAAAACCGGGACGCAATACGATGATGAGGTTCGGACTGATGGGATGAGTTATCCTATGGTCAACCCGGAGCAGGTTCTTTCGCAACGAGTGATTGATGAACACCTTCAAGCCGCGCTGGACGAGCTAAGTCCTTCTCAGCGAACAGTGTTCATTTTGCGACACTACCACGATTTGCCGCTCAAGGAAATATCCGAGCAATTGGGAAATTCCGAAGGAACGGTGAAAGTGCTCTTGTTTCGAGCCATTCACAACCTGCAGAAGAAGCTTTCATTTTACAAAGATGATCTCTAAGTCATTTCAGAGGCCATTTCGGTCCGGTTTCCCCCGAATTGTTAGTGCGAAAGGAAGCGTATGAAAAAATCTGATACCTCGTTCCATGAACTCATCGTTTTGTCCTACTACGGCGAACTAAGCGCCGAGCAGAAGCGTGTTCTGGACGATGCCTTAGCCTCTCAACCCGAACTGGCTCAAACGGCAGCGAAGCTGAGCGAATCGCTGAGTTTCATGAAAAACAGCAGCGCATCTGAAGCTGTCGAACCCGACGCAGCGAAGCTGTCGCGTATTGAGAACTCCATTCTGAACGCCACGGTACGAGCGCCGAAGGTTGCTCCTCACTTTGAGGAACAACGCACTCACCGTACCCTGATTCAAACGATTCGTGAACTCTTTATGAGTCCGCAGGCTATTGGCTTTGCCTTAGCCGGCGGTTTAGCGTTTTTAGTGATCGGCATTTACATCGGTTCGCAGATACAGCCACAACCGCATGTTGTATCCATGGCTGCTGTGACTCCCGGCGACACCGCGGTAGTACCGACACCGGTTATTGCCGGCAGCCGGCAGGTTTCGGACTTTTTGCGCCGTTCCCAGATCTACCTCGCCACGGCCGTCGACAATGAAGTGGCCTGCGAAAAGTGTCTTCCCATTCAGCAACAGTTGCCGAACAGACAAATAGCCAAGGATCTACTGAAGGAAGCGTCGGCACTGAAGGATAAGTCGAAAGGCAATCCGGAAATTGAAAAGCTGTTGACCGACATTGAGTTCGTTCTCAATAACATTGGCAACAATGCGGACATAAGTCCCTCGCAAGCTGAAGAAGTTCACCACATTGCCAGCAACGCCGTTTGTGAGGTTGCCGAGCGAATTGATAGTGTGAATCATCAGCATCAAGCTCTGCAAAAACAGACGGGACACTAAGCTCGTATGGAGCTGCGTTGGTGAGATGAACATTGTGGTTCATCGAATAATCTGTCATTCAAATCGTGTTTCATCAATTTCAAATCGTATGAGGAACTTTCTAAGCACTGTTATGATTGGAGCGGCGTTGCTGATTGGCAGCATCGCATACGCCCAACCAAAAATGGAAATCATTGGTGGCGAAACCTGTGACTGGGGTAAAGTCACGGTTAAAAATAATCCGCTTAAAATGGTGTCGCTCGACACAGCCATTTGGGTAAAAAACGTCGGCACCAAAGATCTGGTGATCGACACGATTCGTGTTGGTTGTGGTTGCACCACACCCCACTACAACCACGATCCAATTAAGCCGGGCGAGACAGGAAAAATCGGAATCGGACTCAATGTAGCGCTGGCATCCGGCGAGCTTACGAAGACGATGACCATTTATGCCAACGACGATCCGAGCAAAATGGGCAAGCTGATGTACCTCAAGGCAAACATCTTCCGTCCGCTCACGCTTACACCGCAGTCTTTCAACTTCCCCGAAATTCACGTTGGTGATACGTCGCACTTTTTTGTCAACCTGAAAAACAACGACACCAAGCCTTTCAAGATTGAGCGTATGCTTGCCACAAAGGGAATGATCATTGATCAGAAAGGTCCCGTTACCATTCAACCCGGCGACACACTGCGTATCAATGGAAGCTACATTGGTCGCGAACGTGGTTACTGGAATGCCAATGTGGTGATTGAAACACCGGATCCAGACTTCCCTCCATTTGAGATCAGCGCATATGGTCAGGTAAAGGACAACGAAGGCGTGGTGGATCCGAGCGTCATTACCATCGACCCGACAAAGAAGGATAAAAAAGGAAACATCATTATTCCTGCTCCTTCCGCAAAGCATCACTAAGACACATTGTGTTTGATACACCAAGAGCCTCGTAGAATTCTACGGGGCTCTTGTCGTTTTTTAGCATGGCTCCATAGAAATGTCTTCGCGTCAGAACGTCTGCAGCTGTCGCATCACTGCCAGCAGGCATTCACGAACGCTGACAGTGCGCGAGCAGATCTCCTGCATGCTCACGCTCTGCTGTTGTATGGATCGCCGAAGGCTCTCCCTCTTTTCTGCAGAATCCAAGCACACCAGATCGGCCAGCTCCTCGTGAGCCGGCCCGAGCAGAATGGATCCGTGTTGAAGCAGCACACGACCATACAATCGCTGCGCACTTCCCACCACTTTTCGGTCATGCCACATGATTTCAGATCGTGCGGCTGAGGTAAAGCATGAAATGCTATCACCCTCCGTTCGATAGCGTTTTGCAAAATCCGGTTGTGATTTCTGGAAGACGATTTCCTTCGCTCCACAATCCTCCAATGCCGCCCGCAACCACTCGTGACTCCAGCGATAAATGTGGTAGGACTGGATTTCATCCGGCAACCTCATTACCAAGGAGTACGTCAACTCCTCGGCGTGAAACACCGCGCGACCACCGGTTGCACGCCGTACAATACCGTAGCCGCGCTCGTGAATGCGCTTCGTATCGATGTCGTTTTCCGATTGATTGGCGCCAAGCGACACGCACCAGGGCGCCCAACTGTAGAGTCGGATTTGTATCTCCTCCGTCTCTCCCGCTATCAAGCGTTGCGCATGCTCTTCGTCGCGACGCATATGGAACTCACCCTCGCACTGCTCCTCCACCGCCACAGTGAAACGATTATGCATCGCCTGGCGGATTGTCCGCCGTATATCCTCATCCTCCATCACACTCTGTAGCATCGGCAACTCTAAAAACGATAGTTTTGTACGCAACCCTTTGTCTTCACACAACCCTGTGCACCTGGCCTATGAACCGTCACGACCTGGCAAAAGCAATTTACCATACAGCCCACATCACCGGAGAATTTGTACTTCGCAGTGGAGCCATAAGTCACGAGTATTTCGACAAATACTTGTTCGAAGCAAAGCCGGATCTATTGGCGCATATCGCAACGCAGCTCAAGGGTCTGGTACCGACAGAGACGGAAGTACTTGCCGGATTGGAACTTGGCGGCGTGCCGATTGCAACGGCTCTCTCGCTCCATAGCTCGCTTCCCGCTGCTTTTGTGCGAAAGAAAGCAAAAGAGTATGGAACATGCAAGATTGCCGAAGGTGCATCGATTAGCGGACGAAAAGTACTAATCGTGGAAGATGTGGTGACGAGTGGAGGACAAGTGGTGCTCTCCGCTCAGGACCTGCGTAACCACGGCGCGCAGATTATCGGAGCAGTCTGCGTGATCGATCGTGAAGCCGGTGGGCGTGAAGCGTTGGAGTCCATCTCGGTACCCTTCTTCCCGCTGTTTAGCATGACCGAACTCAAACAAGCCGGAGAACAGGCATGATCGTCGGCATTGGATCGGACCTCTGTGTCGTGTCGCGTATCGACGATTCCATCCGCAACTATGGAGATCGTTTTGTCAATCGCATCTACACAGAAATAGAACAGGAATATTGTCGCCGCTTTAAAGGCACCGAAGCCCTACACTTTGCCGCACGCTTCGCCTTCAAAGAAGCCTTCAGCAAAGCCATCGGCACCGGCATTACTCGCGGATTTCAATTCAAAGAGTGCGGGCTGAAGAACCTGCCAAGCGGACAACCCGTTGCCGACCTCCGTGGCCTCATGGCCGAACGCTGGGCTCAACACCACATCCATATCAGCCTCAGTCACACCGACGAACACGCCATGGCAGTAGTGGTTATTGAAGCTCCGTTACCCCGTTAACGGCGACTCATGTCTCAGGTATTTTCCGCTAATTTTCGTGCGAATACCCTTATTGCCCCGAACTAGAATGCTTTCATTCAAGTAATAAAAAGCATATAGTATTTGATTGCGAACTGCGGATGTCGACATCTTTTTTTTCTGCAGGTATTTTGTCGTGAACAGTAGAACCTTTACATTCGTTTCATGATGAAGCCGCGCAGACGCCTGTCCTCTGTCGCCGCATGATCCCGAGACGCCTGTCCTCTCGGCCACATTGAATTCAAAACAAACAATACTCTTCGATGAAGTACACCGGATTTTCATATCGCGCATGGGCATGCCCGACCGTTGGTCAGGGACTTGATTGCGTCGTAAAAATTCATCGTAGACGTTGTTCGGAATAAGCACAAGAACGTTGGTTCTTAAAGCCCGGACAACACTGTTGTCCGGGCTTTTTTTTGTGTTGACATTGAATCCTTCTTCCCTATGAATATTTCAGAAATACTTTTTCGTCACGTTACGCCGCTCATTCGATTGGGCAGGCGAAGACCGCTCACGGCGGCAGACATGCCGCCCTTGGATCCGGATTTGGATCCGCTTGCTGTAGAGGCTGACTACCAACGGGTCGACACGCCCCACCCCTACCGTTTTGTGTGGGATTCCTTTTGGGCAGCCGGCTCCGCAGCTCGTCGGGCTATGACTCTGCACGCCTTCAATGCTCCCATTGCCCTGAGTGCACCGCTCTTAATGCGTGCGCTTCTTCACAACGTCGGCGTCCTTCACACGCAACCTGATCTGTTGAATCAAACCATAGTCCTTGCCATCGCCCTTGCATTGTCTGCCGTAGCCGATGGTGTGGTGGTTCAGCAATTCTATTACTGGGCGCTCAAGAGTTGGGGTCGTATCGCCAACGGTCTGAACATGCGCGTGTATCGGCATACACTCGCGCTGACGCGCCGAGCTCAGCAGGGCACGCAATCCGGCGACTTGGTTAATCACATGGCCAATGACGCTGAGGGCATTGCTGATGCCTCGTTCTTCTTGCCCGAAATCCTAACAGCAATTCTGCACTTGAGTGGCTCTTTTCTCATCTTGGTGTATCTGCTCGGTTGGGCTGCGGTGGCAGCTTTTGCCACTCTGGTTGTGATGCTGCCTATAACCCGCATTGCTGCTCGACGCTTTGCCAAACACGATTCTGAACTCTGGAAGTATCGCGACGACCGCGTGACACTGATGTCGCAAATCCTCGCCGGCATCCGCATCGTCAAATACTTCGCCTGGGAACGCAGCATGAGCGCCGAAGTAGACGCTTTGCGCGCCAAGGAAATTGGTGCCTACGTTTCGCTTATCCGAGCTGAGGCGCTAAGCGTGATGATCTTCCTAAGCACCACAACTATCGTTGCCTTCACCGGTTTTGGAAGCTATGTATTGATGGGTGGAATCCTGACGCCTGCCGTCATCTTCCCCTGCTTGCTTGTCTTCATGCAGCTGGAAATGCCGATTGGTGCATTGCCACACTTCATCAAGAATTTATCGCACGCAAAGGTGGCAGCAGAACGACTGCACCGATTGTATCACTTGGAGACCTATGCGCCCGAGCGTCGCAATCAACGCTCCGATGCCACGGCCATGAGTGTCCACTTCCATGACTGGAGCGTCGAAGCGGATCGCGTGCTTGAGACAGCGGTTGCGTCGACGACATCTCAGAGCGCGCAAGCGCCTGAGAATGAAAAATCTCCTGTACGTCTGGCGCTCGACTCTATCGGCTTGCACATTCAAGCAGGCGAGAGTATTGCCCTGGTTGGCGCCGTGGGATGCGGCAAGAGTGCACTGTTGCTCTCTGTTTTAGGTGAGTTGATTCCTCGAAGCGGACAACTCAATTTTGGCAATGATGACAAAACTCTGCCGCGCATGGCATACGTGGCTCAAGATGCATATATCTTAAACGCAACGATACGCGACAACATTCTGTTTGGTCTGCCGGCAGAACACAACGAGCAGGCTGTAACACAAGCCATTGCCTTGAGCGCACTGGACCATGATGTAGCGCAACTCAGTGCCGGCCTTGATACCGAAATCGGCGAACGAGGTGTAAACCTGTCGGGCGGTCAGAAGATGCGCATCGCCCTCGCTCGTGCTGTGATGCACGATGCAGGCGTGGTTCTGCTGGACGATCCTCTGGCGGCCGTTGATGTGCACACCGAAACCACACTTGTCGACGCGCTGATCTTTGGTCACTGGTCCGCCCGCACCCGCATCGTGGCTACACACCGTCTCTCGCACCTGCATCGCTTTGACCGCGTAGCGTTCATGTACGAGGGTCGTATTGAGGTTGTGGCACCTTTGCAAGATGCCCTGGCGGCTTCTCAGCGCTTTCGCATGTTCTACGACGAACACAGCAATGCAGAGGAGACGGCGTCGGCCATTCAACTACAAAAACATAGCACAGCAGTTGCGTCCGGTACGCAGCACGATGGTTCGCTTGTCGATGAAGAAGATCGCGCTACGGGTTCGATTAAGGCGGAAGTGTTTGTGAGTTATTTGAAGCAGCTTGGATCGGCGAATGGTGCCCGACCCTGGATGGTGTATGCGGGACTGACCTTGTCGTGCTCCTTGGTGGTGGTTCTCCCGATCATACAGAACTCTTGGCTAGCACTATGGTCCGATAGCTCGCATGGTGCGCTCCATCTGTTCGAGTGGTTGAAAGATCCCATGCACACCATTAGCGTGTATGGTCTCATTGGCATCAGTGTACTGCTGGCAAACTTGGTGGAGCGATTGGTGTGGATGATGCGGGCGACGATGGCAGGACGAGACATACACAACAGCACCTTGGCTGCCGTGCTTGCTGCACCGCTGCGCTTTTTTGATACGACTCCGATGGGACGTATTCTCAATCGTTTTGCCCACGATTTGTCGTCAGTGGATGACGAGATGGGTTGGAACTTTGAGAGTGCCATTCGCTCTTTTGCGCAAATGCTTGGGACGCTGGTACTGATCGTCAGTATCGTCCCCTTCGTGCTGATTGCAGCAGTGCCCGCACTCGTTGTATTCTATCGTCTGCAACGCGACTACCGTCGCTGCGCTCGTGAGGCTAAGCGTCTGTCCAGCATTTCGCGTTCTCCGCGTTATGCACACTACAAGGAGAGTATTAGTGGATTGACCACAATTCGAGCCTTCGGACAACAAGCCTATTTCACCGAGGCCTTCGTCAGCAAGCTGTCGTTCTTCCAACGCATGAACTGGGGCTCTATCCTCTTGAACCGTTGGTTCAGTACCCGAGCGCCATTGTTAAGTGGCTTGATCTCGCTCACCACGACGACAACCGTGGTACTTATGTGCTCGCACGACCAACTCACAGCCGGAATGGCCGGCGTGATTATCACCTACGCCCTCACCTTCTGGGCTAATCTCAATTGGTGTGTGCGCTCGTTTAGTGAAGTGGAATCACGGATGACATCGTATGAACGACTCCGCGCCTACGCCGCACTGAAGCCCGAGGATGTGACGTCGGCAACTCCCGTGCTTGACGACAGACGTGTGTGGCCTACGGCGGGACACATCACCTTCGACAAGTACAGCACACGCTATGCAGACAACTTGCCCTTGGTGTTACGAGAGCTTGACTTCAGCATTGCATCCGGTCAGCGCGTGGGTATCGTCGGTCGAACAGGTAGCGGCAAAACCACCATGTTCCAATCGCTCTTCCGCTTTGTACCGGGATGTGCGGGACGGATATTGGTGGATGGTATCGACATAGCGACTATTCCTACGTGGCGCCTGCGGCGTGCCATGGCAGTGATCCCGCAGGATCCTATGCTGTTCATTGGAACGGTGCGTTCGAACCTCGATCGCTTTTCTGATTACAGTGACCACGAGGTATGGGCTGCTTTGCACCGCGTGCAAATGGATGACGTTGTTCGCTCGATTGGAGGACTGAACGCTGCGGTGAGTGAGGGAGGGCAAAACTTTTCTCAAGGACAACGTCAGCTTCTCTGTCTTGCCCGCGCTATCCTTACCGATGCGCGCATCATTGTGATGGACGAGGCCACAGCAAGCGTGGATGTGCAAACCGATGCTCTGATTCAGCGCACCATTCGTGAGGAGTTTAAGGGCGTAACGATGCTCATTATCGCACACCGTCTCAATTCCATCGCGGATGCGGATTTGATTATCGAGATGCATCAGGGCGAAGCCCGCATGCATCACTATGCCTCTGAGATTCCGGAAGAAGAGTTGGACTGAGCTAGCTCGTTCGGATATGCATTCTCCGGTGCTCAGGCAAAGCGTGAGGCCGGCAGGTTGAGAAAACGCAGCGCGTTTTCGGCAAAGACTTTCTGTAGCACGGTTGGATCAATTCCGGATTGCTCGAGGAACTTGCCATGCTCGAGGTCGCCCAAAGGAAAAGGATAATCTGTGCCGTAACAGATGTGGTCCTCACCCATCACTTCCAGCAGATAGCGAAAGGCCGGAAGGTCGTGCGTGATCCCGTCCACCCAGAAACGACCCACGTATTCACGGGGATCTTGAATATTGTTCACATTACACAAGTCGGGTCTCGCATGCCATCCGTGCGAGATTCGACCGAGTGTAAAGGGAAAAGCTCCACCGGCGTGCGAGAACAATACACGCAGTTTGGGGAAGGCATCGAACACTCCGCCAAAGATCATCGACGTCAGTGCCAATGCCGTTTCGCCGGGCATACCAACTAGCCACTTGTTAAAGTAGCGTTCCATGCGGTCGGCACCTGCCATTTCCCATGGATGCACGATCAGACAACAGCCAAGCTCCTCCGCAGCCTTGTAGAAGGGGAAGAGGCGTTTATCATCCAGGTTCATCCCATTGATGTTCGAGCCGATCTGCAATCCCGGCAGCCCCAGTTCTTGCACACATCGCGTCATTTCCTGAATGGCCATCTCAACGTCCTGCATGGGAGCGGTTCCGAGGGCTACCATACGTTTAGGGTACCTCTGCATGATGGTGGCAAGATGGTCGTTCAAATACATCGACCACTCCAGTCCATGCATCGGTTGGGCGAAGTACGAAAACAGCACGGGCACAGTGTACAGCACCATCACGTCCACCTCGTGCTCATCCATGTCGCGAAGCACCCATTCGGGATCCCAACAATTCTGCTGCACCTCGCGAAAAAAGGTTCCGTCATCACGCATCATGCGCGCCGCACCCGCTTTGTGGTGTTCGAGACGGATGAAGCCACCGTAGCCGAACTTTTCCTTGAGCGACTCCCAATAATCGGGCATAAGGTGAGCGTGGATGTCAATCTTCATACGTAGTCTTTCCGAAAGAAATAGTGGAGCGATTGAGCGTGCGAATACTCTGAGAGCATGCGCGCATATCACTTCAGGAGATGATCAATACACAGGGCACACGACCCGCCTGCGGCAGAGCGTGAACCATACTTTGTTTTATCCCCGCGGACGAAACGTAGGATCGGAGATGAGTCCGATCGAGTTTCCAAAGGGATCGCGAACCATGGCAACGCGTATTTCTCCACCGGTGTCCATAACGTCATCAACCAATTCGGCACCGCTTTGCAGGAAGTGTTGAAGTGCAGAGTGGATGTCCTCCACATTCCAATACGCCACCACGTTCCGGCTGGTACTTGGTGCATAGTTGTCGGGATGCAAGCCCAGCTCACATCCGCCAATGGAGTAACCGATGTAGAAGGGCTGGTCGAAGTAGGGTTCGCAGCCAAAAGCGCGGGAGTAGAATTCCTTTGCCGTCTGCATATCCGGTACTTCGTAGACAACTGTTTGGAGAGCACGCACCGTTGGCATATCAGCTCAGTTTTGGTGGTGGTTCCATAACCGTACCGCAGTTTTTGCAGGTGCGATTTTCCATGTTTCCGTAGAAGCGCTCGAAGATTGGCGGGAGTTGCTTGACGATGTCGGACACATACTCATACTCCTCGTACATCTTCGTACCGCAATTCTCGCAGTACCACAGGAAGCCATCAAGCTCCTTGGTTTCGCGTTTGCGTTCAATTACCAAGCCAACGGTGTTGGCTTTGCGTTGTGGAGAGTGCGGGGTGCGTGGAGGCAATAAGAACATATCACCTTCTTTGATGACGATGTCGCGTGGCTTACCATCGTCGATAATCTTCACCGTGGCATCGCCCTCTACTTGGTAAAAGAGCTCTTCCCCTTCGTTGAAGTGATAGTCCTTCCGAGAGTTGGGTCCACCCACAATCATCACGATAAAATCGGTGTCGGCGTACACGCACTGGTTACCGACCGGTGGTTTGAGCAGATGACGATGTTCGTCGATCCACTGCTTGAGGTTAAAGGCTGGGGCAATGGCCATACGAGGCTCCCAATTAGTGGTGCAATGCTTGCTGTTGTTGTTTTGCAGAAGCTGCAAGATACAATGCAGCCTTGGTACTGTCCAGCCTCAGCTGTAGTTCTCCATCACGTGAGCGTAGCGATGGACACACCCAGGAAATGTTTGAATTTTGACGAGAATCGAGACATCGCACGTAATTCCGCCCCCCGAGTTCTTGCGATCCGCGATTGCGGGCAACACTTCACCCATTCTCCTCCTTCAACTCGATACTTGGCACATCCCTTGCAGTTGAAGCGTTAGAATGAGAATCTGGATCGACATCGACAATTCACCGCACGTTCCCTTCTTCAAGCCCATCATAGCTGCTTTGGAAGCGAGAGGTGATGAGATCTTCATCAGCACCCGTCGCTATGCGCAGACGCTGGAGTTGCTGACGGATGCCGGCATCCGCGCGCATGTAATTGGTGAGCACGCCGGTTCAAACCCTATTCGTAAAGTATTGAACCTCTTGCATCGGAGTTGGCAGTTATGGCGCGTGGTTCGCAGCTTCACACCGGATATTGCATTGAGTCACGGCTCGCGCGCACTCTCGATCTGCTCGCGCTTCATGAAACTGCCGAACATTTTATTCTTCGATTACGAGTGGACGGAGATGCAGATCTTCAAGCGTTGTGCAACGAGGATGGTGTGTCCAACCCTGCTCCCTGAATCTGCGCTCCGTGAGGCCAATCTTCCGTTGTCGATAATTGAACGTTACGACGGATTGAAAGAAGAACTCTATGTTTCCGAGCTACAACCGGATGAACATTTCCGCGCGTCCTTATCCATACCGGAAGACGCGATTGTAGTGAGTGTGCGACCATCGTCGATGACCTCCAACTACCACGACAGACGTAGCGAGGATATTCTTCGAGCCTTGCTCACGAGATTATCGAAGGAAGATGGAGTACATGTGCTCGTGAGTCCGCGCACACACACCGATCGACACTTTGTGGAGTCAATTGCCAAACACTTGTCGATGACCAATCTGCATATCCTTGAGCGAGCCGTTCCGGGTTTGCAGCTTCTCTATCATTCAGACCTAGTGGTCAGTGGCGGTGGAACCATGAACAGAGAGTCAGCCATGCTTGGTACGCCGACCTACAGTATGTTTACCGGACACCGTCCTTCCATCGACAGTGAGCTTGCCTCGCAGGGTCGTTTGCACTTTCTCGAACAGCCGGAGGATGTCGACACAATCATTATCCGCAAGCATACTCCCCTGCCACCCAACACTTCGAAGAGCACACAATTGCTCAGCCGGATACTCTCGCTCATCGACCACGAAGTGGGCGTGAATGCAGACGCCACAAGCGATCACTTGGAATATCAATCCCCGCATCGCGCTCCATTACGATCCAAAAACCACAGCGCGAAGAAACGTGCGTCGAAAGATGCAGTGTCTGCCACAACGCGTAGAAAAGGTGTGGGAGATGCAGTGAAACACCAGTACGAAGACTGAACTTTCGAATAGTCGAATTTTTAGCGAACAACTTCCCAATATCCGCCTTTGTCCGGACCCTTCCGCTGTACAATGCCTGCATCCTTAAGCTTTCGAATCTGCGCCTCGACTGCTCGTTGCGAAATTCCAATTTTGACTGCCATCTCGGAAGCGGTAATCTCCGGTTTTTCTTTCATCAGTGCCAAGATTTTCTCCGAACTTTTCACCGAACTTTTCACCGAACTTTTCTCCGAACTTTTCTCCGAACTTCGTTTAACATTCTCGACAAATGTTTTCGAAATCGCAAACTTCAGCCATAGACCGCTCGTTTCAGCCTCAATTGAGGGCTCAGCAAGGCCAGATTCTTTGCACGAAGTGAATATCTGTTCGATGCCCCGCCCCCATGCCTCTATTTGACCAGCTCGAAAAAAAATATTAGCGAGCGTTGGATTGTAGGGCACCGAGGAATGTTTTCGCCGAAGTTTTTCGACTGTCCATTTTTCAGGAAGCTGACCAGGATTCCATATCATTAATGAGTCAGAGTACACGCTGATTTGCACCGGAACTCCCATAGAATAATCTTTATGTATTACTGCATTTAACACGGCTTCACGTAATGCGGATAGCGGAACAGCTAAGGTCTCAACGCGATGGACTCCATCATAACTGACTGATGATAACAAGTACTTTGTCGTAAGTAAATCCAAGACAGTCTGCAATTGTCCAAACAAATTGCCGTGAATTTCATCATAGAATGCTAAGTCGGCGTGAGAGCGGAAGTATCCAATTTTTACAAACGCACCTGGAATGAATTTTTCCGGATCAGAATGAAAGGCAAGTATTGCCGCGCGTTTGAGATTTGGACCATCTGTGAGATGAAGACTCTCCATCAAGTCCGCAACTGAATTTCGCCCTTCTGTACTCCTCATACGCGTGCTATCCAAGGCAAAAGCACGAAAAACTGAAATCGCCGTTCGCGATAGACTTCTTGCCTTCGTGCCTGGGACAGGCACTTCATCCCATGCACGTCCCTGCTTTCGCAGGAGAAAACGATCCAGTGCTGACCCCTTTTGTTCTTGTACAGTACTTCCGCTTCGAACGTAGTACTCCCCTCTATAGCTAATCGGGTACAGATAGGGCTCAACAGAAATTTCCACTCGTTCTTTATCGCCTTCATTTTTCAACCGCACCTGTACGAAAACACCGAGAACATCGCGAATTTTATTGGGCAAATTCTCCAACAACTCCTTAGCGTTCAAAATACCTACTGCTGTGCCCCGATCATCTCTGCCAATTTCGAGTATACCTCCGTCTGCATTTGCAAATCCGGCAATCCAACGTAAATACTCATCGCGCCATGACAGCTTCCATTCGCGTTTTTGGTCTTCTTACATCTTTTGCGCTACCTAAAGCTTGCCGAAAAATTCTATCAACGTGATGGCAGAGATTTCGGCTCGGCTGTTAAGAATACAGAATAAATCATCCATACTTCTCGTTCTGACGCAGACTTGAAAAGGGCGATTCCTAAAGTTCGTTCGATTAATAATATTTAGCGAATGCCTACCTCCCACAAACATCAAACCCCGCCGAAGCAGGGTTTGCATACGAAGTATGTACGACAACACTTACTTCCCGATGCGATCGATACCGTCGGCGGGACACTGTTGTCTCAGTTTCCAAGAGGCGGAAAGTGTTGTGATTGGCACAGCCATCAAACGCTCTTTGGCGATAAGGATTCCGCACTGACGGCAGATGCCGTAGGTTTTTTCGTCGATGCGTGTGAGTGCTTCGTCAAGCTTGCGGAGGTAGTCGGTCGTGCGTTGAATTTGTGCGTAGGTCTTCTCGCGCTCTACTGCTTCGGAGCCTTGTTCGGCCATGTGCATGGAGTACACGGCAGTTTCTTCGGAGGCCTCGTAGTTGGTTAAGTCTTCCAAACGTTCTTTCAACATGCGAAGCTCGTCGAGAGTCTTTTCCTTTTCGCTCTCGATGAGCTCGCGAAACATCTTCAAGTCCTTATCCGAATAACGCACATTTGCCTTGGGCTTTACCGGTTCAGGCGTGGTATAGTGCGAAGCTTGCGGAAACTCTGTCACCTTCGGAGCCGAAATATGCGGCGCCGACTGAGTGCGCTCGAACATTTCTTCGCTCTTGGGATTTGTTTTCTTCACACGAGGTTCCAGCTTTGGCGTTGGACTCTCGGAGCTGCGTCGCGGACGACGAGGAGCAGTGGCGCTCTTTACCAACATCAATCCCTTGGCTGGCTTGCCACTTGAAGGTGCCGCAATTTGAACTGCTTTCGACGCCGGCTCTACAGCACTCGGAGTGGGGGCATTCTTTGCAACAGCCTTTGTAGCCTGCACCTTGGCATTGGCCTTCGGATCAACTTTCTTCTCGCTACCTTTTTTAGCACTGACTTTTTTCACCGCTGCCGGCTTGGGTGCGGTTTTCTTCGCACTTGCCTTTGGAGCCGCTTTGGGCGCAGCCTTAGGAGTAGTTTTCTTAACCGCTGTTTTCTTTGTCGCTTTTGCCGACGCAGAACTCGTTGCCTTCTTCATTGAACCCTTCGTTGATGATACCTTTGGTAATGATTTTTTTGATGCCGAGGACGCGGCTTTTTTCGCCACAGTCTTCGATCCTGCCGCTTTCTTGGAGGCAGCGGACTTCGATGACGCGGTTTTCGCCTTCGTTTTCAGCGACGATCCGGTCGTTTTCTTTGCTTGTTTTTTCGTAGCCATTGCAGACCTCTCCGAAGATGGTTAGACCTAGACAGTACAAACTCCATCACCTTCCAGCCCTCATAGAAAAAACCTCGCGCACCAAGAAAATTGGCGGCGATTATAGCACCCTAAACACTCTTACACAAAAATAGTTTTACACGCAGCATGCGCTCAGAATCTCATCGTCCAAGTGTACGCTAATTCCATCCTTGCGTACGAAGAGGAGCATAAGATTCACCAAGTTCTTAGCATACATTTGCGATGCATGGAAGGGCATGGAGGACGAGAGGTTGACAGGACCAATAATATGTACACCGTTGGCGGTGACGACCGTTTCACCCGCCTTGGTTTGATTGGTATTTCCGCCGGTCTCAGCAGCAAGGTCCACAATGATGGAACCATGCTTCATCTGCGCTATCATATCGTCTGCTATGGTTTTGGGCGCAGCTTTGCCGGGAATGGCTGCCGTTGTGATAATGACATCAGACTGGGCGACGTGCTTGGCCAGGCCTTCCTGCTGACGTCGCTTTGCTTCCGCACTCAGTTCTTTTGCATAACCGCCACTTGTTTCCATATCCTGCTCACCAAGATCGATATCCACGAACTTGGCACCCAAACTCATCACCTGCTCCTTCACCGCGGGACGAACGTCAAACGCTTCCACGATGGCACCTAAGCGACGTGCTGTTGCGATTGCCTGAAGTCCCGCCACACCGGCACCAATAACCAGACACTTGGTCGGCGCTAAGGTTCCGGCGGCTGTCACCAACATCGGAAAGAAACGTCCGCTTGCCGCTGCGGCCAATAGCACTGCCTTGTAGCCAGCTACTGAGGCCATGGATGACAAGATGTCCATGCTTTGCGCACGCGATATGCGAGGAATAAGCTCCAACGCAAACGCGCGTATGTTCTTTGCCTTCAGCGCCGCAATCACATCGGCATTCTTCCAGGCGTTTAGCGTTGCAATCAATGCCGAACCATCCTTCAACAAGGCCACTTCCTCGAGGCTCGGAGCCTGTACTTTACAGATGATATCAGACTGCGCCGCTACATCTTTTGCACTTGCTACAATTGTGGCGCCCTGTGCCTCGTAGGCGGAGTCTTCATACGAAGCCGGCAAGCCGGCTCCTTGCTGAATGACGATGGAAAATCCCTTGGCCTTCAGTTGCTTGACGGCATCCGGTGTCAGTGCCACCCTCTGCTCGTTCTCTTGCGTTTCCTTAAGAACTCCGATGTTCATGATGCTCCAAATAGGCGACCAACAAAACGACTCGCAAATGCTGCGAAAACACAAAAATAACCATCCTGCGGGTATTATAGGACTTAGCTCGATCTGAGATTTGAGCTATTGCGAAAAAAACACGAATGATCTATCCGCTGCTTTCCCCTGCTTTCCTCTGCTTTCTCCAACTCCCTTTTCCGTGCATGATGGCTTTATCGCTGTACCTGCACCGCTGCGTCTTCTTGAGCAATCAGACGACCGATTGGTGTACAGTAGTTATGCAATCCTCGTTCGCGCATCAGCTCCATAACTTCCGCTACTGCACTTGGGTCCACTGCGATCAGCAAGCCTCCGCTCGTCTGCGGATCGCAGAGGATTGCGAGTGACTCGTAGTATTCATCAAATTTGTCGGCGACCTCCCGCTCTCCAAATAATTGAATACGGTGCCCGTAACTCTTCCAATTCCGTTTGGTTCCACCCGGAGTTCGCTTCTCGGCAATGAAGGCACTCAGATCGCACAGTTGAGGCAATGTGCTCAGCGAGATCTCTGCCGTGAGCTGTGAGCCGTCGCACATCTCTACCAAATGTCCAAGCAAGCCAAATCCGGTAACGTCTGTCATTGCCTTAACACCGTCAATCCTGCCAAAAGCCTCGCCAATGCTATTGAGCGTGGTCATTGAAGCAATGTTTCGTCCGAGCAATTCCGGCTCCAGCACGCCGTGCTTTTCGGCAGTACTGAGGATGCCCACCCCCAACGACTTCGTGAGAAACAGTTCGCAACCACGTGTTGCCTGTGAGTTTTGCTTGAGATGACGAAGGTCGACGCTGCCACTCACTGCCAGTCCAAAAATTGGCTCCGGCGAGTCAATACTATGCCCTCCCGCCAGTGGAATGCCCGCTTCACCACAGATTGCCCGTGCTCCGCGAATCACCTCCGTCGCCACTTCCGGCGCAAGCGTGTCGATGGGCCAGCCGAGTATTGCGATGGCCATGACAGGGCTCCCTCCCATTGCATACACATCACTAATGGCGTTGGCTGATGCGATACGACCAAAGTCGAAAGGATCGTCAACAATGGGCATGAAGAAATCAGTCGTGCTGATCAAGCCCTGTCCGTTGCCCATATCATACACCGCCGCATCATCGCGGGTATCATTACCCACGAGGAGTTTTGGGTAATGCGGAGCTGCTTCATTGAAGTGCAGGATGCGATCCAACACTGCCGGCGAGAGCTTGCAGCCACAACCGGCACCGTGACTGTATTTCGTGAGCTTGATATCCATTGTCAACTCGAGTGTTGTGGTGTGAGCTTGTGTCGCTGCCGAATTCTTTCAAACGCTCTCCGTAGCATCAGAACTTACGGCGTCTGCAGCGAAGCCACCGGCACGCCGAAGGCGGGCCATAAAGAAACCGTCGCACTGATCAACATGCGGGAGAAGCTGTCGTTGCTCTTCCAATTCCCAGCCGGGATGCGTCGACAGAAACCATTGCACTTGCTTCTCACATTCTTGCGGAAGGATGCTGCAGGTGGCGTAGATCACTTTACCGCCGGGTCTGACCATCAGTGAGTAACGATCCAGAATGTCGCGCTGTAGCGACACAAAACGGTCGATATCTGCCTTCTGTACGTGCCACTTGGTGTCCGGATTGCGACGCAGCACACCTAAGCCCGAACATGGTACATCAAGTAACACGCGGTCTGCCGAGTCGTGCAGACGTTTCAAGACCTTGGTGGACGAGATGTGTCGGGTTTCGATAATCGACACGCCATCACGCCGCGCTCTCTTACTCAACTCGGTGAGCTTCCACTCTTCTGTATCCATCGAGATGATGCGTCCCGTGTTGTGCATCAGTGCCGCCAAGTGCAAACTCTTGCCACCACTTCCGGCGCAGGCGTCAATCACGCGCATGCCCTCGCTCACGTCGCAAAATGGCGCGATGCACTGCGATCCAGCGTCCTGCACTTCGAAGAGTCCGTCGCGAAATTCATTCAGCGAAAACACATTCAAGAAGCGCAGAAAGATAATGGCTTCGGGCCGAAGCGGAGAGCTTTGCATCTTGACCTGCAACAGTTCCAAGCGCAGGCGTAACTCTGCCGGCGTGATTTTGAGTTCGTTGCAGCGGATGCACACTTTGGGTTCTTCCTGAAGAGCGGCCAAAAGTGTAGGCCATTCCGATGACCAAATTTCCGATCCCATCTCGTCGAGCCATTCCGGGATTGAGTACGCTAGGGTGCGTGTGTTCTCGGCATCCTGCCAGCGTTGCCGAAGTTGTTCCGTATCGGAACGAAGCATGGATTGCAAGCTTGACGGAATGCTGAGGCGTTGCAAGCGCAAGGCACCAAGCACTAAGCGCAAAGCGCTGTGAGCATCGTCGTCAGCACTCATGCCGCAGGCGTGCAGGAGGCGCGTGTAATGTCTGATGATAAAGTAGAGCGACTCAGCAAAGAGTGAACGAAGCTCAGGATCCCACTGACGGTTTTGGCTGAGTTTTTTTTGCAGGACGGCGTTCGCAAAGCGACCCTGATGCACGCATTCACGAAAGGCATGAGCCAGTTCGCGACAAAATTGTTCGGATAGACGCATAAGATGTACGGTTCTGAAAACAAAGATACGGGCTATTGGGGCGTGAATTCCGGAGAATGCGACACTAGGGGTTGTTGCCAGAAATTCGCAGACAAATTGTCATCTTTTTAGTAGTTTTCCCCTGCCCACTTGATGTCCATCGTCGGACTAACCCCCGGGCAATTTCGTTGAATGTCCGCGCCTTTGCACGGTCGTCGCTATCACCAAATCCCTTGGAGTAAACCATGAAAAACAGAGTCCTGTTGTACACCTTTGCCCTGGCTTTAGTGCTGGCGGTGAGTTGTTCGGAAAAGAAAGTAGAACCGGCTAAAGTGGATGGAATGGACGTCTACACCGATCCCGTTGACGGCATGGTGGTGCACTATCCAAAGAACTGGACAGTGAATAAGGAAGCCGGCAAGCGCTTCTACGTACTCTCCTCGCCCGATGCCGCACAACGCTTCATCGATTTCAAAGAGGGTCCAGCCGCCGCAAAGCTTGAAGCTCGCGTAAGCCACATGGACAAAGATCAAACACTGGAGCAGTTCATTACAGAAGACAAGATCTTTTCTCCCGAAGCCTATCAACCGCAAGAGAATACAAAGCTAGGCGGACAAGATGCCGTAAAACTCAGCTTTTCTGCTGATGGTTCGGATGGCAAGTTCAAGGGTTTCAAATATTACAGCTTGAAAGATTCGATTCTTACCACACTCGAGTTCTCCGCATTTGGCAATACCTTTGACGCGTACAAGCCGCAAATCGACGAGATTGTCAGCACCTTCGTGTGTGGCGGACCCGCGAAAGTGGAAGCACCGAAAGTTGACACTATTAAACAAGGTCCCGAAGCTCCGTCAGCCAACCTCCAAAACGTCCCTGGTCAGGGTTACTCTATCAGCATTCCCGACAACTTCCGCGCAAAGGCTGTGAAAACCGCAGGAGCACTGGCCGGTTCGCAATATTTGGGTGACCGCTTGGATTGTACGATTCAAGTTGACATCCTGGATGCTTCCAAGCAATCCAACCTGGACAAGATTGCAGAAAGCAATAAAGGTATGTTTGGCGGAAGCCAGCAAAAGGCTACCACTCTTGGAGGCGCTAAGGCGTATATGTTCAGCTATTCACCCGCCGCAGGTATTGGTCGTAATGCGTACCTCTGCGTGAAAGACAACAAACTCTACCGCGTGTTTGTAACATGGAATAAGGCCGACGAAGGCGTGTACCTGCCGATCTTCAATAAGTGTTTGTCTACCTTCCAGTTCAAGTAGAAGAGCTGCACTAACGATGCATCTCAAGCATTCACGAACCCTCGACGACTCTTCTCGTCGGGGGTTTTTCTTTTTCTACCATCTATGTTCGCCAGCTTGTCCATTTTGCAGATACCAAACGAGGTAACGGCTTTTCGCGGACGATACGATATGGAGATGACGATGAATGAATTCACAGAACGGCAACACTTCCGTCAGCCCTTGCTCTGGATCGGCCTTGGTGTAGCCGATTGTGCCATGCTGTTCTTAGGATGGAACTCCCTCTTTCATTCTGCCGAATACGGCGATCGCGCTGTGCCCTTTGCTTTTCTTTTGATCATCTTCTGCGTGCTGCTTGGAGTCAATGCTCTCTTGTGGTTTATGAGTCTGGACACTCGTATCGACACGGAAGGCATTCATTATCGCTTCACACCCTTCATCCCAAAATATCGCACGGTACAGTGGACAGAGCTCCGCAGCGTGCAGGTGAGGCACTACCGTCCTATCGTGGAATACGGTGGCTGGGGCTATCGCATCGGCGTGTTTGGAGCCGGCCAAGCGCTCAATATTAGAGGCACAGTTGGCATCCAATTGGTGTTCCAGTCGGGCAAGCGCTTGCTCCTGGGCACACAAAAAGAGGATGATGCCCGCGTCATCCTCACACACTTTGGCTTCGCTCAATTAATGCAGTAAAGCGCTGACTAGCACCCAGCATTTCTCGAAATATTCGTCAGGAGATTTACTATTCTCGCCGCGCGAAGCGCGCGAGAATAATAATTCTTTTGACGTTGGTGACTACAGGTGACTGAAAGACTACAAGCCGTGACCATACGCATCAAACTCATCCGGATAGCCGTATTGTATGGCTCCGAAGGGCTTTGAGCAATGCACGTTCAAACCGCTGTCCAGTGAATCGAGGACGATTTCTCCGACAGAGTAGGTATCGTCTACTTTTACGACATGACGTAGCTGCACCACTTCTCCGTTATCTGTCATCAAACTCTGAAGTGCGTCTGTAGGCACGCACACAAGCGCAAACTGATAAGCGTGGACAACGGCGAACGTGTGTCCGCCAAGCTGAAACCCTTGCATCTTGGTATGATCGAGAGTAGAAACAGCTGGCTGCAATGCGTCCCGTTGCTCTTGCTGTACTGAAGGTTTAGTGTATGCAGTAGTAACCGATGGTTCCAACATCGTCGGAACAGAGTTCGAAGATTTTCTCATGGCAACCGGGTGGGACGACGACTCCGTCTTCCGGATCGTCGTGCTGTTATTTTGAGTACCGTTTTGAACCTCATCTTGTGGCACATGCATATCCATAGGTACAAAAGTGCACGATGTCCCGTAATGCTCAACCGGACGTAAGGAGATCATGCAGGGATCGCCGATACTGTCCACATCCTTAAATCCGTGTGTCAATTCAAAGCACTGAATAGGCTGTGACGAGTGCACAGTAGTGACTCCACGAACATTGTCGATATCGACCGAGCTTCCCGGTTGTAGGCTTAGTTTCTCCACTCCGTCACCTCGCTGATAGCTTATCTCAGAAACTTCTCCAGCGCCTACTAACTTGAGGGAATAACTCGTGCGCCCGGTAGGAGGTAGTGTGATGAATGTTTTACCCCAAAAGGAAGTAGGTCGGAGCTGCTCCACCAAGGGGTTACCGGCATTTCTGTAGGCCGGCACATAAGCCAGAGAACTACCACTGAAGACCGCTACTGCTTTCGAGGCATGAATGATTGCGCCGCTAAAATCTGCAGTGCCTTCACTCTTTGTGTCAACAACGCTTCGGTACACGTCGCCACGATTGAGATGCACGTGAACATTGCTGGTCACGATGCCACGAAGAGAAATACCTTGAGGCAACAGGACAGACAGATCCGTGTTGTCATCCGTCGCAACAACACAAGCTTGCGAGCAGAGTTCATCGCTCAGCTTCGCATGACCGACAAGGGTATAATCCTGCCCAAGTTCTGTGCAATCAAAAATGGAGAACGACTCAGTTGATTGAAAGCGTCGAGTTATTCCCACTACCGAACAGGGATGGGATGATGTAAGATGTATGGCTTTATTTCCCTGCAGTCCGGCTTCCAGCACTTCAAAACGACGTGGCACCTCGATTACCTTTACCTGACCCTTCTTTATTTCAAAATCAACTCGCCAAGAATTGTCAGAGGCAACGCAGTGGATTTGATCATCGTTACTTGCCGCAACTTCCACCCGCAGAACTACATCATCAACAGATGAGTAGTATTGGTCGGATGTTACCGGTTCACGATAATTTTTATCAAAGCACAACCAAAAATTGGTGCCTTGGTTCATGTGCTGCGCAAAGACGGTGGGGGCGCAGAGTACGAGAAGCAATAGGGAGCGTAGTAGCATGGGAGCCTCCGTGATATGTTGAGCGATGTCAACATACAGCCTAAATCCATGCACGGCGAGGCATTAACATGGCATTAACAGACATCGCATTAATGCACAGCAATTCGAAATGTTTACTATTTGGTGACTTCGTTGCGACTGACAACAATCGGAAGTATTTATTCAAAACCGTGACATTCATACACCTCGCGGGCAAGGTGTTCGCGGTGATCCGGATGAGCGATATTAATGAGAAGCTTCGCGCGCTCACGGATGTTCTTGCCGTAGAGATTAACAGCACCGTATTCCGTAACCACATAGTGAACGTGAGCGCGGGTAGTGACCACGCCTGCACCTTGTTTCAGATTTACCACGATACGCGATTCACCCTTGCTCGTTGTTGACGGTAGAGCAATGATTGGCTTTCCGTCCTCGCACAGAGAAGCTCCGCGAATAAAATCCATCTGACCTCCAACGCCGGAATAAATATGGGAGCCGATGGAGTCGGCGCAGACTTGTCCGCTCACATCTACTTCAATGGCACTATTTATCGCAGTGACCTTTGGATTTTGTTCGATAACACGGGTGTTGTTTACATACGCAACATCGAGCAGGAGCACACCGGGATTGTCGTCGATAAAATCATACAAACGTTTGGTACCCATCACGAAACCGGCAACGGTTTTGAAAGAGTGTTTCTTTTTCAAACGATTGTTCACCACACCTTTTTCAACCAGACTGATGAGTCCGTCTGAGAACATCTCTGTGTGTACCCCAAGATCTTTGTGGTTACCCAGGAACTTCAAGACCGCATTCGGAATAGCTCCGATGCCCATTTGCAACGTAGCGCCGTCGCTCACGAGTCCGGCGACGTGTTTTCCGATTGCCTCTTCAACAGGACTAGGTTCCGTGTATGATGCTTCAGGAATGGGGTGGTCGACTGCGGTGAGGGAGTGGAATTGCGACACGTGGATATTGCCGTCGCCCAAGGATCGCGGCATATGCGGATTGATCTGCGCTATCACATGCTTTGCCGTTTGCACCGCAGCCAAGGTAGCTTCCACTGAAACGCCTAAAGAGCAATATCCATGTCGGTCCGGCGGTGATACTTGAACTAGCACTACGTCGAGGGGAAGAACTTTTCGACGAAAGAGCAAGGGCACTTCCGATAAAAACACCGGGATATAATCTGCCCTGCCAACACGCATCGCGGGTCGAATATTTGCGCCAGCAAAGAGAGCATGAACTTTAAAACTGTCTTTACATTCTTCGGCGGCGTATGGAGCGGGTCCTTCTGTGTGGAGGTGAACAACTTCAACATTCCGCAACTCAGGTGCGCGGCGTGTCATTGCTTGAATGAGTTCTTGCGGCGCAGCAGCGACTGAATGAATGTACACGCGATCACCGGACTTGATTACTTTAACCGCTTCTTCTGCACTGATAATTTTCATAGGTCAATCATACCATTAATATCCAAATACATCTTCTAAGCTCAGGGTTTCTACTTCTCCGTACTTCTGCAGTTCAGTCATTGAAACTCGTGACTTCGAGCCAAGCACGATGAAGCTAAACTTCTTGTCTTTTACCTTTTCATCTCTCTGGTGCACAATGTCGTCAAAACTCAGCGTCGGAATGATCGTGTACACTTGTTCGCGCACGTCGAAATCAACACCCAGTTTGTGCAGCGTTTCATACTGATCGATGAGTGCCATCTTTGTAAAGCGCTCGGATTCGATCTTCTCCATCACACTTTGTTTGGCATTGGTAAAGGCGTCGTCATTACGGGGCATTTTCTCTAAAATATCAGTCATAGCCGCCAAGGCCTCCGGCAGCTTGTCGGCTTGCGTACCGATGTAAGCGCTGAGGACGTAGGGATCTTCTGCACGACGAGGCGACATGAACCCGGCTTGAACAGAATAGGCCAGAGCTTTGGACTCTCGGATGGTTTGAAACACCACGCCGGACAAGCCGCCATTATACTCGTTGTATAATCGAGAGAACGAAGAGTTCTGCACTGAGTAGTGATCCTCCGTCTTGATACGCATGAGTACTTCTGCTTGTATCATGTCAAAATCCAAGAAGTACACTTTGCCCTTTGGTTCGTCTTGCATCACAAACGGTGCAGACGTCGGGAGACTTTCGAGATGCGTCGGCGTGTGATGTTCTGCGGCAACAATCGCAGCTACTTGATCAATGCTTTGCGGACCATAGTATTCCACTCTGTGTTTCAACCCGGACCACGATGCGATAATAGCGACAAGGTCTTCCGCCTTCAGGCTTTTCAGTTCCTTTTCGGATAAGACCGTGGTGAAGGGGTTGCGCTTTCCGTAGGTGACGTAGTTCAAAAGCGCTTGCTGCAGAATAACGTTCTTGTTTTTCTTGATATTGATACGCTGACGTAAGATGCCATCGATCAACAGGCTCAGTGCCGAGGAGTCCGGCTGCGGTTTGTTGAGCTTCATCTCTACCAGGCGTAATGCCGGCACAAGATTCTCAACGCTGCCACTTAATTCAACACTCATACTCTCACTTCCGGCTGATACTCGGATACTGCAGCCTAGATTATAGAGCTGGGTCTTGATATCCTCTGCGCTCAGGCCTCCGGCGCCAATGAAATCCAAATACTGCATAGCGGTACTGAATCGAGGATCATCCTTGGTTCCGTAGTCCCAAACAAAGTTGAGGTTGTACAAACTGTTTTCGGTGTTCTTGACGCTGAGAATTTCAAGACCATTTTCCAAAGTCTTGCGCTGAATATCTTTCGAAAAATCGCTGAAGTGCGGTTCGATTTTCTTTACCGGCATAGCCATGATCTGCTTAGAAAAATCGGATTCCACGTCACGATTAATCTTGACCGGTGTGATAGCAGGCTTCTCAACGTGTTGTACCGTTTTTTCGCCACTTCGTTTGTACACCACCGCATAATTGTTGCCGTAGTTCTTTTTTGCGAAGGCAACGATATCGTTCTTCGTGATGGTCGACAGATCGTCCACAAAATGAACCGCATCTTTCCAGTCCTCGCCATGCGTGTAGGCTTGCGATATTATAGCGGCACGATTGCTATTGCTCTCCATTTGCTTCAAGTGACTGATACGCAAATCGTTGATCACAGCCTTCATGGTTTCTTCGCTAAAATGTCCCTCCTTAAGCTCCTCGATCTGTCCCAACAACAAATCGCGAAGGTCTTCCAGCTTTTGCCCCTTCCGAGGAACGGCGAAGAAACGATGCATGGAGTAATCCTTCATGAGCTGCGGACTACAGCCGGCATTTAGCACTCGTTGTTTCTGATTCAAATTCAAATCGATCAGGCCGGCGGAGCTGTTCGACAGCAACATATCGCACATGGTAAGCAACTCGATATCGCGTCGCTGAGCGCTGCCCGGAAAGCGGAAAGCCATGCTGATATTTTCGGTTGAAGGACTCAGCACTTCACGCACCACGGGAGCCTTCAGCGGTTCTTCACGGATGACCGGAGTATTGGGCAGAGTTTGCTGCGCGTATGCAGAAAACGCTTGCTCAATGTCGGCCACGCAGGCATCCGGATCGATGTCGCCCACGAGGACGATAGCCATATTGTTTGGTACGTAGTAGGTCTTGAAGTACTGCTTAATCGCCTTCATCGACGGGTTCTTCAAGTGCTCGATGGTACCAATAGTTGTCTGCGTTCCATACTGATGATGCGGGAAGAGAGCTTCCCGCAAGGTTTCGAACGTGACGCGACCATCATTATCCATTCCACGATTCTTTTCTTCATACACAGCCTCCAATTCAGTGTGAAAGAGTCGGAGGACGGGGTTGCGAAAACGCTCAGCTTCCAGGGTAATCCAACGTCTAAATTGATTCTGCGGGATATCATTTTCGAACACAGTTTCATCATCGGATGTATGAGCATTTGTACCCCGCGCGCCCATGCGCTTCATCATTCGGTCATACTCACCGGGAATGGCATAGGTCGCCGCTACACTGGAAAGCGAATCGATGAGATGGTACATTTGCTTTCGTTGTTCCGCATCGGTGGTGTGACGATATTGTTCGAACAAATCTTCGATGCGTTGGAGCAGTGGTTGTTCCTTGGTGTAATCCAACGTTCCGTATTTGTCCGTTCCTTTGAACAACATGTGCTCCAGATAGTGCGCGAGACCCGTGGCGTCAGCCGGATCGTTCTTCGAGCCGGTTCTCACACTGATGAGCGTCTGCACACGCGGTTCGTTGCGATTCACACTCGTGAACACGGTCAGACCATTCTTCAACACATATTTCCGAACGCCATAGGGGTCGCCCTTCACTGTTTCATAACTATAGGAACCACTTTTGTGTTGTTCGACCCTATAGGATTGAGCGGAGATCGAGATGCTGGAGAATATCACCATGCAGCTAACGAAAACACCTAGAGCGGAGACAAGTGCGGGGGAAGTAATACGGCGCATGCATTCGTCCGATGATCGGAAATTTGTGTGAAAACGACCTGCAATATGCGGCTTAGTTTGACAGCCGGCAAGTGAGGACAGGTAGTTTTGCATGAGGCGAGTGTCTTGGCACATGCTCTATAGCGTCACTCACCGCAGGCCGTGTATATTTGGTTTCACAATTCAGTTGCTTCTGCACACTATGCCTCATACACTCTTTACTCCGGGACCAACGCCAATTCCCGATCGCGTTCTGAAGGTTTTATCTCAACCGATCATTCATCACCGAAGCGAGGAAGCAAAGTCCATCGTGCGGGTCATTCGACCTCAGCTTCGCCGTGTTGTGGATACGACGCAGGAGGTGATCATCCTCAGTAGCTCCGGAACCGGTGCGGTAGAGGCAGCGATGGCGAGCCTGGGAAGGGTGGGACAGAAGGTTCTCGTATTGAACAACGGAAAGTTTGCTCGTCGTTGGGTGGACATGGCAGCTCGCTTTGGTATGCACGCTATCGACGTTTCGATTCCGTGGTCAGAACCAGCTACTGTCGATCATCTTCTTCCGGCACTGAGTGAGCATCCGGATTGCGCGATGGTGTGGATGGTGCATAGTGAGACCTCGACCGGTACGGCCTCTGACATTCGTGCACTGAGTGCTGCAGTTCGAGAGCACAGCAATGCGCTGGTCTGTGTTGACGCCATTTCGTCGCTCTGCGCGCTAGAACTGCACATGGACGAGTGGGACATCGATGTTGTGACGAGCGGCTCGCAGAAGGGCTTTATGCTGCCGCCCGGACTAGCCTTCGTCTGCCTCAGCGAACGTGCGTGGAAGGTCAGTGATCACGCCAATGTGCCCTCCTATTATTTCGACTTGAAAAAAGCCCGGATAGCAGCTGAGGAAAACACAACGCCGTGGACTCCGGCTATTTCGTTGATCTGTGGTTTACAGGTGTCGCTCGAGATGATTCTTAACGAAGGAATGCCGGCTCTCTGGAAGCGTCATGCCGATCTAGCTCTGGATCTCCGCACCAGGTTACGTGCCATGGGTTTGTCGCTGTACAGTAAGGCTCCATCAAATTCCGTCACTGCAGTTCAACTACCGGCGCACCGTCCCTCACTTGTAAAAGATCTCTTAATCACCCACGGCATTAGAGTTGCCGGCGGACAAGATCACCTTAAAGCTGAGATCTTTCGTATTGGACATTTGGGTGATTATCATGCAGAAGACATCGAATTTCTTTGTGCTTCGATAGCAGAATTGCTGTAGAACTTCACGCGATTCGCCGTGCCGGAGCGGCTCTCAGGATGTTATAATACGCGCCGGCCGAGGGCCGTCGCTCTCCTCATTCCTCCATCTCATTGTAATCACCGTTTTGCCGTCACACCAACGAGGTGGTGGACCGTAGGTCGTACGTATAACACGGTCTCTGACTGGTAGACAAAAAACAAGCTCCCGACTTTGTGAGTCGGGAGCTTGTTATGCGAATCGATGTTGGAGATCTTACTTCACAACTTGAATTGTTTGGCTTACCACGCTACCGTTTTGTTTTACAACAACGGTATAGGTGCCTGAAGCAAGGTCAGCAACGTTAAAGTGCAGAGTACGAGCGCCGGACATCTCGTCGTTTGCAATGGTTTGCACGGTACGACCATTGATATCCACCAAGTTAATCTCGGTCATTCCTGAGCCACTAAGGTTAAGGCTAAGGGTGACGTCGTTGGTAGCCGGGTTCGGGCTGGCTGCGAGTGTAGCAACTTGATCGTCTGCAGCAACAAGAACTTCTGACGAGTAACGAACTGCTCCGTCAAGATCAACCATCTTTAAACGGTATGACCAAGCAGAAGCTGAACTTACGTTTGCATCGCGTCCGGTATAACTTGTTGCAACGGTCGATTGACCTTGAGCTGGCTTATAGAGAACATCACTGTAAGAGCCTGTTCCCTTTTCGCTCACTAATGCACGTTGTACTTGGAAGAATGCAGAGTTCTTTTCGCTAGCGGTTGTCCAATCAACTTGAACGTCGCTTCCACTGCGCTTAGCATTGAAGTTCACCAATTCTACCGGCACAACAGCGCCGTTGGAACGTTCGATGAATTCGATGATAGCACGGATGATACGCTCACTACCGGTGTTGGTGGTTGCGCGTGGCAAGTGACGCCAGTCAACGCCCAAGAACACAACATTGTAGTTGAGGTAGTTGGTTGCGATACCCATCGATGAATCGGTAACGCCTGCGTCGCGATTGGTGTAGTAGTACGCTGTACGAGCCAAACCATTGGTTTGGGCATCCGAGTAGATCTTCATCAAGCTCGGCATCGGAATAGCATTGTCATAGGTATTGGTGGTTTTGGCAACCGATTCCGAAATACCTTCTGCAAGTGCAAATCCCATGACTTGCTTTCCATCGTATCCAGCTGCGCGAGGTGTGCGGTCTGTTGGAGCGGCACCCTTCAGAGCACCGGTTGAAGCATTGGTTGCACGGAGAACGTTGTGTACGAATTGTTCGTCGTTCGTTGCATCCAATCCAATGTGCTTGCCAAGAATTTCTTGAGAAGCGACGATAAGATTACGCTTATCGCTAGCAACACCGGAAGCAAGGAACATGCGAAGATCGGTGCGTTGTTGACGGGTAAGACGATTGGTGTCGCCAGACCAGAACAATGTACGATACATCGAGTAGTTCACTGCGCGTGGTTCCCAACCTTGACGATCCAGGAGATCGTATGATCCAAGATTCAAACCAACGTAGCTCAGAGCCTTCGACATGGAGTCGTTGTTCAAACGACCGACCAAATCGTTGAAGCTTGTCGTCGAACTGTTCGGATTTGCATTCACAGCGGTAACGCTGTTCAACATACGAATCGGTGAGCGCTGCAAGTAGAAGCGAACCGGCTTCGTAACGGAGTTGTTCGATGTGTTTTCGTCAACCGGTGTGAACACCTTGATGGTGTAGATCGGAGTGACGTTGGTAGCCATTGCCGTAAACGGAGCAGGAGCAGCGATACCTAAGTCGCTATAGGTCATCGGGCTGAAGTTGAAGTCAAATGTGATATCAACACTTTCACCCGGGGAAACCGTTACAACCTTCGCATTGTTAGCAACGATGTTGCTGAATTGATCCATGATTTGAGCTTGAATGGTTACACCGGATTGCAATGCAGATCCGTTGTTACGCATGCGAGCGTGAACATTCACCGGAGCCTTGGTCATGATATACTCAGCATCGGCAAAGGAACCGGTACCGGAGCGGTAAGCCACTGGATCGGTGATTTCGATTGCTTCGATGTCGTTGACATACAAACGGCCAACAAATTCGTCTGCACCGATGGTGAAACGAGCGCCGTTCAGACCGCGAGGATCGCCATCAAGATCATAGATACCGGCGCCCAAACGGTCGCCTCTTCTGTCAAGAATGGAACCCAGCGGATAAGGACTGTTGCTAACGCGAAGTTTTGAAGGCGACGTTGCGCTTGCAACGTAGTCTGCAACAAAGTTGCCATACACACTGCTGATATCTTGAGCGGTCCAACCCTTCCACTGACCGAGTGAGGTATAATCGCTTTGTGCACCCAAGGCAAGAATGGAGTTCGATCCATCAGTTTCGATGTAACGAACAACTGCCGCATTCGGAGCCCAGAATGCATTACGATTCGAGGTCAAACCACCGCTCACAGCCGGAATCAAACCAGGAACCGCAGCGGATGCCTTCGGATTTGTTCCTTCGTAGAACACACATGCCAGAACATTGCCGGCTGCCGTGTTCACACTGCTTGCCGATGCATTCACTGCAATAGCGTTGTTCAACATGACCGTGTTGGTATTCTGTTGCAGACCAACACCAACTATTGAGGAACCGTTTGTCACATTATCTGCATTGATAATCACCGTATTGTTCAACACGGAGTCACCACGCGTGAAGTAGCTTGACACCAATGGCGTGATCATCTTATTCAAACCGCTCAATGTTTGGGAACGGCTGGTTGTGATGTGAATACCGGCAGTGGTAGCAGTTTGTGTTGTACGATTGAGCGAGTACACAATGTTACCAACGACTCTAGCAGCTTCGTTGACATTCGGGAAGCTAATATTACCGCCCGATGGATTCACGAAGGAGTTCATGGTTTGTTCAACGTAGATACCTTGAACTGCAACGTCTGAAGAGATATTGGAAACTTCATTATTGACAATCGTTGGTTTGATGTTGTTGTACACCAGTTGACCAGGACGAGCTTCGCCACCAACCATGATACCGGCTGCTTGACCGGATACTCCGGTTGCGCCAATACCCACGTTCAAAATGCGATTGCCACTAATGGTTTCATTTTCACCATAACCGGTGTAGATACCACCACGGCTTACACTGCTGATCACATTGTTTGCGATGACAGTGTTCTTGTTATAGTAGCGTTGGAAGTGCGGATTGCCGTTCGGTGCAATGTCGTTGTAGAACAACGGACCAACACCAAGAGACACGATACCAAAACCAAAACCAGAAATCTCATTTCCGGAGAAGGTATTGTAGTCGTTCGACAAGGTATCCAAACCAAGTGAGTTATTACCACCAATGTTTGGAACCACACTACGAGACACGATACCAGCTGCATAGCTTTCTGTACCACTTGATAAGGTACGAACATCACTTTCAAAGGTGAAGTTTGGTGACAAATAGCGAACAACCGGAAGAGCAGCGGCATAGCTAGCTGTTGCCTGCGGGAAGTTCTCAATCAAACTGTTCTTCACTCCAATATTGGAGGAACCGCGGCCAAGGTAAAACACGGCGCGTTGAACGGGAGTGAGTTGACTTGGAACATCAAGTTGGAAGCGGAAGGAGTGTTGGCTACCTCCGTCAAAGGTGATGTAACCGTTTGAGTTAGCATAAAGATTTGGATTCTTGAATTGATTTTGTGCCGCGTACATATTGGTAGGCGAAACATTTTGTCCAAACAATACACCAATACCGATGTTCGATTTCAAACGAATGGAAATTGAACCGCGTGACAGCGACTGTAGAAGCGAGGGTTTAAATGTTACCGTGTTAGTAGCATTCATACCCAAGATCTTCGAGCTCAAGTCCAATGCCGGTACGTTTGGTGCAGTCTGACCGTATTCACCACACGTATAGCTGGCGTCCGTAAGCTCAAAGTTTACGGGACCACTCACGCCACGTTGATACATTGCATCGACAGCGGCTTGAATGGTAGTGAAGTTGCGGTTGTTACCGGAATTCAGTGTACCAATCGTATAGGTACCTGACAAAGCATCAACAACGTTGAAATAGGAACAAACACTGTTGTTCGAGGTTACCGGATCGTCCGGTGCGTTGATCGTACAGCATACACGGTACGAACCAACAGAGAGCGGAGTCCACGGATCATACAACAAGGTTGTCGTGTTCGGATTCGTAAAGGCAAGATCCGGAATGGTCTTGTCTTCCTGGAACACCGGAGTCCACGTTCCGTTCACCAACTTTTCGATCGTCATATGGGTCGGGATATCCGACTGATCGATAGCACCATTGTTCTTGAATTGTGCAGACACAATGACCGGACGGTTTACGAACACATCTGAACTCGGATTGAAAATCTGCACAGCAGACAACTCGGTAGCATATTGAGTATCGAAGGTATAACACGTTCCCGAGCCCGGGAGTGTGTTGTTTGCCATGTTTTGGTCATTAGCACCAATCATCGCTACCGAATAACTCACATAGAAGGTATTGACATTTAGCGTGTTGTAATTCGGGAATTGAGCAAAGTAGGTATCTCCAGTTCCCAAACCGGTTGCATTATTATACATGATAGTATCACGTAAAATGACATTAGATCCTCCGCAGTCGCTCGAGATCGTTCTGATAATGTACGCCTGGTACACCCGGTTCAAACCAACGTTTTGTATTGTCGTTGCAAATGGAATATCAATGCCACGCAAGTACTTATAAGGGCTTTGGCGCGGATAGGAAATACTCAGCAACGAAATGTCGTTTTGATAGGCTATAATAAACTGCTTACTATAAGATTGTGTGTATCCGCTAGCAGGTAGGTTATAGGTAGCATCAACGCGATAAGCGCCTCCAACAGCATTTCGGCAATCAAGAGCGCCATTAACTCCGGCAAGAGCGCCGGTAGCATAGGCAAATGTTTGCGTGAGAAGTCCAGTACCGGAAGTAACAGGAATAACAGTGTCCGTTACGCTCGATGAGTTAAGAGCACGGTACACGACGTTGGTCGAGGGTAAAGGACCGGTGATCTTATAGGTAAGATTTACTGTTCCTGATGTACGACGGAAGTTCAACGATGGAAGAGGGAAACCGGAACTACCATCATACAAACTTGTCGTTAACACGCGGCGAGGATCTACATCATCCGGGAATGAGGATTCAATACCGGAAAGAACCGAGAAACGTGTTTGAACCATGTAGTTATATGTACCCGAAGCAGATGCTTGAGTACACATGTTGCAGTTATCGTCTGTATAATACCAGCTATTGCAATTATATGAGGCCGCATCGCCTTTACAAGGGCAATTGTAGGTGAAGTTCACACAGTTACCACTGACGTTGTACTGCGAACAAACTTCAATCACAATACTACTGGTACCGTCCCAAAGAAAGTTCTGGGAGAAGTTGTACTTGTTCCATCCTATCGATGGAACCGGCTCATTTGAGTTGGAATAGACTGTTGTTAAACCACTCGAAATGTAGGTCGTTGTACAGGCTGTCTGTGAAGTGGACCCGATCTTGATGGTGAACGCTTGCATTGCGTCTGCGCCAGTGTTCGACGCAACATTCCAAGCAATGGCGGTAAAATTACCCGGGCTAATGCCTGCACCGGTTAACATCGCCGGTGTATAAATCCACTGACTGCGCCATCCCGAATACCAACGCGAATAGGGAATCTCCGCCGTGTTTCCGGTGGTCGATCCGATCGTTACCGATCCTGCACCGACTGTATAGTCCTGTTGCGCGTGTACTAGACTGCTGCTCAACAGCAATAAAAACGACGCCAGCAGAACAGTAAACAAAGTACTCCTTTGTTTCATACATCCTCCAAGTTGATTAAGTATAACTAACATGAAATGTGTAAATGACGAGATAGCAAATGCACAAAACGCTCTCACTTCAGAGTTTCAATTACGAGAAATTGCTCCAAATCACGAAAGCGCACACTTTATGCACGATTGACTTCAAAAATAGAAAAGTTCAGCGTATAACCTGGCATTTTTTGGGTTTAGCCCAAAAAGTCAGCGACGAATACAGCATCCGTCAGATCTTCGTTGTCGCTCTCTGTCCCACCATCAGACGACTTCTGCGCAGTTAGAATACCTGTCTTAACATCTACGGTGTCACTGCTGCAACTGTGAATAAATAATCCCTGAAGATGGATTTTGTTTCACAGTTCAACCATCGAATCCCAGAAATCGCATCTGGTCTGACATACTGAAATCGAGCTTCCAGACCGAATTCAGCCGTTCTGAGCGAGTGTGTCCGTATTTTTGTCTCACCAAGATTTATCAGCTTTAACAGAAGATATTTTCCACAACCCTAATCCTCCGAGTACGCCATTGCGGCGTATTTAGGATCTATGTTTCGTCTAAGACCTTTCGTAATAGCACCTTAGAATCATTTCGTCACCATAGTCTCAACGTGTTTTCCCTTTTTGAGCATATAGCACACTGTCGCCAAGCTATTTCCTCTGCTTGCCGGCGTGCTCAGCGCGAACTCTCCACCGTTCAGCTTGTTGCTGCGTCGAAAACGCACGATGCTGATGTCATTCGAGAGGCATTCGGCTTGGGTATTCACAACTTTGGCGAGAATTACGTGCAGGAATGGCAGACAAAGCGGACATCTTTGCAAGATTTGAGCGATCTGCAATGGCACTTTATCGGACACCTTCAGCGAAACAAGGTTCGTTTTCTCATTCCGGGTGTGTCCGTCATTCACTCTGTCGACTCTTTCAGTCTGGCCAAGGAAATTTCTAAGGAGTCGTTGCGGCACGGACGCTCTACCTCCATTCTCTTCCAGGTTAACACCTCCGGTGAGGACTCCAAGTCCGGCGTTCAGCCCGATTCGCTTCTCGACCTTGTATCAGAGTGTAAAAATTTAGGAGGAATTGTTCTATCCGGACTTATGGCAATTCCGGAAGCTCAAGACGACGCGGAGGATGTCCGACCCGAGTTTCGACTTCTGGCTGAGTTGAGACAAGATGTGCAAACACGACACTCTTTGGAACACTTCACTGAACTATCGATGGGAATGAGTTCAGACTTCGAAGTTGCGATTGAGGAAGGTGCAACGCTAGTTCGCTTGGGCACTGCGTTGTTCGGAGAACGCGACTATTCATCACACTGAGCTTCGGTTCGAACCTGCCCTTGTTTCCTATCCTTAGCTTATAGTAAACCTCCGTACTACGACTTCAACGCTTCAGATCTGGCATCCAAAGCGTGGGCTACCAAGTGAGCCACGAGTTTAACCGTTCTGCCGTCCGTGTCATGCCGAGGATTGCACTCCACAAAATCGATAAGCCGCGTCTTCATGTGAGTGGCTGCGGCACGAACCATGGCGATGGCTTGCTGCGGATCGAAACCGTCTACGGCAACAGCACTGACTCCGGGTGCATAGGCTCCGCCAATCGCATCAATGTCAAACGAGCAGTACAGGGCTTCTGCCTTCGCAGCTCGTTCAAGGGCTTCATGGTAGGCCGTGGTAACTCCGAGTCGCCGACATTCATCCAACATCATCGCCCGCTGTTTTCTATCTTCTATATAACGCAGATGCGCACCGGCAGCTGTAAACGCTTGGATCCCAAACACGGTGCAGGAATCGTCCTCAATCTTGTCTCTCCCGCTCTCCAGCAACTGCCGAAAGCCTGAGCCGGAATGACACAGCAGTTCGCTATCTACCTCGATCATCGGACGCACATCCGGATGAGCATCGACATTAATAAACGCCATCGATGCACAACTCTGTTGCACTGCCGCACCATCCGGCCACGCTAGATCGTGTCCTCCCCCAAGTACAATCACCAGAGCCTTGGTTGACAAGAGTTCAGAGAGAACTTCTTTGAGATGCATGTGGATCTGCTCAAGACTACGTCCACGACAGTCCACATCACCGGCGTCTATGACCTGTACGTTTTCACAGACGGATCTTGTGCCATGAGAAGCCGCCAGCGCATACAAGGCCTTGCGGATAGCCGCCGGTGCTTCCTCGGACCCCGGTCTTCCTCCGTTTCGCTCCACTCCAATGTGCTGCGGAACGCCGACGATGACAACTGAATGCGCCCCCGGCTCGGTGTGCTCCAGATCGCGAACGAGAGTTGAAAAACGTAGATCTTCGGGATCCGGTCTGACGATCGTTTTCATTGCGGCCGGAATCAAGTACTCAGGATGCGATAGTAGCATGGGGTTCAAATGGTGTCGTTATTAGTCTACGTTTACCTTCAGGTGTCGAATGTAAGGATGGTGTATGGAGTAATGTCCGACTCTCTAATCTATCCCGATCTCATAATCGTCGCGCTTCGTCATCCTGAGCGTTCCGAACAATTCTCTGTACAATATCATGCGCCACGCGATCCCATGAGTAATACTGAGCGGCAGCCACACGTTGAGCGCGAACTCTTTCGACCATCTCTGTATCGGCAAGTGACTTTGATATCAACGCTGCCAATTCATCAGGCTGTGTCGAGTGCTCGGATAACAAATACCCGTTATCTGCCTCACGAATAATCTCCGGCATGGCGCAGCAATTTCTCGCTACCACCGGAACTCCGTGAACTAAGGCTTCGGCAAACACCAATCCGTAGGCTTCGAAGTACGAAGGCAATACAAAGAGTCGAGCATGGTGAAAGTAGCGCTGCACTACGTCCTTAGGTTGCGCACCTAGCACATGCACGCCCTCAGATACCCAAGAAGATAATTCGTGCAGTTCAGGACCAATGACCACCATATCGACATCGGCCTTTTCCCGCAAACGGGCATAGGCCTGCAGCACCAATGGTATGGCCTTTCGTTCGACATCTTTGCCAACAACAAGCAGATATTCTTTGGGGTGAAGTCGCTCGCTCGATTCCAGAGCGGTGGCAGTCGCTCCTGCCCCGACTACGTGCAGTCGCTCGTGCGGTATATCATAGGCTCGACTCGCTCCCTCAGCAGCAAACCGACTAACAGCGAAGAGTCCGCGCGCGGCTTCATACACTCTCTTCTGTTGCATTTCCCGAGCTTGCAAGTACGAATCTCGATAATGCACCCGTTCCACGCGGGCGAGCTCCGGAACCCGAAGCATTTCTCGAAAACCCGGAATACTGAGGTCGAAATAGAGGTACTGCGATAGCCGTGGAGTCGGCTCAATATCCGAGATGCACAGCACCGCATCTAAACCGCTACAACTCTGCATTTCCTGGCGGAATCGGCCTTGAATTGCGCGATGTCGCGCAGGCGAATGCGGAGCTTCGTTTTGCCAATACGCAGCATACGGATGTTTGGATAAGGAGCGTAGAGTATAATACAATTGCTGCCATCGCGGCAGCAGCACATCGATGTCAACAAGGTGAATCTCGACCTGACGCAGCAGGGCTTGATACAAGGCATGGGGAATCCCGGACCAGGTATTCGACCGAGGTTCAGTCCAATTGCAAGCAAATCCCAAGTGGAGCATGTCTTCCTTGTTGCGTGAGCTACGAAATTAGTCTTGCACCTCGTTTTCGGAAGCGGCATTTTGCGCACAATCCAACGTGATCGTGCCTGGTTTTGTTTGCACCGCCATAAGCCGGTGCCCAACTCCGAATAGCGAATGTCGATCTGTTGGATTGGTTTGCACACACCACTCGTAAAGAGTCGAATAATACGTGCGCAGCGAAGCTGCACACGTATTCATAAGTCCTGAACGATACGCTCATGAGGCTCCACCGATTTTCACTCGCCAACTCCAAAACACTTCGTCGCATAGGGTGGATTGGGGTCTTGCTGATATGCGCCGCAGGAGTGGCCGTTTTCCTAGCAGATCGCGCCGTGCAGAACGCGGCGGAGCATCGCCTGTACACTCGCGTTGAAGATCTTCCGCATCGACATACCGGACTCCTTTTAGGCACGGCCCCGACGTCCGGAGCGTATCAGAATTGGTACTTCCGCTACAGAGTGGAGGCAGCGGCTGAGTTACTTCGGAGGCACGCCATCGATGTGCTATTAATTAGTGGTGATAATAGTCGGAATAGCTACGACGAACCGACCGCGATGCGCGACTCGCTCGTGGCCAAAGGTATTGACTCCAATCGTATTGTTCTCGACTATGCCGGTTTTCGAACCTTCGACAGTATCGTGCGGGTAAAGGAAGTGTTTTCACAAGATTCGATTGTGGTGATCTCCCAAGCATTCCATAACGCTCGCGCACTCTACATAGCACAACAAGAAGGCATCGATGCTATCGGATTCAATGCTCAAGAAGTGGATCCCATCTATGGTCCCCGCATTCAAATCCGCGAGAAGTTTGCCCGACTGAAAACCATTCTGGATTTTTATATCGGAACGAGACCTCATTTTTTAGGACCAAAGGTTTCCGTTCCTTAGTCACCGTACAATTCACTTGAACTCAACTCGCATACAGACATGGCACGACATCACTTCTATGGCCTCTTTCGCATCCTGCTTTTTTCTCTGTGTATAGGCGGTTCGCTCCATGCACAAATACTTGGCAAGTATAAAAGCACAGCTGATCGCATTATCGCCAAGGCAGATGCTGACAGTGTATTGTATAGCAGTCTGGCCACCATGTGCGACACCTATGGAAGCCGCTTAAGCGGTTCCGAATCCCTCGAGCGAGCCATCGATTGGGTTGTACAGCAGGCCACCAAGGAAGGTTTTCATGTGTGGACGGAACCCGCAAAAGTGCCGCACTGGATTCGGGGCAAGGAGTCGTTAACCATGACTGCTCCTCGCGAGAAAAGCATTGCTATGCTTGGCTTAGGTGGCAGCATCCCTACCCCACCCGAGGGCATAAATGCCGAGGTGTTGGTGGTTCGCTCGTTCGACGAATTACGCACTCGCTCGTCTGAAGCAAAGGGAAAAATCGTCCTCTTCAACGCGCCATTTATCGAGTACGGAAAAACGGTAGCGTACAGAGTCAACGGCGCATCGGAGGCGGCACGCTACGGAGCGGTGGGAGCCCTAGTGCGCTCAATTGGTCCGGCTTCTTTATACACACCGCATACGGGAGTAATGCATTACAACGACAGCATGGCGAAAGTTCCGACAGCCGCCATCAGTATTGAGGATGCAGAACTCATGGCGCGTATGACGGCAAGAGGACAGACTGTGCGAGTTCATTTGGAGATGGAGGGGCATTATGGACCGGATCAAGACTCGCGCAACATTATCATGGAACTGAAGGGCAGCGAAAAGCCTGATGAGATCGTGGTCATGGGTGGACATATCGATTCCTGGGATGTAGGACAAGGCGCGATGGATGATGGCGGAGGATGCTTCAGCGCTTGGCATGCCTTGCGGACAATACGAGACCTCGGCTTGAAGCCAAAGAGAACGATACGGGTGGTTTTTTGGACGAATGAGGAATACGGAACGCGCGGTGCGGAAGCCTATGCATCGGCTCATGAAAAGGAGAAGCACGTGTTGGGCATTGAGTCGGACGAAGGCACCTTTACTCCTAAAGGATTTGCCGTGGAAGGATCCGACGCCGCCTTGCTGTTTTACCAACAGTTATCACCTCTGCTGGAAGGCATACGGGCAACACGTTTTGAGGCCGGTTTTGCAGGCGCCGATGTCGGGCCGCTTCGCGTGAAAAAGAGCATTCCCTTGTTGGGCTTGGTCGTTGATACCACGAAGTACTTTTGGTACCATCATACAAACGCTGACACCATGGATAAGCTCAATCCGCAAGAGCTGAATCGATGCGCTGCCGCGATGGCTATTATGGCTTACCTTGCTGCGGATATCGACGATGTACCGATGAAGTAAGGTTAAGACGTTAAGTATTCGGCGTCACTTCGATGTTGTTCGAGACCTGGGTGCTTACTATCAAGACTGTTGCACAAGAACGAAAAAAGCCCCAATTGGGGCTTTTTTTTTCGTTCTATCGTGGTGTTTCTCGGAGAGGATTTAGGGCTTCTTGTGTTGTTGACGGATCTCGCGGCGGAGATCTTTGAGATCACTCTTGGCAGCCTTCACATCCTTGTGAGCTTCGGCGTGTTCAGCTTTTGCTTGTTGATGAAGAGTCTTGGCTTGATCGATGTTACCGGCATCTTTGGCGGCCTTTGCTTCTTGCATGGTAGCCTTGGCCTTTTGGTTTTCGGCTTTAGCGTCCTTTACTTTTTGCTTGGCAGCCTCGACACGTGCCTTCTGCTCAGGCGTGAGTTTTGGTTTTGCTGTGGTCACGTCCTGCGCATTCAGGCTGGCAACGCCAAGGAAGAGAGCGACGGCGAAGCCGGCGAGAATTGAGTTTTTCATGAGAGAACCTTTCGTTAAGGTGGTTATGGAATTGTTTGAGTTGTGTGTCCTGAAACGCGTTTTCAAGGACTATGACTACGGAAGATCTCGGGATGGTTTAATGCGGTCGAGATTTTTTTGACAATTGTTCAGCTCTGTCCGGAACAACACAGAGTGTGCGCCTACAACGCCATGTGGCGATGAGACCATGCCCGGAATGGCACAATTGGAGACCGTCCAGGGTTACTCGGCATAATCCGACTGTAGAAGTGGACGGAAACTCTAAAAAATGCTTAAAAACGCCAAAAAACGCCATCGAAGGCAGAGTGATAAGTCTCGAACGATCAAGTGCTTCAGCAGCGCTTTCCTTCAGACTCCATTATTGCTATTCCCTGTTTTTCAGGTAAATTGCGTGTCATTTGCTTTGTATCTAAACCTATTGTTCATTGCTAATCGGAGATGTCCTTGAAAGGTACCGTTCGCAGATATCTGATCATCGCATTACCACTCGTTTTTGTTGGATTTCTTCTCTATCCAACTTGGCGTGTCAGCTCTCTTGAAAAAGAGCGCAGCGCCATCGACACCAGCGTCGACAAAAACGCACTGGCTAACTGGGATCAGAAATATTCGGAAACATTGAAAAACAATCGCCAACAGGCACTCAAGCTGGGTCTGGACCTGCGTGGTGGAATGTATGTGACCCTTGAGGTCGATGCAGTTAAGCTGCTTGAAGAAGCAGCAGATAAGAATGCCAGAGAAGATGAGGCGTTTAAGCAAGTTATTGCAAAAACGCGTCAACTGTCGGAAACCAGTGATGAACCGGTGATCGACATATTCAAGCGCACCTTCAACGAAATCGCAAAGCCGCAGGGAAAAACGCTCATCAATTACTATTCCCTGGCTGACATTAAAGAGATTTCTGAAGACAAGATCTTAGCCAAACTCACCCGCGACATCGACGAAGCGGTTGACCAGGCCTTGCAGGTTATTCGTTCCCGCGTTGACAAATTCGGCGTGGCAGAACCAACCATTCAAAAACAAGGATCACGGCGCATTTTGCTTGAGTTACCGGGTGTGCAAGACGAAGCCCAAATGCGTGAGCTTATTGAGCACACAGCACGTTTGGATTTCAAACTTGTTCGTGGCGGTGGCGACGTATTGCGCGCCTTCCTGAGCATCGACGAGTATCTTGAGCGCCTTAACGAAGGCAAGCAAGGAATGGCTAGTGATTCGTTAAAGCAGGATTCAACAAAGACTGACTCTACGGCTTTGGCTGCAAATTCAGCAACAGTGAAGTCTGACTCTGTAAAGCAGGCAGACTCAACTGCTATGGCAGCGAAGGACAGCGGAAAGTCGAAGGATCCCTATGCCGGTTTATCAGACGAGCAGAAGCGCGCCAAGTATTTGAAGGAGCACCCCTTCACATCGTTGTTTGCGTCGGAATTCCTGGTGGACAAGAAGTCTCGTCCCCAAGAGTTTTCCTTCCTTAAGGAAATAATCCCGAATCTGCCTCCGAGTGCCGACTACTTCTATCGCACAAGCGAAAAGAACAAGAAGATCATTCTGAACTACCTCAAGCGTGATGATATTCGTCACTTACTTCCCGGTGATTTAGAAGTTGTGGTAGATGCCAAACCTATTCGCGGAACGGAAAAGACACCCGATCCGGTGTACGGCATGTACGTTGTCAAGCGTGAATCGGAATTGACCGGCGAAGTGATTGTTGACGCCTATGAGAATTTCGACCCTTCAACCAATCGTCCTATCGTCGACATGCAAATGAACGATGATGGTTCCGATCGTTGGGCTCGCATTACCGGCGCCAATGTTGGCAAGCGCATCGCTATTGTGTTGGACGGCGAAGTGTACAGCGCACCAACGGTTATCAACAAGATCACCGGCGGACGTTCACAGATTACGGGTATGGCGAACATCGAAGAAGCCAAACTGCTCAAGATTATCCTCAAGGCCGGCGCTCTGAAGGCTCCGGTAAAAATCATCGAAGAGCGCTTGGTTGGTCCGTCACTTGGTGAAGACTCGATTAAGTATGGCATGTGGGCATCGGTTATTGCCTTTGTCTTGGTGGTGTTGTTTATGACGGTGTATTACTCAACCGCCGGAATCGTAGCCAATGTTGCCATGATGATCAACGTTTCGTTGAACATCGCAGCACTGGCGGCATTCGGTGGAACACTATCACTTCCGGGTATTGCGGGTATTATTCTGACGATTGGTCTGGCGGTTGACGCCAACATCATCATCTTCGAACGTATTCGCGAGGAAATTTATCATGGTCGAACGTTGCGTGCTGCGGTAGACGAAGGTTTCAAGCATGCATTACCGCCGATTATTGACTCCCACGTGTCGACCTTTATTACCGCATTCATCTTAATGTATTTTGGCTATGGCCCTATCAAGGGATTCGCAGTCACTCTCATGATCGGTATTTTCTCGACACTGTTTACCGGTATCATTGTCTCGAAGTCTATCATCGAGGTCATTATCACGCGCAAGCCGGGTGCTCATTTGAGTTTTGGTGAGCACGCTATCAGTCACCATTCATAATCTGTAACTGAGGAAAACCATGGAATTTTTCGGTAAAACAAAAATTGACTTTTTAAATAAGCGAAAGTTCTTCTTCTTTCTCTCGATTGCATTGAATGTTGTGGGTCTTGGGCTGGCAGCATTTGGCATTCGGATGGGTATTGACTTCAAGGGAGGAAGTGAAGTTGCTGTATCGTTCACTAATCCGCAACAAACGGCTGTTATTCGCGACATCGTTGCGAAGGCCGGCTTTCAGAACGCTGAAATCAAATCGTACGGAAAGCCGACAGATTTTCTTATCCGCGTCTCGGACGTAGCGGTGACCGGACATGAGAAGCCATCAGCAACAATCATCTCGTCTCTCCAAAAAGCCTTCCCAAACGAAAAGATCACTGTACAGAAAGACGATCTTATCGGACCGAAGGTTGGTTCTGAACTTCGCAATAAGGCCTTACTGGCACTTATCATTGCCGTGATTGCCATCTTGATCTACATTGCCTTCCGCTTTGAGTTCATCTATGGCCTTGGTGCGGTGATCGCTCTTATTCACGACGTGTGTATTTCATTTGGGATGGTGATCATCTTTCAGAAGTTGGAAATCCTCAATTTGGAATTCAACATGGGTGTGCTTGCGGCGTTGTTGACAGTGGCTGGTTTCTCGATCAACGATACCGTGATCATTTTCGATCGTATTCGCGAGAACAGAGTGAGGCACAAGGGACTTTCGTTGATCTCTTTAATGAACTTGTCGATCAACGAAACCCTCAGCAGAACCATCAATACGGTTGTAACGGTGATCTTAGTACTTGTCACCATCTTGGTTCTTGGTGGCGAAGCTTTGCACGGCTTTGCATTTACCATGCTGGTGGGTATCATTACCGGCACCTATTCATCGATTTACATTGCAAGTGCCTTTGTGGTGTGGTTTCTTGAAACGGTTCGCAAAGAAGATCTTGAGACCCCGTATCAAAAAGAACTTGCTGCTTCGCGCGCTTAATATAACGACGTATCATGAGCTCAACACCTGCAGAAACGGTCATTCATCTTCCAGCCAAAGTATTGGGTGGTGCAGATGCTGTTACGTTTTCGGAACATCTTCGTTCGCTCGTTGCTGAAGGTCACACGTCTGTTGTTGTCGATTTAGCCGCAGTCGAAGTGATGAACAGCTCAGGATTGGGTATGTTGGTTGCAGGCCACAGCACCTTACGTCGGGCAGGTGGCTCTCTCAGCTTTCGCAACATTCCGGAAACTGTGCAGACCCTGCTTCGAATGACGCACTTAGATACTGTTTTTCAATTGTCAAATGGAACACGATCCTAAAAAGGTCGGACGGTACATTAGCTTGCTTTTATAACCTTAAGCTCCGGTAGCCTTCGCAACCGGAGCTTTCTTATGCTGTATCAATCATGAGTGTTAGCATTGTTGTTGGTGCCCAATGGGGCGATGAAGGAAAGGGAAAAATTGTCGACGTCCTTAGTGCCGATACGGACATCGTAGCACGATATCAAGGGGGAGCCAACGCTGGGCACACCTTAGTGCATCAAGGAAAGAAGACTGTTCTTCACCTCATTCCGTCCGGGATTCTTCGCGACGGCGTTCAGTGTGTGATCGGTAATGGTGTGGTTGTCGACCCAGTTGCTCTTCGAGAGGAAATAAGCATGCTCGAGGCGGCCGGGGTAAGTGTAAAGGGGCGATTGTTCATCAGTCACAAAGCGCACCTGATCATGCCCTACCACAAGCTCTTGGATCAAGTTCGCGAACAGAGTAGTTCGTCCGCCGCAATCGGCACGACGGGTCGCGGCATCGGTCCGTCATACATCGACAAGTACTCACGTGTGGGTATTCGTGTGGTAGATCTACTCGATCGCCAGGAATTTGAGGCCAAGCTTCGCGCTAATGTGATGGAGAAGAACGTTGTACTCGAGAAAATCTATGGATCCGCAACTCTGGATGTGGAGCACATAGTGGCGGAGTATCTGGAATTTGACCAGTACATCGATCCCTATGTGAAGGATACGTCGCTCCTGCTCAACACAGCCTTGCGTGAGAACAAGAACATTTTAGCTGAAGGCGCACAAGGTGCGTTGCTGGATGTTGACCATGGAACCTATCCCTTTGTGACGAGCTCAAACCCCACAAGTGGCGGAGCCTGTACGGGCTTGGGTATTCCGCCAACGGCAGTACATCGCATTGTAGGCTTGGTCAAAGCATATTCGACGCGGGTTGGTAATGGCCCTTTCCCCACTGAGCTGCATGATGAGGTAGGCGAAAGACTACGCTCAGTAGGCGCGGAATTTGGGGCAACAACCGGACGTCCTCGCCGCTGTGGCTGGTTGGATTTAGTAGCTCTGCGTTATTCTGTTTTGGTGAACGGTATCTCTGAGATTGCGCTCACGAAGCTCGACGTCTTAAGTGCCTTCGATGAGCTCAAGGTCTGCGTTGCCTACGCAGAAGGCGGGAAGGAACTACGGAGTTTTCCTGCTAGCGTACACAGTCTTGATACCGTAACACCGGTCTACCAGAGCTTTGCAGGTTGGAACTGTAGCTTAGATGGCATCCGCTCATACGGCGAGCTGCCCCAGCAGGCGCAGTCTTACATTCGTTTTATTGAGGACTTTGTCGGTGCGCCCGTACGTATCGTTTCGACGAGTCCGGATCGCGAGGGTACAATTATCCGGTAGCCTGCGTCCAGCTTTTAAGCACAAAGGGCAAAGCCATGGTTGGCTTTGCCCTTTTTTCTTTGGCGACAGCGATGCGGAGCTGCGCTGCACTCAATGTATTCTTCATCAATGGCGCAGGTAGTCTCTCGACCTGTTAGCGCAGAATGCGCCTGTGTATTATTCGGCCCTTAGCGTCAACAAGGCAAAGATCATACATCCCTGCAGTTAGCTGACTGCAGTCTATCGGTCCATCCGTTTGACCTTCGCCGGCAACCTGCCCGAGCGTTGAATAGAGTCGATAGGATGTGATGACCGCATTCTCACCGAGCATAAGATTGGCACGTTGAATCCAGCCTCCCGAAGGAACCAGAATGCCGTTTGCAGGTGTGGACTCGTCATTTCCACTATAATTCACAGCGCCTGCGGCGCCGTTGAGGTTGTAGTAGGCAATAATGCGGTACGACTCGAGGTTCCAGGCAGCGCCACTAATCGTATCAGCACGACGACTGTCCAACACTACCCGCTTAATGGTACCGCCCAGGAGATCGCTGATAACGATAGAATCGATGTCGCTATCAAGTGGATAGGTCCAGTAAAAGACAATAGTATTACCACGAGAGTTATCCGTGGACGGTGTCATGATCAGATGAAAGGTATCGCTGAAAACGGGCGTGTCCTTAAACGGCCGAAAGTCACTGTATGCGGCATAGCCCTGGCCGTTATCACTAAACGTAAGCAACGCTTGCAGCTGCATCGGTGAGGGCGGGAATCCCGGAACTGCAAATTCGTTGAGCGACGGATCAAGCCCGTAGGTAGCCGTGCTATCCAGACCAAAGCGTACGGAAGCGATGTTTCCGTTTTCGTTTTTGAGGCTGACGATGGTCTCAATGTGATTGGGCTGAGCGGACAGAGCGGTCAGCGCCATGAGACCGATTGTTATGAAGGAAGCAATGTATCGCATGTAGTCTCTCCAAATAAAAATGGGCAACGGTAAAAACCGTTGCCCATTGATGAATAACTGTCGTTTCTTAGCGGACGATATTAATCTTCTGCGTGGAAACGAAATCGTTAGCAACGATCTTCACGATGTAGGAACCATTGATGAGTTCCGATGCGTTAATCGAAGCGCTGTGATCACCCTTAAGAGCAAAACCATTGAAGATGGTAGAGATCTCTTGGCCCATTGCGTTGTAGAGTTTCACGCTGACATTTTGATTTTCAGGAACACTGAAGTTCACGGTAGCGTGATCGATAGCCGGGTTCGGGCTAACAGTCATCGAGTAGTTAACAACCGACATTGTGCTGTTCATCAAACGGATGTTGCGCACGTTTTCGTCGTTAATAACAACGGTGTTAGCATTGATGCTCGGGTCGAAAGTTCCAAGAACAACACCTGTTTCGTTGTCAACAACGGTGTAAGCGGTTCTGGAATTACCAATGCTCAAACGAACCGGATACTGAACGCCTTGGAGGCTAACTTCCGGATTGCTGTTTGAGGTAACGTAGGATTCTGTGGTAGCAAAGCGAGCATCGAACAAACCATACGGAGGAACCGGAGGAAGTTCGAAAGCACCGTTAGCAAGTTGAGCGCGACCTTCGGTCATGTACAACGTGTTGGTATGAGCTGCTGCATCATTGATGTTCAGCTTAGCGCTTGCATTGAGAATCGATTCACGATCGGTAGCGATGATACCCTTGGTGATCGGAGCTGCAAGGTTCAAGTAACCTTCGTCAGACAGCTTCACCCAGTAACCACGTCCCGGTTCGAGTTCTGTCACTTCACGATAACCACGATCGGTAACATATCCATAGATACCGCTCAGTTGTGTAGGAGCGACTTGTGTAATACTGACCGGATCGAAGTGAACTTGATCTGATCCAACCGGAACAGACAAGGAACCAATGGTATTCCAACCTTGGTACAGGTGAACCGGATAAACATCCTTAGCAATACGCTTTACAAGGATACCGGAGATCACTTGATCGATCTTCGTTGGGAAACGCAGGAAGTAGCCATAACCAACTTGAGGATAGTTTTCTTGTTGGTAGTAGGAAATAGCGTACTTGATCGGTTGACCAGGTACAGTTGGCCACAGCACGCGGTAGTCATTGGTCGACGGGCGAACCGGTAACGATACGAAGTTCCAGCCTGCTTCATAGGTCTCTTGGATCTTAGCGCGCGATGGCGTGTATTCGATATCGAATGCGGTAATCTTTTGGTCACGAATGGTATAGGACATTCTTTGACCCGGTCCTGGGATCGGGGTTGCTTGACGCATATCGATACCAAAGTGTGATCCGTTTTCAATATCGCGGAGGTACAATTGAGCACCATCCGGGAATTGGTTAACATCCCAAGTTAAAACGATAGGATAGTTGAGATCGCCACCGGCGTTGAAATGGCATTCATAGACGATGGTGGTGTCTTCAAACACGTTACGAACGTCACGTGATGCATAGACTCCGGTGATGTCACCAAAACCATTGAGTTGAGCTTTGATATCGTCATCACTTGTATTCTTCGGCGTAGGAATTTGGAAGAAGCGAGCGTAGAAGCTTGATTGATTTAGGGTAGCGTATGCGAATTCTCCAAACAGTGTATCTACACCGTAGGTAGCACGAAGACCGGTTCCGAACATCAGATCTGCACTTTGTGGTGTCGAAGCTGAATTCGAGACATTAATCAACATACCCTTGGCATACTTGTCTTCCGGAGGAGCACCGTTATAGGTTTCATCAGGTGAACGAACAACCAAGAATTCAACGCGCAAGCGAATTGGTGTGAATTGAGCTGTAGCCGAACGGAAGGTGATATAACCAACATAACGACCTGCATACTCGTCCGGATTGTTTGGATCCGGAGTATCAATCAATTGGCTTGGGTCGCAGATAATATCGAAGTTCATCAATGGGTCGATCTGATTTGGTGACGGACCATTTTGAACATCCGGGTAAGCTAAACCGTTCGGTCCGAGAATACCACGATCGATGTAAGCAATGCGACCAAAACGTGTTTGCGAAGGAATTGGGTTCTTTGAACCGCGTGTCTTAAAGAGCAACCACGGCTTATCGGATTCAACAATGATGTTGGTTGCACGAACACCGTCCGGTGTGAGCACCACTTGAATTTCGTTGATCGCTTGACCAATGCTTTGTTGAGCATTCGGATCCAACGGAATAATGCGTGTCATGCTGAACAGAGTGTCAGACAACTGGGTAACGGAAGTTTCGTTCGGGTTACCGGTTGGCTTCGGCAGGAAATCGAATTGGAACTGATCACGGATGTGACAGTAGATCATACCCTTTGTAATCGTGTTCACAGCTGCAGGTTCGATACCAATACGGGTATAGTCGATACCGGCAACAACGCGATCTAGCGTTTGAGGCTGAGGATAATTAATGTCGCCAGGGAACGGTGAGTTCTGAACGGCATTCATGTTGTTATAGTAGATCGAGTCTGTCGTGATGATCAGAGGTGAAGCATCCGACACACCAAGACCCGGACGTCCGAGAACTTGGAACTTGATGAACAGCAACGGACGGTAGTCGTATGCATTACAGTCTGCAATTGACGAATCTCCTGTTGGATCGAGTGGGCGTGAAGATTCAGCGGAGATGCGAATTCTCTTACCACGCAAACGGTTCGGGTTGTTAGCCGAGATCAAGCCGTTTTGCACTTGGTAGGTTGAATCGACTGCAACATCCCAGTTGATTTGCCATCCAGCAGCCAACGTAGCGCTATCTGCCGTTTGCATTTGAACGTTCGGATGTTGATTGCGCATCCACGGTCCGCGTGTTGCGACGCCAACTGGCTTAAGAGCGGTGCTGTCGTACTGCAGCTTGAAATTGAAGCTGTAGATAGGATGCACTTGATACTGACCGCGGCTACGCCAGCAGTTCTTCATAAACACGGGAACCAAAATTTCGGTCGGCCCGTTGTCGCCGGCTGCTGTGGCCCAAATACGGCCATCAGGATACCAGCTGTGGTTGTAATCGCCCTCACCGCCCACTAAACTTAAGCGGGGCGTCTGAGGAACATACTGTTGCGCATTCACTTGTATAGAGAATGCACAAACTGCAAACAGCGCGATCGCAAACGCAATGCGACCCACACTGTGCAAGGAATACCCTTTGTACATAACTACTCCTGCGTGATAATGAGTAATAAAAATAATATTAGTTGAATTTCAAAGTTTTTGAGACTCTTTTGAATTCGCTTTGCATAAGCACGACATAGAGTCCATGCGGAAAAATGTCGTGTGGCAAGGTCGCAGATTCATAAGCCGAAAGAGCCTTGTGATAAACCAGACGACCCAGAATATCGCAAATAATCACTTCGGCAGAGTGCCCAGTTGTATTGTTAAGTTCCCAAACGTCGCCATCGCTTCTCAGCTCCAAGTCATCAATAACAGCCGTTCCGGTTGAATCATGATGAAATTGGGAATAGACGTAACCGAGTGCGCTAGAATCCCTTGTGACACACGAACAATCGCTTTTTGCAATGATCGAAGCACGGAGCATGGATGCTGTTGAGTCCGTAAGAGTGTCCTTAGCCTGAGCCAAGAACCTAAACCCCGCTGGAACTGTTAAGTACCCACCGATCCGTTTTTGAAGGCGAATCCTGTCGCCTGCTGCTTCCGGTGTCACAGAGACACTATCCTCCGTATTTACCGCCTCCCACTGTGCCAGACTGACAGCCGATGTGTCGTGTTCAATAAGAACATCAACATAGGTCAGCGTCGAGAGTACCGGCGATATCAATGAGCAATCAATGGATTGCTCACGATGCAGTGATGTAAATACGATAGTGTCGTTTGAGAATTTACATTTCAAAGAACGAGTTGCGAGATCCGAGACGAAAGTTGGAACAGTCACAGACGTGAGATTGTTCACATACACCTTTGCCTCTGCATTGAATTCCGGAAGCGCAGCAAATCCTATTGTCGTCGTATCTGCGCAGCCAGCCAATAACTTGAATTGCACGGCGAATAAGGGTTTCGAACCAGCGATTGGCTTAAAAATGTTAAAGCCATACACCCGTAATTCGCCCGCGGCTTGCGATCCGTAGGATTTATTCTCCAAATTTT
>JBDHXF010000016.1:0-68615 GCA_039810585.1 Chlorobiota bacterium
TTGCGTCCTCCGTGCATCGTTATCCTGCGTACTGATCAGGGTTCGTCCGTACATGAACTCCTGAGCTGCTGCTGTTGCATTGCTCATCACGAGAAAACGATTCGCCTTGGTGATTTCGGCATTGATGTCAAGATCCAGAATGCTAAAGCCGCGAATGCGCATGCTGCCCAGAACCAAGGCAGAGCCACCTGGAAGATCCGACTCTACGTTATTGATGTGGATACTGTCGAGAGAGACCGTGGTGTTGTGCAATGACAACCCACCGGACGCCGTGTAGTGAATTCGTGTTGCCGGCACAAGGAACGACGCATTGCTAAACGTCACCAAGCCATCATAATCAATTGCATCCGGTGTTGTACCGTGGATGGTCATGTGTGCATCACCTTTACCGTTGAGGTTAGTGATTCCGGGAATAAAGGGCGACACAGCCGCCAAGCTTAAATCTGCTGCTTGGATGGAGATGTCGACTTTTTCCTTGTCACGCAAGCCAGCCTCAAAGGGTGCAAGAGAGAGATGCAGGGGCATGGAGTTCACTCGAACAATAAGCGTCTTGACACTGTCGCCTATTTGTGCCGTCACACTCGACAGCGCTTCTAAGTTCGAACCATTATATCGCGCTTGTAGTGACTGTACACCGACCGGTACGTCGTTGTAACGCAATTGCGCGACCTGTCCATTTGTTAGAATGTGTGGGGCGCGATACAGTCCGTCGAAAACAAAGCCCATGCTATCGATGATGCCGTCTGCCATTTGCAGTGCATCAATACCACCCATCTCCTTGATGTTCTTCAACGTTTGAAGGTTGAGTTGCCGAAGGGTCAGATGCAGATCTTGAAATCCGCTCGAATTAAAATCTCCGTGAAGACTGAGGTTATCATTGCCGCCAATGTAACGCAAGGCCAGGTCTTCGATATGCACTCCGTTCGGACTCATTTGGATGAGCGCCGGGCGCATGCTCGAAAAACACAAGCTCTTGCTCCAACCGGCACTCAGTGAATCGAGGTGTAGGTCATATCGCGAGGGATAGTCATGCATCGTGCCCCGAGCGTACAGGGGAATATGGTTTTCCATCCGAGCTGAACACACAAACGCAGCGTCGTCATTATGAATGGACATGTCAAATCGCGGTTTAACGAATCGCGTGGCATTCACGCGAAACACTGAGTCGCACTGCACGTGCAAATCCGCCTGAGCCAGCATTGGTTGAGTGCAGAGCTGCTCAGTTTGAACCCGCAGAGATGCCAATATGGGCTGCGATAGCAGTGATGCTTGTGGCATCCGAAGTGAAAAGCGGTGCACTCGAGCACTATCCAAGTCGAAGTGATACTGTTGTGGGGTACCAGCAATCGATCCGTCCAAGTTGCCCTCTGCGTCAATGCGGACACCCTTGATAAACGGAGCCAGAACTGACATCCCTCGCAATTGAACATGGTAGCGGAGGTCTAAAGTATCGGGAGGAAGAGTGTAGGGTGGCATATCGGTGACCGAGTTGCTATCCCGTTGCACATTCGCGTAGCGCATTCTCACATAGCGATCAAGCATTCCAATGTGCACGAGAAACACATTCCAGGCTGCGCCCAGACGGTAACGACCACTCACGTCGGCGTCGGCAAAGTCTGAGTGCAGCGTCAAATGTCGATGCTGTGCATCACTTCGCTGCAGCGTTGCATTGAGGGCGAAGGGGAACAGCGCTCCGTCCGTCATGATGAAATCTCGCACCTTGGCTTTTAAGGTCGCTTCCAAGCTGTCGGGATGGACTCCGCGACCCTCAATAGCGATGTCGGCTCCAAATGCCTGCGGCAGATTATTATCGCCAACCAATGCGGCAAGAGGTATCTGTTCGGAATGGGTGTTGATAGAGTACACCGGCATTGCGGTGTTGTGCATATCCACCTGTGCATGTACGCTGAGCAGGCGTGGGTCGTCGTTGTTGATTCCATTGATGCTATCTCGGCGGCTCCACGGAAAACGAACGCGAAGGCTATCAAGCGTTAGTGTCTTGTCTGCCATGGATGCATCGCAGTAGAGCGATTCAATCTCGTGACCGGCATAGCTCGAGGCACCCAGCTGCGCAATCAGTTGGGTGTTGAGTTCTTCCAAAGTCGTGCCTTGGCCATACACACTCAACGAGCCGTTGATACTGCTTGTTTGCTTCTCATCCTTCGTGAGCGCCGATGCGTTCAAACCCTGAACCTGCAATTCCGCTGCGTAGCGCAGCAAGCCACTGGTGCGGAGCGCGGCGTTGCCACTGAGCTGACCAAAGTCCCCTTGCACATCCAGTTGCGCTGCGATGGAGTCCTTGATGCCATACACGGAAACCGAACGAAGTCCAAGGTGCTCGAGCATATCCATCGGGCCCAGCTTCAACGACGGTAGTGCGTTACGGATGTCTGAGTAATTCGCTCTGGAGCGATCGAGCTGTACCTCGTATATGAAGGGCTTGTCGTTAGCCACGTTTCGCATCGTATAGCTTCCATGCAAATCGGTGTTTTGCGTGCGAAGGCGCTGGATGTCAAAATGCAGGGCATTGAGGTTTCCTGTGAGATGCGTGGCCAGGTCAAAGGACGAAGCGAGGGAAAAGTCCGGTGGCATGAAGTAATTCAGATCGCTACCGAGCAAATGGGAGTCTGCGATGTGCGCATCAATGGTACGTGTCGTCAACACCGTGGTTGAATCGAACACGTTGGTCGAATCCAGTTCTGCATACAAATGCAGAATGGTATTGGGTGTTTCGAAGTGCAGATTATACAGATGCACGGACGTTGTGTCGACCGCTGCCGCACAGCGCAATTGGCTGATTCGCAATGCCAAGCGTGGCTCTACGGCTTTGAAATCGTCGATGCTCACTTCATACTGTTTGCGAGCCAGATTCAGAAAGGCAGAACAATTCATGCTGAGTGAATCGAGCTGCAGCCTGGTATAGTGCATCCTGTTCGCAATAGGCTCGGATGCCAAAGAGTCGTGCACGACAACCGTAGCATTATGAAGTGCAATGTTGCGAACAGCAATACCCCAGTCGAAGGGCTTCTTGTCTGGATTCTCGGGTGTGGGCTTGACAATATGTTCGACATTCCATGCCGAGTCGGATCGCGAACGGAGGATACGAATGACGGGATCGTCAAGTTCAACACCGCTAATCACCACGCGGCGGATAAGCAGGGGCTCTAACTCGTAGTGCAATCGTAGGCGTTGTGCGCTCAAAACCGTATCGCCGCGCGTCGTCAGACGCACAGAATCCAGTTCCAGACCTTTGAAGATGTTGAAGTCGATGGAGGAGAATTCCAGATGAGCTTCCAGCTCGTCGGAGAGGACCGCGGTAAGCTCTCGGGCTGCCCAGCGGTGGAACCAGTCGGTTTGGACGACGATGGCACCGACTACGCCAAGGACAAAAAGAGTGGAAAAGACCCCAATAATTGACCACATGAAGAATCTCCCCACGCTCCGTAGGCGGGTTGCCGGTGCTCGAAGCGATCGAGCGGCCGGACGGTGAAATTCATAGTGTCCAATCTTCATCGGGGTGCTGCGTTCGTCGGGTGTCTATGGACATCGACGTTTCAATGTGATTCCACATTGCAGGCAATATACGACGTGTTCGGCGCTGTAAGGTCAGCCCAAGGCCGTAGGGTACACGGTTTGCAGATGACGCCGGACGTGATGCGGCGCGCAGCGACGCCTAAGAATTGAAATCACCCGGAACGTTAAGCTCTGCCCGAACTTCTGCTTATTCACTCAAGTCGATGTGTCGACGTCGTTTCTTCTTTTTCGGTTGCACCGGTTGGGAAGATACCGTATCGTGAATCACCACGGTGTCGTGCTGGATAGTGGGCGGTGCAAGAGCGCGAGGCAACGAGTCACTTCCTTGCTGCGTATGCGTCGCAGCGCTCGTGTGATCGCTAGCCGAACCATGAGAACGCGTTCCAAAGTGCCACAGCAACGCAAGCAGCGCGCCGAAGATGAGCAAAGAGGCAAGGACGATCATACTCACACTCAGGCGCTGTAACACACGCAGCTGCTGATGGTGCGCTTGGTCCGCCGCCAGCACGCTCCGCTCTTCTGTGCTCAGAAAGCCATTGTCGATGAAACTGTGTAGGCTAGGCAGGGCGTAAACCCGCTCTGTGTAAATAGCCAGGTTGAGCAGTTCACTGTTGGTTTGCAGCAGAGCGTCGATTTCGAGCGCGGCTTGATCGCGATCGGACACCGTGGGCGGGTTCAAAGCGCTGACAATAGCGCCGGGACGAACATGACGTTTAGGGTCGGGAAGCACGGTCACAAGATTGCGGGCTGCCAAATCGCGCACCACGCTCAGGTAATCGATCACCGCCAAATGGGTATCGGCATCTACACTGAACAACAACCACGAATTACGCTGGTTCCACTGCGGGATAAACATGTGGTAGCGCTGAGGTTCGGCCTGCACACTGTCCTGCCACTGCTGCCCGTCAACCTCGAGGCGCTGTACGGCCAAGCCAAGCAGATACTCGACGGTGGAAAGATTGCCGCGCTCGGCGATCAGAGTGGCGATTTGCTGCTGCCGTTGGGTGTAGGACATAGCTCTCGGAGTGTAGCTGCAGCCGGCGAGACTGCGAAAAACTCAACAGCGAGACGCGGTCAACGGTGGGATTAACACTCCACATTAGTGCGGAGGGCAATTTCTTCGAGGACGGAACTGACGTTCAGACATCGACCTAAATCCCCTGTGAACACGACCGATTTGCCGTTGTAATGCACTTCCATGGTGTGGCGCTCTGCCTTTTCCTTTGAGCATTTTGTGGCCTTTATGATCTGCTCGATCACTTCATCGAAGGTATGCCAGTCATCGTCAAAAAGGATGCATTTGGCCGACAATCCATCGGTGGCCAACTCCTCCGTCGTGATTTCCGGTACTTCGAGGGTATCGTTGTCGCTCATCATCATGGTAGCGGGGTGACAACAGGTCGCACAAAATTCTGGGGCGAAAATAGGAAATGTCAGTAGTTTTGCAGTCCGCAAACGGCAAAAAATACACGTACAACAATTCATCTATCTGAGGAACCGCTCATGACGGACAAAGAGTTTCTTGACCAATTGGATGCTATTATCAACGAGCGCCACATGCTCCAGCACCCCTTTTACCAAATGTGGAATCACGGAACCCTGACCAAGGACATGCTGCGCGAGTACGCTCAGGAGTACTACCATCAGGTCTACCACTTCCCAACCTACGTGAGCGCTACTCACGCTGCCTGCGCTGAGGATATGGACGTGCGCCAGATGTTGCTCGAAAATCTCATGGAAGAAGAACATGGCGAAGGCAATCACCCCGCCCTGTGGCGCCGCTTCGGCTCCGCCCTCGGCCTGGAAGGCGATGCCATGCAGACCCGCGAATACTTGCCTCACACCAAAGAGTCGGTGCGCATACTGAAGACTTTGGCGAAGAACGATAACCCAGCCGTTGGTCTGGCCGCTCTCTATGCCTACGAGAGTCAAATTCCGGAAGTGTCCACCACGAAGATCGATGGACTCAAAAAGCATTACGACATGGACAACGAAGACGCGCTGATTTTCTTCACCGTCCACGAACATGCCGACGAAATCCACCGCGAAGTGACCCGCGATGCCCTCGTTCGTATCTGCCGCACCGAAGCTCAACAAGTGCGCGCCCTCGATGCCGCCCGCGAAGCTGCCGATGCCATCAATTTGCTTCTCGATGGCGTGTACGAAAAGTGGTGCTCAAACTGAGTAGTGCCAGACCCTACACAGCTTTTTGATCTCGTCGAGTACTGAAAATTTCTCACTCCCTGCAGGTATTTCTTGCAGGGAGTTTTTCTTTATAGCCTGCTGCCTGCGGCAGCGCTTTTGATCAGCGATATTCAACTCTGTGCGATTGCTTCGTTGAGCCGGTGGAGCTGAGACGATATCAATTCTTCCTACATGATGGCGAAAAATGCAGAGCGGATGGTGAATTCCCACTAATTTGTTACTCTTCAATCTCGAACAGCGCTGCGTGATTAAGAACGGGAACCACGCACGCTCAGCTTCTTCCATTATTATCGCACACACGACTTTCGGCATGGAATGCTACGGAATGATTCCGTGTTCGAATGATTATTCATTTTATCGGGGAGTTTAGCATGCGTTCATCTCGCACTGTACTTGTTCTATCAAGTGTTCTTGCACTCTGTTGCTTTTGGGGCTTCCGATCGTCGTCGCATCAGATGCTCATGGGTGGAGGTGGAGCTGCACAGTTTATTATCAATCCCGTCAACGCCATCAACCAAGCGCTGACCATGGATGCGCATGCTATGGTGTCAACCCAACATGTTCTGGCATCGCCCGATAGCACGCAAATCTGGAACATTGGTTTTCAGATGGTTAACAACGAAGCTCAGCAAGTGGTGTATACCACCGGTCCGTCCGGTAATTGGTATCTGGCTCATCACTATGATGCCGGCAGCATGAGCATGAGCGTGGTTGTTCGATCAAGTCCGGGAGAGGAAACCGGATGGATGGCCATTGCGAGCGCCGGATCTCGTCCCTCCAGCATTCGCCTCTATACCACATCGCCCTCAAGTCCGGCTTATGCCTTTGCACTTATGTCCGACGCCAACGGGGTCGTTGCTCTCTCAAAAATTTCACCCGAGAACGGATGGGGTGCCGCCAATCATGCCTTCGATTGGACCACCACTATTTATCCGTGATACAAAAGTGTTGCCGAGCTGGGCACTGTATTGACGCGGGACGACTTATCATGGCCGAGGTTGACACTCGGCACCATTTCTCGACCTTTATCCGTCGAATCCGGAGACGAGCGGAACAGCGCATACCGAGGATTGCTTGGGCTGTGATAGGGAATTGAGAGACAATCTTCTCTCTGTTTACTGTGCAGGCAAACACCGGCCGACCTAACGACGTCGATTAACTTCATGGTATTATTTATCTGCACTCTAAATTTGCTCGTTCCTTTCAATCACCATCGTGCATGCGCCGGGGAAAAAGCATGTACCGCCTTGTAGCTACGTTGCCAGCATCGTGAACAATCCGTACTGTTTTCGTTTAATAAATCAACGTTTGGTACTGTTTCACAATACGCCTTAGTATCATGCAACGCTCTCTTCTTTCGATCGCATTTGCGACACTGCTTGCCATGGGGATCTGGACCGGTTGTTCGAAAAACCAGGAGGTGAAATATGTCGCCTATGCGACTCCACATGCCCCACTTTTTAGTATTCGACCGGCTTCCAATAGCACCGGTATGGCTCTCAACCTTGAGTCAAGTGGGACAATTGATGTGAAACCCTGCGACGTCAGTATTCTTCAATCGCAAATCTGGGGCGTTGGGATAGAGATGTTCAATAATGTTCCTCAAATCGTGATCACCAACACGAATGGAACACAACGCAGTTATTTGTCGCATAAATACGATGCACTCGGTGGTACGATGACCTTAGGCGTACAGGCACAGGTGAGTGATGAAACAGGGTGGCAGATGTGTCCGTCGGCAGCAACTTTGCCGAGCGGTATCCGCGTATTTGCCACCACTCCAACCTCTTCCATGCCGGTCTACACCTATGCGTTAAAGCTTGATAATAGTACGGCGATTCTGCAAAAAATAGAACCAACGAGCCAATGGGGCTCTACGGATAATAGTTATGATTGGGTGACTGTTATTTATCCCTGATTTGATTGTACACGGTGCATCGAGTCGAACGCCATCAGCATTCGCGGCGAGGATGACTCTAGACGATGCATTGTTTGATTGCACAGAACTGTAATGGCAGATTTTAGTGACGTAGAAAAATTGCTGTTTGACGTTGAGCGTGATACCTTGCTCTATCATGCTGGCTTTGACCAGAGTCTGCGTGCACTTCAGGCCATCTGTGAGTCCGCGCAAGGGATGGTAGCGGCAACAGCACGACCGTCCGGAGATCAGGTGCTTATGCGCGATGCCCACGCGATGGCAACGCTATTCCTCACCATCTTTTCGTCCCAAACCATCGACCTGGAGGCAAAGCTCCGGCGCTGCTCCGACCTGCAGGCAACGCTGGATCCCGATGGTCCGGTGTCGATCGTGGTTCTTCTTACACAAGGAAAACTCACCACCTTGTACGACACGATAGAGGCCGAAAAATTATTTCAAGAAGCGCTTCAGCGCGCTCGTAAGAAGAATCGTGTTGCATGGGAGGTCTGTACTCTGCTTCGTCTGTCTCGCTACCAGATTTATATCAGTCACTACCAACGTGCATTGCCACTGAGCTACGAAGCATTGAAGCTACTTGAGTCTCACCATCAGCTCCGGAGTTTTTATGCAATGGTCGAGTTTCATCTGGGTCTTTGCTTTTCATTCTTGGAAGACCATCGAAAGGCGCTTGAGCATCTTGAGTTGGCACTTCAAGAATATCGGAAGGATGAGCAGCATTATTTCGTTGCCTACACGCTGCAAATAAAAGCCTCGGTACTTCACACGCTGCTCGACGAGGCGGGTGCACAATTGTGTTATGAAGAGAGCGCCCGAACCTTCAACGATTTGCAGGAGTGGGAGGCTGCCGGACATGCCTACACCAATTGCGGTTTGTCGTTCTTAAAGGAAGGCAAGTTCGACGAAGCGCAGCAGGCCATGGACAAGGCACGTGGTTTATTTGAATCGTCCACCGATCTGGCTACTCGAGCCGGCAACTGTCTGCATCGGGCAATGTTGTACGGCAACCCCCGCTATGAACAACGGAACGCATCGAAAGCCTTGGGCTTGTACCGCGAAGCATTCATGCTGGCGGAGAAGACGGCGAACCGTCATCTCATCGCTAGCATATACAGAAGTCGCTCAAACTTTTATCGTCATAACAACGACTGGCAACAGGCACTAGACGACTTTGAACACGTTGTACTCCTTGAACGCGAAATCTTTCGCACGACGGTTGACGAAAAGATTCGATCTATCGAACAGACCTATCAGCGAAAGATGGCCGAACAGGAGCAACTCGTGACCACGCTGTTGCTGCAAAAAGTATTGCCCGAGGCCGTTGTGGAACGGATGAAACACGACGAACACGTGGCTGACAGTTTTGACAACGTCACCGTGTTCTTCGCCGACATCTGCAACTTCACCGGACTTGCTCTCGAATTGTCACCCAAAGATCTCATCGTGCTACTCAACAGCGTTTTCGGAATGTTCGATGTAGTGATGCGTGACTTCGGCTGCGAGAAAATCAAGACGATCGGAGATGGGTACATGGCCGTTGCCGGAGCTCCCACACCCATTGAGTTTCATCAGGAACGTATGCTACTCGCAGCATTGCAGCTCCAGGAACATCTCTCGAGCTACACGGTGGGTCAGGCACTCAACAATCTCGATCATGCTTCCGCTCAGCTCCCGCTCGCGTTTCGCATGGGCATCCATTGCGGTTCCCTCGTGGCCGGAGTGGTGGGAACCCAGCGATTTATCTACGATGTGTACGGCGACACCGTCAACACCGCCGCACGGATGGAGAGTCATGGCATGGAGAACGAAGTTCAACTCAGCGCTCAAGTTGTGTCAGAAATTTGTGATCACTGTGGCTTAAACAACGCTCTGGGCGATTTTAACCATAGTATCGAAGTGCAACTGCAGCACCCGGAATCGGCCCACCTGCGCTTCCTTCCTCGCGGGGTCATTCCGATTAAAGGTAAAGGCACCATGCACACCTACTTTGTCCAACGCGTGGTCTCTGGAACATAGTGCCGTATTCCTGTGTGCACAACTTGCCACACGCGGTATGTCCACTTTTGAGACTTTCATTATTCGAGCACAGCTTCGCTGTTCTCAGTTCATGACCACGCTCTCCGATAGTTTTGTATCTCTGCTCTGACGAACCGCTCCTCGTCGGGCGAAGTGATATGTTCAACCACACCCGGTGCCGTGCTATGGAGCGAGTGACCACAAGCTATGACGTCAATCCAGTAAGTTCTCCACGCTCTATTCGTGAGTGGCGAGTGGACGAACAGCCTCGCGAACGACTGAGACGGCATGGTGCCACCACTTTGTCAGACAGCGAATTGCTCGCCGTCATCCTCGGTACAGGCACTCGCGGCGTCAATGCCTTGGATGCCGCTCGACTATTACTGAATACCTATGGGAGTTTAGACCAACTGCTCAGGCGTGACGTCAGCGAATTCTGCGCAGTGCCGGGAATTGGACCCGGAAAAGCCCTTAGTCTCGTCGCCGCCTTCGAGCTGAGTCGACGTCTTGAGTCTGCTCCCTTTGACACCAAACGGGTGGTGCGCAATGCCAAAGACATCGCCAACTACTACATTCCACTGCTGCGAGGTGCCCTGCATGAATCCTTTCGCGCGCTGCATTTAAACTCTGCCAACCAGGTGGTGCGCGAAATCGTTGTGAGCGAAGGTTCGCTCAATGCCAGCATCGTGCATCCGCGTGAGGTATTCCGACGAGCCATTACTGAGAGTGCCGCCTCCATTATCGTGCTGCACAATCATCCCTCCGGAAATACTGAACCCTCGCGCGAAGACCTTCTCATCACAAAACAGCTTAAAGAAGCAGGAGCAATAATCGACATCAAGGTTCTCGATCACATCATCATCGCTGGCGATCAATTCACCAGTTTCGCCGAACGTGGCTTGATGTGAATCGTCGTCGTGCTTAACGAGCATCACCCAACAGCACCATCGGAGTAAAGCACGACTATGCTTGAGATGGACGTGCTGTGCCGCAACCTGGCAGTGCAGGGCACTCGACTTCGACGAAGCAAGCACCTCAGTCCCACCGTTGACGAAGGATTTTCATGATGGTCTGTGAAGCCTTGTGAGGCCACCGTTTGGCGAAAATCTTGAAATTCTTTGTCTATCAAGGAGTTTTCGCAGAGCCAAGACAAGTGTCAGCATACTGTCATTGTAGTTGGTCTGTGTATATTTTTTACACGTTGTGGAACAAAGCGCCAAGGCACCGGTCAGTCTGATATTCTAAGCGGCGCATCGAAGTGATGAAAGTGGGAATGAGCGCGTCATGCGGCACGGACTCTGTGATATTGAAAATCTGACATGAAACACATCACGAAGACAAGAAGGATGGTGAGCTATCGCTGTACCTTTCTGCTCCTTATCTGTGCTCTCAGTTCATGGGGGGATTACGGAACTGCGCGGGCACAGGATCGTTCGACTTGGCGCTGGTACTTTGGCAAAGGCTTGGGTATGGACTTCAATACCCTGCCTCCGGTTGAGCTCAACGACGGGCTGACGAACAGTATCGAAGGTACAGCTGTGTTAAGTGATGAGAACACCGGAGAGTTGTTGCTCTATAGTGATGGAAATACGGTGTGGGACCGAACGCACACCGCTTTTGTGACGGGATTAAACCCGAAATACTACTCCGCTACTCAGGCTGCCATCATCCTCAGGCAGCCGGGATCAACCTCCTTGGTTCATCTGTTTCTCGTTCCCGAAACATGCGTGGGACCGGCTCGACATGTCATCATCGATCTTCGCTTCCGAGGAGGACTTGGTGATACCGTCTCCTTCAATCCAAACCTCAGTGCCCAGCGCGTTGCCGAAAAGGTTGCAGCAGTGAGTGCAGCAAATGGACGTGACTGGTGGATTGTGTTTCGTGGAGTCGGCATCGACAGCTCGGCATTTCTGAGTTATCTCTTGAGCAATAGCGGCCTACGTGCCACACCGGTACGATCGGCTGTTGGGCAGGTCTTGAATCCGGCAGTCAACACGTCCTTCGGGATCGGACAACTTGTCTTCACGCGAGATGGAACACGTCTCGCGTCCGCCAATGAGATGGCGGACATAGAACTCTTCGACTTTGACCGCGCCAGCGGGCACGTATCAAATCCAAAGCTATACGTTCCTAATACCATGCATCTGGCTTATGGAGCTGCCTTTTCTCCAAATGGGCGCTATCTCTATTCTGCGAGACAAGGATACATGGCCGACACTATTGTACGTTTCGATCTTCAGGCTTCCGATGTACAAGCATCGCGTACCGTGGTTGCCTCTACAGGCAATACGTTCGGCCAACTCCTGCTTGCTCGAGACAACAAGATTTATGTGGCTGAGGGATCCTTGCCGTACCTCGGGGCGATCATGGATGCAGACTCCGTCCAGCCGCGTTTTAATGAGCAGGAATATTCGCTCACCAGTACAGCGTCACAGTTCATTGGCTTGCCAAATTTCCCGCAGCGCATTGCTACACCCATCGACGCCGATACAACGACGTTGAATGCTCCAAGCTATGCCTGCAGTGGATCGACCATCACGCTTGAACTGTATAGCAATTTGGGAGACAGCTTGAACGTTCGATATGTGTTTGAAGATGGAAGCGATACTACCCTTGCGGTGAAAGCGCCGCGGTTCAGACTTGAACGCACACTAGGTCAGCGCTCGCAGTATAGTTGCACAGTGTTCGTACACGGCTTCGGGGTCGGAGCGTCTACACGTATCGATACCCTGCGATGTATCACCAATGCATGGATGGATTGTTGCGGAGAACTGGTCCGCAACGGCAACTTCCTGGCTATTTCTGCAGGAGGACAGTGCTTTCCGGTCGAGTATGAGACCGACTTTAATTTTCGCAGTAGCCAAAACTCACCCTGTTTATTCACGATTGATAAGCCCGGACAAATTGCATCGCAAGGAAATGCACAGTATGGAAACAAGGCGTGGAGCGGACGAGATCACAGCTCCATCTCATCCTTCATCTTGTACGGTGAACCGATTCCCAATACTGAGATGCGAGCCTGGTACGAGCGTATTCCAGTGTGGGTGAACACTCGCTATCACTTTCGTGTGTGGATTAAAAATGTCGAAGAGTACAAGCGATTCGACACCACAGGAGTTGACTTGCAGTTCGCGCTTCAGGTCACTCAAGCAGGAATACAAACGGAAATTAAGAGGGTCGCGTATGTGTCGTACTCGCAAGGGTGGATGGAACTCAGCGGCGACTTCCTGAGCAGCGCGTCCGGTGATGCAGAAGTGGCAGTAGCAGTCCTGTGTAAGACCAATGGCTTGGGATGTTACGGCTTTGCTATAGATGATATCAGCGTGGTGCCGCTCACGACGTTGATTCTCGATGCCGGACCACCATTGCGCCTGTGTCGGGGAAGTGCCGCGCAAGTGCAGACGAACATTGTCAACGCCTCGCGCATCGAGTGGAGTCCCAAGCAAGGCTTGTCCGACTGGCAGATTGCCCAACCCATGGTCAGTTGCGATAGCTCGTGTACGTACACCGTGAGTGCCTGGGACGGCAACGGCTGCATGCATCAAAAGTTTGTCACTATCAACGTCGTAGAGCCTCAGCATCCCAAACTCATTGCCGACCGCTTGGGGATATGTTACGGTGATACCATCATCGTTAGTCTGGATCAGAAGGTTGCATCCATTGAGTGGACCGACCATTCAAGTTCCGACACGCTCATCGTGCTCAGGTCGGGAGACTACGCAGCTACCGGCATAGATAGTTTGGGATGTCAGTTTAGCACCGATACTCTGCACATTGCTGACCTCGGAGGGCTGAGTCTGCAGCTCTCACTCCCGGACGATCACACACTAGCCGTCGGCGCGCATGAACGCATTGAGTTTGTGCTCCTCCCGTGGACGTCCCAGATAGCCGGAAAGAACTACGTTGCGCGTTTTCGTTTCCGCAAAGAAGCTTTTACCGTAGATCCCAATTTCGTGGTGGCTCAGGATAGCGTGTGGACTACAGTGGAGAGTCTCGGAGTACTTCACGGTCAAAGAGTGCAAACTGCCATCGTCTTGCAAGGCTTGTTGAATCATGATGCGGGCGCAGTGGTCACCGTGGACAGTTTCTTTGTGGATACACGATGTCCTGTCAATCTGCAGACCGACTCCATGCTCATTACTCTTCAGAGTTGTTGGCTGAAATCTGGCTTCGTTTTCGATGCGCCGACACGCATTGTCTCCCTGTATCCGCAACCCGTCGACAACATGCTTCATGTGCTGATAGAACATCCTAAAGACAACGCGCTGCGATGTGCGCTGTACAATGCCATGGGAGCATGCGTTGCTCAGCTTGCGCAAACAGTACAAGCCTCTGAGCAGACCGAACTTCAATTCAATACGGAGTCTCTGCTCCCCGGATGGTACTTGCTCCGCTGCGAGCTGCCGGGTGGTCCACAGTGTCTGCCCTTTTTGGTTCTGCATTCGTACTGAGCTTCGCTCCAGTTTGAGCGACAGTGATGGAGTGTATAGCGGACGTGTCATGCGCCTTAGCGGAGATTGCGCCACACCATAAAGATGAGAACTGCGATCAACGAGAATATTTGCAGAGGCTGTGAGCGGAAGGGAAAGCGCGATGTACTCCAGCCAAGCCAGCGCGCAGCGCGCTGAAGAAAATGAAACACCATGAGAGGCAACACGGCATAGGCAAGCGGATTCCACTGCCATGCTTGTTGCCACTGGCCATGCATCATGCAGTGTGCGGCGCGTGTCATGCCGCATCCGGCGCAGGAGAGACCGGTTAGGCTGTGGAAGAGACAGGGGACAAGGGTGTGTTGGGTGGGGTCGATACAATAGACAATGGCGCCGACGATCAGCGCCATTGTCAGAAGGAATGTCAGGTGTTGTGTTTCCGTCCACTCTCGCATGGTAATATCTACAGCATGGACGGTGTGTTTGAGCCATTCGATCCATCGCCTAACTGATACCAGCGATTGATTTCTGATTGCTCAATCGCGTGAGCAACTAGGGCTAAGCCAAAAATGCTGAGGAGCAGAACGATCATGGGTAAGTTCTCGGAGACCTCAAAGCCGTTGTTGCGTTGAATGGTCACGATGGCATTGGCAAACTTATACTCAATGTAAATGGCATAAATGCCACAGGTTACCAAGGTCAGAAAGAACCACGGCCAAAAATTAAACTCAGAGCGTCCGAGCCATGCGTTCACTGTGCGGAATCGATGGTGGTACCATATTAACGCGTAAATGCCGCAGGTCACAATACTCAGGATAATGCAGGCCGCAATATTCTCCTCCGCAAACTCGCGGGCAATGGGTTGGGTGTCAGAGCTGTTCATAGCTTGAAAAAAATGAGGTTAAATAATTCAGCGATGTGTGATCCCCGAGACTCTAGTCACCATCGCCCTGAGTGGCGAGACGGCAATATAGAAAAAGAGTTGCGTTAGACTAGTCAGAGCACTGAAGCGTACAGAGCGGTTTTTTGTTGAGGGTGGACCAACTTTGCGATCGCACACGTCCACTACCGTGGACTCGCACCTGGATGGAATGAGACTGCAAGATTGCAATAGCTCGTCGTAAACTCAATCCACGCACATCCGGGTGAGCTGCGTCTCGCTGCCTCACAGAGTCCTGTTGATTCGTGCGGAGCGGGGCTCCGCACTCAATACTGACCGCACTTCCGCGAATCACGGAACTGCCGGGAGCGGGATCCTGTCGTGCAATAATTGCCGAATTATCGGCGGAGCCGATGCGTAATCCCTTGTCTCTCATCAGTGCATCTGCTTCTTGCCAGCGCATTCCTCGGATGTCGGGTACTCGCACGGTATCCGAAGGAGTTGCTTTCACGGCCAGATGAGCCAGCCCGGGGAAATTGGCGCTCACCGAGGGAGTGGAGAGGATGCGCTGTACGATGTTGCGAAAAATAGGTGCAGCAGTGCGACCGCCGTAGATGTCAGTTTTCGGTCTGTCCAACATAATGAGCAGTACCATCTCCGCACTGTCGGCAGGAAAGTAGCCGATGAACGACGCGGTGTAAGCCTGCTTTGAATATTTACCGTCCACAAGTTGTTGGGCTGTTCCGGTTTTACCCGCAATACGCAAGCCGTCGATATGTGCTTCGGTGCCTGTACCACGGTCAACCACGCAGCAAAACATTGACGATAAGGTCTGCGCCGTCTGAGGGGCGATCACTTGTCGTATCCTCTGCGGCTGAAACTCCTTCACCACCGCATTATGCTGATCCAGGATAGCGCGAACGATGTACGGCTTCATCATTTGACCGTTATTGGCAACAGTGGCATAAGCATTGGCAAGCTGCAAAGCGGTCGTAGCAAGCTGATAACCAAAACCCATGAAGAGTTTGGTCGTGGCGTCGTAGTCCTTTGGCATTTTCAAAATCCCCCTCGCCTCACCACTCAAATCAAAACCAATCGGAATACCAAAGCCGAAGTCGCGGGTGTACTTGTAGAAAATCGCGTCCGGTATCGATCGCGCCAAGGAGCCGAAAATGATATTGCTGGATTTTTCCAGAGCCGTAGTCAGAGAACAAGCACCGAGTGCCTCATGGTCGCGCACTTCGGTACCATCCTTGAGGGTGAGTATTCCGCCAAGTCCATCGACGGGTGAATCCGGTGTGGCGAGGTTGTTGTCGAAGGCCGTCGCTGCGGTGATCATCTTAAAAGTAGAGCCCGGCTCATACATGTCGCATATCGCTCGTATACGCATAGCCTCGGGAGTGGCTTGACGGATGTCATTGGGGTTATAACTCGGACACGATGCCATCGAGAGAATTTCTCCCGTGTGCGGGTTGAGAGCCACCGCCATAGCACTTTGCGCACCGGCTGACTCCATGCCTCGTTGCAGTTCTTGCTCCACAATGCTCTGTAATTCGGCATCGATGGTGAGTTCGAGGGAGTAGCCGTTTCGGGCGGGTTTGTTAGAGGCGCCAACAACTTGCTGCATGCGACCTCGTCCGTCGCGCTGCATCACTTCAAATCCGGATTCGCCCTGGAGCAGGGAATCGTAGGCGAGCTCAAGTCCTGCCAGACCTTTATTGTCTACATTGGTACAACCCACCACTTGAGCTGCCATCGAGCCGTAGAGGTAGTTGCGTTTGGGTTCGGAAAGACGTATAAAACCGGCATCACTCAGTGTATCGAGAGCTGCTGTAGCCGAACCAACGTTGAAGCCGCGAGCAATCCAGAGGAAGTTCTTGTCCTTATTGGCCTGAATCTTTGCCATTAGCTGTGCTTTGGTCTGACCGCATACTTGCGACAACAGTTCACACACGCGATCAGGGTTCTCCAGCATCTTTGGATCCACGGCGTAGGACACGCTTTGAATGGTGGAGGCAATCACGTGCTGGTTACGGTCGAAGATCATGCCACGTGTCGGACGTAAATCCACCCGAGCTTCGTACTGCTTGCGGGCTCGCTCGCGGTACTCTGCACCATGGATAATCTGTACCACGAACAACTTTGCCAGCACAGCCACAAAGCCAAGCAAGAGCATAATTGCCATAAAGCGCAGACGCCACGGTTTATAGGCGGATGCACGATCTCCGAGTTCCTGAACGGCCATAGTGTTGTCTGAAAGCACCTGCTGCGGGTGCGGAAATGACGGGACATCCCGGCGGTCGATTGACTCAACGGACGTGTCAGCGCGAAGCGCGCACGAATAAGAAATCAACTGACTCGACTGAGGATGTCGGTACTGCTGCGGGACAAAAATACTAAACCCGGACGCACGCGCTGGCCACTCGCCACAGGGCGCACCGTGTCAGGGTTTGGACTCCTTGTCTTCGATCACAATCGGCGCCACGGCAGGTTGGCTGAGGCCAAGTCGCTCGTGCGCAATACGATTGATACGCGCGCTACTCTGCAGGCTGAGCACTTCGTTGCGCAGCAGATTTGTTGTGGAGACTAAGCTGTCGCGCGTGTAGCGCAAAGTATTGATGTCTTGCACCAAACTGCGCACTCGCAACACGTTACTGACGATGAAGAGGGTTATGCCCGCCAGCAAAATCACCAGCACAAAAAGTTGCACCGGGTTGAAGAGGCGATGATCGACGTTGGGTGTTGAAGCGCTATCTGACATTCAGCTTGCTCGAAAGTGAAATGCTTCGCTCTGTATGCTTAGCGATCGAACATGTGTTGGTACACACGATGTCCGTGCTGAGCGAAGGACTCAAAATAACCCGTGTACCATTCGCAAAGGGCAATACCTGCATCAAGACTCTGCTGCACATCCGATCGGTTCTCGATGCCTCCGCAGCGAAGTACATGAAAGCTATTGGCGGCGATGGCCGATTGGGCATGGCGTGCAGCGATTGTGGCAAGGTCATGTGACGATTGTTTGAGCACGCGTCCACTCAAGCCTCCGCCAAAATGATCGCGGAAATAGGTAAAAGTCGAGCGTTCGGCAGGATCCAGCAGTGCTTCGCGTTCAGCGTAGGCGGTGGAGGTATTGCCGAGGGTGATGCCGGCAAAGCCGAGGGACATCAGCACGTCGACCATAGCCGGTATGAGCTCGGGGACGGTGTCGGTGGAGAGTTTAACGACGATAGGAATCGGTCTCTGCACACACCTGATGAAATGCGTGTTGATGTAATCCAAGCGCTGCAGCAGTGCGTGATCCAGCTTATCGGGAGCCACTGCTTCGTGATCGTGATGTGGCACGTTGGGACAACTCTCATTGAGTTCGATGAAGTCCACTCCGGCTTTCGCGTACATGGTCATGCCATCCACCAGACTCTGCAGTGCTTCGGTTCCGCTGAGGTCGGGGTCGCTGCTGACGGAGGCGCCGAGCGGACATCCCGTCACTTTTTCTATGCGTGATAAACGAGCCGCAACTTCCGCATGACCGCGGTTGGGAAGTCCCATCCAATTCGATGCACTACCGGATCTGGGATAGGGCACGAAGGGATGCGTGATGCCCTTGCGAGTGTTGCCCATGCGCGCACGTGAAGTGGTGGTGCCGCTCATCCATGCCCCGGCGCCCTGTGCGGCGCAAACCTCATAGCCTTCACCGTTCTTGAACATTCCGGCAGCGTTGAAGAGTGGGGCTCGAAAGTGCAGGTGCCAGAGCTGACGAGACCAGGAGGCAGGAGGAACCCACGGGGTGGGACGCTCACGACAGTAGAGCGAGAGAAATTGTGAGCGCGAACGAGAGTACAAAGCCGTGGTCCAGCGACCCGGGAGATGCATCATCAGGGGTCGGACAGCGGCGTCGAGTCGGGCAAGTGATTCGATGAAAGACAAAAAGTACTGGGCTGCGTTCTAAAAGATGATACAAAAATACGCCACATCGTACCAAGTATCAGGGCTCACGAAGTTCGGCGTCGAGTCCTTCCATGGTACCCAAATAACTTCGTCGAGAAAAGACGATGTAATTCTGGGTGCGCAAGCGCAGGGTCTGAAAGCGCGAGAGATAGCGGGAATCCCAAGCCATCAGACTGTCCTCAGCCGGCCTCTCATATACAATCGGGACGTTTTCGGCATACAGCAACTCGATGGCCGTACTGTCCACCTCGCCACGCTTAAACAGCACCGTCCGGAATCGCTTCGTCGGGGTCCACGGGCTCGGCGAGTAGCCCGCCCAGCCTTGGGTGTACCAACTGAGCTGCGGACACAACGTATCGGCTTTTTCGCTCTTGTGCGCCACAAACACAAACTCCGTACACTCGGAGTCTTTCAGCCATTTAGCCGTCTTGGCGGCACCGCGTTCACATTCATCCACCGACCAAATGTTCAACGCTGCAACGCGCAGTATGAGGATAATCGGTACTGCCGAGTGAAAGGCGCGATTGAACATGATGCTGCGCGCCAGACGTCGCTCCGACTTGCCCAACACACTGAGCAACAGCACAAGGGGCAGAAGAACGATGAAGACGATGGCCAGTATGGAAAAGCTGCCATGAAAGAGAGCAAAAACCGATAGTCGAATCGGAGCTGCCAACGACCATACTACTGCCACTACCGCAAGCGTGTAGATCAAAACTCCGGCTCTGGAGCGCGACGAGTACTGCATGCAGAGCTCAAGTCCTCGCAGGCTCAACATCACCGTGGGCGGAAGCAGCAACATCACATACACATCGCTCTTCGTCGGCAGCAGTGTGCAGATCACCAGTCCAACAGCCAGCCACAGGCCGAGCAACACTTCAAGTCCGGCATCGAGCGAGTGACGGAAGAACTCTCGGCGTATGCGCAAGGCATAGGCAATCCATGCCAGCGCAAACACACTGGCGGGTTGCTGCACGACGATGTTGTGGAAAGCAAAGCCTAGCCACGACATCACCGAAGGCGGCGAAGCAGGATGAAAAGCGGAGCTCATGTTCCACAGTAACTCGGTGGGATGCTGAAGAAACATGGCGATGTACCACGGTGCGGCAATAGCAAGGCCGAGAAGTGCTGAGAGCAGTAGGGGGAATGTTCCAAGAGTGTTCGATCGGAGATGGCTAGTCTGGGGTGAGGCGAAGTGTCGTAAGGCACCATCGATAGATTCTGTCTCACCGGCACCAAAGCGTCGCTGCAACCACGGAAGCAACACAAAGCTGAGTGGGAGCAGGGAAGCAGACACTTTCATCAGGAGCGAGAGAGCGATGCCGACGGCGTAGAGCGCAAGGTAGAGAAGGCGACGGAAGCTATCGTCCTCTCGTTGTGCCCGAAGCAGCGCAAAAAGCGAAAGCAAAACGCAGCATACCAAGGGAACGTCCGGCATGCCCAGACGTGCATAGTGATTCCAGCCGATGCTCGCGCTGAGCAATACAGGAGCCAGAATGGCGATTTTTCGAGGCAAGACCTTGGAGGCGATGTCGTACAGTAAGAACAACGACGCGATAGCGCACAGCACGGAAAACAGTCGCACCGACAAGGGCGTCATCTTCATCGGCTTGATAAACTGCGCCATTGCCCACACGCTGAACGGTGCTTCTGTTGCGGTGTGAGCAGCACCAAGGGCTGCGGAACTTTGATCCCACACCAAGCCCTTTTCCGCCACCGCCCGAGCGCGCGTGGCATACAGCGCTTCATCCCAGGGTTGCACTTCGCGTGCCCCAAGGGTTATGAAATACAGCAGCGCACATGAAATCAATACGAGAATGGCATTGTGCGTAAGCACGTTGTCGACCGGATTCCTGACCATCGGACACTTCCCCAAAACGTAATTTGCAGGGAAATTACAAAGCGATTTCCTCTATGACTATCGATCTGCTGTCCTTTCTCTGCGCTGTGCTTGGCTATGGCCTGGGCGCCATACCAACGGCTTGGCTGATTGTACGCAGTACGCACAGCGTAGATATACGCAACGAAGGGACGGGCAACGTCGGAGCGATGAATAGTTATGATGTCACCGGCAAGAAGCGCATCGGCATCCTTATTGCCATCCTTGACGCGCTGAAGGGTGTGGCGGCTGTACTCATTGCGCGAGCCATCGGCGCCGATTTCTTCGGTGTTGCCGTCGCGGCAATCTTTGCGGTAATCGGACATTGCTACAACGTGTTTTTGAAGTTTCATGGCGGTCGCGGTCTTGCCACCTCTGCGGGTATCGCACTAGCCATCAACCCACTGGTGCTCATTCTGTGGGTACTCATGTACCTCACCGGCTACTACGTCATTCGTCGTGATGTGCACGTTGGCAGCATGAGCGGGATCCTCGGTGTGAGCATCCTGCTCTACACGACACCTTCGCTGCTCTTGCAAAAAATGATGCAACTACCCGGCGTCGATATCACGCAGTTCAAGGCAATGGTGTGGCTGATTTCAGCCATTCTGTTTGTGCGACATCTCGAGCCGATACGCGATTTGTTCCGGCGCATGCAAACGGAAAACAACGACTCAGACGACGCAAACTGAGTCGTTCAATGTCTTTTTATACGTGCGCGGCAAAGCCGCACACGTATCATCATCCCCTAAGCAGGGTGTATCGTTTTGCCCCTGCACGCGCAACTTCTGTCACCAACCGAGGTCAGCCTATGCATCGTGTTCAATCCATCAATCCCGCAACGCTCGAGCTTTTGGCCGAGTATCCCGGTCACAGTGACGAGCATCTTCATAGCGTGATGCATCGAGCACGACATGCTCAAAGAGAATGGCGACAACGCAGCATGGAAGAGCGTGCAATTTCGCTGCAGAAGCTCGCCCACCTCTTACGCGAAAAAGCAGAGATCGCCGCCTCGTTGATGGCACTGGAGATGGGCAAACCGCATGCGCAGGGTCGTGCGGAGACCTTGAAGTGTGCGCTGTGCTGCGAGTATTATGCCCACGAAGCCGCAGAGATGCTCGCCGACATTGACATGGCCTCGGAGTACCGATCATCTCGCGTGGTCTTTCAACCCCTCGGAACGGTGCTGGCCATTATGCCCTGGAACTTTCCGCTCTGGCAATGCGTGCGAGCGGCCGCGCCGGCATTGATGGCCGGAAATGCCGTGATCGTCAAGCCGTCACCTGAAGTGAGTGGTTGCGCGTTGCTGTTGCAGTCGATGTTCGACGAGGCTGGCTTGGGCGACGGATTATATTCCACCGTGTTTGCCACCCACGAGCAGTGCGCAATGATGATTCAGCATCGAGATATAGCAGCCCTGACCTTTACGGGAAGCAGTCGCGGCGGACGTGCCGTTGCAGCCGTGGCCGGAGCAGCGCTGAAGAAGACCGTACTGGAGCTCGGCGGGAGTGATGCCTACTGTGTGCTCGACGATGCCGATGTGGCCAAAGCTGCGAAGCTGTGTGCAACGTCGCGATTGATTAACAGCGGACAAAGCTGCGTGGCCGCTAAACGTTTTATCGTGATGGAATCGGTACGCCGCGAGTTTGAGGAGCAATTCGTCGCCGAAATAGCAGCTGCTGTCGTGGGCGATCCGGAGGCAGCAACAACAACAGTCGGTCCCTTAGCACGGCTCGATCTGCGAGATCTGTTACATGATCAGGCTCAGCGAAGTATTGATGCAGGAGCAACGGTGTTGCTATCCGGTGGAGCAATGGAAGAAGGTGCTTATTTCAAGCCCATGGTACTTAGCAATGTGAAACCGGGAATGGCAGCTTTTGAGGAAGAGTTGTTTGGACCGGTTGCCGCCATTATTTCTGCTCGTGACGAGCAGGATCTCATCGCCTTGGCCAATCGCAGTGTTTACGGATTGGGTGGGGCAGTGTTTGGCTCGGAGTCGGCGCGAACGGAGCGCGTGGCGTTGGAGTTGGAGGCCGGTTGTTGTTTTGTGAACGACTTCGTCAAATCCGATCCGCGTTTTCCTTTTGGGGGAGTGAAGGATTCGGGATGGGGACGGGAGCTATCGCTATTTGGCGTACGCGAATTCACCAATTGCAAGTCCTTGGTGATGGCTTGAGAAATACTCTTACGCGGACCTGGAACAATCATCAGACCGGTCACGGCAATCACCGCGCAGCTCAGCAGCACGAGTAAAAAGTTGGCGATTTTGTGTTGACGAGAAAACACCGATGGATGAGAAGGTGGTGAAACGCTTCGTTCTTCCGGAAGTATCGGCAGCGCTAAGCCTGTTCTTTACGTTGTGGTTATGAGTTGTAGACGCCTTGGTGATCGGCTTCGTGTACGCACCCGTTCTCAACACCTCGCTTTTTTCCTCCCCATGACTCAATTTTTCCTGAATTTTACATCCCAATCCTCTCCCTGAACTCATGTCCGACTCGTCAACACAGTCAGAATTTGTCGTCACCGCCCGCAAATGGCGTCCGCAGATCTTCTCGCAAGTCGTGGGACAGGAGCACATTTCCACGACGCTGGCTAACGCCATCCTGAGCGGTCGAGTGCATCATGCCTATTTGTTCTGTGGTTCGCGTGGCGTCGGCAAGACAACCACTGCCCGCATCTTCGCTCGCGCATTGAACTGCACCAATCCTATTGACGGAGTGGAACCCTGTAACCACTGCGATTCGTGTCTGGACATCTTGAGTGGTCGTAGTCTGGACGTAATTGAAATCGACGGTGCCTCTAACAATTCGGTGGACGACGTTCGAAAGCTGCGCGAGAATGCCAAATATCCGCCGGTACATGGTCGCTACAAGATGTACATCATCGACGAGGTGCACATGCTGTCCACCTCGGCCTTCAACGCGCTGCTCAAGACCCTGGAAGAGCCGCCGCCGCATTTGCTCTTCATGTTTGCCACGACCGAGGCTCAGAAAGTACCGGCAACGATTGTGAGCAGGTGTCAGCGTTTTGATTTCCGGCGTATGCAGATAGACGATATCGTACGTCATCTTGCCTATATCGCCGAGCAAGAAAAGGTACAGATTGACGAAGCCTCGCTCATCGCCATAGCCAAGAAGGGCGATGGGTCGATGCGCGATTCACAGAGCATTTTCGATCAGGTACGGGCATTCTGTGGCGACAACGTGGCTATTAAGGATTTGGCCGAAGCGCTGCACTTGATTGATGAGGACTTCTTTTTCAACCTCTCGGCGGCAATAGTCGGCAGAGATTCCAAGGCCATGTTCGAGTTGGTGAGGCAGGTGATGGATCGCGGTTATGACGTGCAGGAGTGTCTGGGCGGACTCAACGAGCACATGCGTAATCTGTTGTCGATCCTTGCCACGGGCGACACCGCGCTCATCGAGAGTTCTTCGGAGGGACTCAAGCGATATAGTGAGCGAGCGTCTGAATTCCGTCAGCCTGACATCCTCCGGATTATGGCAATGATCAGTGCAACAGAAGCTCAGATTCGGTTTAGCGCGCAACCGCGTTATCGATTGGAATTGTTGTTGGTGCAACTTGCTTCGCTTGATTCCACCGTTGAAATCGCCCAAGTTCTCGCAGAGATTCGAGATCTAAAAAAAAACGGCAGTAAGATCAGCATGTTGAGCTCGCCGGTACACGCCACGATGCCCAGCCCTCCGGCAACACGCGTTGTAACACCTGCTCCGGCATCGTCCCTCACTGCGAGCCCGCAACCGGAACATCGCAGCAATGCACACAAGGGAAATTCAAGCAGTGTCTCTGTCGGCACGAAGTCACGCGGCAATGGCGCTGCCGGATCGACTGCAAAAGCCTTAGAACGGTCTGACGAGGGACTCAACACAGCTAATGGGACTGCTGATACAGTGTTCGCTCATGACAAGGCAAACGTCGGTACAAGTTCTACAACTACTCGTCAATACACGCCTTCTGCGAAGGCGGCACGAAGTGCGCACGAATCAACTGTCTCTGCAACGACATTTGTGGAGGGACCTCAGGTACCGGCTCAGGTCATAGAGGCGGGTTGGCAGGAATTTGTGAAGTCTTTGCCCACCAGTCTGGCTGCGATCAAGCTTGGACTGAGCACGCGCGACTTGAGTTCTGTGCGTTTCTTTGAGGGCGAGATCTTGATTTTGAACAGCGAGAAGTTTCTCTGCGACGAGCTCAACGCAAGGCGAGCGCCGCTGAGTTCCCAGCTCGAGAAGTTTTTCGGCAACAGCATACGCATGCGCATTGTGCATACGCAGGATATACACCAGGCTCAAAGTGCGCTAGAACAAGAGGACGAGTCAGGAGTAGGCGCATCAGTCAAAAATGTGCCGGCAACCGCTCAGACAAGCTCATCGAACTCATCTGCGGCCACGCACACAGCGCCGTCTCATAACCACGGCAACGCGGCTCAAAGCAATGGCGAAAAGCTTCCAATTGAGAAGAGTTTGGTTGAGTTGTTTGGTGCCAAAAAGATTCCTCTACAGAGTGTGTAGGGAGCGAAGCGAACTGAGGTCGTCGTGATTGCTTGTCTTTCTTTGCTCGTGAAGATTGAGCACAAACGTGCAGCGTCTTAACTCACTAAACGCGATGTATAGTCTGCAACGACGGAGCGCAAACCTTCCTCCAGGCTAATGCGCGATTTCCATCCCAATGCCGCAGCACGGCTGACGTCGAGAAGTTTGCGAGGGGTACCGTCGGGCTTTGAAGCATCATAGACAATTGCCCCCTTGAAGCCGACAATATCGGCAATGAGTTGTGCCAGATCGCGAATGGTGATATCGATGCCGGTGCCAATGTTCACAATTTCCCCGGCTGATTGTGCATCCACGGAGTTCATAAAGTAGACGGATGCTTCGGCTATATCGTCGGCATGAAGAAATTCGCGATACACGGAGCCGGAGCCCCACAGGCTGACGGATTCGGCTTTGATACCGCTTTTGGAAAGGAGTTGGACGAGCTCATCGTCGGTGTAGGTCACATCCCGCGTCAAGCCAAAACCGAGATCTTCATGTTCCACGTTGCGTCGTACTGCCGTAACATCCTGCTCGTGAAGGTACTGCGCCAAAACGAACTTGCGAATCAGAGCCGGCAGAACGTGCGAGTTTTCGAGATGATAGCTGTCGTTCGGTCCGTAGAGGTTTGTGGGCATGAGCGACACATAATTGCACCCGTACTCGCGGTTGTAGTAGGCGCACATTTTCACGGCGGCAATTTTTGCGATAGCATAGGCTTCGTTGGTTTTCTCCAGGGCACCACTTAACAACGTCTCCTCTTTCAGTGGTTGCGGAGCCAGCTTAGGGTAAATACAACTGGAACCAAGGTTGACAAGTTTCTTGACGCCACTTCGGTAGGCCGCATCAATCACATTGGCGGCAATCATCATATTTTGATAGAAGAACTCGGCCGGATATTGATTGTTGGCGTTGATACCTCCGACACGCGCAGCGGCGAGAAAGACGTATTCGGGTTGCTCATCGCGGAAAAACTGACGGCACGCTTCCTGGTTACTGAGGTCGAGGTCATGGTGCGATCGCAGCAGAAGCGAGGTATAGCCTTTGGTCTGAAGCAGACGCAGGATAGCGCTTCCAACCATTCCACGGTGTCCGGCGATGAATATTCGGGAGTTGAGTTCCATGCAAATTTCGAAGTGGGCAGACAAAACTACGAAGCAAAGCAGACGCTTTGAGGTGTATCGGCATCAGGGAGGAGAAATGGACAGGAAGGGAGTGGGGCGCACTCAGCGTGCATGTGGCTTGAGAACTGTGCTCAGTCTGAACGAAGCGGAACGCACAGGCGGGGACGACAAATCTGCATGGTGCGCACTGAGGAGCGGGATTCAATAGGTCGCAATACTGAAGCGGCTCGTTGATGGCACTTTCAGACCTAATCCAACCTTTTGTATTGATGGTCTTATCGCTGATTCAACAGCACCGATCACTTTCCACGCTTTTGCCTCATTGGATTGAATAACGCGTGCAGGATCGACTTTTACATCACTTTTATTTGTCCACAACTCGCATAACGATCGATGTTTCTTTATGAAACTGTATGCAAAGTTTTCGACCTGAAATCCCAGAACCTCCAGAGTATCAGGATCGTACATTAAGCCAATATGTGCGTCAATGTGATGTACGACCGTCTCCGTATGTGGCGATGCAAACATCACAAACAAGACGTCTGCAAGATCATCGTACTTGAAGTACACAACATCTCCACGGCTAACAAAGCCTTGCGAAAGCTGCTCTGTTTTCACACTATTGTTTAGTTCCCGAATCTCCACAGAGTCTTCTCTCCTCTTTTATAGCTATCGGCTGTATATGCCGTAACGACCTGGCGCCGACCGCTCATTTCGTCAACCTGGACAACGACTTTCAAGTACCTTTTATTGTCGTGTATCAGCCTGTAGTATGCAATTCTGTCCATTCTATCAACATCTAGGCAAATTCTATCGGGATCTTCGATGGTTCTTTGGACTTCCGTGCAATACTAGTCAGTATTCATCCATGGTCTGTTTCTGACGATGTGTTCGTGCCATCTCTGTTCGTCACAATAGACGGAGTTTCCCTCCGGATCTCTCACCTCAAACAACGTATTCACAAACTACTACAAATCTGATCTAACTTGGAGCGGGGAAGGGCAATTTAAGTAATCGACGTAAAGCCAAATTTCTGGATCGGGTTTATCTTATCAACACTCTTTGGGATCATGGTGTGTGCCGATAAGCGCTAAGCGATCGCTTTTAGTTACGTTGCGTGTTGTCAACACCAGGAAAATCGTTGCGAGCAGGATGCCATGAACTGCGCGGACCGAGCTTCGGGCAACCTACGTTTCATGACCGGTCCATGCTGTTAACGCCGAACGACATATTGCGAGAATGCAGCCTTACGTTTTGAAATGCTCTTCGAGTCTCACCAAGCTTAACGGTAGGCAATGTGTTGTTCCTTGAGTGTTGCGTTGCACAGAGAGTCAGGAAATTGGGCCGGAATGCTGGCAGCTTGTATGAGAGTGGCGGCATAGGATGATACCTCTCTGACTAGATCCACTTTTTGTTCAATGATCGTAGAAACCAAATCCGGGCTTGATTGAGTTGGGCTTGCAGCGCCGAATTGAGCATGTGTCTGCAAAAACTCTTTTGAGAAGTTCTCAAGCTGAAATCCTACAATTTCATTACTCTTTATATCGCATAGCAGAGCCAAGGAGTTGTCTAGGTAATAGACGTATGTTTCGCGAGGATCGGCAACAATGCTGAGATGGAAGGTATCGTCTGCTACATCATAGCTAATCACGACTCTGTCATCTTCCTTGAATTGTTCGAACTAGGTAGTTTTAATCTGGTCTGCAGAGATCAGATCGTTCAGGATTTTCGCCATAATACAATCCTTTCGCACGGTCTGTTGTTTTTGCACATCAATGCCGTTATCAGCAAAGCGTTTAACTGTGGTTTTGTGGCCACCACGGCTCTCAGGTAAAGATCGGACTTGTTTCTTCTGCGATAGAGTCGGTAATACACGCGGCGATCGATGTGATCACAATCTTGGATAATGATATCAGGATCTTCAAGTGTTTCTATAACGCTTCGGAGTTGCATCTCCGGGTGACTGATGAGTACATGCCCGTTCTAACAGCTCTCACCACACGCTACTCTGTAGTTCTGCGGGTCAAGCGTCTCAAATATGAACTCCACGTTCGGACTCCAATTGCGAAAGGTCAAAGAACTCACCCTAAACGGGATGGAGACCTTTGATAGTCTTTGAGCAGGAGGCGGGGAGTGAGTCCGAGACGAGCTTAGTATACGCCTGACGATAGCCAACACGAATTCTGCTCCTGAGCCCGCTGATCTTATCAACACTCTTCCGGGTCTTGGTGTGTGCCGGCAAGCGCTAAGCGACCGCTTTTGGTTATGTTGCGTATTGTCAACGCCCGGAAAATCGCTGCGAGCAGGATGCCATGAACAGAGCGGATTGAACTTCCGGCAACCTACGTTTCATGACCGGTCCATGGTGTTAACGCCGAACGACATACTGCGAGAGTGCAGCCTTGCGTTGGAAATGCTCAGCGAGTCCAACGACGGCATCGACTTTCGTGCCCATGTGTTGGCGTTGTTGTATATGCGACGCCTGCATGTGCTCCCTCCGCACCAGCAGAGTTTAAACCTGCTTGCTGCTAATCTCCAAAATGCCTTGCGTGCGGCAGAGCGGAGTAGTCCCTTGCTCCAAGGTCTCAGCACCGATCTATCTTTCGATCGCGATCCTCATGGTCGACGTATTGAGCCAAGCGTGCTCCGTACGCTGCTAAGCAGCTTTCACGGCCTGGCGCTTGTCGACCGCGACGTTGCCGCTGTTGCTACCGAGCGCTTCGTACTGCAGCATGCACAAGCCGATGAATCTACCTTTCTCTCGTCCTTGCTCTGTGCCCTCATGCCCATGCATCCCGGAGCCACGGTGTTGGATAGCGGTGATCAGAGTGGTTTACGCATAGCAATGGCGCAAAGACTCAGTGCTGCGCAGCAGGGAATTCCCGGTGGACTAGCGCGATTTCATGTGCGGGCGGAGACCGACAACCGTCAGTCCCAGCGCCTTGTCGGACTCGTCGCATCGCTCTGCGATGTACTCGTCGATTTCCAAGATATGGGTCGAGCCTTTGAAGCGTATCAGCCTTTGAGAGTGTATGATCGCCTGTTTGTGGAGCGACGTGACCAAGCGCCGTCCTTCGCTGCTATTGTGCGTTGCATGGCTGAGCATAGTCAGGCTGCGTTGTTGTTTCCGGATGATGTGGTGAGACAAATCCGCAAATCCGAAATGGCCGTGTTGCTCGACCGTGATGTACTCGATACGGTCATCAGCATCCATGGGCATGTCCGACCCAGTTGGCATCTGATGTTGCTGCGCGGTAAAAAGGGAGTGGAACGACGTCATCGTGTGCTCTTTTACGACTACGTTGACAACGCCGATGGTCCTGAGCTCGAAGCCCAAGCCATTGAAGATATCGTTGCCGCCTATGAGACATTTCAACCCGGCGATCATCATGGTCGGGTGTTGCATCGGAGCGACATCGTCGCCTCCGCATCTATTCTACCCGCCAGTCATGGTCGCAGCAGCTTGTTTGCCTATCAGAGGGACAGCTATCCGGGAGCATTAAGTACGGGACAGTTCATCGAGCTTGATGCGCGCATGATCGCACGAGGACTGGATGTTCACAGCTTTTTCCAAAAGAGCAAGAAGCTCGACTGTTACCGACCCGGCTTCCGCGATCCTTCGCTTGTCCGCGTTGCCGTCAGCTCCGCTCCAACGCTGAAGAACGCTGAGATCCGCACTCACTATGCCTTTGCCACGTGGTGGCAACGCTGGTCTCCTTTGCTGTTACTGAAGCAAGAGGCTCAAGCTGCTTTGCGAGAAAGTTTTGTGGATGCGGTGTGCAAGGATTCCGTCCTTCCGCTTCCCCGTGCAAAGGCACTATTCCGGAGCTGGTGGGACGGCATGGAAGATGAACGCATGCTGCTCCGTCGCAATAGTCCGCTCACCGTGGCTACCGGCTGGATCGACCGCACCTTGGGTGATGCGGAGCGAAAGGGTCGTCGCTTTTGGTTTGAGCTCGACACACCCACTCGACGCATGTTGGAGTACATGTGTCCGAACACCATGCGCAGTCTGCAACAGTCGCAAGCTACCTTGCGCGACATCGTTCAAACCCAGAATGAAGTGCAGATCGGAAGCTCCAAGAGTATTGCCGATCGGTTGCTGGAGCGACGTCGCATTACTGTCGACAGCGACATTCATCATGCTCGCGTTCAGGCAGAAGTGGTACGCGAACGTATTGGTGAGCTCAAGAGCTTTGTGGGCATGCAAAAAGATCGCATTGCCGAACTGCATCGTGATGCCAAAGAGAAGCGCACAGACGAACGCACTGTCACTCTCCACGATGATACCCGCGACATGCAAGACGAGCTTGGATTGATCTTCGCCCGGCTTGTTCCGGCGCAGAGCGAACTCAGTATGCTGGAAAAATCTCTGCAACCCTTCATGCACCTTGAGGAACGTCGTCAGGCCGAACAACTCGCGCTCAACGAAGTGGCCGATCGTCTCATTCCCGAGCTCCGCGAACTGCGCAGCGCCCTCTCACCTCAACTTTCCGGATCACTCGTGCTACTCCAATTCCGCGAACAACTCAGTCGCTTCGTCGAAGAAGCCATGCTGCGTAATCGCGAAGACCTCATTCGCGAACTCGAACAACTCTGGCGTCGTTTCGAACAAGGCGCACCCTTCAGTCCCGAGTACCAACAACGAAGTACCGTCCGCGACCTGAATTAACTTGGCGAAGCATGAGAGTGTGTATCGCGATATATCGTTCGTGTGTATGACGGCGCTTCGCACCGCCCTGACGTAATTCGGCCTTACAGGCCTCTTCGATCCCACACCGTGTCAACCATCATGCCTGTAGGGACGAATGATTATTCGTCCGACCCTCGAACGTCATGGTCGTTGTCGTTCGTGTGTGTGACGTCGCTCTGCGATCCCACACCGTGTCAACCATCATGCCTGTAGGGACGAATAATTATTCGTTCGACCCTCGAACGTCATGGTCGTTGTCGTTCGTGTGTGTGATGGTGCTTCGCACCGCCCTGACGTATGTCGCCCTTTCAGGGCTCTGCGATGGCGGTGTCGCCCGAAGCTTAACATTGATCAACGTCGCGTGTCTCCATGCTAAAGCATGGAGTTAAGATTCCTTTATCAGCAGGTTCAACCGCCGACCGCAGCTAAAGCTGCGGCGGCTGCAGGTACTGTTTGAAAGAGAATTGGTTTTATTGAGACGGACAACGAAAGTGATGTAATCATAAGGCAGGCGCAGCTTTAGCTGTCGCCGCCGCTGACGGGATGTTAGCCTCGGAATAATAACCCCAAGCTTTAGCTTGGGGGGGGGTACGAGCAATATTCGTCCAACTCTCGAACGTCATGGTCGTTGTCGTTCGTGGGTGTGACGGCGCTTCGCACCGCCCTGACGTATGTCGCCCTTTCAGGGCTCGGAGATGGCGGTGTCGCCCGAAGCTTAACATTGATCAACGTCGCGTGTCTCCATGCTAAAGCATGGAGTTAAGATTCCTTTATCAGCAGGTTCAACCGCCGACCGCAGCTAAAGCTGCGGCGGCTGCAGGTACTGTTTGAAAGAGAATTGGTTTTATTGAGACGGACAACGAAAGTGATGTAATCATAAGGCAGGCGCAGCTTTAGCTGTCGCCGCCGCTGACGGGATGTTAGCCTCGGAATAATAACCCCAAGCTTTAGCTTGGGGGGGGTACGAGCAATATTCGTCCAACTCTCGAACGTCCTTGTCGTTGTCGTTCGTGGGTGTGACGGCGCTTCGCACCGCCCTGACGTATGTCGCCCTTTCAGGGCTCTGCGATGCCACTACGTGTCAACCATCCTGCCAGTAGGGACGAAAAATTTTTCGTCCAACTCTCGAACGTCGTTGTCGTTGTCGTTCGCATGTGTGTGACGGCGCTGCGCACCGCCCTGACGTAATTCGGTCTTACATGTCTCTGAGAGAGAGTTGACGAACGGTAACTCAACGAAGCTGTTTTTGGCAAATTTGACCGATATCTGATTTGATGAGCGCACAGCACGGGTAGATATAAAGTACATCAACTCCACAGGGGGCTCTCGTGCCAATTGTCAGGCAACCCCATCCAGTTCAGCGGTAAATCTGAATATTCGTTGAACAGTTGCTGAATGCGATGGTTCCACGCACTTGTTGGTGCGCATGTTTTTAGCATGAATCGCAGAATGGTCAGTATTCCAAACACCCTGTTGTTGGGGATGTCGACTGGATGATGCCATTGCGGATATTTCTGTTCGCGAGGCATCAAGGGTTTGACACCTAACTCACGATTCCATAGTCTGCCGTGGTGCGCACAGATATTTCGAACGGTATTAAGTGCTCGAAGCCAAGACTGCAACACCGCTTCAGGAATGCCAAATTCCTTGGCAATGCTCTGTCGTATGTCTGTTCCAACACCATTGTAAAATGTTAGCGTTCTGCCGAAACTCATGACTTCAACCAGCATCCAGATTGGAAGAACTTCGTGTTCATCGCCATACTTGAATTGAAAGTGCTGAACGAATCGCTCCTTACTTCGTAACAATTCGGACTGCAGCTCTGCCTGCCACTGCGAAAATCTGGCACTGTCAATATGTGGGAGATTATTGTGATTAGTATATGCAAAAGGACCGTGTTCGTGAGCGAAATAATAGGCCAGCTGCGTTCGAATTGCTACTTCAATTCGCTCAAGTGCGTCAATGACTATAAGTCTCAATTGACGATCGAAGGTATAGTGAGTCCATACCGTTTTGAGAGTTGTTCCGGGTTTGTAAGATCCGTCGTCTCGACGGAAATTGTAGAGATAACCGGAAAGCCGGTAGTAATTGACAGACGTGAGACGTTCTACTATTTCGTCATGACTGGCTATTAATCCCCTCGAGAGCAAAAGGTCAGCTTGCTCATCAAAAGTGAGAGGAATCTTTGTAAACTTCATGGACGTGTAAAAAAACGAAAAACCCCCCGAAGTATGCTTGCAATGCAGAGGCACGGGGGGTGTGCTGGGACGAATTTAATGATCGGGACGCTGATTGACAAAACGTCATGTATGCCGATTAAGATTACCATAACCCTTATGGGAAGCCGCGCAACTCGATTGTGCCTCGACTCAGAGCCTTGAATTACAAACTTGCAGATCTGTGAGATGTATACTCGTGACTGTCTTTCGTAAAAACAATGCGATGCCGTTCGCGTGTGTGATGGCGCTTCGCACCGCCCTGACTTATGTCGCCCTTTCAGGGATCTGCGGTGGCGGTACATGATGATGGCGCTTGACTTCGTTCACGAGATCGCTTCGCTATCGCTCGCGATGACGTGTTGGAGTATGTGGGGTGGTTCCCTGAGCGATCGACGTCATCGACGAGATCGCTTCGCTATCGCTCGCGATGACGTAATTGAGACTACGGGGTGGCAACCTAGGCGATTGACGTCATCGACGAGATCGCTTTGCTATCGCTCGTGATGACGATGTGGTGAGTAGACGGAGTGAAAGTGGTGTGCTCTCAGAGAAACTCTTGCACAACTTCTTCGGCGCGGTGGAGGGTGGCATCGAGGCGGTCGTTGACGATGACGACGTCGAATTCGTCTTGCAGCGACATTTCCATTTCCGCGCGTTGGAGGCGGAGTTTGAGTTGGTCTTCGCTTTCGGTGCTGCGAGCGCGCAGGCGTTGCTCGAGCACGTCTTGACTGGGTGGAGCGATAAAAATGAGCAGGGCATCGTTTGGAAAGGCGTGGCGCAGCGAAATGGCACCTTTCACATCCACATCGAACAAAATGTGTTGTCCCTCTTGGATGCTCTTCTGCACTTCCGAACGCAGAGTGCCGTAGAGGTTGCCGAAGATTTCCTCGTATTCAATCATGTCGCCACCGGAGACGCGGTGAACAAATTCCTCGCGTTGCAGGAAGAAATAGTCACGACCATGTTCTTCGGCCGGGCGTTTGGCGCGCGTAGTGGCCGAGATGGAGAAGCGTAGTTGCGGAAAGGTGGACAACAGGTGTCGTGCCACGGTCGTTTTTCCGGCTCCAGAGGGAGCTGATAACACGATGAGCTGTTTGTTCACGGCTTGAGAATCGATAGATGATGGGCAAAGACCGAAGATGGGAACCAACGTCAGACCAGGAAATCGCTCAGGAGATTTTTAATACGAGCGTGCCGGAGGCACACTCGTATCATGATCACTTGCTTACTCTAAATTTTGAACCTGTTCGCGGATGCGCTCCAGTTCGTCTTTCACGCCAACGACCATACGCGCGATGTTGGCATCATTTGCCTTCGATCCGATGGTGTTGATTTCGCGGTTCATCTCTTGCAACATGAAGTTCATTTGACGTCCGTTGCCTTCGCCGGTGCGCATGCCTTCGTTCACAAACTTGATATGAGAGCGCAGGCGCACGCATTCTTCGGAGATATCGAGTTTGTCGGCGAGGAGTACAATTTCTAATTGCAGACGTTGCTCGTCGATTTCGTCGGCTTCAAAGAGTTGGGCCACACGAGCACGCAGACGTTCGCGCTCTTCGGGAATGCGCTTCATGCCAACTTCTTCAATGGTGTCAAGCGTGGTTTCGATGATCTTGACGCGATTGCGCAGATCCTTGATGATTTCCTTGCCTTCGTTCTTGCGCATGGTATCGAGTGAGGTCAGGGCTGACTTGAGTGCTTTGGCAACCACTTTCCATTGCACTTCGCTTTCTTTGTCGTCTTCCTCTTCCTGGGTCATCACATCGGGAATAGCCAGAAGGTCGGACAACAACACCGGTTGTTCGATGTGCAGTTTCTTGCGCAGGGCATCGAGAGAGGCGTGATATGCCGCAGCTTTATGCGAGTTGATGACGGCACTGGTCTTCTGGGCGGATTCGACCTTGATGAACACCGACACCGAGCCGCGTTCCAAGGTTTGCTTGACCATGTCGCGAAGTTCGGGTTCCTTGTGCAAGAGGTTCTTAGGCATCTTACAGGAAAGCTCCATGTAGCGTCCGTTCACGCTGCGGATTTCAACGCTGACTGCAATTCCGTGTTCGTTCAGTTGGGCTTTGGAAAAGCCGGTCATACTTTTCATAGAATGGGTCTAATGGCTTGATGAAGGGGACAACACTGAGTCCCGGCGCCGTGGCAACGGGACAAGTACAAAGATACGAAGCGGGCTGTGGCTTACCACTTCTCGGTGTCAATGGTGGCGAGGACGGAGTCGTACGGACTGAATTCGATGGTGTCCGGTTCATCACCCAGAGGAGGGAGTGTTATTGTGCTTTGTGCTCCGGTCACCTGTACACGAACAAGAGCGCTTCCGTTTTTGCCAAATCCAATGCGAACAGGCACCACCATGCTGAATTCCGGAGCAACCTTTTCTTGCTTCACCCGAAGTTGAACAATGTAGTGACCCGAGGCGTCTTTTTCCTTTTTCCATGCCACCGTGTAGTGAGGAACAGAGGAGCCGTAGACCCACTCCGTGAAAAACCAGTCCACACCTGTTCCAATGTGTTTCTCAACCATGCGCTGAAAATCCGCAGTTGTAGGGTTTTTATGCCTCCAGGTAGTCTGGAAATCTTGTAGCATTGAAAAAAAGGAACTGTCGGAAAAGGTCTTCGTGTCCATCATCAAGTTCCGGAGCATGTGAAAAATCCAGGCACCCTTGTAATGCAAAACCACTGTGGCATCACCTTGATTTTGCAGGCTAGAGTAGACTCTTGATCCCAACCATATTGGAGACGCCTCGATACCTTCTCCGAACACACTTTTGCGATTGTTAATGATCTCATCTCGATAATGGTCGAGTTCGGTAAACATCGACGTGGAATTCTTGTTTGACGATTGAATGTAGAGGAGAGCGCTGAAACGGGCGAGCGAGTTCACCAGCCACATATCGTGGTAATTGCAAATGTCCAACGATCGCCACCACTCTCTGGCGCAGGTGGCGGCAAGAATCACATCTGGTTGTGCACGCGTGTAGGGTGTTGAAAGCAGGAACGGCGTCAGTCGAAACAACCCTCCCCATGAATTGGATGTTCCAATACTTGCCAGTATAGCCGTTATATCCTTGAAATCAAGAGGACCAATGAGACTATTGAAATAATGGTATGCGGAGCAAAAATGATCGGAGAGTGAGGAATATCCTCGCAAGCCGTGCTCGATGAACATGTGAATACCAGAGCAATCACTATTCTCCGGATTAAGACGATCCAGCACTCCCACTTCAAAAGTGCAGCCGGTGGAGAGTCCATCGGTAGACCACGAAGTGGTCAGTGAATCGTTGGCTTCTTTTTCAGATACTTTGTGTGCAGTACAGATCAATGATAGGCTTGTCGGCACATGAAATGTGAGAGAAAAAGCAGCTTTGGCGTACAGATTGAACCAAGGATACCACCGTGTCGGTGAAATTTCCCACGTCACCGCGTCAGCACGTCGAGTAATAAAAGTGCCGATGTAGCTCAGTGTTAGATCGAAGGTTGTGTCTGCAATGGACGGTTTATCCAGGTGAATAAACACTTTTGCGTCCGCTTTATAGAAGCTCAATTCCTTGCCCCCAATGCTCACCGATTGTATCTCGATTAGTCGGTTAAGACTGAGGACCATCCATCGCCGACCACCTTGAAAAGTTCGAACTTTCATGGAGATACGCGTTGCAACGTTCAAATTCGACGCAATGGAAACGTCGATGGTATAAGACGGAATGGCAAAGGGCTGATGGTCGATGCTCCAGTCAATCGGACCGGCATAGTCTTGCTGACGAAAGAAACTGCAGATCAATTCCAAGGACCTCGTCGAATGGGAAAAGCCACTCGTTCGCATTAGCCGAACCTGCTCCGTTTCCTCCGGATCGATGATGTACAGTTGATCAGACACTTTCTCGGTTCCACCGAGGTATGCCATGAAGTAGTCGCTGTGTGAGGAATTGAGAATAGCAGAATACAAGGTCCACGGCGTTCGAACGAAATCCTCGCTGACAACGTATTGCAAGGCGTCTTCGAGAGTGGACTGCAGATTCGGATCGATGTCTCCGCCGAGGTGCTCTGCACCGTCTATGAGCTCCAAATTGGTAGAATCGCAGAAGAAGAACACGGCGCGATCGATGTCTTGATCCAACGTTTCGGACTTATTAAAGCGGGCGAGTTGTTGTTTCTCGATAGTGGTAGGTGGAATCATCGTAATTCGACCTTTACCCTTAAATACGGCGGCATAACTTCGTCCGAAGAGTGGCTGCGTGAAACAAATGGTGCCATCGAGCAGAAAGGTTGCTGCATCTTTTTGAATCATCAGGTCCTTCACCGTGTAGCATTGTCCGCCGTCGACCTTCATCGACTCCAACCCGTGGACGAGTGAGTCATAGACAACGTGGGCAAACTGTGCGTCATCGGCCTTTGTCTTCGCGATGAGAAGCAGGAACACTGCACCGATAGTCCAGAGAGTTTTCATGCGCTTTTCGGAATAGAGTTGAATCTACCTACTGTGTCGCTCAATCAGCAGAACGTTGACGATGTAGAGTTCGACGACCCTCTGTGACGCTGCAGTCGCAGCGTGGAAGAAGGCGACTTACCACTTCTCGGTGTCAATCGAGCACAGCACAGAGTCGTAAGGACTGAATTCGATGGCATCCGGTTCATCGCCCAGCGGCGGGAGGGTGATGGTGCTTTGTGCTCCGGTGACTTCCACACGAACTATAGCGCTGCCATTGCTGCCAAATCCTATGCGTATCGGTACCACCATGGTGAATTCAGGAGCAACGTTTTCTTGTTTCACGCGAAGTTGGACGATGTAGTGACCGGCAGCGTCTTTGTCTTTTTTCCAGGCTACCGTGTAATGGGGGACCGAAGAGCCGTACACCCACTCCTTAAAGAACCAATCCATTCCTGTGCCGATGTGTTTTTCGACAGTGTGCTGAAAGTCAGCGGTGGTGGGGTCTTTATGTTTCCACGTTGTATAGTAATCGTGCATCATCGCGAAAAAAGCACTGTCTGATAAGGTTCGTGTATTCATCATGAGGTTTCGAAGCATGTGCAGTATCCATGCGCCTTTGTGATAAATCACCTTTTCGTAGTCACCCGCATTTTGAACGCTTGTTCCGGTTCGGTATCCCAACCAAATCGGGGCGGCGTCGATACCGTTCCCGAGAAAACTTTTTCGATTGTCTACAATCTCATCGCGATACTTCTCGAGTCGGTCGAAAAAGCGCTTCGTGTCCTTGAGAATGGCTTGCATGTACATCATGCTGCTGTATTCTGCAAATGCTTCGCTCATCCATTGGTCGTGGTAGTTTGTCCAGCCGAGCGACATTCCCCACCACTGGTGAGCCACTTCGTGAGCGACGAAGGACTGTTGAAAGCCTGAGTTCTCGCCGCTGCGAAATGTCACAAATGATAAGTGAAGGAAGCGTGGAAACGCTTGACCGTGGTAGGCATTAATCTGCACAGCACTGACGGTGTCGTTGTCAATCGGCCCATACAAATCCTTGTAAAATTTTAAAGAGTAACTCAAGTCATGCGCTACGTCTTCCTCATGTCGCGAATCTTTTTCATATAGCACGGTCACCTTTGGATATCCCTTTTCCTCCATCACATATTTTTTAAGGATTCCCATTCCGAAAGAGCAATGAATCTCCGGTGTGGGGATTGACCAATGGCTGATAACGGTATCGCCATGTTTTTCGTTGGAGAGCAATTCGCCCGCGCACTGAAATGTGTAATTAGCCGGTGTGTGAAAACGCAAGTCGAAGGTCGATCGATGAGGGTTAGCAATTTGCGGATACCAGCTGGTCGATCCGATGCGCAAGTACATATAATCCTCCTGACGAACGAAGATCTCGCCGCTATAGGATACATGCACCGTCATAGCTGTATGCAATTTCGTGGCTTCATTGAATCGAAGGAATACCGTCGATCCGTCTTGGTAGTAACCCACATCTTTTCCATCGCAGCTAACCTCACTAATCGCAAGTCGGTCCGATAGATTCATCGAAGCCCATCGCCGATTAGCGGTATTAGCATGAATCTTTAGCGCTACATCAGCTGAAAACTGCAAGTGTTCGTTGATTGATGCATCGATTTCATATCCATCGATACTTATAACATTATTGTCAGCAGAATAATCCGGCCCCTGTGCGTATTGATTGCCGAGAAAAAAACTCGACACGAGCTCCAGCGATTGAAAATTGTGCGTAGCTCCGTTTGACCGAAAGAGTTTGACAGCTTCGTTGTCGTTGGGATCGATGATATAGACGAGGTCATTGCTCTGAGCGCTGCCTCGAAGAAGTGCTAAAAAGCTTTGATCGTGAATATCATCCAATACATCGAGAACGAAGGAGGAAAAGCTAATCCTACTATCATCTGTTTTCAGGTACTTCTTCGCCTCATCCAACGAACTCTGCATGTCTTTAATCGACATCGTGCTATCGAGAGTCGCTCCTTGTAAGAGTTGGACGTTTGTGCTGTCACAGAAAAAGAAGGTTGCTCGATTGAACTCCTCGTCCAGTGTTTCACTCTTAATAAAACGAGCAAGCTGCGCTTGCTCAACCGCTGTGGGCGGTGTCATACTGATGCGACCCTTTCCTCTGAAGGTCACGATAGGAACTTTCCCAAAAATTGGTTTCACAAAGCAGATCGTTCCGTCCAGCAGTAATGTCGCCGCATCCTTCTGAATCATAGCGTCGTGAATTTGATAACATGCTTCTCGATCGCACGTCGCGTTTTGTACACTCGTGTACAGTGAATCATAAAGAGCTGCAATACTGTCCGCATCTGATGCGCGTGCAAGGCCACTGCACACGGTGAACACGATTGCTAACACGATGGCTGCTTTGAGGTGCGCGCGGAAAATCAAGGTCGTCATATCATCCCCTCTCGTTTAAAAATCGTCGCAGACCGATTTCGATGTGGGTAATATAAAACAACCCGTCCAATACCTTAAATCGGATACAGATTATTAATTAAGCGCAAAAAAAAAGCGTAGCACAAGGCTACGCTTTTTGAGATACCATCCATGTATACTCGTCTGCCGGGGAAGCGGGATGAGTGAACGTCCATGTGCAACATTGTCACATGTATAGCGCTTGCACAGGTCGGTTGCCGACCATGCCGAAAAAACGCATCACCAACCCAATTGAGATATTCATCCTGGAAGAGCTCGCCGCGTGTGTTCCCCGTGCAGCGATCCGGGCGCAAAGTAGCTGCATCGCGTTTCCTGCACAACTGTTTTTTAGGCGTAGGTCATCTGGCTCTCAAAATGACCGATTTCCGAGCTCAAGACCTGCCTCAATGTCAGCACTTCTCAGACGAAATCGCCGTAGGCTGAACAAAAGTTCAAGGCTTGTGTAACCTCCTCAGCGCTATTTGGCTCATACCCTTCAAGTTCCACATTGTTGTTTTGCCGATATGTCCTCCATTTTCACCACTATCGTCCGACTCGCTACCCTGAGCATCCTCGCGATCTCTGTTCTTCCGGCTCAAAGTCAGAATTCTACCACGAGCAAAGCCCTCAGCACCTCATCACTTCCTGTGCGGAATCTGAGCATTTTCAAGAATGGGAGTTGCTTTATCACCAAAGAAGGTACCGTTCCGGTCAGCAACAGCGAAGTCCGCTTGAATGTCCCCTCTGCCATTAATGCCACGTATTGGCTTACCACCGTCGGCGATAAACTCATTCGTTCCGTGCGCTACAGCGATGAGAAGATGAAAGTGAATCATGAAGTTGTTAGCATGCTCGATTTAATCGAAGCGAACATCGGCAAGACCATGAGCTTCGAACTGCATCATGAGTCGCATTCAACCACCATCGCCGTTCAGCCTCAAACAATCAGCGGAAAAATTGTCGGCATCAATCACAATCTCAACAGCTTTAAGCTGGAAACCTCAAATGGTGTGCGCTTGTTTGGCGTCGATGCAATCGCGCCGAATAGCTCCATCATTCAGGATATCGTCGACCAAAAAATGGTGGATAGCCTTGCACATCTGGCCGTTATCAGCACGCTGAAACCGGTCGATCAACTGACCCTTCGCGAAATTTCCCTGCAACGCAACATGCAGTGGATTCCGTCATACGCTGTGCACATCACGAACGACAAAGAACTCCGCATCGAGATGAAAGCCCTCATCGAAAACTTCAGCGGCGAAGATATCACGAACGCCGATGCCGAGGTAGTTGTTGGTGTGCCGCAATTGTATTATTCCTTTCTCAACGATCCGAGCACTACGTCGTACTATACTCAGCTCCAACCCTATTCCCCGTACAACTCCGGTCTTGCATCCGCTGGCCTTTCCAACATGTCTATCCGAGGTGGTAGAGCTGCATCAACAATGACGATGGATCAGAATGAAGCGGCGCAGTTTAAAAGCACCTTTGGAGATCAGCCGATGTTTGGAGCGGAGACGGAGCAAGCACACGACAACTTTGTCTATAAGCTTGGGACGATTTCCATTGCCAATAGTACCAAGGTCAGTTTTCCGGTGTTTGCTACTACGTTGAAGTACAAGAACGAGATGGAGTGCGACATCAGCGACGTACTGAACTATGAGAACTCTCGCAGCTCCTATACAACACCCACCGATGCGGAGGTGTACCACTCGATCGAAGTGGAGAACAAGAGCGCCTATCCTCTTACGACGGGTGGATTGATGGTGGAAGATGAGAACGGACATTTCCTCTCGCAAGACGAATTAAAGTACACCCCAAAAGGCGGTACAGCGAAAATCCGACTTGCTAAATCACTCAGTGTAGCGGTTAAACACAACGAAGAAGAACTCTCGCGTAGCGATAATGTGAAGAAGATTGGTCGCCAGAGCTACGGTCGAGCATCCATCCGTGGCACCATCAATGTGGTGAATTATGATACCAAAGCGCAGACCATCGTCGTCCGCAAAGTGGTGAACGGCAGTATTACGAAATCTGACGACGCTACCGTGCATCGCAATGTGCGCGTGAGCAGTACGAATCCGGAATCCAAATGCGAGTGGACTGTGGTGCTAAACCCGGGACAAAGTCGCGAGTTGAATTATGAGTACGACTGCGTGTACCGTCAGTAAGTGTGCGTTACAATTCGAGCGTGTAGTTCAGCGCGACGCTCTGTCACTCCATCCGGCTGACGGCGATTCGTCCCAGATCGCCGTCAGTAGCCCGACACAGCTTTCGGATGCCACAGAGCGTCGCGCGTATGTTTCGTAAGTCTCAGCTTCGCATATCGCGCCGGATCCGGCGTGTAGTCTCCATTTCCTGATTATTATTCGCAGCAGCTTCGCTGTGCTCTTCGTGAGTGTTTTGCTGTGCTCTTCGTGAGTATTTTACTGTGCTCTTCGTGAGTAATTTGCTGTCCGCTTTCACATGAGGACAGTTCCATGACATCACATCGCTCTTTGCCCCTGCTCGCCCTTGTTCTCGGTCTTTGCCTCATTGGTCTCGGGCATCACGCACAGGCACAATACCTCTCACCCCTCGTCACACCCAAAGCAAGCAACGATGCGCCCTCGTGGACGAGCTACCTCTACGCTAAACCGCTGAACATGTATGCGTTGGATAGTGCCTATGATGCCTACTATCGCAGTCATCCGAAAAGCAAATCTGTTTGGGTGCGATACTACAAGCGACTGCGACGATTGATGTCACCCTTCGTGCAAGCGGACGGCACCGTGCAGCAACTCCTGCCCTCCGAAATGCTGGCAAAAGCTGCGAAGCAGCGCACGAATCATATATCCTCTGCCGTCCAGTGGCAGCCTATTGGTCCCTTTCAAACCTTGGACGCCTATACTGCCGGAAAGCAAAAACCAATGCTTCCGTGGCAGAGCAACGTCTATGCCTTCGATATTTCCGCCGGCAATCCCAATGTGTTGTATGCGGTGGGGGAGACGGGTGGATTTTTTAAGAGTACGAACAAGGGCAAAGCCTGGACGCAACTCGATCCCGGCATTTATTCCAATTCGGAAGCCGTGGCTATTGATCCAACAAACGAGAACATCGTGTACGTGGGTGTGTCGGGAGGTGTAGTGAAGACCACTGATGGCGGCGCAACATGGACGTCAGTCTGGAATCTGAATAACCTCTACGTCTTCGATCTTGAAGTCCACACGACCCAACCTCGCAACGTCTATGCGGCAACAAGTCTTGGCTTCTACCGCAGTTCCGACAACGGAGCTCATTGGGTGCAAGAAATCGATCGCTCGTGTTGTGACATGGAAACGCAAACCAACAACCACAATGTAATTTTTACCTTGCGCGAGAACGCGGCTCAAACTGCCTATGAGTTTTGGAAGTCGACCGATGGAGGACAGAACTTCAGCATCCGCTCTGATGGCTGGCTCTCGACCAGCGGATCAAGCGGAGGCGGACGACTCACCGTCAGCCCGGCTGACCCTAATCGCGTGTATGCTGTGCTGCTGGGTGACTCCGCAAAACCGTACATTCTGCGATCGGATGACGCCGGCGAGCATTGGCGCATTAGCGCTGTAGGGAAGAGCGACAGTCTGGCAATGAACAATGGTCAGGGCTATTACGACCTCAGCATCGCCGCTTCACACGTCGATGCCAATCTGCTGATGATCGGCACCCAGACGGCGTATCGATCCACCGACGGTGGTCAGACCTTCCACACTGCAATTGGCGGATACACGGGCACGTTTGCTATTCATCCCGACATCCAGGAAATGAAGTGCATGGGTTCGGATTGCTATATCGCAACGGACGGAGGCTTCAACTATTCCAACGATCTCTTTGGTTCCAATTGGGAATCACGTACGATTGGTATTAATGGTTCCGACTTCTGGGGTTTCGATGCCGGGTGGAATGAAGACGTGTTGGTAGGCGGACGCTACCACAACGGAAATACAGCGTGGGCCGAGGGCTACGGCACAAAGTACATGCGCCTTGGCGGCGGCGAAGCAGCGACAGGATACGTCAATCCTATTATGGCGCGGCATACCTATTTCTCCGACATCGGCGGATACGACTTGCCGGCAAGCGACAGCGGCACGCCGAGTAATTTCAGCGCCGGGATGTTTCCCAATGAGTCGTACTACCACATGGAGTTCAGCGAAATGCGCTGGGATCCGCGATGCTATGGAACGGTGTGGATAGGGAAGGACAACGCCTTGTATCGGAGCACGAATAATGGTCGCAGCTACGACAAGATGTGGGAGTCCACCGACGACGGTGCCGTGCTGCAGCACATCGAAATCTCGCGTCGCAACCCAGCCGTGATGTACGTGTCGCAACGTTCGAATACTCTATACGACGGCAAGATCTGGCGAAGCAGCGACGAAGGGAAAACGTGGACGGCGCTGCCGCCCTTTCCCGGAACAACGGGCGGACAACGTCGGGTGATGAAGATCAGTCTCAGCTCATCCGATCCCAATACCCTCTTTGTCGCTCTGCTCAACGGAGATGCCACGCACAAGGTATTTAAGACCACGAACGGGGGAGAGAATTGGACAAACCTTACGACTGCGTCAATGACCGACTACGGTATCACCGATATCATGGCGCAGTATGGCACAAAGGATGGAGTGTATCTAGCCTCGTATTTTGGTCACGTGTACTATCGCAACGCTCAGATGGACGACTGGGTGCAGTACGGAGACGGATTGCCCTACGCGTTGTTTAGTCGCGACATCAAGCCCTTCTACCGAGACAACAAACTTCGCGTCGGCACCTCGATGGGCATCTGGGAAGCACCGCTCTACGAACATTCGCAGCCGCAAGCAATGCCCACAGTGGACAAACGCACGACCGCCTGCGAACGCGATACCTTCTACTTCGACGATTACTCGGTGCTCGAACGCGCCAATGCCCAGTGGCAGTGGTCATTCCCCGGCGCCGCTTGGGTGAGCGATTCCACAGCTCGCAATCCAAAGGTGCTGTATGCCCATCCCGGCAGCTACGCCGTCACCTTGCGCGTTCGCAACGATTACGGCTCGGATTCGATGACCATCGCGAACATGGTGCAGGTGCAAACCTCGGTCTGTAACGTAGACACCGTTGCCGGTCGTGCCTTGGACCTGGGAGCAACAAACGATCTGGCAAGTATCTCTGCCATTCCCTCACTCAGCTCTGCTCTCGGCTTCACCGTCAGTTGCTGGATAAAGCTAGATACCATCCAACGCTCGTTTTCGCAGATCCTCTCAAATTGGCCGAGTGACGTTGGTTTCTCGCTGGGCTTTGCCTTTGAAGGCTATCGACCCAATACCAACCTGACCTTTTACTGGAAAAACGTTCCCTATCAGCTCACATCGCCTTTCGACTTGCCGCTTCACGAGTGGGTGCACATTGCCTGCACGGTCGATACATCGTCCGTTACTCTCTACGTCAACGGCGTGCCCTGGCGCTACACCAATGCCAGTGCCGACTTCAAGCATTACAACCTCGGAGCAACGCCCTGGGAAATAGGCGGAGGATTACCGGGACAAGGTGGAAATTTCCAAGGACAAATCGACGAGCTGACAATGTACCGTCGCACCTTGGACTCCAATGAAATCCGTTCTCGCATGCATCGCCTGCGCGTGCCGGAGATTACACCGGATTCCATTGCGTTCCCGGAACCGGTTGCCTACTTCCAATTCAACGAGCAAGATCCGAGTCGCTTCTACAGTCGCTACGGCACTGCTACCGCAGACAATGCCGGTGGCACCTCTGTGGTCTCAACTGCACCCATCGGCGTCGGGTGGTGTGAATGGCACGAGCTGAACACAGGCTCAACCACCTTTTCGCTCGGCTCAGAATTATCTCGCAGTCAAGGCGATAAGCGTTTGGTGTATCTCACTCGTCTCAGCGGCAACCCCGACTCCGTGCTCGGCACCTGGAAACACCGCTCACCACTGTTATGGATTGTGCATGCCTATCCTGCAGGTTTGCCACTGAGTCTGGATAGTCTGGCTTTAGGCTGGGTCGGCGACCTCAGTGCTGCGGACGCCGCGCAGCCCTCGCTCTTTAAGCTCTACAAACGTCCAGTGAATGAGTATCGAAATAACTGGTATCTGCAATCGCAGGGACAGTCGGCTGATAGTGCAACGCAGCACGTTTGGTTTAGAGCGGATAGTTCGGCGGAGGGACAATACATTCTCGTCAGCGATGGCAACTCCCCGCTTGGTGTTGACGATCAAAGTCCAAGCTCTCAAGACAACGCATTTAGTCTGCAACCCCAACCGGCCCGCGATGAACTCATCGTGCAATGGTTCAACCACGGCAGCGCCGAGCTGCGCATTCTTGATCTGAGTGGCCGCGAATACAAGCGACTGCGTATCGATCAGGCACGTCGTGTTATCGACATTTCTGCCCTTGCCTCAGGTCTGTACACGGTGGAACTTCAGGACGACCACGGAGTGCACCGAAAGAGCATGATCATTGCCAGATAGTCGTTTCGGCAAGCGGAGGCTATAGCTGCAGCATCGTGCAGAGATCGTCGTACAGGATATCATTATTCACGAGTCGCTTCGCGACTTCCACGTCAAGAGTGCAACTCGCTCCAAAGGCTAAAGTATGTCGATGCCGTGCAATGAGCGCATACACGCGATCGCGAAGTGTGCGAGGAATCAGCGCGAAAACAGTGGCCACGGAATATGGCCATCCCAAACAGCGAGCGATGCACAACGCTGCTTCAGACGAATGACGTAACGCGCCATCCTTCACACACATCAAGGCATCAATGCGCGGGTCGACATGAAAACGACACCTCAGCTCCGCAGCCGCCGGCGCTTCGAGCGACAGGAACCGAAAGACCTCCCGCGTATCCCGCGCAGCCATAAAGCGCACCCACCGAGAACAAAAGGCGCAGTTGCCGTCGAAGAGGATGAGGATGGGAGTGCTGTGGTGCGACATAGATGACGAAACTTCAAACAGTCGCGAAATATAGCAAGCAAGGTTTAGCAAGACATCTTGGATGTCTGGCTTGCTGTCGATACATTCAACGGGTGTCGAGGTCCTCGTGAGACAATTCGCAGAAATAGCCTAGTCGTACGCTCAGCGACGCACTATGTCTCTAAGGAGGCATGTATGGTTAGCGAGTGACAATTGATACACTATCAATCGTATATCAGTCGAGTTGCGTCACGTTCTGAGAAAATGTGCTTTCTAATTCAAGGGGAGGATGGCTATTATTCGTTGCTCGTCTTCCATCGCTCCTTTCGGCAGCGACGGCGAGCATGGTGGGAACGCTTACTGCTCCGCTGAGCAGATCGGTAGTTTGGAACATCTTCACGAGTCGCTGACGTTCTTTGTTCCAGGCTTTATGAAGGGCGCAAGGACGACGGTGATTACAGGCCGATAAGCGAAGAATGCAATCCGTTTCAAAACGGTCCACGCCGTCGAGCGCGGATATGATATCCCACACGTTGATCTCTTGTGGTTCCTTTGCCAAGGCCACACCACCATTCGTGCTTCGCACCGATTTTGTTAATCCTCGATCGCCAAGACGCTGAAGGATCTTCTTCAAGAAATGGAAGGGGATATCCAAGTCCCTTGCAATGCGATGAACAGGAATGTATCGCTGAGACTGACCTTCGCGTGCAAGGTATAAACATGCCTGGATGGCGTATGTGCAGCTGTGTGATAACATAGACATTCGATTTCAGGAGCTAAATATCTTGATGGGAATATAGCATTGTTAACAAATCTGGCAAGCAACAATTGATTTTTGTCAACAATACGCAAATATTTTTTCATGAAAACGCCGTTTTTTCCGTCAATGCGCGGCATCGTGGTTTTGGGATGGCGCGACGAAGGACTTTAACATTCATCAACACAGTGGAAGAGTACATGTATCATAAGCTCTGTTTCTATCTCGTAGCATCGTCGGGAGGCCACAATCAGTGCGTAGGTCAGCGGAGATAGTTTCGAGTGGCGCAAATGTGCGATAAGCGATGGAGATGACTCCATGAACGCCGGTTGTTTGGCAGTGGAAGTGCCCAAAAAAGATCTTTTCAAATCAACGTCATGGTATCTCAGCTCGAGCACGATCCCATGACGTGTAGGCGTGCATTCCCGAATGGTAACCTGCACCTAACATCGGGGTAATGATGGAGCACGAATTTGACCTTCGCGAAATGTTCGACGCAGTTACAGCTCTCACCAGTACCAACGTGACTTGAAGAGTCGCTACGAAAGCACCTGGCTGCCATCGCAAAGACATTGAGTTGACACCACAGAGGAATCCATGCTGAAGAAACGGATTTTGTTCATTTGCGGATCGTTGAACCAAACCACCATGCTGCACAAGATTGCCTCATGCTTGCCTGAAGCTGAGTCAGTCTTCAGTCCCTACTACAGCGATGGTGCCCTGCGGTGGTTGGGTCAACAGGGTTACTTGGATTGGACTATTCTTGGCGGAGCATTCCGTCAAGCCACCGAGGATTTCCTGAGGGAACAAAATGCTGAAATTGATTACGAGGGTCGTCGCTATCACTATGATTTGGTCGTCACTTGTCAGGACCTCATTGTTCCCCGCAATGTCCGACACCGTCGACTGGTTCTGGTTCAAGAAGGAATGACCGATCCCGAAACACTGCTCTTCCACCTGGTGAAGTGGCTGAAGATTCCCCGTTACCTTGCCAGTACTGCCGCCACCGGTTTGAGTGATGCCTACACTGTCTTCTGTGTCGCCTCCGAAGGATATCGCGATGCTTTTATCCGCAAGGGTGTACGACCGGAGAAGATTGTCGTGACAGGCATTCCGAACTTCGATAACTGCAGACAGTATCTCAGTAATAGCTTTCCGCATGCGCATTATGTGTTGTGTGCAACGTCGGATTCGCGTGAGACCTTTAAATACGAAAACCGTAAAAAGTTCATTCTGGATGCCGTAACGATTGCCGGTGAGCGTGAACTCATCTTCAAACTGCATCCTAATGAAGATCACGAACGAGCCATCAGGGAAATTCAGCAGTGGGCACCACATGCCCGCGTGTTCACGCGCGGAAATGCCCACGAGATGGTTGCCAACGCCGACGAGCTGATCACCCGCTTTTCCACCTTAGTGTACACCGGTCTGGCACTTGGTAAGAAGGTGCACTCAGAGTTCCCGATCGACGAGTTGAAACGCCTGTTGCCAATTCAGAATGGTGGGTCCAGTGCGCACAACATCGCCGAACAGTGTCGTCGACTTCTGCACTGTGCTGAGCCACACTCGACGTGGAAGGGGCGAAGCACCTCACGAATAATGAACTCTCTGAGAACAGGAGCGACGTCAGAAGCGAGCGTTGTTTCCGGAACGAGGAGCGTACACTGATGAAGACATTACTTGTTGTTCAGGCCCGCACGGCGTCGACCAGATTGCCCGCCAAAGTGTTGCTGCCGCTGCTTGGGAAGAGTGTGCTGGCACGACAACTCGAACGCATTTCACGCGCTCAGAGTATTGATGAGGTGGTCGTGGCGACGACTCAAGAGCAGAGCGATGACCTCATTGTGCAAGTCTGCAAACAAGAACAGCTGCGATGGTTCCGCGGTTCCTCAATGGATTGCTTAGATCGACACTATCGCTGCGCACTTGAAGTGGGCGCCGATGTGATCGTGAAAGTTCCCAGCGATTGTCCGCTCATCGATCCACAAGCTATCGACCGTGTGGTTGGGTTTTTCCAGAAGAATGTGGGTCGTTATGATTTTGTCAGCAACCTGCATCCACCCAGCTACCCCGATGGCAATGATGTGGAAGTGATGACCATGAATGCCCTCGAAAAAGCATGGCACTCTGCAACGCGCGATTACGAACGCGAACACACAACACCCTACATCTGGGATCAACCCGAGCTCTTTCGCTGTGCTAATGTGTGTTGGGAAACAGGATTGAATTATTCTCGATCGCATCGATGGACGCTGGACTACGAGGCCGATTACCATTTCGTGTTCAGTGTGTATAACGAACTGTACGCGACAAACCCTCATTTCACGCTGAACGATATTCTGGAGCTGGTGGAGCGAAAGCCGGAGATAGCACGGTTGAATGATGCCTACGCGGGACTCAACTGGTACCGTCATCACTTATCCGAATTGCGCACCGTCGACGAACGTCACACTCGAATTCTTATCGGGACATAGTCATGCATCTCAGTCCCTCTGAAATACGCCACACCCGCGACCTCGCACTCCGCGTTCGCGAACACATCATCCGCATGAGCACCAATGGCGGTTGCTTCATCGGCGCATCGCTATCCTGCGTTGAAATTCTCTGTGTGTTGTACCAACACATCGTGGATAGCGAAGCCATTCGAACGAAGAGGGAAGATCGCGATGTGGTGCTGTTGTCGAAAGGACACGACGTTCCGGCACTGTATGGTCTCTTTGCGGAATTAGGATTCTTAGACGCTTCGCGTCTGCAGAATCATCTGAAAGCAAACGACAACATTTACTGGCATCCCAATCGAGCCATTCCGGGTGTGGAGTTTCATAGTGGCTCCCTCGGACACTTGATTTCTGTCGGGATGGGAATTGCGTACGACATGCAAATGCGCGAGCAACACAGTCGCGTCTTTGTCATTCTGGGAGACGGCGAACTGAACGAAGGAAGCATCTGGGAAGCCTGTCTGGTTGCGGCTTCCAGAGGCATTCGCAATCTTTATTTGGTGGTAGATCGCAATCACTTCCAAGCCAACATTCAAACCGAAGAGTTGAATCCGCTCGAACCACTCGATGCAAAGTTCAAGGCATTTGGGTTGAAGACGTTTGCATGTAGCGGACACGACGTCGATAAACTCTACACCGAGTTCCGTCGCATGCTGCAGTCACCCGGCCCCTCCGTGCTCGTTGCCGACACCACCCGCGGAAAGGGTCTACCAAGCATTGAAGCGCGAGCCGACAGGTGGTTCTGCAACTTCAGTACAGATGAAGTGGACGACTTGTTGCTTGAACTTCATGGCCAACATTCTGCCTCTCTTCACAGTCCCGCACTGCACGTGCGCTAACATGAATCCCTACGAAACACTACTCTCTCAGCTTCTCAACAACGACGATCGCACGATCATCATGACGGCCGAAAACCGTGCTGCAATTCGTCATCTGAGCACTACCATTGGTCAGCGCTTTATCGACGTCGGCATCTGCGAACAAAGCATGATCGGTATGGCTGCCGGCCTTGCACTGCGAGGTCGTATACCCATTGTTCACGCTCTCTCAGCCTTTCTGTGCATGCGTGCCTTCGAGTTCATCCGCACGGATGTGGGCATTGCCAATCTTCCGGTGAAGCTCGTGGGTGGAGTAGCCGGCATACTGAGCGAGGCGAACGGGCCGACACACCAAGCGCTGGAAGACGTGTCCATCATGAGTGGCATTCCACATGTCGGCGTGTTTTGTCCTGCCGATGAGGAGGACATGCTCATTGGTCTCCCGAGTATTCTCAGCAGTCCGCAACCTTTTTACATCCGCTACACTAACGCACCGCGCAGCATCAAGCACAGCCGGGAGTTCAGCATCGGTCAAGCTGAAACATTTGGCGAGCATGGCGATGTGAGCATCATCACTTACGGTCCGCTCTTGCGCCAGGCATTTTTAGCCGCAGAGCTCCTGAACGCACGCGGACTCAGCGTGAGCATTGTCAACGTGCGCTGTCTCAAACCTATTGACGAAGAGACCTTGCTCATTGCCGCACAGCGCGCAACGGTGGTGGTGACCTTGGAAGATCATTTTCAGCGAGGAGGCTTGTACAGTATTCTGTGCGAACTGTTGGTGAGACACGGCGCACAGGCCACGGTACTGCCCATAGCCTTTGACGAACGCTGGTTCCAACCCGCGATGATGGATGATGTGCTGAAACATGAAAAGATGGACGGCTTTGCGATTGCGCAACGCATCGAAGATTTTATTGAAACCTATCGACAACCGGAGTCATGGCAAATACACTACAGTTGAAACAGGACTTTCCCGACATCGAGCAAAGTCTGGCCTTGTACCGTCGCGCTGAACAGATCATTCCGGCGGGGACGCAGACGTTGGCAAAGGGAGTGGGACAATACGTGCGGGGCGTTGCCCCTATCTTCCTCGAACGCGGCAAAGGAGCACGCGTGTGGGATGTCGATGGCAACGAGTACTTGGATTACTCTATGGCCGTTGGCCCATTGTCGCTCGGCTATTGCTTCGAGCCGGTTGATGCGGCAATTCGACGTCAGCTCGAATCCGGCATCGTGTTCAGTCTTCCGCATCGCCTGGAAGTGGAAGTTGCCGAACTTATATCGTCGCTTGTGCCCAACGCGGAGATGGTCCGTTTCTCCAAGACCGGCGCAGACGTCACCTCAGCCGCCGTGCGGGTGGCGCGGGCGGTGACCGGTCGCTCGACCGTGCTCTGCTGCGGCTACCACGGTTGGCACGATTGGTCTATCGCCACCACCGATCGCAATGCCGGCATTCCACCCGAAGTGCGAGAGCTGAGCTACACCTTCGAGTACAACAAACTTGAAACACTGTACGCGGCGCTTGATGGCGACGTGGCAGCCGTGATTGTGGAACCCGTGGTGTACCAACATCCCGAGCGCAACTTCCTGCATCGCCTGCGCGAACATTGCACACGCAACGGCACAATTTTGATTTTCGATGAGATGTGGACAGGATTCCGTCTTGCCATGGGCGGAGCCCAAGAATACTATGGAGTTAACGCCGACCTCATTTGCTTTTCCAAAGCCATTGCCAACGGAATGCCTCTCTCGGTGCTCTGCGGGAAGCGCGAGTACATGCGCATTCTGGACCATGATGTGTTCTTCTTTACGACCTTTGGCGGAGAGACCTTGTCGCTCGCCGCGGCAAAAGCAACCATCCAATACATGAAAGACAACGGCGTGCCCATTGCGTTGGAGTCGCGCGGACGCTTGCTGCAGGACGGCATCAACTTCATGCTCACACAGTTGGATATTTCGTACATCCGCTGTATCGGACCCGGTGCGCGCAGCACACTGCAGTACGAGAATGCTGATTTGCTCATGAAGAGCTACATCCAACAGGAGCTGATACGGCGGGGAATACTGTGGAATGGTAGTCATACCATGTCGTGGTCGCACAGTCTGGAGGACATCGACTACACGCTTGCGGCTTATCACGAAGTGTTTGTACAATTACGTCAACACGTGCTCAAAGGCACGCTGCGCGACGAGCTCAAGGGAGCCATGCTGGAGCCCGTGTTTCGTCGCACCTCGCACTTTCATACCAAACCGCGGCGCAGTGCCGACATAGAGCGCGACGTCGAGCGCGCTATTGCGCAAGCGCAATATCCCGACGCGTGAAGCTAACATTGGCGTAATGCTGGGCTAACATTGGAGCGCGAGTTTTGCGCTGTCATCGCCGAAGATTGAAAAAGGATAATGCTGATGAGTTCGCTCTTTTCTCTTGAACACAAAGTTGCTCTGGTAACCGGAGGCAGTGGTTTGATCGGTTCGCAATTCTGCGCGGCACTCGTGGAAGCGGGTGCGAAAGTGATTGTAGCCGACATCGATTTCACCGCCTGCGAAGAAGTGGCGGAGAGGCTTGGACCCTCGGCAGCAGCGTTGCGCCTGGATGTGTGCGACATGGCCTCGCTGCTCGAAGCACGCGAGTGGATTGAAACGACCTATGGTCAGCTTGACGTGCTCGTGAACAACGCCGCGATTAACGATACGGTGGAGGACAACGAGGCACAAACCGATCTGGCCATGTTCGAGAACTTCCCGCTCAACCTCTGGAACCGCGTAATGCAAGTGAATGTGAGCGGTGTGTTTCTCTGCTCGCAGGTGCTGGGACAATTCATGCTTGGTCGTGGTGGCTCTATCGTCAACGTGGCGTCCACCTACGGTCTCGTAGCTCCGGATCAGCATATCTACCACGACGGAACCGTGCAACGGTTTATTAAGTCTCCCGCCTACCCAACGTCAAAAGCAGCCGTGGTCGGATTCACGAAATTCCTCGCAGCCTATTGGGCGCATCAGAATATCCGTGTCAACACGCTGAGTCCGGGTGGGGTGGAGAACGGACAGGACAGCTACTTCATCGAAAACTATTCGCAACGAGTGCCGCTGGGCCGCATGGCGACACCTATGGACTATAGCGGCGCCATTGTCTTTCTCGCCTCGGATGCCTCCTCGTACATGACCGGTTCAAACCTGGTTGTGGATGGCGGCTGGACCTGCATCTGAGCAGGCACACAACAATCGAAACAACAGTCTCTCATCGTCCCGTTTCTCAACATCAAACGAAGGAAACTCCATGTCGCATCTCCATGACGTCAGTGCTACCGCATTATCCTCCTCGTATCACAGCTCCGAACATCCAACGGTTCGCGTTGCAGATCATGTTGTTGGTGAAGGACATCCCGTGTTCATCGTTGCTGAAATAGGCATCAACCACAACGGCTCTGTTGAGTTGGCAAAGAAGCTCATCGACGGTGCTGCACTTGCCGGCTGCTCGGCGGTGAAGTTCCAGAAGCGGACACCGGAGTTATGTGTTCCGCGTGAACAGTGGGATGTTGAGAGAGACACTCCGTGGGGTCGCATGACTTACCTCGCATACCGTCACCGCATGGAGTTTGGATTCAGCGAGTTCGACGAGATTGATCGTTACTGCACATCACGGAACATCTTGTGGTTTGCAAGCTGTTGGGATATCCCCTCCGTTGAGTTTATGGAGCAATTCCAGCCGCCGTGCTACAAAGCAGCCTCTGCATCACTCACCGATCACTCACTGCTCCGTGCCATGCACGATACCGGACGACCACTCATGATCTCCACCGGCATGAGTACCATGCAGGAGATTCGGGATGCCGTTGAGGCAGTGGGACAGGAACGCTTGCTCATTGCGCATTCCACCAGTACGTACCCATGTCGTCCGGAGGAACTCAACCTGCGCATGATCGAAACCTTGCAACGTGAGTTCGCGCAGTGTCCTATAGGTTATAGCGGGCATGAGACCGGTCTCACGCCCACCTGGGCGGCGGTCACTCTGGGTGCCACGTTTGTGGAACGACACATCACCCTCGATCGCGCCATGTGGGGTAGCGACCAAGCGGCATCGGTGGAAATTGGGGGACTCATGCGACTCGTCTCCAACATCCGCGACATCGAAAAAGCCATGGGCGATGGCATCAAGCGCGTGTACGAAAGCGAAGCTTCAGCGCGTAAGAAACTGCGTCGGGTGACCGACTCCACCGTGGCACACACCGAAGAAGCGCTGTGCGTCTGAGTGCATGACTGATCTCAGCCTGTGGTGTACACTCTCGGTCATTCTTGCGGCAGGAATACTAATCATCCTTGAGCGACGCTTTCCCTATCACGCAGGACAAGCGCTGTTTCGACGCGGTTTTTGGATGGATTTGGTCCTGTATAGTCTTGCACAATCCTATGGACTTGGAATTATCATCGCCTGGATCGTTCGAGGATTGGATGTCCTGCTGCACCAACCTCGATGTGCTCTGGTGGCCGAACTTCCCTGGCTGGCCCAACTCGGAATATTTTTTGTCCTGCACGATTTCTACATCTATTGGTTTCATCGCTGGCAACACCACAACAAGTACTTGTGGCGCTTGCACGAGGCTCACCATTCAACGCATGATGTAGACTGGTTGTCCGGCTCGCGCTCGCATCCGCTGGAAATACTCATCAACCAAAGCGTCGAGTTTGCACCGATGATACTGCTCGGTGCAGCACCGGAAGTGGTTGTGCTCAAGACGGCGCTTGATGCAGTGTGGGGAATGTACATACACTCCAACATCGATGTACACAGCGCCTGGCTGCAGAGAGTGTTGAACGGTCCGGAGATGCATCGCTGGCACCACACTGCTTCCAAGGAAGCGCACCATTACAACTTTGGGACAAAGCTGGCGCTGTGGGATTGGCTCTTCGGAACGGCCTGGTGGAACCCGCCACACAAGCCCTCGGCATATGGATTGCGATCCAAGCACTATCCCACAGACTACATCGGGCAAACGCTCTACGCCTTTCGTCGCAGAGCAGGGAAGAAAGCTCAGACTTGATCGACGCACTATTATCACATGCTCATTCGTTGTTGATGCAGGGTAACACGCGGCTTACACTCTGCTTACAGTCAGCTCGGAATTTTGCGCATCGTTTCTTGGTGGGGGAAACATCGAAGAAACGATATACGCAGCCTATCCACAGCACAACGAGGCATGTATGCATCGACGACGATTTCTGCGCAGTACCGCACTGGCCACACTTGGTCTCAGCCTACCCTCCGCCATCTCGCTTGCTTCCGACACGTCTCTCTTCCACCCGCCTCCTGCTTCCACCGCTTCCATCGCATCAACGCTTGCCTCTTCGCCCGTCACCCTTCATCTGCCCTCCGCTGCTGCTCAATGGATTGGTCATTCCACTATTCTCTTTCGCATCGACGGCACCACGGTGCTCTGCGATCCGGTGCTCTTCAGGGAAATAGGCTTGCAGCTCTTTGGCAGTACCGTGGGTTTGCGTCGCTACTCCGAGCCGGCGATTCGCGTGGAGAATATTGCCAAACCTGACATCGTGCTGCTCTCACACGCCCACATGGATCACATGGACAGAGCAACACTGGAGGCGCTCTGTGCACGTTTTCCGGATGAGATCGACTGCGTGTGTGCTAGTAATACGAAGGACGTGATCGATGATTTAGCGTGGCGGAGTTGTCGTGAGTTGGACTGGTGGGAAAGTCTGCACCTTCACAACCTCAGCATCTGCGCCATCGAAGTACTGCACAACGGCTGGCGCTATCCCTGGGAAGCCGATCGTCGCGAAGGTGCGATGGAGCACGGCCGCAGCTACAACGCCTACCTGATTTCCGGAGCTGATACGAATGTGGTCTTCGCGGGCGACACCACCTACTGCGAGAGCTTTCGCGATTTGCGTCACATTCCTATTCACTTAGCCTGCATGCCCATTGGCGCCTACATGGGCTGTGCCGACAACCATTGCACTCCCGAGCAGGCAGTGCAGATGGCCACCATGATGCAGGCGCAGTGCGTTGCCCCCATGCACTGTCTCACCTTTCACCAAACCCCTGAGCCCGACCAAGAGCCCATCGCACGATTTCAACGCGCCCTCCGAAGCACTGATGCCTCTGCGGCTTGGTTGCACATTGGCTCACAGTGGACGCGCTCGCAACCCATTGCTCAAGGTATCGATCATGGTTAATGCGATTCGTGTGCCTGCAAGGCGCACGAATCAAATTTCAGGTTATGACGATACACGAAAAATGATGGTGCTCAGAGGTTCATGATTCGTGCGCCTTGCAGGCACACGAAGGGCAGCGCTGCACAGCTACAGCGACGACGCTCATGCGCGGAGTGTACCGGAGTAAAGTGACGTGTGATCTACTGAGGGGACACTACTTCGTCTCTTGACAGAGCTTCATGATGAAGTGATATTCGGCGTCTTGCAGGGGCATCACGGAGAGACGTCCAATCTTGATGAGACCGATGTTGGCGAGCTCGGGATGCGTTTTCATCTCGGCGAGGCTGAGCGGGTGTTTGACTGCTTTGGGGGAGGAGAGTTCAACGGCAACCCATTGACCTTCTGTTGCTGTTGGATCGGGGAAAGCAGCTTTGGAGACTTTACACGAACCCATGACGGCTTTTTCGATGTTACTATGGTAGACAAGCACTTCGTCGCCCTTTGCCATAGCAAGAAGGTGCAGGCGTGCAGCGTAATTGCGCACGCCTGTCCATTCGGTTTTTTTGTCGTTGACTAAATCCTGAAACGAGTAGCTCTCAGGATCGGATTTGACGAGCCAGTAGTTCATGCCGGCTTACTTAAAAGCAGCCACAACCATGGAATCGATGCCGGTAGTCGTACCGTCCGGAGGAATAACGGACACAACTTTTGAGGACTGATGCACAAAGTAGAAGGTCGGCAGAGTGGTGACCGGGTACTTGTCGCTCAAGGGTTGTTTAGTGGCGGCGTTACGCATGGAGAAAATAGTCACCGTAGAATCGGCAATACCTGCAGCGCGCAATGTGCTGATGAGATCCGGGAAGTGATGATGGGTGCCGTCGCAGCTACAGCTCGGGTTCACATACACGATCGTGGTAAAGGGATCGCTCGCGTAGTCGGACATGAGGGCACTTACATTTGCCGTGGTTGGCTGATAGGAAGTGACTTCATCGTTAAACCACGCGTATCCGGAGGTCGTCGCGACATCTTTAATCGTCAACTGATCCGCGGTGAATTCCACAGCGTTGTTGCAAGAAGCGCTAAGGAGTGCGAGAGCACAGCAGAGAACAAAAGCCTTGATTTTCACGATGGCATTCCAAATGGGTGGTACAACGGGATGTAAGGGTCACCAAAATACAATAACTATATTTGAAACGCAACGATACATCCATTCTATGACCAGTCTCGCCCTCTTCCTTAGTTTTTTGATGCTTTTTGTCGGTGGATATGGCTTTTCGTCCACAAAATTTGCATCGCTCAACCTGCCTTTGATGCAGAAAATTGACCCAACCATTCACAGTTGGGCTTTCATGAACCCCATCATTTGTGGTCTGTTGCTTGTTGTCTACGCTATTTGCAGTGCCAGCGAACGCTATGCACGACAGGTGTGGCAAGTGGTGCTGGCGGGTCTTGTGCTTTTGATCTTGATAGATGCACCAGCCATGGGAATGACCTTGTGGTATGTGCCGCAAGGGGCGCGACCCGACTTGTCGACATTGTTAATGGCCGAAAGTGGAATGGGAGCCTTGGTATTTTGTATCGCGTCGCTACGGAAGATCCGTCAGCAACAACGTCAGCTCAGATCTGCAACCTCAGCACCGGTCACCGAGAGTACACCGGACATCGTCGCAGATTTGTCATCACACTGACCCTCGGAGAATCTCGCCATGAAATACCGTCTTTATCTCGTTGCACTCCTTTCAATGCTATGCAGCGGGGGATTGTACCTGTCTGCACAACAGATGCCCACACGCTACTTAATGGGCGACCAAAAGATATCCTCAGAGGAGCATCACGAGATACCTTGCGTACGACCGGTTCCCAAGCAGCTTGCTGATCATCCTTCACAAATTGCACGGCGTCCGTACGACGTTTTGCGATACGACCTCACTATGGATTGGCGCGTGCCATTATCACAACCTGCCAATCACGCCCCTAATCGAGCGTATAATGGCGTCAATCGCATCAGCATGCGCATTGACTCGATGATGGTGCAAACTATTGAGTTGGATGCCCAAGGCTTAGCCATCGATTCGGTGATTCGAAACAACAACACGAAGCTGGCCTTTGAACAGAGTAATACGTTGCTCACCGTGCATTTGACGGTACCTGCATCCGTTGACGATCAGTTCGAGTTGGATATCTATTATCGTCAGGTCAACATGGCCAATCCGGCTGACTACAATGGATTCTACTCGGCGGTGACGGGGATGGTGGTAGGACCAAATCCTGACGATACCGTGCGCGCAAACATGTGCTACACGATGAGCGAGCCGGAATCGGCAATGGCATGGATGCCGTGTAACGACCGACCGTATGACAAAGCGCAAAGTTCCATCACGGTTCTTGTACCGGAGGGATACGTGGTCTGTTCTAACGGACTGCTGCAGCAGCACCTAAGCGGACTCGATGCGGACTTGCATGAGGTATGGCATTATGCGGACACGACGCAGATCGCCACGTACCTCATGGTTGCTGCGGCCGCGCAGTTCAGTCAGTTTGACGGTGACCCCTACCGTAGAGTAACCGATAGTTCGCTGAGTGTGCCGGCTCCCATTTATGTGTTGAAACAAGACTCCATCGATTATGCAGCGAATCTAGAATGGATGCAAGGTAAGACGGTGGAGATGCTCCGGAGTCATTCGCTGTACTACGGCGAATATCCCTTTGTCAAATACGCACAAACCTTGCTCTTTCCCTTCTTCAACGGGTCGATGGAACATCAAACCAATACCACACACCACCGGCACTGTCTCACCGATCGCTGGGAAAGTGTGGTGGCGCACGAGATGATGCACCAGTGGACCGGAGACTTAGTGACCTGCGCTACGTGGAATGACATTTGGCTTAACGAAGGCGGAGCAACCTATGGAGAATTCTTGTGGCGAGAGCGCGCATACGGCATTGATGTTGCTCGTCAGCAATTACAGGCGGCGCGTGATCGCAATTATTTCCGTAATGACTTCGCGCTGAGCCAGCCGGCAGTGTATGGCATAAGCATGGCTAACTTGTTTAATAACGGAACCACCTACGTGAAAGCCGGCTGGGTGTACTCCATGTTACGAACATTGGTGGGCGACAGTACCTATTTCGCCACCATGAAAGAATACTTTCGGCACTTTGCTTTTCAGTCGGTTGAAACGGAGGACATGGTGCGGTTCTTTGAATCGCGCGTGATTAACCCACCCGTTTCTTTCCGTCAGTTCTTCGATCAATGGATCTATTATCCCGGTCATCCCACCTATTCAGCAACCGTGGATGCAGTGAGTGCCGGCGGTTCGGGATACGATGTGACCGTGCATTTCCATCAAGACACCACTTTTCCGGGTTCGATAGGTGTATTCCATATGCCAGTGGGATTACGGTTTCACTCGGTGGATAGTCTGCAAACCTTCGACACAACCTTCATCAACGATCGAGCAGATCAGATGCTATCGGTGCATGTTCCTTTTTTACCGGGTACGATGGTGATCGACGAAGACCAGCTCATTCTCTGCGTGCGCAGCACTCCGGAAATTGTAGTGGGAGTGTCGGACGAGGCGTCCTCACAGCAACAACCCACACTCTATCCCAATCCCGTTCGCGATGGATCCACGCTGCATATACGCTATCAATGTGAAACGGCGCAGCCGGTACGTATTGAAATCTTTGATGCGACCGGCCGCTGCATTCAACGTGTGCACGACGGAGCCATGGTGAGCGGTAGTTTTCGCGAGGACGTGCCGACGAGCACACTCGCCGATGGATCATACGTGGTGCGTGTGAGTGTTGGGGAAAAATTCTATTTCGCCACGTTCATCGTTGCGCACTAAATTAAACCAACACACTGTCGGCATCTTTGAAAGCATCGACTCCATCCTCATATGATTAGTCCTTGAGGATTGCAGCTCACCCAACACCGTGTGTTGAGAGTTGCAGGAGCTGGATGCGAGGGAGGAAGAGCTGAGCAGAGTTCAGGTAGGGTTGAGCAGAATACAAAGAGTTGGACATGCGGAGTCTTTCGCGTCGAGTACAGGCTGCATCCGAGTCACAGACCCTGGCTATAGCTTCTCGCGCGAAAAAAATGAAACAGCAGGGTGCCGATGTCGTGACATTGGCAACAGGGGAGCCGGATTTTGCAACTCCGACGTGTGTAAAGCATGCGGCCATAGAGGCGATAGAACAGGATTTTAGTCATTACACCGATTCCAACGGCATCAACGAGCTACGCGAGTTGGTGGCGGAAAAATTTCGCAGCGAAAATGGAATCGTGGGTGCGCAGGCATCGCAGGTATTAGTATCCAGCGGTGCAAAGCAGAGCATCATGAATGCCTTGTCGGCGGTTTGTAATCCGGGCGACGAGGTGGTGATAGCGGCTCCGTATTGGGTGAGCTATCCGGCGATGACGGTGCTTGCGGAGGCAGAGCCCAAGATTGTGATGACAGATGCAGGGACGCATTTTAAACTCAGTGCGGATCAGCTTCGTGAAGTGTTGACTCCGCGAACGAAGTGCGTGATTTTTAATTCTCCGTCGAATCCGTCGGGGATGATGATATCAGCACAGGAATTTCACGACCTGGCGAAGGTTTTAAGTGATCACGATTGCTATATCATTAGCGACGAGATTTACGAGAAGATACACTATGGAACGGTGCCTCATTTTAGTCCCGGCTCCATAGAATCCATCGCCCATCGTGTGATTACCGTCAACGGCTGTTCAAAAGCCTATGCCATGACGGGTTGGCGCATCGGATATATGCATGCGCCGCCGGAAGTGTTTGCTCAGGCCGCCAAGGTGCAGAGTCAAGATACTTCCAACCCAACATCCATTGCGCAGCGCGCGGCACTTGCTGCCTTGCAGTATGCACAGGACGATGTGGAGACAATGCGACAGGAATTTCAGCGCCGTCGGGAATTGGTTTGTGGACTTGTGAATGCAATCGGGGGCGTTCACTTTTTGCAGCCTGACGGCGCGTTTTATTTGTGGATCGACTGTCGCGATCTCCTTTCCGAATCCCTTCCAACCACCCACGCGCTCTGCGAAAAACTTCTCGAGCAATTTCTCTGCGCCACCGTCCCGGGTGAAGCTTTTGGGATGAACGGCTACGTGCGTATTTCGTTTGCCGCGAGCGACAGCGACATTCGCAAAGGCGTTGAACGCTTTGCCGACTTAGTGCATTCACTCCGAGCCTGACACTGCGCTTCCTCCCTCTTGCGCCGCAGGAGAACCGATTAGCCTTCACCTCAGTACCTGATTCTTATTCTTGCCGGCTGCGCCGTGTCTGTCGTTGGTTTTGTGAACCCTATGGTGAGGCTGCAGACAGGTCGATAGAAAATAGGCCGCGCCTTGGGTAAACAGTACTCCACACGCTGACGTGCCGTGCGGATAAAAGCAGACAAAAAAAGAGGCTATGCAGTGTTGAACTGCATAGCCTCTGTACGAATCTGGTGAGCATAGCAAGCAAAGCGTTGCACACGCTCAGATCTGATTAGCGATTGAGCACGAGCTTCACGGAACAGCTTCCTTTATCGCTTGTAAGGCGAAGCATATACACACCGTTTGGCTGCGACTGGAGCGCCGATGAAAGATCTAGCTGCCAAGGACCGGCGTTCACGGTTTGTTCAGGCCAGGTTGTGAGTTGGCGACCCTGTTCGTTTACTAAGTCCAAGCAAAGGCGTGTGCTACCGGCAAAGGAGCAGGTTAGGCTAGCGTTGGTGCTTGTGACAGGGTTAGGCAACAGCTTCAAGCCAATGGCATCTGCCAATTGCGGATCGTCCACAGAAGCGGTCAATCCATTTGCCAAGATTTGCAGAGAGTAAGCCGGCGAATTTGATGCAAAGTGCAGGTGAGTGACAAGCGAGCCTTCCTTCGATGGAGCATAATGGATGGTGATGTCATACTTGCCTTTCGCGGGAATTTGGAATGCCTGAGGCGTAGCGGACACATCGGCGTTGTCGCTCTTGACCGATTGGACGACTGCGGCATCGGTGCCGAGATTTTGGATGCTCACCACCGTGTCTCGCGATGTGCCGACGGTAACGCTTCCAAGGTCTACGTATTGATCGTCGTAGAAGAGCACGGCATTAGCCGACTTCGAGAATCCGACGAGGTACATGGTATCGGGAGCGGTATTGGCAACAGGACGCAGGGTGGTGCTTGTCAATCCACCGCTTTGTGGTGCAAAGCTAACGGTGATGTCCTTCGAGGCTCCCGGAGCAATGCTGAACGAATTTGGACTGACGAGGAAGTTCGCGTTGTTGGGACGGAGGTTAGACACCACGAGGGTATCAGTTCCACTGTTATTGATGGTGACGGTAGTGTCCTTGGACAAACCGATCGACACCGTGTCGAAGTCGATAACATGCTTCGAGAACACCATGTTCGGAACACGGAGCGCGGACAACTGAAGTTTATAGGCACCACGAGCGGTAAATGCGTAGGTAGCTGTTGCCGTGCTGCGTACACCGCGAATCGTAGCTCCTCGTAATCCGGCAGATTGCCAGGTTGTTCCCTTGTCGGACGTAGCTACAATGCCCTGATTAGCGGCACCGCCCGAGATTGTTGCACTATAGGCGATGTAGATGGTGTGCGCGGAGTCCACTCCCATAGCCGAAGCGTCGCTAATGGCAATGGGCGTCGACGGAAGCTTTTGCCAACCGTTAGCATCGTGTTGATAGAAGCTGGACGAACCGTTAACCATCGTCGACGCTCCGTAGGTATTGCTTCCGTCGAAACAAATGCAACTGAGAACGTTTGTTCCAAGACCGGATGTGTCGGCTTGCCAGGTCGTGGTGCCGGCACTGCGACGATACAACAGAGGTTGCTTGGGTACGAATCCGTTTTGACCGTTCGTAAAGATTCCGCCGCTGAAGTAGGTGGTGTTGGCTGGGTCGCTTACCACCGTTAACGCCGAACCGGTTCCGGAAATATTTGGCCAGTTGAATCCAGCCGTATCCAGAGACCAGCCCGGAGTGCTGTAGAGTGAAACAGGAGTGTTTTCTGAAATAAACATCCGACCAAAGCTATCCATGAAATAGGTGGCAGGAACAAAGCCCGAAGGCGGTGAAACGTGACTCAAGCCTGTTGTGTCTGCGTACCAGCTTTGTCCTTGGTCCGAGCTACTCATAATGGGAGCAATACTCTTTGCTGTTTTCGGTGTCAGCTGGAAGCTCAGCAGAGACGGCGTATTGGCGCGATACAGAGTATGCGCACCATCAAAACCGGTGGTCGGGTACACCTGGGTCCAGGTGGTATCGCTCGTGCGAAACATACCGCACACCGTACTCACCACTTCTGCGCCGTTGCCAACGAACTCAAGACCATAGATATCCTCTGCCTTGATGTTTTTCGTGCTATTGCTAAAGTTGACTCCGCTGTTGGCCGACGTCATGATTCCGTATTTGGTTGCCACCTCAAGACTATTGCCCGAGGCAATGTCGTTAATCACAACCTGCGATCCCGATAAAACGGTCAGTGCTGTGTCGATGCGCATCCACGCTGCACCCGTGTGCTTCGCATAGAGATTGGATGTTCCGGCAGAAGTGGATGTCGAGAAGGCATACACGGTGTTATTGCTGTCCTTGGCAAAACGCAACAGTGCGGTTTTTCCAATCCCGGCCGTATCACGAGACCACGTGTTTCCGGCATCTGTGGAAAGGTATGGACCATTGCTGCTCGTACCGACGAAGAGACGACCATCCGCAGCGTCGAAGAAACTTACCGTGCTCATGGTAGTATCCAAACCCATGGTCCGTTTCCAGCGCAAGGAATCTTGCGCGAATACAAACAACCCTTTGGTGGTGGATGCAATAAGGGCAGCGTTGTGATCGAAGTTGATGTCGTTTATCGACGATGACTTTGTCATCACCGAGTCAAGCTTGTACGGCGAACCGTCCAAGGTGTTGATATACACTTGCGTTCCGTACTGTATAGCCAAGATGTTGCTGTACAGTACTTTCTTATAGGTCAGTTGATTAAAACCATTCGTGCCCGGAACAAAAGGCGACGGGATGAGCTGTGGCGGTGTATCCATGGTCTTCGAAATGAAGTTGAGTCGCAGTGCGATCACATCGCCATTGTCCAAGAGGAGGGCGTAGGTGCGTACCGGTCCGTTCTCGCCTTCGCGAACGCAGGCATCAACAATGCGACGATCCATGGGAATAGTATCGAAGAACAAGGTATTGGGCTGCCAGCTTCCGGTTGGTGAACCGGTTACGTACGCGCGACTCTTTGTGGCACAAAAACGCACATCCACACCGGGGATGATGTTATGGATAACATTTACGGCTACGACGGTCTCGCCGTCCGGTAGTGCAATGGCCGTCTGGGCTCGCATGGAAATGCTTCCCACAACGATGCCAAACGCCAACAGTGCGATTGACAGTCTCCGTGAGAAAGTAGAAATCTGCATGGGTGAATACATATGATGGATAATACAATACGAATCAATCTCTCGAAGAATAGCCACAAGAACCCCTAAAAATCAGGGTGTGTTTCTTGAATCTGCCATGTTCATTCAGTTTGGCAAGTTACAAGAGTTCAATACGATAAGGGAAAAAATTGCAAAGGACAAATTTCTCCTAATTCTCATCTGTGCGCGTGAAAAGCCTACTTTTGCTCCGGTGCGGGCATCAACTCGGCGCGAGACCATTGTTCGCGTAATTCTCTGACCTGTTACCAAGTGTGCAAAACTTGGTTATTCCGGTACGCTCTACGACAAGCATCCATGCAAGGAATGGAAACATATAGTGACGTCGAGCTGTTTTCCTTCATTCGTGTTGAAGAAACAGGCGATCGTCGACTTAGCGAAGCGGCATTCAAAGAATTGTATGCCCGATTGTCGCCGCGTATCTATGCCTACTGTCGAAAGGTTCTCTCCGACACCGAACAGGCACAGGATGTGTTTCAGGACACCTTTGTTCGATTCTATAAAAGTGCACAGCAAGAACGCGAGATGACCAACGTTGCGGCGTTTCTTCTCCGCATCGCACGGAACCTCTGCCTTAACGCCAAGCGCGACAACACTGCTCACCGCTTTGTGGAATTTGAAGAATACCACTCGGTGAACACCGATCACAGTGCCGACAACCAAGAGCTGATGGGCTTGATCAATAAAGCTCTTGACGAATTGCCGCACGATTACCGAGAAGTGTTTGTGTTGCGAGAATACGACGGTTTGTCGTACGCAGAGATTGGTGAAATCGTTGGATGCACGGAAGCAACCGCAAAGATTCGATCCTTCCGCGCTAAACAGAAAATCAGAGAGATACTTCAGCCGTATTTACAGGATTTAGATCGTCAGTCATAAGAACAAATCAACTCGTCGGCTCGGTGCCCATCTCGTATGGACTTCGATGCTGAGGTGAAACAGAAGATAGAACGGAACAGAATAGAACAGAACAGACAGGAAGACATCAGTCACAATTCCACGATGCCCTTTGATCGTGGCAACACTCGGAGCTCACATAATAACGCTCTGAGTACAGAACAACGAACATCATAGCATCGCAGAGGCGAGTAATGGATACATCGATACCTACACCTTCAGAATTACTGCATTCGTATTTGGACGGGGAGTTAGAGCCTGCTCTTGAGTCATCGCTCTTCTCCAGTTTGAATGACAGCGCAGATCTCCGAACCGAAATGCGAGATATGCTGGCGCTGAGTCGTGCCGTGCGAGAAGACAAAATTGCCATGGTTCCTCCCATCGCATCCACGGCCGCCGTCTTTGGCGCCCTCGGAATGTCTACCTCCATGCTTGTTCAAAGCGGTTGGCTCAGTACGCTGTGGTCAAAAATTTGGATACCGGTTGCAGCCGGAGTATTGAGTAGCGTGGTGACCTGGTATGCAGTGTCGCCCTCAACGTCTACGCAAAACGCAACGACAGGAGTCCGTAGCGAACAGAGTGGTCAACAATCTCAAGCCGCTGCCGGGTCATCGTCTACAGTAGATCAATCTTCGGGATCGACCGGCACAGCTGCCGTGGGCGCTGCCGCTCTAGGTGCAGAGCACGTTGCTTCCTCGCTGAGCATGATTCATGATACGCTCTATCGAACGAAGATCGTGTATCGCGACCGTGTTGTTTCTGCATCTGAAGCTCTGGGAAGCAACGCAAACGCAAAGACTCAAATCCAAAAGGTCTATGTGGTGGCATCTCCGTCGGACCTTGCTGAGGTACCTGCAATGAACAAGAACACTGCCCAAAACAATGCCGAAGGCAGTGCGAATAATAATCAATCTGCCACCACCAATTCGCCGGGTAGCACACGGGCTGACAACATCAGCACCGAGCCAAGTTTGGCGCAGACCTTTGCTGCCTTGACTGTACGCCGCTCCAATCCGCAAAACTTGTTAATCACACCGGATGTAGTCAACACTGAAGCAGCAGAGCCTGAACTCTATCGTCAAGCCATGTTCAAACCAAGTGCTATGGTGTACGTGCGTGCACTAGGTGGACGATCGCTCGTATCGGTGAACGCTCCGAGTGATAATGGAGGTGGATTGAACAACGCAGCGCTTGGTATTCGCTACGCCTTCAATCCCTTGTTCTCTGCGGGGGTTGAACTAGGATCCGAATCTATTGCCATGAAGTTTAGCGGAATAGTGGAGGGATCGGTCACGCACTACGAAGCAAATCCGGCGCTAACCTGGGCTTCCGTGTATGGTCACATAAGTCTCTTCCCGTCGTGGTGGAACACCAATTGGCAACCCTTCGTGCAAGCAAACATTGGTGGCACAAATTACGGTGTGCTGTTGAAGACCATTATCGGAACGACGGTGTCGCCTACGGCTCGCTTGCGCATGATTTTTGGCGCTGAGGCAAGCGGACTCCTGTACACGGTGCAGGGGACGAGTTATCAGACATTTAAAATCGGTTATACCTACGGTATCGGATATCAGTTTTAATCAATCACCACCGGCAGAACACGTGCCATGAAACGCAGTCCCCGACATAGTACCCACATTTCATTGCTGATCCTCTTGGCGCTCAGTGCGCTCGGTTTTAATGCATGCTTTAAGGATCCCACCACTATTGGTCCCGGGGTTCCGGAATCACGTCCGGTGTCGATGTGTTTAGATTCTCTGGACATCAACATGCTGGAGAATGACGATATCGCCTCCGGCGCTGTGCAGCACCA
>JBDHXF010000017.1:0-67850 GCA_039810585.1 Chlorobiota bacterium
CACGCATTTGCCTCGATGTTAGTGATGCCCCATCCCTCTTTTTTTGAGGTATTCACCACACACCATGCCCTGCTGAGCAGGCTCCGTTTTTGCTCTTCCGACACCCGACCGTGAAACACAACACGATCGGACAAGCCCATGGTCTTGGTTATCGATTCGAGCTCTGGTCGGAAATCACCATCTCCTAAGAACCACAACCGCGCTGTTGGCAACTGTTTCTGAAGTCGTTCAAATGCCAGGAGCAGGTGGTCCGGACTCTTGTATTTCTTCATTCGTGAAAAGTATGCGATCACGGGCTCCGGCTCCTTCTCGCTCACCATCATCGGGAATGCGTGAGGATCGATGGCGTTTCGGACAATGTGCAGATTCGATTCCGGAATGCCTCGTTGCAGACACTCCTCCTTCGTGCTTTGCGATACAACAGCGAAGGGGGTATGACGGTACACGGGGCCAATTGCCAGCTCAGAAAGAAAGACGTAGGAACCGCGGACAACATCGGTTTCCCGGTATATACTCGTTCCAAAAAAATGATGGGCAATGGCAAGTAACGGTTCACGAACGTAGAGCGGACAGTAGAACGGAATCTTATTCAGATCGTCCACCACAAGGTCGAACTGGTGCTCGCCTGACAAGCGTTTGTACGCAGATGGGACTGCAAAATTGAAGGTGTTTCTGCCGGCAATGCGGTGAATCTCAATACCATCACAATTCTCGCGCGCCGGGGCGCCCTCGAATCCACAACTAAGTTGATGCACCTGATGCCCCGCGGCAGCGATTCGTCGAAAGAGCTCGTGGCAATGAACTTCAGCTCCCCCGCCAAAGGGATTCTCTATGTCCTGCCAGTTTATTACGAGAATCTTCATGACAAAAAAAAGACTCGCCCAACGAACGAGTCCTTTGCTAAAAATGTCTACTCCACGTCCGCGCGCTTACTTCGCAGCCGGAGTTGCTTGATTTTGCTGAGCCGGTTGCGCATTCGGCTGCGCAGGAGAAGGAGCTGGAGCCGGCGTTACCGGCGCCGATGTTGAACCACTCGTGTTTACGTTTTCAAGTGGCGATGCGGTGGTCGATCCAACATCCGGTTTAAAAATGGTGTTGGCGCCAATAGCTAAGACGATAATAGCGATGGCAAGACCAATGGTGGTTTTCATAATAAAGTCAGCCGCCCGACGTTGGCCAATCATGGAGCCGAATTGTCCGCCAATTCCACCGAAACCTGCTGCCATATCTCCCTTACCCGGTTGCAACAATACTGCGCCGATCAGCAGAATGCCGCAAATAATGGAGATGATAATGATGAATATGAACATGGTAGATCTATTAGAGTGAGCAGCAAAGATAGCAAGGAAATCCATGTTCTGCAACCGCAAAGACCTGCCGATTCTTTGAATTGCCCGGTCGCCTGTGGATAGCTGGACCACAGGCGACGACCTGAAAAATGCTAAGTTGTGTCGATATGCTTGACTCTGAACATGAATCACCCGACCTCGTTTCTCCCAGTCTCCGGGAGAAAATTTCCACCCTACCAACCAAGCCGGGGGTGTACCTACATCGAAATGACGAGGCAAAGATTATCTATGTGGGAAAGGCAAAGAATCTACGCAATCGTGTACGACAATATTTCGACCAAAATCGGCAGGTAGACGCCAAGACCAAGGTTTTGATGGCCAAGATTGCCGATGTGGAGGTCATCGTCACAGATTCCGAAGCGGAAGCCCTTCTGCTGGAAAATAACCTGATAAAGCAGCACAAGCCGAAGTACAATATTCTGCTGAAGGACGACAAGTCCTATCCCTACATACGCGTCACAAACGAACAATTCCCCAGAATTTTCTCGACCCGCAAGCTCATTCGCGATGGGTCGAAGTACTTCGGACCCTACACGGATTTGCGCTATATGTATGCCCTTTTACGCACTCTTCGCGCGCTGTTCCCCCTGCGAAGCTGCGACTTGCCGCTGACGGATGACAGCATCGCGATGGGCAAGTTCAAAGTGTGCCTTGATTACCACATCAAGAAATGTGAAGGTCCATGCCAAGCCTTTGTCAGTCGCGAACATTACGGCACGCATATCCGACAAGCGATCCAGATCTTAAACGGTCGCACTCGCGAGGTGGAGCGGCAACTGGAAGACGCCATGCAAATCCACGCCGATAACCTACAGTTCGAAGAAGCCGCACGCTTGAGGAATCGTCTCAGCGTGCTGAAGGAATACGCAGAACGGCAAAAAGTGATGTCCACAGATCTGGTCGACCGCGACGTGCTTGCCCTCTACCGCGATGATCATCAGGCGTGCACGGTGCTGTTTACGATACGGGACGGTAAGTTGATTGGCAAACGACATTTCTTTGCCTCAAATGTCTTGTATCAAAGCGATGCCGAGATTCTGGAAGGAGTTCTCTCCAAATACTATCAAGAGACCGAAAGTATTCCGCCTGAGATTTATTTGCAGACTGAGATTCCGAATGATGATTTCTTTATCGACTGGTTGAGCAAACTTCGCTCCGGTCCGGTTGAGCTTGTTGTTCCCAAAATCGGCGAGAAGCGAAAACTGGTAAACATGGCTCTGGCCAATGCAGAATTTCTCTTGCGCGATGTGCAGTTGCAGCTCCTCAAGCGAGAAGAGTCCGTACCCCGAGCAGTGGCTTCACTGCAGCGCGACCTGCGTTTGCAGCGTCCACCTCGGCGCATTGAGTGTTTCGACAACTCACACTTACAAGGCACCGACTATGTGTCGTCTATGGTTGTCTTTGTCGATGGCAAACCACGAAAAAGCGATTATCGAAAGTTCAAAATCAAATCGTTCGTTGGAAACGACGATTTCGCAGCCATGCGCGAAGTAGTAGAACGTCGCTACAAACGCCTGCTCGAAGAAAACGGTCATCTCCCGGACTTGATTATCATCGACGGCGGGAAAGGCCAGCTCTCCTCCGCTGTCGAGATTCTTCGCTCGCTGAATCTGTATGGTAAGATACCGGTCGTCGGACTGGCTAAACGCCTCGAAGAAGTTTTCTTTCCGGAGCAGAGCGACTCCGTTTTACTTCCCCGTAGTTCCGGCGCTCTGCGTCTCATTCAGCAGCTCCGTGACGAAGCACACCGCTTCGCCATTACTTTCCACCGCGAACTTCGTTCAAAACGAACTCTGCATACTGAGTTGCGTGACATCAAAGGCATCGGTGAAAAGAAGGCTCAAGAACTCCTCATTCGCCTGGGATCGGTGGAAGGTGTGCGTCAAGCCTCCGTGGAGACTCTGCAGGAACATGTTGGTCTGGCAGCTGCACGCGCTGTGTATGAGCACTTTCATGGCTCGACTATCGCCCAGCCCATCCCCGATGTGGAAGCAGTGTCAGACCCAGCCGATGCTGACACATTACCACCTGATACTCAGTAGACTCGCTGGGAATCTTTTATTACGTGCGGCCGAAGGCCGCACGTAATAAAAGTCTCCTGCTAAGTCCTCCACACATAATTACACCAGAAAGCAGTGCAGAAATCGACCTGCGACCTTCCGAAATCTCACATTCCGCGTAGGTGTTTACGTCGATTGTTGATATAGTCCACAAACAGACTCTTGCCCAGCCCGTCGAGCCCGGAGTAGAACGCTCGACCCTTGTTAGCCCGAGTGAGGTCCTCAACGAAGTTCATGAGGTATTGATCGCTTGCCACCATAAAGGTACTGATGGTGATTCCATCGCGCCTTGCAGCAACTGCTTCGTCGAGGGTCTTGTTGACAATGCGCGCGTCCAGGCCGTACGGGTTTTTGTAGAGCCGCCCGGCGTCATCGAACATAGCGGACGGTTTACCGTCGGTGACCATAAAGATTTGCTTGTTGAGTCCTTTGGAACGACGCAGCAGTTGCCTTGCCAAACGCAATCCGTCGAGCGTATTGGTGTGAAAGGGACCAACTTCTATGAAGGGAATATCCCTGACGCTAACCCGACGTGCATCATCGCCAAACACGAGCACTTCAAGGGTGTCCTTCGGATACTTCGTAGAGATAAGCTCCGCAAGAGCCATCGCCACTTTCTTTGCGGGAGTGATACGATCTTCGCCGTAGAGTACCATACTGTGGGAGATGTCGATCATGAGGACCGTTGCGCAGGACGACAAATGCTCGGTTTCGTGAACGCGGATGTCCTCCTCTTCCAACCGAAATCGTTCCAGTTCAGACTCACGGAGCAGTGCATTGCGCATGGTTTGACTGAGGTCGATGGACGAAGCCTGGTCGCCAAAGATATACGGGCGAGTCTCGGGCAATGCTTCTATACCCTGGCCATTGTAAGGCGTTTCATGCTGACCAATATTCGACTTTCTGAGGCTACGAAATATCTCGTTCAGCGCATCGGTGCGCAGCTTGCGGAGCGACTTCTGCGTAGCCTTCAACTTCCCGTCCTCGCCCTCCTCCACCAATCCTTGTGCCTTCAGTAGCCGAATGTAATCGTCCATTGTCATGTCCGATAACAGTCCGTAGCGTTCCTCCAGTTGTTGCATTAGCTCCAACGCTTGTTCGGCGTCCGCATTCACGTGAAGCAAGACGTAACTGAACATATCCAGCATTCGCCGTAGACGCTGCTCCTCAGTCTCCGAATCTGCCCGCCATTGTGAATATCGAAATTGCATCAGTGGTCGCGTGAAGTGTTTAAACGGTTTGGGTTTCCCGGATATGGTGTCCGTTGGTGCGCACCTACAACATAAACTTACTCAGGTCTACATTTTGGGCAATGGCAGAAAGTCGTTCCTTCACCAAAGCCGCGCTGAGATGCACTTCCGCACCCACCAGTGCGTCCGGAGCTTGAAACAGCTCTTCTTCCAGCACTGTGCTTAGCATGGTGTGTAATCGACGAGCGCCAATATTGGTCACATTATCGTTTACTCGCGCCGCCGTCGCTGCTAACTCCTTGATGGCGTCGTCGTCGACAATCAACTGTACGCCTTCGCTGCCCAACAATGCCTGGTATTGTTTAATCAGTGCATGCTCCGGTTGTGTGAGAATACGAACAAAATCTGCTTCGGTGAGCGAGTGGAGTTCAACACGGATTGGAAAACGCCCCTGTAGCTCGGGGATGAGGTCGCTCGGTTTAGCCACATGGAACGCACCGGAGGCGATAAACAGGATATGATCGGTTTTCACCTGACCATATTTCGTGTTGACGGTACTTCCCTCCACGATAGGCAACAAATCTCGCTGCACTCCTTCTCGTGATACATCCGGACCATGCCCACTGCCACCTTTGGATGCCACTTTGTCGATTTCGTCAATAAAAACAATACCCGAGTTTTCCGCGCGGTGCAACGCATCCTTTACCACAGCATCCATGTCGATACGTTTGTCGAGTTCTTCCTCCAAGAGTTGCGCGCGGGCGTCCGAGATCTTCATGCTTCGCTTCTTGTTCTTCTTCGGAACGATGCCGGACAACATGTCGTGGATATTGATGCCCATATCGTCCAAACCAATCGGCCCCATAACATGAAGGGCAGGCATGGAATCAACTTCCATCTCGAGCTCCACCACTTTGTCTTCCAAGGTCCCTTCATGCAGCATGAAGCGCATCAACTCGCGCTGCTGACGGTTCTGCTGCTGATCTGAGCCGTCCGTCAATTCAAACGACACTCCGCCTGCCGGCGGCGGAACAAGCAGATCTAGCAAGCGCTCCTCCACCGCCTTCGCGGCCTCACGTCGAATTTCTTCACTGCGTTCGGCTTTGACCATGGAGACCGACTGTTCGATCAAATCGCGAATCATACCCTCCGCATCTCTTCCCACGTAGCCCACCTCCGTAAACTTGGTGGCCTCAACCTTTACAAAAGGAGCAGCTGCAAGTTTTGCCAGACGCCGCGCTATCTCAGTCTTTCCTACGCCCGTCGGCCCAATCATGATGATATTGTTGGGAACAATTTCCTCCCGCAAACTGCCTTGCACCTGCTGCCTGCGCCAACGGTTACGTAGCGCTATCGCAACAGCTTTTTTGGCTTCTCCTTGGCCAATCACGTACTTGTCTAACTCAGCAACAATGGCCGATGGGCTTAGCTGGTGTACAAGATCCACTGAGCTTGGAGCCGACTTCTCGGTTGCGCTATCACTCTGTTCTGCTTGAAAGTGTTCTGTGTTCATGGTGATGTGTGTTTCATAGTGAAAAAGGCTTGGAGCGGGCCTTGGCAAACGCACTGTTTAGGGTACTACTCTCCATCAATACTTGCAATCATCTTCGTGCGTAGTCATCCACAGCGTAACCTAGCCATTGCTATGCTGCGCTTGTGGCTGAAGATGGAGCTTTGGCATCAGCTGACAATTCCTCCACGCATAGATGCGAGTTTGTGTACACACAAATGTCGGCTGCGATACGGAGGGATTCTTCAGTGATACGGCGTACGCTCATGTCCGTATGAGCCGCCAAGGCGCGAGCTGCAGCCAAGGCATAATTGCCGCCGGATCCAATAGCGATGATATTGTCGTCAGGAATAATCACGTCACCGGTCCCGGATATCAGGAGCAGCTCGCTGGTATTCATCACGAGAAGCATGGCCTCTAGCTGACGCAGATACTTGTCCGTACGCCACTCCTTTGCCAGCTCAACCGCACTCCGGTACAGATGTGCACGGTGCAGCTCCAGCTTTTCTTCAAATCGTTGGAGTAAGGTAAAGGCATCGGCGGTAGCGCCCGCGAAGCCGCAGAGAACACTGTCGTTATGCAAGCGACGCACCTTGCGGGCACTATGCTTAAGAACGGTGTTGTTGAAACTGACCTGACCGTCCGCTGCCATACACGCTTGGCCATCACGCAGCATGGCGACTACGGTAGTTGAGCGAACTTCAGGATACAATGAGGATCGTTTAGATTCCATAGAGATGATATCAATTCAGAATAAGGAGCGGGTCAATGACGAAAAGGCGTCTTCTACAGACAGTAACGATTGGCTGAGGTGTATGTTGTCAATCACGTTGTACTATCCTTCACGAGCTGACTATCGTTCAGGAGATTTTCAATACGTGCGCGGCAAGCCGCGCCTTGCGCTCAGCCGATAGTGAAGAACACGGGAAGTGGTGCAGAGCTCGCGTTCATCGGTTTTTCAGGAGATTCAGCACCATTGCCAGAGATACAACGCACATCACACTCAGTAGAGAGGCAATTGCACTGTGTTCCGGAGAGCCTGCAAACACCAATTTCCATGCATCTGCAGCTCGCCAGGCAAAACTGAGAGCAAACACGGATACTGCGGTGCGAAGTGCCATGTATGCCCAGAGAATTTTTCGCGAATTAAGAAGACTAAGAGCGGCCACTAGAATTCCTCCGCCTACACCGCCTACAAGGGAGATGGATGCGTGCATGGGACCAAGCCGGTATCCCAGAATGCCTGTTGCGACCAGAAACACAGCGTACACGTAGCACAGTAAGAGAGGTGTTTTTTTCATACAATGGCAGACGATCCACCCTCGGAACCCGCACGGTGCGTGGTTGATGACGAGGGTGTAGAAGGTGCAGAAACAATACGCCCGTCTCTCATATACACAATGCGCTGGGCAGCTGCCGCTACATCAGCACTGTGGGTGGCAATGACCATGGTGAGCGAGCGACGACCACGGATTTCGCGTAAGAGATCCAGGATGGCGTCTGTGTTGGCGGAGTCTAAATTTCCGGTTGGTTCGTCGGCAAAGAGTATGGTAGGTGTATTCACCAGTGCTCTCGCAATAGCTACCCGCTGCTGTTCCCCACCACTCAATTCCTGAGGCTTATGTTCCATCCGTTCCTTCAGGCCAACTTCGCTCAATAACTCTGTTGCCGACTCTCGAGCGTCACGAAAGGAACGACCCGCAATCAGCAGCGGCATCATCACGTTTTCCAGGGCCGTAAACTCCGGCAGCAGTTGATGAAACTGGAAGATGAAGCCAACTTCTTCGTTTCGAAATTTGGCCAGTTCTGCAGCGGACAAATTTGCCAGTGTGCATTTCGACTGGCGAATATCAAGCTCAACGCTGCCTGAGTCGGCTGAATCCAGACTGCCCAAGATGTGCAATAAGGTGCTTTTTCCGGCACCCGAAGGACCAACAATCGCCACAAATTCCTCCGCCTCGATGTCGATCGACACCCCATGCAACACCGTCGTGTCGTTTTCTCGAATCAAGGTGTAGGATTTCGAAAGATTTCGTGCGTGAATAATCGGCATGCAGGGCTAGACGGGCTGTGGTGTGACTCAAGCCGACAAATTTAGAGAGAAGGGCTAATTTTGTCCTCAATCATTTTTTGCACCGTGAATACCATCTCTCTTCTTGGACACAGCGCCCAGCTGTTGCGCATCGTCCGTAAATCTCCGCAACCTGCCGACCTGCTCACCTCCTCGTATATGCGAGATCGCAAGTATATCGGTGCCAAAGATCGTCGCATCATCAGCGCAGTGGTCTTCCTAAGTATGCGCTGCCTTGGAACATCCGACGAGTTATGGGCACAGTTGCTTCTCCGAGAGCACCTATCCGGTGCATCAGATCATCCGGACCACGGATCTGTACTGTGCACGCTTTTGCTATCTGTGCGTCTTGGCACTCTCCCGGTGTTGAAAGCAATTCCGGAACTGGCTGAACCGGAATCTCAGGAGGTTCATGTCCGCTCGCTCGCCATCGCCTTTGCCCAACAGATCCTTTCGTGTAGCCTCGAAGAGGCTACGAATTATGTGGACGTGCTGCTCCGGCTGTATACAGAGGCAACTGCTCACGAATCGCTTCCATCCACTGCACTTCAAGCTTGTCTACCCGTGTGGATCGTAGAACGTTGGGTAGGGCAAGGGAACAATGCATCAGAGATCGTGTCGCTCGGACGGTCGCTGCTACATCCCGCTCCACTCACCGTGCGTGTGCAGACGATGCTCAACACACCCGATGCCGTCATGCAGCAGCTCAAGCTACTCGGAATTGCCGCTCACCGAGGCCGGCTGAGCCCGCATGCTATTGTCCTTGCTGAACGTCAACAATTACAAAACCTTGATTTGTATCGTCACGGCCTCATCGAAGTACAAGACGAGAGTTCGCAGCTAGTTGCCTTCGCTCTGGATCCCGAACCCCAAGCACGAATTTTGGACGCCTGCTGTGGTGCGGGAGGTAAAAGTTTGCACCTAGCGTGCATGCAATCTGACCATGGTTTCATCCAGGCTTCCGATCTGGAAGCAAAGCGTATGCGGGAACTTGGAGCACGGGCGCAGCGAGCTCACCTTCATTCGATTCAGATTGCACCGCTGCACCAACGCAGTGAAGATGAGCGCATGCGACTGCAGGCAAGTTTCGACTACGTACTTATCGATGCTCCCTGCACCGGCATGGGCACGGTGAGACGCAGTCCGATGCTCAAGTGGCGGCTTACTGCCGATTCCCTAGACAGGATGACGATGCGACAAACGGATATTCTTGACGAATACGCCCGCTACGTCAAACCCGGCGGCGTGCTGGTGTACGTTACATGTTCCTTGATGCGCGAGGAAAACGACATTCGAGTTGACGAATTCCTGCGCACTCACGATCAGTTCGTAGCGGATTCCATCGGTGTGCACTTTCCCAAACATGGTATTCATCTGCCGGCAACCGACGGACACTGTGTATCACTCGACCCCTACCATCACGGCTCTGATGGATTCTTCATTGCCCGAATGCGTCGGCGTGAGTGATCTTCTTTAAGCTACGTGGCGGTGACTTGAATCGGTTATTCGAAGCAGTTCTTCACACCATTGCATGATGGCAGTACTTCACGGCACACACACACACATGAACTCTATGATACGCTCAGTTGACTCTTCTTTCCCTCAACCACAGCGCACACCTGTGGTGATGTTTGATCTGGGAGGTGTGCTGTACCATATTGCTTTGCAGCGTACAAAGGATTGCTTCTCGTTGCTGGCAAACAAGGACGTGGACTTCAGTCTTCGTTCCCAGCACGAAGTCTTCGATCGATTCGAATGTGGAACCATCGACGAAGACGAGTTCCGCAGTCAGTTACGATTAGCGTACTCGATGGAGGCAAGTGATGAAGACATCAATGCTGCATGGAATGCCCTGCTTGTGGGCTTAGATCCTCGAGCACTTGGCTGGTTGCGTCGCGTTAAAGAGCATTTCCGTGTCGTACTTCTGTCCAACATCAACAGCATTCACTATCATCGCATCAAAGACGAATGTGCCGAACTCTTTACGGAATTTGAGCACCTGTTTTTGAGCTTTGAGATCGGTCAACGGAAGCCCTGGCCAGCAATTTACCGTCATGTGTTAGACTCCATGCAACTCCCCGCATCGTCCATCTTTTACCTCGACGACTCACCGCAACACATTGCAACGGCAACAGAAATGGGATTTGCTTGCGTACAAGTTCCGTCCATCGACGCGGTGCCCGGACTACTGTGGCCTGAACTCTGAGCTCGCCGGCTTGAAGACAATGGCAAAACACTCGCGAATGCGTGAGACTGTCTCCTTGGTCTTAAAATCCACTCTGTTGCACCCAGCTTAGTGAGCGGAGTTCATCAACATTTGGTAGCTGTAATAACTCAGCGTCGCACTGAACGCCAGGTGCACGGCAAAACCGGCAAACCCGAGGAGTAGACCAAAGCGAAGGGAACGACCAAGAAATGACGCAGCCGAAATGCCGACCGCTCCATAGAACCATAGGCAAAAGAGATCAAAGCGTGCCGCTAGTTCTGTCCATACATGCTGATCCGGCCCGGAAAACAAAGGCGCCAGCGACAACCCGGCATTGATCCAGCCAAAGATGTTTGCACAGAGTGCCGAAACAAAGTATCCCAATGAAGTGATCACGGAGGCGTAGGAGCATATACCGAGGAAGGCAAGCATGCGCAAAGGTTCGGGACTTACTATGCGATGCAAAAGCCACATCATGAACGACATCAATCCAATGGAAACCAATCCGTATTGAATGAGAGAAGAGCCCAACACTTGCGTGAAGGGAAAGCTTGTCATTTCCAGAAGCGGAGCCTGACCGGCTGCCGCGCTATACGCATTCATAGCGTGCAGTGATTGAGAGCGTAAGGTCGGGTTGGCGAAGGTGAGCCAGGCACTGAGGGTAAAACTGACCGACACAAGCAAGGAACCTGCTGCAAAGATTTTAAACACGTTCGCACCACGCAAAGCGTCGAGGCGATGCGGTTGTGTCACGATTTGAGCGAAGCCGCGCAACCAAGCAAGTGATGACTGCCCGGCGGCAGAAGGAGGCGTTGGTGCCGAACCTTCGTGTATTTCTTCAAACTCGTCAAAACTCTGTGATTCACTCATGACCCGGTGCTCCCCCGTTTGTTTTTGACTTGATGAGATGATGGTAGCTCTCGCACTCTGCCAGAAAGTACTGTGCGACGCGTGACGAAAAAGGATTCTCAAATTCCAATCGCTCCGGGTGCCATTGCACGGCGAGGATACCGGAACTCCCCTGCTCTGCGCCGCGCTCAAATGCTTCCACAATTCCATCCGGCGCGACGGCACTTTGCAGACAGCCCTCCGCCAAACGCTCCACCGCCTGATGATGCGCGCTGTTCACCTCGCCGTCCATAAGGCGCGTGATACGTCGGAGAATGGTATCGCTCTCCACCTCGATAGCATGTCGCTCATCCTTGGCCTCGGTGGCTCGGTGTTCAAAACTTTGCGGTACATCAGCAGGAATGTCGACGATCAGACTGCCACCCAGCGCTACGTTGATTAATTGCGCTCCGCGGCAGACACCGAGAATGGGCATTGCTACTGACTGTGCGACATCAAAAAGGGCAAATTCGAGATCGTCTCGCACGGCATCCGTGTGACAACGATGAGCTTCGTCGTGTTTGGCATAACGCTCCGGTTCGACGTCTGAACCACCGGTGAAGAGGATTCCGTCGCACTGCCTCAAAGCGTCGAGTGATGCCTCTCGACCTCGTTCACCAAACACCTTCCAACAATCAACTATCTGTATGTCGTTATGGTGCTCACGGAGCCACTGTTCATAGAGTTCGTACTTGGTACTGCCGGATGCGCGGGAAATTGCAATGGAAATCATGGAGTGTTTGAAGCTGAGACAAGCAGTACACGCTGCGCACTCAATCGGCAATCTTCGTCCGGAGTAGTTCGCGCAGGTGTGGTGCAAAACTAGAGTCTACAGGACGACTCTCAATACGAACCACACAGACGAGCAAGGAATTTGCGTTAAAACGATCGAGAAATGCCCGCAGCTTTACGGCATCTTTTTCCGTACACACAACAATCGAACACTGCTGTTTTAGCGCTTTTCGAACGATTTCCTCAACGTCAGCGGTCGTGTAGGGATGATGATCTCGATAGACGATGTGCTCGGCGATTGAGAAACCGAGTGACTCGGCCGTTGCCACGAATCGATCCGGGTGGGCAATTCCTGAGACAAGTATCGCCATGCCGCGTTGAGACACTCCTTCGTCATCCCTCAACTTGACCACATCGCGCACCAACGTTTGCATCTCAAAAATGGCGGCATCAGTGTACGCACGGATTTCAGACTCCCTCACATCACGTGGTCGACACACGATGGTTGCTCGACCTAGTCCTGAAATATCCTCACGTAGCAATCCTTCCGGCAGCACCTGAGCTCGATCAAAGGTCTCACGATTGACGAGTACGATGTCAACGTCTCTGTGTAGCTGACGGTGCTGAAAGCCATCGTCCAATACAACACATTGTGCGCCAAACTCTCGAATAGCACGGGCAGCTCCTGACAAACGAAGTTCTGATGCAATAACGATGCAACCGGATAAGGATCGGGCAAGCATCCACACTTCGTCACCGGCGTTTTGCACGTCTGTGTTGATCGTAGTCCCATCCGATACAACCACGACGCCTTTGCTTGAACGGCCGTATCCACGGGACACAATCGCTACCCTGAGCCCCATTTGCTGCACGATTGACGTTACCAGCGCGGTAAGCGGTGTTTTACCTGTTCCTCCCACACTGAGATTGCCAATGCTGATGACGGGAACCGACACTCTTCGTACTCCCTCTCCTGCATCGAAGCGACGGTTACGGCGTCGTATAAAAAATCCGTACACAATACTCAGTAACCGTCTCATACCTATGAATGCTACGCGCCGTGCTTGCACGGCGCGGATGAAGAAAAATCAGTGTCCGCGAGCAATCTACGCAGAGAATCGGGCTGTCCTGTGTAGTTTTCTACCGTATAACGGTCACATAACCGACATGTTTTTTCGCGCCGACCTGCTCGACGAATTGAACGCACGCGAAACCCTCGAAATCCTCCGGCTCCGATCCGAAGTCTTCGTGGTTGAACAACAGTGTGTGTACAACGACCCGGATCCATGGGATGACGGTGCAGTACACGTACGAGGTTTTCACGACAAACACTTTGCCGCTTACGCACGGGTCTTAGCTCCCGGAACTCGGTTTGCAGAAGCATCCATAGGACGCGTGTTGACGAGTCCTCAGGTTCGCGGCCGGGGATTCGGGCAAGAACTGATGCGATTTTGTGTTCAGCTTAGCGTGCAACGTTTTGAGTGCACACGCATTCGCATTTCAGCTCAGCAGTACCTGTTGAAGTTTTACACCGAGCTTGGATTTCTGGTCGACGGTAAAGGATACGATGAAGATGGTATTCCCCACGTGGAAATGGTGTACACCATTTAGAAACTGTATCGGTACATGAGCGTGCAGACGATAAGAAATTGCGTGGCACGAGTTGTGGCATTAGCATCTCCCTTGATGACTTTGAGCAAGTCCTTTTGAAAGCTGAACAACAGCATAGGATCGGCGCCAATACTGAAGCCCGAGCCAAGCCTATAATTGGCATAGCAGTCTATACTCACCGAGTTCAAGCCTCGCAGAGTTTTCGTGAGGTTCAGTTTCTTGATGTGGTATTTGTCGGCGCCCACGCACACTTGTAGATCCGGGCTGAGCGAGAAGTCTTGCTGCTCCCCAAATACAAAGGTGTGAGATACATCGACGGACAAGAACGTCGACGCCGGATTTCCGAAGTAATGGTCGAGACTCGTACTGCAGTCAACCATATCTCCGCTGTAATCAGCAGACAACGAAAGTGCCGCGGTCGATCCGGCTAAGGCATTCAGGGTGTCGCTCGGATATCGAAACAAGGAAACATCCGCGCTGAGATCCCACTCGTCGGAAGCACTATAGACATACCCTGCGCGTAGTGTGGTTTGTTGGTACAGCAGTGGTGAGCTAAGACGTTCTACGCCCTCAACCGACGCATAGACGCCAATATCGTGCTGCAGCTTGAGCATCAAGGAGCTCGTCGGTTTATTGGCACTGAGGTCAATACCGGCGCGCTGGCTCATCGAACTCACTTGTGCTTTGGCACTACACTTCCACACTGTATGAGCTGCGTTACTGGTATCACTTCCGTCTGAAGTCGTATCAATTCGTGCCTCCTGCGGAGGCTCGTCAGACTGCGCCGAGTCCACTGTCTGTTCCAATTGCAGATACGAAGTTCTCCACGTCCTGGCAGCTGCAGCCTCAACGGGCGACGATGTCAGGACAAAGCACATGCCGAGGATGAGAAACAAGAGCTTAGCGATGCTCATACGCGCTATAAATGACGGTGTGTGGTTTGTCTCCACGAACCTCACAAAAGTTTATTGGTGATGAGCTGACTCAGCGCAATTGGTAAGCGGTCTAGTACTCTTGCTGAACAATAAACGCATAGCCGTCCGCCGCCGATCCGCAAAAGATTAGGGTGTAAGCTTTACCAACCGAAAATGTAAGAGGATATCCCGGATTGAATAATAACTGTCGCGAGTAATTCACCAAGGTTGCAAAGTTCACACGGGTGGGCAGTTCCTCCACTTTGGTGGGACTTACTTGTCCATAACGCACGTTGTCGAAGTAATCGATAACCGGACGTGTCGTATCGCTGGCATCGTTGATGCCGAAGATAACGGAGGGTTGATCTTGCGAGACATTCAGGTAACGACTTTTTGCATTCGCTTGCTCCGGCTTCATTCCAACCGTATCAATTACCACAACATCAGGAGCAGCCGAATTACCACACACCACAATGGTCATCCGATAAATACTATCAAAACTCAATCCTCGTGAAATGGACGTAGACTGAAAATCGTGTTGACCCTGTGGCACGACGGTCGACACTCCGCGACCAAAGCTTATCCCGGCAGCGTTGAATACGCCGCCAATGCTGCACGTGATGTCAGCTCTATCACTCCGGGCATTCACAACCTGAGTAAAAATTCCTGCCGGTAAATCGTTCACACTCGTGCTCTCTTCGGAGCTTTCAATCACCGACAAGGTGGCCGAGCCGTTTGCTCCGGGACCAACAATGAAGATGTATTCTTTGCCTCCCACCAGGTTCATCAGGAATGAACCCAACAAGGCTTCGGGATTATTGGAACTGTCGCTCAGCACCGTAATCGGTGCTGTTCCGGCGTACACTCTGCGCAAGGCCGACACGGCACCAAAGGCCGTAGACGTGGCCATCACTTCACCATTATGGAGCGCACCGGACGCATCGCTTCGCAGTCCAAGACGAAGGTGGATGTTGGTAGGTGACTGTATCGTATTCACCACTCTGATGCTTACGGAATCTGAGGTTGTTTGCGTACTTGGCGGCGCAACCAGAACCATTCCCGCGCCGGGTACACCGGTAGAATCAAAACTCACCAGCGTGTATCGAGCCAGCACACCGAGAGAGCTGGAGACCATTTGATGCGGCTGACCGGAACTGTACACCTGAAACTGATCGGGGATATCGCTCGAGCACGTCGTAATCTGAGTGTAGGATCCCACGGACCGCGCCCCAAGATTGCTCGCTATTCGAATCCCGCTCAGGCTAACAACAGAATCCACGGTTACAGAGCCATAATTAACTGTGCGAATGGAAGCTTGTCGATCCGCCGCTTGAACCGTAGGAGGCGTACTTAAACAACTCGACTGCATAGAAAACTCATCGAGTAAACGTACCGTCGCTATTCCCTTCTGCCGTCCTATGACCACCGAGTAGTAATACCTCGAGTTCAGCTGGAGGTTGTAAATACCAACCACTTCCCCATTTCTCAGTATGGAAACAACAAAGGCACCCGATGGGACGATAGCAAAAGCGGTGCTTTGACGGACCGGTGTGGGACTGCCCAACATGGTTCCGTTCGGACAACCCACGTGCATTTCGTAATTCACGGCATCCGAATCGTCGGAACACACGATCATACGCAACGCTGAATAATTGTTCTGCGCAAGCAATGTGCGCAATGTCGTCAGATGTAGTACCGTGTCCAGACTTCGCTTCTTCTCGGCAGTCGCCAGAGATGGGACACTGATGAGCAGCTCGTTGGACTGGCGACTAAAATGCATTCGACCGCTTATCGAGAGGAGCTCGCTGCCGGATCCTCGAACGCTAACAAAAGCAGAATCGCTCGTTGGCGCAAGTGTAGCCGAAGCATTGTAGTCTGCAACAGACTCTGTACTCAAGGTGCCGTCCAGGCTTAATGTTCTGGCTGCTCCGTCACCACAAAAGTTCATGTATCGAACTAACACACTGTCCCGTCCTGCCGGAGGATCCACTAAATTCCAATTCTCTTTCTCACAAGAGTTCAGCAGGAAAACGGACAGTATTGCAATGAGGGTGGTTAAAGGGTATGTTCTCATAGAGGTGATGCTCTGCATCCTTGCGCTGCAACGTGTGACGGAATCCCAAATTAGTGCATCGCCAACCAACCACGCCGAGGAATTATCTTTGTAGTCGATTTCTGCACAACAATGCTCTAAAGCCTGTATTTGTATGGTTGAGAAGATTAGCTCCATCGTGGAGCGTTACCACATCGTTGAAAACAAACTCAACGATCCGGATGTAGCCTCGGACGCGGCACAGTTCCGTTCATTGTCCAAGGAATACAAAAATCTCCAACCGATCGTTCAGACCGGCGAACGATACATCCGTGTGGTCAAGGACATCGATTCGACACGCGAATTGATTCAGGATCCCGCCACAGATGCAGATTTGAGGGATTTGGCTTACGACGACCTGAAAATGCTGCAGTCACAGCGCGATATGCTCGAGGACGAGGTGCGGGTGCTCTTGCTCCCTCGTGACCCTAACGACGCTAAGAATTGCACCGTAGAAATTCGAGCCGGAACCGGTGGTGACGAGGCTGCCATCTTTGCCGGGGATCTATTCCGCATGTATATGCGCTACTGTGAGCGTAAAGGATGGCGACTGCTCTTGCTGGATGAAAACGAAAGCGAGCGAGGTGGCTTCAAAGAAATTTCATTCGAAGTACAGGGTGACGGAGCTTATGGCTTTCTGAAGTTTGAAAGTGGCGTGCACCGCGTACAACGCGTTCCGGAAACAGAAGCAAATGGTCGCATTCACACCTCAGCCGCTACCGTGGCAGTACTCCCGGAAGTGGATGACGATATTGTGATTGACATTAATCCGGCAGACTTGCAAATCGACACCTTTCGTTCCGGTGGTAAAGGCGGTCAAAACGTAAATAAAGTGGAAACTGCCGTCCGCATTACCCACAAACCATCCGGTTTTGTAGTTGGTTGTCAGCAAGAACGTTCACAATTGCAGAACCGTGAACGTGCCATGAAGATGCTTCGCGCAAAACTTTATGAGCAAGAGTTGGAAAAACGAAACTCTGCGTTGGCGAGCACGAGAAAGAGTCTGGTGAAGAGCGGTGATCGATCCGACAAAATTCGCACGTATAACTATCCTCAAAATCGTGTGACCGATCATCGCATTGAAGGCGACGGCAAGAATACAGCCTTGCAACAGGTAATCGATGGTGCACTCGATGGTATTATCGAGCAGTTACGATTACAAGAACAGGCGGAGTTGCTGCAGAATAGTTCGAATAGTGACTATCTGGCGTAGCTTAGTGGCGAAGCAGTGAGGTATATACTGTTTCCAATTGTGGAGTAATAGCGTCTTGAGCATAGAGACTGCTTACTTCACGTGCAATGTCCGAAAGCTTGCCCAGATCTCTCTCGCTCAACGATCGACGTATGGCGGCTATGCATTCGACCTCACTTCTTGCTTCGAACAATTGTCCGCGCGCCCCAAAATCTAGCAACTCAGGCGTGCCTCCACTTCTACTTCCAACAACGGCACAGCCGCTCATCATGGCCTCTACTGTCACCATTCCGAAAGTTTCGCTCAAGGTTGCCATTACACAGACATCGACGGCGCGATAAAACACAGCAGGTTCATCAAGAAAGGGTAAAAAGTGCACGTAAGACTCTACCTTTTCATCCCGGCACAACTGTCGTAATGCCTGCTCATAATCTGAACCAAGTCCCACGCTGGCAGCTCCCATCAGAACAAGGTGAAGGTCATTATTCTCAGCGCGCAAGCGCGCAAGAATGCGAATGATAAAGTCCTGTCCCTTCGCCGGATCCAAACGCCCGATAACGCCGAGATAGTGGTTGCCCTGCTCAAGTCCCAACACCTTCCGGGCCTCGCTCTGTGCCATGGACGGTCTCAATTTTCGCGCGTCGATACTCAGCGGAATGATGTGTACATGGCTGGGAGCCATGGTAGTACGTGCCACAACTTCCCTAGCGAGGGAGGCGAGAGGACTAATCCACGCATCCAATCGCGCGTAGCGACGCTTGTGCACGATATCCTTTTTGTCCAGTCCTATGCCCATGTTCTGTCGGTACACGGTGCGAAAGTATCCGGGATCCAGTGCTTTGAGCCACGCCAACAAGCTGAGATCGCGATTCAGCATCGTCACGATAAGTCGACAGCTTCGTCGACGCAGATGGCGACTGAGAGTCCACGCGGCGGCAAGGTCAAGCAGAGCCGCCTGACGTCGTACATACACCACTTCCACATCTGCTTGCCCGGCTCGAATGGCAAGCTGACTATGGCGAACACAATAGATGGTGGGTATCCAACCCCTTTCCTGCAGCTCAAGGGCAGCACTAAGCACATTCATTTCCAACCCACCCCAACTCTCGGAGCTACAATACAATGCAATGCTGTTCATGGTCAAAGTTAGCACCCAACGAATGACGCTGCGAAGGTTGTTTGAAAGTCCGTGTCCGTTTTTTCGATAACACCGTCGCACGCAAATCCCCTTACTCTACTCTACCCCGTTCTCAAATGTCCGTGCCGTATTTTAGTAGATCAAATCTACTCTTCGTATTTATGATCGAACGTTACACCCGCCCCGAAATGGGGGCAATTTGGAAAGATGAGAATCGTTTTCGCATTTGGTTGGAAATCGAGATTCTGGCTTGTGAAGCACAATCGCTACTGGGCATCGTACCAAAGGAGGCCGTGGCAGAGATCCGCGAGAAGGCGGCCTTTAATACGGCACGGGTTCTGGAAATTGAAGAAACGACCAAGCATGATGTGATTGCTTTTCTAACCAACGTTGCAGAATACGTGGGTCCGTCCTCACGTTTCATTCACTTGGGAATGACCTCCAGTGATGTTCTGGACACCTGCCTGTCTGTTCAGCTCAAGCAATGCGCCGACATCTTAATGCGCGAGCTCCTAAGACTCAAAGAAGTTCTTGGTCGCCGTGCGATGGAATTCAAGGATACCATCTGTGTGGGACGCTCTCATGGCATTCACGCAGAACCCACAACTTTTGGTCTCAAGCTCTTGTTATTCTACGAGGAGTGCAAGAGAAACATCGAGCGCCTGGAGCAGGCAACGGAACGCATCGCCTTTGGAAAAATTAGTGGTGCCGTTGGCACCTATGAACACATTTCACCAACGGTTGAGGAGTATGTGTGTTCAAAGCTTGGTTTGCACGCCGCACCGATTTCAACGCAGGTTTTACAACGCGACAGACATGCCGAATACCTCAATACTCTTGCCATCATCGGTAGTTCACTGGAGAAAATAGCCCTTGAGGTCCGTCATTTACAACGAACTGAAGTCCGAGAAGTGGAAGAGTATTTTTCCAAGGGACAAAAAGGTTCGTCAGCCATGCCGCACAAGAGAAATCCAATCGTGTCGGAACGAATTTGCGGATTAGCACGCCTGCTCCGGACTAACGCACAGGCTGCTCTCGAAAACAACGCCTTATGGCACGAGCGCGACATTTCGCACAGTTCAGTTGAGAGAGTGATCTGCCCGGATTCGACGATCATTCTTGATTATATGCTCGGCTTGACGATTAAGCTTATCGACACCTTGCTTGTGTACCCCGAGAATATGGCAGCAACGATCGCGCGATCACACGGCTTGGTCTTTTCACAAACTGTGCTTCTGGAACTGGTCCGAAAAGGCTTGACGCGAGAGGAAGCCTACGCGATTGTGCAGAGTTCGGCTATGAAGACGTGGGCGGAGCAACGTGCGCTGCGAGACACACTCTGGGAAAATCCCGACATCCAAAAGCACTTGAGCTCGGAAGAATTGGATCTGTTGTTCAGCGGCAAGAAGTCGTTGCCTCATGTCGACTACGTATTCACTCGCTGCGGGCTCCTACCCGCATGAGGAACGATAGCTGAACCATAGGACGCTACGAGCGCATCGCACGCGCACCAAACGGTGGTTTAGCTTGAGTGAGCATTAGGACGGATATCAGGTTTACCACAATGCGTGGAATGAACGTAGCATTAGCTCTCTCGTTCAATCTCGGCACGCGCAAAGGCAACGGCTACACGAAGTTCCGCATAGGGTGTGTCGGAACCCAATTCAAATCGTAGGTCTTTCAACAACGCACGCGGTTTTTTTCGTATCACTGCCAACACTTGCTCAAACACTGCGTTGGTAATGAGTAGTGAGCGATCCAGTTCAATCCCCTGCTCTATCGCTTCCTGGATATGAGCAGCCACGGTACCAATACTCAAATGCCGGAGCTCTGCAATAGCCTCGAGGGACTTGCCCTGTGCAATAAGCGAGATTGTGGCTTGAACGCTTGGTGCTAGGGTACGCTGCTTCTGTTCCTGATGATCTTTCGCACGGTCATCTCGCAACACGCGAATAAACTCGTCACCATATCGGTTGACAAACATGCTATTGAGCCCCGGTATACGACGAAGGTCTGCAGCCGACGTGGGACGCTGACGTGCCAACGCATACAACTGAGCATCAGAGAGTACACTCTGCTCAGAAACTTCGTGCAGGGCGGCTTGATGCTGGCGAACTCGCCACAGTTGCTTGTACAAGCCGTCGTCCGGCACCTCCATATTCTCCCGCATCACGATGGTAAGAGTCGGCGGCACATTGCCCTTCAACACTTCTCGACCCGCAGGATTGACCAGTACCCGAGGATAAAGGTCTGCTGACTGCCGAATAAGTCCCTCATGCATCGCCGTGTCCACAGCATGCAATACACTTTCCGGCGACATAAACTTAAGCGCTCCAAATTGTGAGCAGCGCTGAAGATTATAGCCGTTGATCTTGGGATTGGTCTTGCCTGCGAGCACCTGCGCAATGAGCGTGCGACCGAAACGCTCGCCTAATTCCAGAACACAGTGAACGATTGCCCGGCGCACAAAAACGCTCTGGGCATCGGTGAGTTTTGGTGCCTGTTGTGGCTGTACACATGACGAACAGCGACCACACTCATCCTGACGACGCACTTCCTCGAAATACTCGAGAATGAAATTTCGTTTGCACATCGTGGTTTCCACATAGCGCTGCACCACATCGAGTTTTAGGAGCGCTCGTTGCTTCCGCTCGTTGATCGCCGAATAGTCGACAGGAATATGTTCCAAAGAACTCCGGAGTTGGGTGAGAACCATGGCTCCCCCACTGGAAGCCGGTACGTAACGCATGAGGCGTGCATATTCAAACGCACGGATAGCTTTGTGCAATTGGTCATAGGGGATGTCGTGCTTTCGCACGAGTGCCATCATGTCGATGCTTACCGAATTGCGGAGTGCTTCCGGCCCCACGCCGCGAAGCAGAGCCTCCAATACCTCGCGCCGTTCCGCAGTGGTGTGGTGGAAATAGTCTCTCAACCGATCCGGTTCTGCCAACAACTGCAAGGTTGCAGATCTCTGCTGCGAGTCACGACGCAATAAATCCGCGCGCTCTAAAACGTTGAGAACGGAATTCACGGTTGATGCCGGCATGGCAAGTCGATTGGCGATCACCACGTCGTCCATATACATGGGATTCATCGCCTTCTCACCCTTTGCCACACCCATGGTATCGTAGAGGAAACCATAGACCGCTTTAATCGCCGCTTTATCGGGATACGTACTCTCAATAAAAAACTCCTGCAATCGCCGATCGCCCGGCTGATACAGAATAGTACATCGAGAGTCCCTCCCATCCCGTCCTGCTCGTCCGGCCTCCTGGTAATAGGCTTCGAGCGTAAGGGTAAGATCCATGTGGAGTACTTGACGTACATCAGCCTTATCCACGCCCATACCAAATGCCGAGGTAGCTGCAAGAACTGTCAGCTCGCCACTGAGAAATTGTTCCTGCACCTTCGACCGTTCCTCTTCGTGCATGCCTGCATGATAGGCTCCACAGTTGATTCCCATGGCGCGAAATGACTGCGCATACTCGTCAACTTTGCGACGCGATCCGCAATACACGAGTGCGCTTCCTTCCCGCTGCGCACGGAGTAAGCTACCGGCATCACCAACCTTGTCACGACTGTGCACAGTGTGGTACGACAAATTTGGTCGATCAAAGCCTCGGATAAAGGTCTCGACGTCGCGCATTCCCAAGGCGCGGACGATATCACCGCGCACTTCTGATGTTGCGGTGGCCGTGAGCGCAATCACCGGTAACGGAGGCAATTCCGCAAGGGCTTGCGGGATGTTTAGGTACGAAGGTCTGAAATCGTGCCCCCACTCACTGATACAGTGTGCTTCGTCAACAGCCAGGAAGCTAATCTTCATCGACTTTAACTCTTGCAAAAAGTGCCGACTCTCCAGACGTTCCGGCGCCACATACAGCAACTTGTAGGCTCCAAATTTTGCATTGGTCATTCGTTGCTGCATCTCCTTCAAGTGCAAACTGGAATTAATGAAGCTGGCTGGAACGCGAGCACGCTGCAAGGCATCCACCTGATCTTTCATCAATGCAATCAAAGGAGAGATAACCAGCGCCGTACCTTCGCGCATCATCGCGGGTATCTGATAACAGAGCGACTTCCCACCACCCGTAGGCATCACGACGAGGGTGTTATGAGCATCGAAGATGGAATGAATGATGTCAAATTGTCCCTCACGGAAACTGTCGTAGCCAAAGAAGTCCTTCAACAGTTTTTGCGCGTGCCGTTGCAATGCATCTGCCGGAGTTTTCATCTTAGCCTGCCAAGGTGAAATAGTCTGTCTGATTGTCCGTGCAGATATTCAGGACTTCCGCGCGTACGAGCCGAACCAAGATCTGTGATGAACGACGGAGCGAGATATTCACCAGATCCGCAAACTCTTTGACGGTTATGCGCTGCTTTTCCTCAAGGTATTGGAAGAGCCGACGTTCGCGATCCCCTATGTGCAAGGTCATCGGCCGCGTATGAATATTCCGACCCGACATGAGGCGCATCATTTCCTTGCTGGCTAGCACAGATTGATCATTGTTCCGAATGTAGGCTCTGCGATCGGCACCGGAATGCTGGTCGGGATCGTCTTTCAACATGTGCGGTTTATTGTCACTCTCCGGCACGTACACCACCACCACTTCTTTCCACTCGATATTCACGCACTCGAAATGACAGAAAACAGGCGGCTCCAAGTAGTATTCAGCTGCACTGTGAACCAATTCTATCTGCTCCTTCTCACTCTCAACTCCCACAACGCGACCGTCGTCGTCAATGCCCACGAGCACATAGCCACCCTTTGTATTGGCAAAGGCGGAAATTTCCTTGGCAAAGCGCTCGTACGATGAGAACTTGCGTTTGAATTCTATCGTGCTGCCTTCACCGGCTTGAATCAATTCTCGTAACTCGTGTCGTTTCATTCGCCGGAACCATTGGTAGGTCTCAAGTTGGCAAGGGGACCATCAGGGCATTGCGTAGGTCTGCAAATGCTTGGGAATGTACCACTCTAAGGGATTGAATCCCGGATTTATCGTCATAAATCGCACTCCAGCTAAGCGCTTGTTATACAACGCCAACAGCTGTGGAGTCCACAGAAAAGCATAGGGTGCTTCATCGTGCACGATTTGCTGAAACTCATGCATGAGTGTGATTCTCTTCGACTCGTCAAACTCCACACGATTCTGCTCCATGATTTGATCCGCTCGCTTATTCCGAAATCCTACATAGTTCGAGCCTTCATTATCGGCTTGACTGGAATGCCACAGCTGATACGGGTCGGATGGAATGTTATCATTTATCCACGAGCCTATATATGCATCGAACGAATGGGTGGCGGTTTGCTTGAGAAAAACTGACCACTCGACGCGCGAAACGTGACATTGTATTCCCAGCTTTTTTACTTCGTTCGAGAACAGAATGGCAATATTTTCACGCGCCTCGTTCCCGGCATTGACGATGATGCTAAAGTCAAATTTCACGCTATGGCCGTCAACCATTTTGTCTAACACACCATCTCCGTCAGAATCTGTCCATCCGGCTTCAGTCAGCAATTGTCGAGCTTTGGTCGGATTAAAATCGTAGGGAATGAGCGTGGTGTCGTACTCCGGTCGATTTCGATACACCGGGCCATCAACAGTCTTTGCATAACCCCGCATAATGGTTTTTATGAGGTAGTCGCGATTCATTAGATGACACATGGCTTGCCTCACACGCTTATCGGCAAACACCGTTTTCCTTGCGTTAAAACCCATGTACGTGTACACACTCTGCTCGTAGGGCGACTTTGTGATGTACGGGATCTTTGACGTATCCATTTGCTCGTCATACAATGGCGGTGGCACAGATTCGAAGAAGTCGATGTCCTCCGTTTTTAAGGCCGATATAGCAGCCGCGCGATCGTTAATTATGACGCCAACAATGGCATCGGCGTATCCGCGACGCCACGAGCATGGACTTGGCCAATAGTGCGTGTTACGACGGAGTACAATTTGTTCGCCCGTTTTCCACTTCTCAAATACATAAGGACCCGATCCTACCAGATACGCCGGTTCACGCTTTAATTCCGCGCTCCCAAACCAATCGGCAAACTGCTGCATGGCCTTGTTTCGAGTCACTTCGACCGTGTCGTTCGTCTGCGCAATAGTGTATTGATCCGTCAGATTTCGCGGATCCAAAATGTGCTTGGGCATGATCTTCAAATCTCCAAGCTGAATATCAGCCATGAAGTATGGTTTTCTCATGCGAATCATCACCGTCAGTGAGTCAGGCGCGCTTACATCTACGACATCCTCAAAGTAGTTTCTCAGCGATGACGCATCCAGAATGAGCGGATTTTTAACGGCCTTGAAACTAAACACAACATCCGCAGCGGTCAACGGATGACCATCCGAAAACACAGCCGTCGGACGTAAGTGAAAGGTGTACAATAGATGATCGTCGCTCAGTCGTGGTAGTGAATCAGCCAGGTCCGGAACAAATGCAAGGGTCTGTGGGTCTTGCGACAACAAACCGTCGTACATAAAATTGTACAAGGTCTTGGCTGAATTGTCATTCGTGGTGATCGGATTCAGACCCTGAGGATCCGACAATTCGTGGTAGAATATCACATCGCCCTGCACCGGTGGACCGGGATTTTGAAACTCTTCGCGGGTATGGTGGATACGCGTGCAGGACATCGCGAGTAGACACAGCCAAAGCGCTATTTTCGCTCCGTGTCCTTGCAGTATCGGTTGCTGGTTGGTCATATTCATTCGGTAGTAGATCCGCAGAAGAGGTCGCTGTAAATATACACTTTGGGTTGAGCTCCTATGCCTTTTTTTGTGCACACTGAGTGGTGTGTTGCCTCGCTTCGCTGTCGTGTTTGGCGACATCACACCATTCGTCGTTGCAAGTCCGGGACGTTGCTGCGTCTCTTGTCTCTCCTGTTTGTTTTGTGTTGTGTTTCTTGTGAGCAATCCACCATGCCTGTAGTGAATCACGCCCCAGCTATGAAAGGAATTTCCTACACCTCGTTCGGTCAGTTTGACTTCAGCACCGGATCTCAGCACGCCGCACTCGATGATGCGGTTTATCAGCTTGGAGCAGATTTCGTCGCATTGAATGTGTTTCAGTATCAGGAGTCGGAAAGCTCCACGGAAATCATCCCTACGTTTCAAACGTCGTCAGATGACGATATCCGAACCGCCGTTGGCGACGCCCGTCGTTTGGGAATGAAGGTGTTCTTAAAAGTCAATGTCGATGTTCTTCACGGTCGTTGGCGTGGCTACATCGTACCGGACGCAGCAGGTGCATGGTTTAGTGCGTACACCGCCATGATGCTGCACTACGCTTCGCTGGCAGAATCACTTCAGATTGAAATGCTCTGTGTTGGCTGCGAACTTGTGGGTGCCACGCAAGCTCGTTTCCAAGATCGGTGGCGGAACTTGGTTGCAACACTGCGTGGTCACTACAGCGGATCACTCGTCTATGCCGCCAACTGGAACGGCATTGCCGATCTCAATAATGACGTTGCGGAGTATAACCAAATTCAGTTCTGGGATATGCTCGACTACGTCGGGGTAGACCTGTATCCGGCTCTCGCGGTCACTGCAAGCGAGATTCCCACGCAGGAACAAGCTCTTCAACGAATCTCAAATTTGGCTGCCTCAGTTGCCTCTTGCTGTTCCCGTTTCAATCGTCGTCTTATTGTTTGCGAAAGCGGTTTGGCTTCAGTTCGCGGTGCACTTTTTGCGCCATGGAACACCGATCTCATCAGCGATGCTAACGCGATTCACGACGAAGCCAGCCAAAATCTGTTCTACACAACCATTATCGCCGCATTTGGCTCGCAGGACTGGTGCGAAGGCGTCTTCTGGTGGAATTGGGAATCGGTCGAAACCAGCGTCTCCGCACAGAACTTCACCCCCAGATTTAAGCGAGCGGCGTCAACGGTAAAAACGTGGTATGGTTTGCCCTCTTGAAAAGAAAAAGCTTGGGCCATTTCCACGATGGTGTCTCGCGCTAAAGCGGTGGGTCGGCATCACATGACCATCCTAAAAACTCGTTAAAGTGTAGCACACACAGTCCCTCCGTTGTAAATTGCACCGCACCGTTAGACGGCAGCAGCTATACTCATCATTCGATTCGACAGGTATTATGGCCAAATCTTCCAAAAGCACGGCACAGTCAAAAAAAGTTCGTTGGGAGTTTCCCTTCGAGAGAAACAACTTTATCCTCTTTGGCGTCGGTTTGCTGACGATTGTGATCGGCTATATGTTGATGGCAACCGGAATTACTGATGACCCGGCTAAGTATCAGACGACGTGGGACAATCCGTTGGCTACCTCTGTAGCGCCGGCTGTGCTCGTTCTGGGCTACTGTGTGATCATCCCACTTGCTATTATGCGCAGCTTCAAGAAGAAGCAAGAAGATTGATTTCGCTTTCCGGTCTGGTCTGACATGCTTTACTCTACAAAAAAACAAGTCCTTGCCGCAACAGAACCGGATGGAGAAAGTGAAGAAGTGGTTCATCGTGACCTGGACACGAAGCTTCGTTCCGTCGACAATTCTCATCCCGCTAAGAATGTTCTCCGATTACTCGCCAACGTTCGCGAGTTGTACGCGATGTTGCGCGACCATCAGTATCATCTGGCAACTCGCTCCAAAGCCATTATCATCGCTGCTCTTGTGTACTTTATCATGCCCGTGGATATGATCCCCGACTATATTCCTCTGGTGGGATATGTGGACGACGGCATGGTTCTGGCAGCAGTGATGCGCGTGTTAGTTGATGAAATTGATGCCTATCGCATGTTTCGAAAGCACGTCGCTTCGACGGAAGGAAGACATCAACTGTGCACGTTTTGAGAAGAGACACCCTCAGTCATCTCAGAGTCCACACATCGGAGTTCTTGTAGACGGTTCTGTTCATACGTGCCGTTCCTGGTAAGTTTATTCGTAGCGTCAATTGCAAACAGTAAAGCCGCACCGAATGTAATCGTGTGCGGCTTTCGTTTTGATATTCGCTGTCGTGCTATCTCATGTTCAGCTTCGCTGGCTTTCGAAGGTAGAGCGCAGCTCGATCGTATTATGTGGGTACTGACAAACTCTTTGTCTCGACCGTAGCACTGATTCCTTTAGACCCGGTTGCACCACGACACAGGATATCCTATGCCTGTTGGTTCACGACACAGTGCATGCGAAATATTTGGTAGAAAATCAAAGACAGAGATCTTACCACTTACGGCGTTTTGGCGGATAGTCATTGTACTGACCAAATCCGGCAGCATCCGAGCGACGGTTACCGTCGTTACCGGAGTTTCCGCGGTTATAGTTACCACGATTTCCGCGTCCGCGATTAAAGTTGCCGCGATTTCCAAATTGATCTCGTTGCAGGGTCTGATCAAAGCGCGAGTAGTTCGCTCCCTCGCGATTACCGAAGTTTTCGCGGCGATCGTAGGATTCGTCGTAATACGTGTTGGTCTGATTGGAGTTCGACGTATTCGGTCCGGCAAACTGATCGTTAGGAACCTGATCGCGTTGATTGTCGCGATAGTTGTTGTTGTTATTGTTGTTATAGCGATAGTTGCCGCCTCGGTTCTGCCGGTAGTTTCCACGGCGTTGACCGTCACGTCCTCCACCATGGTTGTTCCGGCCGCCATTCTGACGGTATCCGTTGCCACCATTGTTATTGGAACCACCGTTATTTGCATTAGCTGGCGTGTAGCTTTCGTTATTCTCCGTACGAGTAGCACCGGAGTCACGGCGATCACCCTGGTTGTAGCGTCGGTTATTATCCCAGCGACGCTTGTTGTTGTAGTTATTGTTCCAGCGACGTCCGCCATTGTTCCAGTTGCGGTCTCGCTGACCGTGCTCGCGATCATCCGATCCTTCAGTTGAACGCCCTTGATTTTGATCTGCCAGAACCGGCTCGTAGTCGTCTACACTCACTTCAACATGCGCATCATCTTCTGATTCCGGAAGTGGCAAAGCGTCGACATCATCCATCGGATCGAAATCTGCGCTTTGAACGACTCTGGTCTTCCGCGCGCCGCGCCCGCGTTGGGGTTCTTCAGATGCTTCAGCCAGATTCTCTTCGTCCATCATCTCCTCTTGCATCGCGCTCGGTGCTTGAGCCGACGTCTGCGCACTCTCGGCCACATACTCGAAGGGTTCCGATGAACCTTCTATAACGATAACGTACTCTCCGCGGAACTTGTGCTCCTCAAAGAATTCCTCGAGTTCAGTCAATGAACCGTAATGATGTGCTTCATTGGTCATCGTCAGATTGCAGCCTACATAGGCCTGGCGTTCCGGCATAGCGGCAGCTAGGGCACTGAGTATCGTTTTGAGGCGATACGGCGTATCCATCAAAACGATGGTTCGAGGCTCTCGTGCAAGCATTTGGATTTCTGCGTCACGTGCTTCGTTCTTACGATTGAGAAATCCCGCATAGACGAACTGCTTGGAGTTGAGAGTGCTGCGAACCAGCGCTGTCAACACACTGGAGGCTCCGGGAAGAACCTTAACGTCAATCTTGTACTTGACAGCAGTCTTCACCAAAATGTCGCCCGGATCTGCCAGTAACGGGGTACCTGCGTCACTAATCAGAGCAAGCTTCTTTCCTTGCGTCAATAACTTCATGCACTCAACGCTCGACTCGGTGTCGTTATGCTCATTGAGCTCCATGATCTCTTTTTCAATTTCATAGTGCTTGAGGAGACGAAGAGCTTCTTTGCTCTCTTCACAAACAATCACATCGCACTCTTGCAAAGCATTTAACGCACGGAGCGTAATGTCATCATAGTTGCCGATAGGAGTGGCAACTACGTATAATGTGCCGGCATTTTTCGCGGCAGCGGACTTTTTCATAGAAAAATGTTGTAAATAACTGGTATGGATATATCAAAAATCACCAAGGCCTCATGCCTCGCTACTGAACGACGCAACAAATCAAAATCACCGTGCCGCTTTATGTGCTCGGTACCGTTCGCTCGGTTGGTTGTTCAACTCACCCCTGTTTGGTACCTCAACTTCACACAGGTGTTCTCGCGAACTTCACACAGGTCTACTCGTACACATTACTCAGATCCACTTGGGCGCTAAACGCTGATCTCATTGTGCACTTCACTCACACAAACACGGACATCTGGCACTACAGAATCAGAATGACCATTGAGACTAAGGGAGGATGTGGCCTAAACAATCTTGGCAGGTAAGCTCGCAGGCTATTGGCTCACTCCTCAGTAAAACTTCCCGCTCTAGGAAATCTGCATTTCTATGCAATATATTATGCTTTTATAAAATCTGGGTGACGAATGTCAAAAAAAATCTCAGTTCTGCTTTTTCAGCTAAAAAATAAGTGTTTTCGATCGTAATTGCCATTGGTCTGAGAGACACACGGGTGTCCGGGATGAATGGTGTGTCATCTCTCTCCGGAGTTCAACCACTTTCGGTTACCTGTAAAAGTGCGCTGTCCCGGCCGTATTGCCTCACGATAACACGCTCATGGCTACATACCTACGCCTATTGATTTTGGACGTCCGTTCGAACACGCGTCCCTTGCCGATCAACACCTTCATTTCAAAGGCTCAACGTATATCCAATCCGAACAAAAGAGAGTCCGGTCGATACAGCGCACAATTCAGACCTCAGGGACATTTTGATACACGCCCGCTTCGCGGTCGTATCTCCACGCCTTGGTATGCAAACAGGCACCAACACTATTCGCCTATTATTTCTTCGCCCACTTGATGGTACATCCCACTGCTTTCACCATAGTTGGGTTTGGCTCAGCTCCGGACTCCAGGGCCGCTATTGCATCTTCTACGTAATGATGCTTGGCAGCAATTGCGTCTTCTGCGTTATCGTCGATAGCTCCTATGTAACGCACAACGAAAGCCCCATTTTGCTTTTGCACAAGAAACACATGCGGTGTTCTCGTTGCTCCGTAGGCTGTGGCGATATCTTGCGTGGGATCAATCAGGTAGGCAAAGGGAAATCCCTTCTTCTGCGAACGAGTAATCATATTGGCATAGGAGTCGTCCGGAACGGCATTCGTGTCGTTCGGATTAATCGCGATTACCGGATATCCCTTCAGTGCGAACTTCTTATGAAGGTCAATAATGCGATCCTCGTAGGCAACCGCATACGGACAGTGATTACAAGTGAATACTACAATGAAACCTTTAGCGTCAGGATAACTTTCAAACGAGACCATCGATCCGTCAACACTCTTCAACGAGAAGTCGCGCGCATGGTCTCCCACCTTATATCCACCTCCTGCCACCGCAGCTTGTAGAGAACAGAGACTAAAAAACACAACCAAGACAACAGTCCACAAACTCTGGTTCTTCATGCTAATTCCTTGAAATTTATAATTTTAAAAACTGAAATACTGTCTGTTCCAATTCATCTGTGCTAAACTGTCGCTCATAAAACTCCTTCCGCTCTTTGGACGGCTGAATCATCAGTGTGGCTGGGAGTGCGCCCGACCAGTTCGGGCTAATACTGTCAATCCACGTATTCATGTCACTATCCGAAAACAGTACGACCTCGCTTGTCGATAGGTGCTTCGCAACAAAGGGTTTGAGCCGGGTCTGCAAATCCTTGCGAAAATCCAAGCTCACCAAAAGCAGCCGAACCGGAAGGTGCCTCGCCTTGATGATACTGTCCAATCGAACGTAACCGGGAAGCTCCTCGACACAAGGTTTACACCATGTAGCCCAAAAATTCAGGATATAGATACTATCTGAACTATTCTGCAGGATTTGCGTCTTGAGCTGCTCCGCATTCCATACGGCGGGATCGTCGGCCGCCCGAAGTTGGAGCAGACAACTTGTCATCAGTACAAAGCTCGCGATTAAAAAACGTTGTAGGTGCATGGATCGGAACCAAATAACGACAAAACTGAAACTATGTCCCACTGCACGAAATCTGCTCACTGCTGTTTAACTTCGTGAGCTTGATAATTCTTGCTATCTTTATTATTTACAACTAGTTCGACATTTTGTCAAACAAGAGTAGCGGGGTCAAAGTACATCGCGTGCTCAGGATACACACGCAAGACGTATGGCTTCATACTGTATTTTGCATAGTGCTTTTCTGCAAATTCTGTGCATCTCATGGCATCTCGCTTGGAAGAATCGGTCCATCACTACACCTACAACCTACCTGACGAACGTATTGCACGCTATCCCCTAGAAGAAAGAGATAGTGCGAAGATGCTCGTATGGAAGGCGGCATCAGAGACGATCGAGAACCGCCATGTTCGAGATTTGGATGCTATCCTTGACCGAGATTCGCTGATTATCCTGAACAATTCCAAGGTGATACCAGCGCGTTTGCATTTTCGAAAAGTCAGTGGCTCCCCTGTCGAGCTCTTCTTACTCGAGCCACTCGCTACCACCCATCAGCAAGCGCTGGAGTCGCGGGAGAGGAGTCGGTGGTTTTGTCTTTTTGGTGCAAAACGACTACGTGAAGGCTCTCTCATCGAATGCAATTCGGAATTCGGTATTGTTCAAGCCCTCATCCTAGAACGGCGAGATCAAGGTGCGGTGGTTGAGCTCAGTTGGCCACCTGGACTGAGCTTAGCAGAGCTTCTGGAACGTATTGGAAACACACCACTTCCGCCATACCTCAACCGGCCGGATGAGCAGAACGATAAGGAACGCTATCAAACTGTTTTTGCGCGGAATGAAGGTTCTGTTGCGGCTCCCACCGCTGCCTTGCACTTAAGCTCCGGCGTACTCAACCGATTGGAGAACAAGGGAATTCGACGGTCAGAGTTGACCCTGCACGTGGGTCTCGGGACGTTTCAACCTATGAAGAGCGACCACATCAGCGACCACAGCATGCACGAGGAGATTATCGAGATTTCCCGAACCTGCTTGGAAGATATCGCCGCCTTTTTAACTCACAAGGCTGAGACACCGGATGCAGGCCACCGTTTTGTTTGCGTCGGAACAACGTCCCTTCGCAGCATAGAATCTCTGTTTTGGCTGGCACTTTCGTTGTACAACTCGGGAGCGACTGTGTGGCCCGAGACAGCACGCGTTGAGCAGTGGTGCTGGCGAAATTCGGTCGACGATGTCATAAGTCCGCTGAACGCCATTCAGTACTTACTCAATTTGAGATCGTCGGACGGCAGTATACCTGACTCAATGCGCTTTCGCAGTTCACTGATGATAAGCCCAGGATATGACTTTCGATATTGCGACACACTTATGACGAATTTTCATCAGCCGCAGAGCACCTTGCTCGTTTTGGTGAGTGCCTTTTGCGGGGATGAAGCTCGTCGTAAAATTTATGAACACGCTCTCAAAAACGACTATCGATTTCTGAGTTATGGAGATAGCTCCTTGCTCTTTCGCTAAGGTCTGAGCGACTGCGATGCGTGAATCAACACGTCGGGGTTCATGTTGATGACCTTTAGATTGGGAGGGAGTTTGAGATGCGGCCTTATCAGTCCGGTTGTATCCTTGGCAACCTGTGCGTACTCAACCGTCGCCTCTATGTCTTCCGGCCGAAGTTTTTCGATTTGGTCAACACCTCCGCGGAGGGTGAGCGACAGTCTTTGAGGTGATATACTATGAGTGCTCTTATAGGGTGCCCCAATAACAACGATGGGAATATCGTCCAGGGTAATCTCTGCGCTGCGTTGAATACTAAAGTCATACTGAATGGTTGAGGGATCCACACTGATAATAGACCCTAATGAGTCGCTCACGTGTATCGTGCCACTTTGCGACTCCAGGCAGGACGCAAAGGACATCGGCGCCGTTTTCCACGAGCTGAGTTGCTCCAGCAGTTTAATATTTCCATGGATCACCACACTGTCCGGTTGCAGGTTTACCAAACCAACTTGGACGTACCCCGGGGCGGGATGAACGGCGATAGTACTGAGCAACGGAACCTTCTTTTCGCCAACAACCCCCAATTGTACGCCAAAGCCTTTGGTAAGAACGTCAACGACGGCAGCGGGAACATTGGAACGGAAAGCCTGCTGTAACTCTTGGGCTCCAATGAAGAGAGTGGTAGCCTTTTGAGCGCTGAGGTCAACCACACAACGAGCGCCTCTATTCAAATACAGCAAGTTCATGAGGTGCCAGCCACTGGCATGCACGATATAACGCACATACTGCGGAACCTCTGCTTCAATACTCCGATCGGCCGGGAGCTGGAAAGAGATGGGAACATCGAGTTGAACATCGTAGCTTTCGCGCAGACTTACCAGGGTCCACAGTGCCGCCGAGAGCACAATGGAGAAGATTGCTGTACGGATGGAAAAGCTACTCGCCATAGAGAATGCACAGTCTACATCAAGTTGCGTCGCTTCACTAAATACTCGGTCAAAGCGCGGTCGAAGGGAGTGTCGGTTTGGATTTGAAGAATATCGACATTCAAATTGTAACACTCCCGGCGCAATCGTTGCATGAATTCTTGCATGGTCGCGCTGTATGAGTTTCTGATATGGTAGGGCTGCGTCACCAATTCTTCCCCACTTTCCATGTCCTTAAATGTTGCAGCCCAGCCAAAGTCGAAATCGACTTCTCTGGGATCCAAAATCTGAATGGCGAGCACGTCGTGGCGCTGGTGTCGGAAGTGCTTCAGGGTGGAGATTATAGACTCAGGGTCGTCAAAGAAATCGGAAAGAATAACCACCAAGCTCCGACGAGAAATTCTCTCAACCAGTCTATCAAGAGCTGCAGCGGTACCTGTCTCACGAGCCGGTTTAACGGCATGGAGGGCGCTGAGGAGCTCTCGAAGGTACGACATCTTGGCACGTGGAGGCAGGTATTCTCGAACCTCCGTATCGTATAATGCCAAGCCTGCCGCATCTTTTTGCTTCATGATCAAGTAGCTGAGCGAAGCGGCTACGTACGAAGCATATTCGAACTTGCTTATATGTCCTGGTGACTGATACGCCATACTCGCTGAACAATCCATGACCACAACCGACCGTAGGTTGGTCTCCTCCTCAAATTGCTTGACGTAGTAGCGATCAGTTCTCGAATAAATTTTCCAATCAATATATCGTATCTCGTCTCCCGGACGGTACTGACGATGCTCCGCAAACTCGACACTGAAACCGTGAAATGGAGAGCGGTGAAGTCCGGTTATAAAACCCTCCACAACCAACCGTGCTCGTAACTCAAGTGAGTCGAGCTTAGCCACTACATCCGGTTGCAGGTATTTTTGATAGGCTTCCACGAACAGGCAGACGTTTGAACGGTTGACACTATTTGAGCGGTGCATCTCTTACACACCGCTTTAACCTTCTGTTCTCGCAAAATAGCACCATACCTCCGTATTTTTGTGTATGAACACTGAACAAGAACATGACGAGGCATGGAGTTCATCCGACTTTTGGTCGGATCGCTACCAGAGTGGAGATCATCGCTGGGATTTAGGAACGGAGACCCCTGTATTTCGAGCCCTTCGTGAGCATGATCCTCTTTTCCATGTGAACGACGCTTCCGCGCTCACCATCGCAATCCCCGGATGCGGGTTTGGTCACGACGCCATTGCATTTGCACAGAGCGGCTTTGCCGTCACTGCTATCGACTTTGCACCCGAGCCTTTGGCCTATCTCCAGGATCACGCGCGAAGCCAAGGATTGTCCTTACAATTGCTTGAGCGCGATATCTTTACCCTCCAGTGGGATTTTGCCCAGAGCTTCGACCGAGTGCTTGAGTACACCTGTTATTGCGCCATCGATCCTTCGCGGCGTGAGGAATATGTCAAGGTCATGTCTGCCATCGTTAAACCCGGCGGCTATCTTATTGGTCTGTTCTTTCCCATGGATGACATCGAACGCGATGGTCCACCGTTCACTGTTCATGAGGATGAGATTCACCGACAGTTCGAGCGCGAGGGCTTTGTGCTTATTAGCTCCGTTACTCCCCGCGAGTCCCATCCGGCTCGTGCAGGTCGGGAAAAACTTATGGTGTTTCGAAAAAATGCCTAGGTCACTTGATCCTGTCATCGCCTCAGCTATGTGTGCAACCATTGGTTCGACTAACTCTGTCTCTGAACTCCTTACACCTTTGCCGTGTCGAAGTAAAAAGAGCACTTGTGTGCGCACGGTCTCGATCGAAACACATACCGAATCTGCAAGTGCCAACTCTAAACCACGCCCACAATACTTATGATTCCCACGATTAGTGTCGACGAAGTCCACCAACGCATGCAAGCCGGTGAAGGGCTGTTCCTACTCGATGTACGCCAACCAGAGGAACATGAGCAGTTTCGCATCGTCGACGGCATGCTCATTCCAATCGGCGAATTGATGGACAGAAAGAGTGAATTGGATGAATACAAGGATCGAGAAATTATCGTGTATTGTCGTAGCGGCAACCGTAGTGCGCATGCTGTCGACTACTTGCAGTATCTGGGATATAACGCAAAAAATTTACGAGGCGGTATAATTGCTTGGTTAACCATGATGGAGAAGAATTCATGAGTGTTGAAGTACGATTTGTTGATGGACATCATTTCATAGGCACCGACGAGAAGAATAATGTCACCGTATTCGACTCAAGAGGAGATGTACCCCCGCAGGGTGCAACACCGGTTTCGGCAATGCTGCAAGCGTTAGCAGCATGTTCCGGTATTGATGTGGTGGACATCCTGAAGAAGAAGAGAAAGACGATTGATTCCTTTGTCATTCGATGCGAAGGCACTCGCGCTGAAACGCACCCGAAAGTCTTTACAAAGGTGCACATGCACTACGTGCTGCATAGTCCGGATGCTACCGAGGGTGACTTAGAGCGAAGTATCCATCTGTCGCACGAAACCTACTGTACGATTTCCGCCATGTTTGCACGCAGCGGCTGCGAGATCACGTCGACTTTTGAACTTCTTCAGACAACAGACAACACCGTAACACATGGATAGCGCTACGGATGACTCTGCGCATAACTCTCTACCGCGTACTGCGCAGGATTCTATGCCCTATTCTTCGCCCGGTTCCTCGCTTCGTGCGCTGGCAGAGAGCTTCCGACGTGTGGAGCCTGACTATGAGGGACTTCCCTACCGCATACCAACTCTTTGGTTAGAGCCTTGGTCACACAACGGAAGTAGCATCGTCCACAACCCGGCGCGGTGGATGGCTCAGTGTTGTGAGGACATCCTCAACGGCCGGTACCGGAGCCAAAGACGTGTGACGGGCTTGCCCGGCACGAATAAAAAGACCCCTGAACATAGTCACTGGTACATGTTGCTACCGCGGCACTTCACAGCCTACGATCACGGACAAGCCGCATTCGATCGTGGGTGGTCGCGTGTAGGCACACTCTGCAAAACCATTGCCGTACTTCCCTACTTGTGTTCGCTTGGCGTCCGAACCATCGTTCTACTCCCGTTGATGCAAGGCGGTCGTTATGCACACAAAGGCAGGATCGGTTCGGTGTACGCTATCGCAAATCCAACCGAGTTGGATCTGCTTTTGTCCGAACCGGCCTGTGGCTTGAGCATCGATGAACAGTTTCAGGCGTTGGTGGAGGCGGCGCATGCGTGCGACATCCAGGTGATACAAGAATTTGCGCTGCGAACCACGAGCCGCGATGCAGACTGGGTTGCTCAGCATCCTGAATGGTATTATTGGGTGCGTGAGGAAGGTGCGGAACACCATGGCTTTCACCCCCCTCACTTTAGAGCGGAAACCCTAAGAGAGATCGAGAGGAAGGTTCAAGCGTTGAACTTTCAGCAGCTCCCGGAACCTGATCCGGAATACCGCGCGCTCTTCTGCACGAGTCCGGTCAGGGTACAAAAAGATAAGGAAGGTCAGTGGCTGGGAGTTTTGGAGGATGGGACACGGTGTCGCATTCCCGGTGCCTTTGCCGACTATCCACCCGACGACACGCAGCCCTTATGGAGCGATGTAAGCTATCTGCGACTACACACGCATCCTCAGTTCAACTACGTGGCATATAACACTGTTCGTATGTACGATGCGGACTTAGATCGCCCGGAATTCAGAAGCGAAGCATTGTGGGAGAGATTGCAGTCCGTAATACCGGACTTTATCCGACGGTTCAATATTGACGGCGCGGTGTTGGATATGAGTCACTCATTGCCGGCTGCTCTAGCCTCTCGCATTATTGCCGCTGCACGATCCCTGAAGCCGGAATTCGTGTTTGTTGAAGAGAATTTTCATACCAGTGCAGCGTCAAGAGAGAAAGGTTTCGATGCAGTGCTCGGCAATTGGTGGTATCGCTGCACCTGTTCTCAGGACTCAGCAACCGCGCGTGAGGAACTGGAACATAGCCCGCCAGCTATTCCCTTTTTGGCATGCCCGGACACTCACAATAGCCCCCGTTTATTCTTACGCGCTTCGCGCGATCTAGCACTTCACATTCTTGAATGGAGTGCACAACTGCCGCAAGGAATACGATGCACCCTAGCCGGGACAGAGTTTGGCTGCACTCAAGTGATGAATACGGGATTGGGATTTAGTCCTGAGGAGACGCAGACCTATCCTGCAGATGACCTCCCGCTGTTCTCGGATGTCCCAATGGATTGGGATGCGGCCGATCCCAGCATTCTCCGGATCTATCGTAACATTGATCCCCAATAGGGAACCTGCGGGCGTTCATTAGTGAACAACGACGAGTGGGATGCACAGTACGGTGGAAGGAAGAGGAATACGCACAACGTACACGCCTGCTGCGAGATCTCTGCAATCAACCATAAGTTCCGACGCTGAGCCGGACTCAAAGCGATGTTCTGAATCCACGATCTGTCCTTGAACATTCACGAGTTGACACGATGCGAGATTGTCAATCGGCTCTGCACACTGAACGCGAGCCCAACTCTGCACAGGGTTCGGAGAACAGCGCGTCGTTGCGCTCGTTCTCGACATCGCGACATTCACCAGTTGATCTCGATACCATATCCCTTGCCCCACTGTTGAACAGAGCACGGTATGGTTATAACTTGCAATGCCAAGGCAGTAGTGACTTCCCAAATTATCATTAATCGCATCCCAATTCCACGCATCGTCTGTACTGGCGTAGACACCGGCTCCGAACGTGGCAGCATACACTGCGTTTCCATCCCAACACATATTCCTCACGCTGGTCTGCAAAATGGAATTGAGCAATCGGTGTTGCCAGATCAGGCCGTTATCTGAGCTAAAAAACACGTCGTCACCATCGGTACCCACGACGAACGATTTTGACAGCGTTTGAAAACTGATGATCGCCGCGGTGCTATCATATAATGCGGAACTCCAGTATTTCCCGCCATCGTCACTTCGCAGTACATGACCATCGGCCATTGCCGCAAACAGCAACCCGTTCGAGTGCATCAAGGCATGAACGGTCCCGCTAGTCAGTGCAGTTTGATACCAGGTCATACCACCGTCGTCGCTACGAAACACACCGTGGTCTCGGGTCCCGCAGAACGAAACCGAATCCTTCAAAGCACAGGTCACGGTTTCGTTTGTCAGCGCCACAGCTTCCCAGTCTTTGGACCGTGCAACGTTGCGATACATACCGTCGTCGCAGAATGCCATGATGGTATCGCCACTCACCCACAGTGCATGCACTTGGTCATACAACGACATCCATTCCCAGCTCTGACCTCCATCGGTCGACATCGCGACACCGTCGCCGGCAGCAAATAGTGTTGAGTCACTTTGTGCAAACACCGACATCGAGGCAGCGGTAAGACCGATACTCGTGTTATCAAAAACTTTCGCGTTATCCTTGCTTGTAAACACACCGTCTTCCCACGTACCGGCGAACACATGTTGAGACGCCAGGCTCAGTGCATAGACGCTCTCGTCTCCAATGTTAGAGCTATCCGGCGACGTGCTCCCCAGCTGTATGGTTTGTACTCCGGCATCGTCGGTACCAACATAAAGGCGCGTAGAATCTGCGAGCAAGGCATTGATGGTGTGCTTGTGTAATGCAGCCGCACTCCACGACTCACCGTCATCTGTACTCTGAAAGAGACCGTAGTCGCCACCCGCATATAACACTGAACCAACTGAACAGAAACAGTACACCGTACCGTGTGCGCTTAGGGCATTAGGCTTCCAATGGTCGCCGCCGTCATCCGAACGAAATACCGCCGAATCGGTGGCAACAATAACACTGTTTCCGGAAGCATGAATGGCATACACACTTGTTCCATCCAGGAACTGTGTCCAATCAACACCGTCCGAAGAACGAAAAACGCCGTGCTGAGCAGTTCCGACAAATAGACGTCCGCGTTCGATAGAGAGCGACCACACTTCTCGACCTTCTAAGTTTTTCTGCCAGGTTACACCATGATCAATGCTGCGGAACACGCCACCAAATCCATCTTCATCGGAGTACCCAATCCCGGCATAGAGTGTATCGTCCACATGGGTGAGTGCGTAGACGGTGGCCGACTTAAATCCTTGCTGCACCCAATGTTGTCCGTTATCCGAGCTATAAAACAAACCAACGTTTGTACCTGCCCAAAGATCCGATTCTGCCATCGACATCAATGCATTAACGGTGCCGCCATTCAATCCCATGGCTTGCTGCCAGGACGTCTGTGCCGATGTCTTTGTCGCCATCGTAAGCACAAGGAGGCAACAGGATGCAAGCGCGGCAAGGCGCAGCCGATTAAACATGAAGGATTCCTATAGGGGTGGTCGTCACAAACATCGTTAGAGAAGAGTTCATCGCAATAGACACGCGAGAGATTGATTTGGATCAAAATGAAAAACCAACTGCCCGGAAAACAGTCGGTTTTTCATCATTCTGTTGCAACAGTACAGATTAATTGCGTCTCTTTTTTCTCAAAATCGGCGATTATTGAGAATCTTTCTTCAATACAGCAATGGCTAGGTCACGCAGTTGCGTCGTATCTACCTCAGATGGACATCCATCCATCAGGGATAATCCGCTGGTGGTTTTCGGAAAGGCAATAACGTCACGAATATTATCCGTCCCACACAGCAGCATCACCCATCGGTCGAATCCCAGTGCAATGCCACCATGTGGTGGCGCGCCAAATCGAAGTGCGTTGAGTAAAAAGCCAAACTTACTTTCAGCATCCTCCCGCGCGAAACCCAACAGATCGAACATACGCTGCTGCACATCACTTTGATGGATACGCATACTGCCACCGGCAATTTCATAACCATTACACACCAGGTCATGAGCTTGTGCGCATGCTTGAGTAGGATCACTCTGCAATAATTCCACATCGCGATCAAGTGGCGCAGTAAAGGGATGATGTCTGGCTATGTATCGATTTTCTTCCTCACTAAATTCCATCAGAGGAAAGTCAACCACCCATAAAAAGGCAAAATCATCTTTTACTCGTTCCAATATTCCGCTCCGTCGAGCTACTTCCGTTCGCAGTGCACCAAGAATGGTGTAGCACTTTTCAAATTGCTGCGCTACGATAAGAATTAAGTCGCCATCCTGAGCGCCGCTCTTCTCGACAATAAAAGCAGACTCCTCTGCTGTTAGAAATTTTGAAATGGACGATTGCACTTCGCCTTTCTGAACCTTCATCCACGCCAAACCTTTAGCGCCATATTTCTTGGCGTGTTCGGTGAGTTCGTCTATCTGTTTACGCGAAAATTCAGCACAGCCTTTCGCATTCAGTGCAGCCACGACTCCATGCTTGGTTGCAAGCGTGTCTTTGAACACAGCGAAGGTCGACTCTGCCAAACCTTGGCTCACATCGCAAAGCTCCAAGCCATAGCGAAGGTCAGGTTTGTCGGAACCGTAGCGCGTCATTGCCTCATGCCAACTCAATCGCTGAAACGGAACCTGGATATCGCGACCCAAAATCGATGACCATACGTTGACGGTAAATGCTTCGATGAGACTGATGACGTCCTGCTGTTTTACAAACGACATCTCAATATCAATCTGCGTGAACTCCGGTTGACGGTCGGCTCTCAAATCCTCGTCTCGAAAACACTTTACGATTTGCATGTAGCGATCAAATCCGCTCACCATTAATATTTGCTTGTAGAGCTGTGGCGACTGCGGCAAAGCGTAAAACTTTCCCTTATTAATGCGGCTTGGAACCAAGAAATCTCGCGCACCCTCAGGCGTTGATTTCATCAGGACGGGTGTTTCCACTTCAAGAAAGTTGTGTTCCGCAAAGAAACGATGTGCAACCTGGTATAATTGGTTGCGAAGCACAAAGTTGCGTAGCAAGGAGCGACGTCGTAAGTCCAAGAAACGGTAGCTAAGACGAAGTTCCTCGTTTGCCTGGCCTGACTCCTCGTGCTCCGAGATCTCAAAAGGCGGAAGCTCCGCTCGGTTGATAATTTGAATCTCTTCAGCAACCACCTCTATCATACCGGTGGGAATTTTTGGATTTGGGTTTGAGCGCTCCCGCACGGTACCCACGATAGCCACGACAAACTCGGAACGGAGCTCGCGCGCCACGTCGGCAACTGCACTTGGGGCATCCGCCTGCACGACCGCCTGAGTAATGCCGTAGCGGTCTCGTATGTCGACAAAGTAAACGCCACCAAAATTTCGGATGGCATGGACCCACCCATTAAGAGTTACTGTTAAGGCACTGTGCTCAGAGCGCAGCTCGGCACACGTATGAGTTCGTTGATGAAATGACATAATTCAAGCAATAGTAAAGTTCACGATCAATGAGGAGAAGCGAGTACAATGCACAGGTGCCCTGCCGGCACGATTCGGAGGTGAGAGTTATTGCCCTTGCGGGCAATCAAGGTCTGCCGACAAAGAACACTTTGTCGCTTTCAGTGAACCATCGTTATGGTTTTGGGCGTGCATAGGACACAAATATAACGGGTTTAGGTCTGAGCACAATACTGCGCCCACAGTGCAACCGCCTTCGTACTCACTTCTTGCGCCTCTATCCCATGGATGCCTTCAGCATCCTTTGATATACAGGCTCGATAGTCACACTGGTACGGATACCACGGAGCCCGATCCGAATGCGGTTTTGCGTACAACACAACACTGGGAATCTTTAAGGAGGCAGCTATATGAACCACCGACGTATCGGGACTGATCATGATTCGCGCGCATCGAAGCTGCCGCGCATACGCAGCGATATCCGCTTGGTTGGAAAGCTCTTGAGCGGACGTTTCGGATGCAATGACGTGTCGTAATTCAGCATCGCCCGCATCACTGCCTAGCAGGATACGGCACGCGGGTAGCGCATGCTGCAATAACTGTATCAACTGAACCCAGCGCTGTTTAGGCCAACGCATGCTTTCTTTTCCCGCACTGAGATGAAGGAAGAAATCGACGCTCTCAAACGCTGTATTTGAAGCTTGTTCTTTCTGAGCCAGCGTTGTGTTTTCCACGCCGGGACATTCAAGGAACAGATCGGAGCTGTTGACGCTGACGCCGAAGGCGGCAAGTAATGAAGCCATCAGCTCGACCATGGGAACCTGGGTTCTGTCGGCTAAGGGAACGAGATGCGTGTATTGCTCTCGATTGGATTTATCGAAGCCAAGTTTGAATCTGGCTCCACACCACTTCATAAGAAGCGCGCTGGTTCGGGAGGGGTTGTCCTGCATATCCACTACGACGTCGAAGCGCTCTCGTCTGAGTACTATCAACAATTTCAGGATCTCGACGACGGACTTACGGTACACAAACACGCGTTGTGCATGGCGCAAGACGAAATCACGCATGGAGGCGTTTCTCTTTCCGAGTAGGACGCTAACGGAGGCGTCAGGGAGTCCGCAATGAAGTGCACGCAGAAAGGGTTGCGATATAAGGACGTCACCGATGCGGTCGACACGCAGAATGAGGATGCGAGCACGTGGTCCAAGCTCAAGAGTCCGATACCGCTGGTCAACTGGGTTCATACGCAAATTTACGACCTCGTTTCTTGGCTCGGTCGATTACGGACTTCATCAAGGACTTCGCGGGCGGCGGCCAATACATCGTCAACACCGATATCTGCGATGTCACCTTCGTGTCTTGGCTGTACAACTCTGTGCACATCACTCAGAGGTTTGAACTTATGCAGGTTCCAGCTTATGGAGTTAAACAGGGCCACACACGGCGTATTGAAGGCAGATGCAATGTGAACAGGTGCGGAATCCGGTGTGATGAGCAGCTGCGCGCGATCGATGAGTGCAAAGGCCTGATGGATCGAACTAGAGCAATAGGCTTGCGCCCTTTCCCCTACTGCAGCAGCAATGTGCATCGCCTTGGCATGATCGTTAGGCGCCGCTAGAATTTGCAAGCGCTGACCGCGTACTGCAAGCTGCTGGGCCAGAGAAATCCAATGATCAACAGGCCACTCGCGAGAAGCTTGGCCCGCTGAGATATTTAAGACGAGCATAAGAACGCCTTCTTTGTAAGGCGGAGCCATGCGCAGACACTCCAAGCGACGTTCTTGGGTGTATTCCAGGTAAGGCCGACGCCTGTTGAACGACTTTCCCAACAAGGTCATTACGTACAGATTGCGGTCCACAACGTGCAACGGCGGTGTATGCGCTTCAAATTCTCCGGCGGACGGTAGCGGAAGGTTGAACACAACCTTTCCGGGGGCATTAAAACCAACCGAGGTATGAGATCGAATAGCGCGGGCGAAAAATGTGCTCTCTTGAGAGAAATGATCTTTAGGATCGATGTAAAGTTCAAACTGGGCTGAGCGGAGGGATAAGAACGATTGCAACACATCCATGACGTTCTTTCGATAGACATGAACTACGTCTACCAGATGCTGATTCTCAAGCAGATCGCTGTATCGATGGTGAGCTAACACATGAAGCTCAGCATCGGGGTATTCCTGCTTCAAGGCAAACAATAATGGCGTCGTCAGGATCAAATCGCCATATCGGCCAATTTGCACCACTAGTATTTTCACAAGCGCAGCTCCACCAATAATGGAACAAATCTGGGCTATGGAGTTGTCGTTTTGCACTCATTCCCGCGGCGTAGGCCACCAAGACACGGAGCGCTCAATGAACCTCTACAAAATTCTTATACTCACCCATTCTCCATCCGGTCAGTCGCTCAACACTGTCGCTCAACACAACCCGGAATGGTTTAGATTTTAGTGCTTTCTTAGGATCAAACTGCGATGTCCACACGCGATCTCGCTCGATCCGTTCCCGCATGATCGCAGGATGCGAACCTGTGTAGGCTTGAAGCTCATAACAACGAGCCACAAATTCCTCCGATTGAGGAATATTGACATGCATCCACTGGTCATCGTGATATAATCGATTCATCGCCTGTGCCTTAGCATTTTGTGCCCGTGGATGACGTACCCAACCGTAATGGAACACGCGGGCATCGCTCTGCATCACACGTAATTTGCGAAAAGTCCCATCCGCATTTTGAATCCGGAAACCTTGAGCATCTCCCCAAGAACGCACCTGTCCTGTATTTCGAAAGGCTCGAATTTCGCGCCGATACCACTGTCTGCCCGTTGCTTGATAGTTGTACGAACCGAAGAGATGCAGCCAACGAAACAAGAGACCCTCTACTTGATCGCGATTCTCTGCACGACTAATATCGCTACGGACTCGGTCGTAATCGGCTTCGTGCAACACCTCATCGCCTTGTAGGTAGACACACCAATCTCCACGACATTCTTGCAACGCTATGTCGGTCTGCTGCGCAAGAATCTTTCCACCTTCCCGTAGGGTATCGTCCCACGTTGTTTCCACCACCCGAAGCTTTGACTCACCTAAGCCACGAACGTAGTCCATGGTTCCATCATGCGAATCACCAACGGCAATCACCACATCGTCGCATAAGGCGAGCAGTGATGCTAACGACTCCTGGAAGGGATAGCCTAGGGAGAGTCCATTGCGAATAAACGTGAAACCGGAAAGCGTCATAGCAGCTACGAATGCTGCAAACATAACGGGGAGAGCGTTGGAATAGGAGTTTAAAACGTCGTGTGGACATTTTTTTTCCCTCACCACCCGCACACTCACTATTTTCGCCTCACACTCATCAGGTGTCCTGTCGGGTGACAGGAAGAATAGGGAATCCCGTGGAAATCGGGAACGGTTGCGCCGCCGTGAGAGGAGACAATTCGTCCACAAGCCACTGCTGATGCGGGAAGGAGGACGAAACGGATGACCCTCGTAGTCGGAAGACCTGCCTGTATGAGCTCATCAAATGCCCATCCGGGGCTTGCGCTGCGCCATACAGCGCCGGTGAGAAATGCCTGATCAGTTCCCCTGCGTCGTCCAGGCATTTCCCTCCTTTTCACGCCGTTCATGGCAAACGGCTAACAAAATTTTTTATGTTCTCTGCCTCTGCCTCTGTGCGCGCACTTTTGGGCTTCGCGCTTGTTTGTTGCTTATTTGCCTTGCAATCCTGTAGTTCAGACACCTCTCCCTCGAACGACAATCGGGTCTCTCTGGATAGCTCTGCCATCGTGGTCAATCAAGGGAGTTTCAGTTCCGACAATGCCTCTCTGTCGCGCGTCCATCTAAATATGGACACCGTCGATTTGAACTGGTATAGCGATGCAAATTTCGGTCGTAAGCTTGGTGCAGTTGGCAACGACATCGCCTTTCTGGGCGATACAGCCTTCATTAGCGTCACCAACTCACACACCGTCGAGGTGATCAACGCCAAAACCGGCAAGCAATTGAATACCATTCTGTTCAACGCCGGCGAGTATCCGTGGAAAGTTGTACTGCTGAGCTCCGAACTCGGGGCAGCATCCACCACCAACGGTGATGGCGTGCGGTTCTTCAATCCTACAACCGGCGTTGTGTTAGACTATGTCCACACTGGTCCCGCCCCAGAGGGGATCTGTACTGACGGTCAATACTTGTGGGTGGCCAATAGTGGCTACGGAACATTGCGCGCAAAGGAAGCCAAAGCTGGTACCATTTCGGTGATCGACATCGCCACCAAAATGGAAGCCTACAATCTGGCGGCCGACTCGAACGTGACCGAACTACAAATCAGTGATGATCATGCCTCAGTGTTCGCCTACTATCAAAGTCTCTACACGAACCCAAGCGCGAAACAAGGTGTGATCCAATACTCTGCCAGTTCAAAACTTGAGCTTGCGCGCTGGACCTGTTATGGCTACGGCTATTTGAATGTTCAAGGATCCACAGTGTACTTGGTTGGAAAGCTCGACTCTGCAGACCTCAACCTCTATATACTCAAACTGAACACAGCCGCTCCTTCGCCCGCATTTCAAATCTTGACCACATTACCGAGCTCTGTCTCCCCCAACGGTATGTCGATAGACAAACGCACCGGCAACTTGTGGCTCTGTGACGCGGCTGATTTTAGCAGTCGCGGAAACGTACTCGTGTACTCACCCAGCGGCGCATTGTTAAAGAGTTATCAAGTCGGACTCAATCCCGGCACCGTCGGATTCCTCCGTTGAGTGAACGCTTGATGAGTGTACAACGTACCATTCGTTTCGCAGCGTTTGCCCTCTGCCTCGGGGGTATCAGCCTACACCAGCCAACATCGCTGTATGCTCAGACTGCGCAGCAGTCTGAGCAAAAGCAGCACTCTGCCACACAGGGCAGACATACAAGTCGTGACACTCTTCGCTCAAAAACTGCGGAAGTACGTGTGGAAGGGCGGCGAGCCATGGAACACGATGCAGCGAATCGACCGGTCTTGTCATGGCTTGACGAGAAGGAGGTTCGCGATCTGCATGTCGATAAAACGTCGGACATTCTGCGTCAGTTACCGGGTGTGTACGTACAAGACTATGGTGGTCTAGGTGGCTTGCAGACTGTGTCGCTGCGTGGTATGAGCGCCGCTCAAAGCGCCGTGACTTTGGATGGCGTTCGTCTTAATGCTGTGCAAAACGGTCTATTCGATTTCAGCACCCTTCCGCCCTACCTCGTGCAGTCCGCTCAAACTCTGGATTTTCCGGATCTTGGAAGTTCACCCTCGCAGAGTCTTGGTGGCAGCGTGGAATTGCAAAGTCTTAGCGGCGTCTACGATTCGCTTTCACTGCAAGCGGAGCTGCGTCTTGGCGAGTGGCAAGACTTCTCCGCGCAATCAGCGTTATTGGTACCGTGGACCGAACATCGTTCAGCCACCATCTCCGCTTTGGCGCATAGCGTTCGTGGCAACTATCCCTTCCCATTCAATAACTTTGGCATCGATCAAACCGTCTACCGCGAGCATGCCCGATTGCAATCGTACGCGGCAATTCTCAGTAGCTCTGAAGTTGAGGAGTTGCAGGACAACCGAAGTACCGTACTACTGAGAAGCACATCCAGAGAAGTTCCGGGTGCCGTAACACAAGGAAATATCTCCGCCGCTTCGGCGGAATTAGATGACCGCGATCTTCTGGCCATTCATCACCATCGCATTCTGCTGAGCGAATCGATGATGCTTAGCGGTAGCGCTTTTTTGCATCTGAGTTCGCAACATTATAGCGATACATCGCGCGGTCTTCTCGGCACTCCCATCGATAATCGTTTCTACGCCAGAGATGCGGGAGTGACGACCTCACTCCGTGTCGTTGATGGTTGGCAGAGCACCTGGACCTTGAGTGCCGATGCGCAGTGGGCCGATGTGCGCGGCGACTTGTTACGATTCCAGTCGGGCAGTTATGCTCGTCGCACAATTGCAGGAGTGGGTCTAGGTTTTTCAAGCAATCCCTCATCAATCGTAACTGCTCTTGACCTGGTTGCGTTCGCTGCATTGCGCTTCGATGCTGCAACGGAGTCTACACCGGAATGGAACCCTAGGGTAGGCTTGTCTTTTAGCCCGTGGACAAACAGCACCCTCGTGTTGAGCTATGGTTCCGCCTTTCGTCTACCCTCATTCAACGAGCTGTATTACCAGAATTATGGCAACATCAATTTGCTCACAGAGCGAAGTCAGAACCTCAGTCTACGCCTCAATACGAGCCACCGTATGAGCGCAGAGTGCAGCGTCTTGGCGCAAGTGGAATACTTTCATATCAGAACAACCAATCAAATTATCGCAGTGCCAAGAAGTCCTATCATTTGGTCTGCCACGAACGTCGGCTCAGTACAGAGCGACGGTCTCGAGTGTAGTCTGCAGCTCGACATTGCACAACACCTACACCTTCGAGCCCAGTACAGTGTTCAGGCCGTGCGAGATGCGCGTGAAGCGGGTCCCTCCGCCGGCAAACAACTGCCCTACACACCAATGCAGCTTGCCGGTGGAAGTGCCACCTATACAGATCGCGCTTGGAGCGTTGGTCTTGTGACGCAGTGGACAGGACAACGATTTCAGCAAAGCGACAACGCGCCGGAGTCAGTTTTGGCTGCATTCGCAACGCTGGCACTCCACGCTCGCTACGAATGGCAACTGTCCGACCTCAAGCTCGCCCTCATTGCGCAGTGCGACAACATTGGCGACGAGCACTATGTCGTGGTTGCTAACTTCCCTATGCCCGGTCGACAATTCAAGCTCGGTCTCGAAATGCGTCTGTAGTAGCTTTCCTACGCATCTTTACCTTGGAACTTCGCGGCAGCATCATTAGCTCCGCGCCGCATTTCCGGGCACATTCTCCCGTCCGGTCCATCCGGTGGTTTACACAGCGTAAAGCTACCTAGACACTCAAACGACTTCTGCAGCTGATTCTTCATTCACGCCGGCTTGGCCGGCGCAGACCTTCGCTTGCCGACTCAGGGCTGGCCCTCAGTCATCTTGCGTTTCGTCAACTGTTGATAATTCTCTCCGCAGTCAAGTCCGTCTACAGGCTATTTTGCGAATTCGTTTGTCCCCATCTCCTCCAATTCCGCAATCTATGGGTACTGCTCCGGCATCGTCGAACCCTAAAGTGATCCGCATTCATAACGCGCGGGTGAACAACCTCAAGAACGTCAGCGTGGAGATTGCCAGGAATTCGCTGACCATCGTAACCGGTGTGAGTGGTTCCGGAAAGTCGTCGTTAGCGTTCGACACACTCTACGCGGAAGGTCAGCGCCGTTTTGTGGAATCGCTCTCGGCATATGCCCGTCAATTCCTGGAACGAAAAAACAAGCCCGAAGTAGATTCGATCACCGGACTGCCACCGGCTATTGCCATTGAGCAGAAAACCTTAACACGCAATCCACGATCGACGGTAGGCACGACCACTGAAGTGTACGATTACCTTCGTCTGTTATACGGTCGAATTGGAACCACCATTTGCAAGCATTGCGGACGAAAGGTTCAAAAGGACACGCCGCAATCGATTTTGGACACGGTGTGGTCCTGGGACGAAAGTGATCGCATTTATATCCTCTTCCAACTCACAACAAAAGAGGGCTTGCAGCAAGAGCTCGATAACCTCGTCACCGCCGGATACACGCGAGTGATGATCGACGGTAGTTTTGATATTGTCGATATCCAGGAAGAGAAACTGCCGTCGGGAACAAGTGCTGACAAAGTGTTTGTAGTGAGCGATCGCTTATTGTTAAAGAAAGACGATGACACCAAGTCCCGGCTTTTCGATTCCATCGACGCTTCCTACAAGCAGGGAGAGGGACGGATGGCTATTCGAAACGTCACCCAGGGTGAGACGCACTTCTTTTCGTCATCTTATGAATGCGCCTACGACAAAACGGTGTACCAAGAGCCGGAGCCTCGACTCTTTTCATTCAACTCGCCCTTTGGGGCATGCCCAACATGTCAGGGATTTGGTCGAAGCATCGGCATTGACGAAGACTTGGTAATCCCTGACAGAACAAAATCCATACGCCAGGGTGCAATTCATCCTTTCAAAGTCCAGTACACAGCTACTTTGAATGCAGATTTATGCAAGCACGCCAAGCGTGTAGGGATCTCCATTGAGGAACCTGTCGCCTCGTTCAGCACATCGCAATACGAATGGCTGTGGAATGGCGATCGCGAGTATCATGGAATCAATGGCTACTTCAAAGAGCTTGAGGACAAGTCATACAAAGTGCAAAACCGGGTCATGCTTGCACGCTATCGCGGATACACAAAGTGCTCGTACTGCGGAGGTTCACGTTTACGAACCTCTGCGCGCCAGGTGTTTGTGGGCAGTAAGAGTATTCCACAGGTAGTGCTCCTGACCATTGAGGACGCAGCGGCGTACTTTCAGTCACTAAAACTCAGCAAGCATCACGAGCGCATCGCAGGTTTGTTGCTCAAAGAAATCAATTGGCGCTTGAAGTTATTGGTGGACATTGGGGTGGGCTACCTGAGTCTCGATCGTTTGTCGCACACCTTGAGTGGTGGTGAGTCGCAACGACTCAACCTGGCAACATCGTTGGGCTCGTCGCTCGTTGGAACCTTGTATGTGTTGGACGAGCCGAGTATCGGACTCCATCCGCGAGACACACAGCGTTTGATGAGTATCCTCCACCGCTTGCGCAACTTGGGAAATACGGTCGTCGTGGTGGAACACGATACCGACATCATGCGCAGCGCCAATGCAATCATCGACATGGGGCCTCGAGCCGGCGAATTAGGAGGACAAGTGGTTTTTCACGGAACCATCGAAGATATCGAGCATGACGAGGCGTCGCTGACCGGCCAATATCTCAGTGGCAGGAAGAGTATCGAGATTCCGCAAAAACGTCGCAAGGGCAATGGTCGTTTTATTGAAATCATCGGTGCACATGAAAACAATCTCGATATCCCCCGCTTGAACATTCCCCTGGGTTGTATATGTGCAGTTACCGGTGTTTCCGGATCCGGAAAGAGTACCTTGGTTCATGAAGTGCTCTATGCTAATCTCAAACGCTTCAACGGTGGCTACAGCGGTATCGTTGGAAAGTGTGAACACATCGAAGGGATGACAGAGATTAGCGACGTGGAGATGGTAGATCAGTCACCAATCGGACGATCCTCGCGATCTACCCCTGTCACCTACACCAAAGCCTTCGACAGCATTCGCGAGACCTTTGCCGCCACGCAGGCGGCTCGACAACTGGGCTGGAAGGCGGGACACTTCTCATTCAACGTTCCTGGCGGTCGCTGTGAAGCTTGCGAAGGATCCGGCACCGTTGTGGTGGAAATGCAGTTTTTGCCGGACATCGAATTGGAATGCGAAACCTGTCGCGGAACACGCTACAAGCGTGAAGCTCGTGGCATCCTCTTTCGAGATAAATCGATCATCGATGTCCTAGCCATGACTATCGATGAAGCCTATGAGTTTTTCAAGGGAATGAAACGAGTCACCGACCGCCTTCAGATCCTTCGTGACGTGGGTTTGGGATATCTGCGCATGGGACAATCATCGTCCATTCTCTCCGGTGGTGAGGCACAACGTATAAAGCTGGCCACGCATATTGACGAATCGAATCGAAAAAACGTGCTCTACATTTTTGACGAGCCGACCACCGGTTTGCACCTCGATGATATTTCGCGTCTTCTCGAGTGCTTTCACCGCTTAGTTGAAAATGGGAATTCAGTACTAGTAATCGAGCATAACGTCCACGTGATGGCCTCTGCAGATTGGATTATTGACCTTGGACCCGATGCCGGAGTGCGCGGTGGTAAGATTGTGTGCACAGGTACGCCGGAGCAGGTTGCCAAAGTGAAAAGCTCATACACCGGTCAGGCGCTCAAAGAGGTGTTGGACTTGAAGAAAAGCAGCACGGCGAAACCCGTCGCTGCCAAAAAAGCAAGTGCAGCGGCGAAGCCGCGCGTGAAATAAAATCTATCCCGAGATGCACCAGATTTACGGCTGGTGTTGAACGATAAAAGTCCCCGCCCGCTGCCCATCCGCGCTTCGGACAATAACGGAGTACATTCCATTCACCAAGCCCGCGCTCGAAATCGCTGTGGCAGAGTCTATATGCTGACGAAGTACCATGCGGCCGTACACGTCATACACAAACACTTCGCCAGAGACTTCGCCGGAGACTTCGCCAGAGACGCCGCGACTGTTTACAGTGAAGTGGCGATCCACTGGTTGAGGATAGATCAGCGCTTCGAAGGAGGATGGTGCGGCGAGATCGTCGCTAACATCGTCGACCAAAGATGGATTTGAATAAAACAAGCCACGATGTTTCGTACCCAGCAGAAGAGTGCTATCGCGGAAACGCATGAGCGTGCACTCAGAGTCACGCAAGCCGGCATTTGCGCTGTGCCAATTCAAACCACGATCTAAACTGCGGTACACACCTCCATTCAACACGAACGCGTAGAGAGCGGCGCCATGCGCATAAAGTCTGGTGATGGGACGTGGTAAACTTGCGGCGACAACTTCATCAAAGTTTGCACCACGAGAATCGCTGTGCATCAGGAACTGACCGGAGCTGTCAGCTGCCAGAATGCCCCCGGCATCGTCGATAGCTACCGATGCAATGGGCAAGCCAAAGATGGCATGCTCCTCCACATTGTTTCCGTTCCCCCAGCTGTACACAATTGTCCTATAGTCTGCCGACACCGCGCAAACCAGAGAATCTCGAAGGGTCCAGCATGACATTCCGTGCAGACGCTCAATCTCGTGCCAGGTCTGAAGCTCATCGGTACTGAAAGATAGTGTTCCCGAAGAGTCGCAGATCACGACCATAGTTGACGAAACATCCATCGACGTATACACGGCTTGTGCATCAAGGCCGGATGCAGACAGTGGGATCCAGGAAATACCTCCATCTTCACTGATGGCTAACTGGTCGCCATAACCGCAAGACACAAGCCGATCCCCTACATATCGAATGTCAAGATCTAAGCTTTTAATGGTAGTGACGGGAAGCCACACATTCCAATCAACCAAGCGCGTCAACGGCTCTTGGCGGCAGACCACGAAGTCCGCCAGTGGATGCGGAGCGCAGGCAGTGACTGATCCCTCGTCGGGCACTGCGGTGAGATCCAAGGCATCCGAGATTATGGGTTTGGCGTCGATGACGTGATTGTTGGTGCATAAAAGCACAACTTCGTTGTTGTAGCCAATCGCTTGCTCGGCAGCTCCATGGTAGAACCGAACGACATACCAATCTGCACCACGATTATTCGAGCGATACACGGTCGAACTGTCCGCGGATCGCGGGTCGCCGCTCACGCAACAGACGATGCCGTGATCGTAGCTCATTCGTGCCAACGGATGATTGGCATCCACGATGTCAATATTACGCTGCCAATGCACACCTCTGTCCACCGAACGGAAGAAGCCTGAATCCGTGCTGCACATCATCGTATCAACAACCGCGGCGAACGCATTGATTCCGGATGCATGGAACGGTAGACGAGCCAGAGGCGTCCAGTTGCTGTCGCCGGTCAGGCACTTGAACAAGACGGTATCTGCACAGAGGTAAAATTCTGTGGCACTTTGGAACAAGCTCGCACTCTGAGGCGAGCCGGTCAAACCCTTAAGAACTGTCAGCGCGGGGTCAGTCCAACGAAAGGAATAGCACCCGCCATTAGAGCAGCAAAGCACGACCCGATCATTCACGCGGCTCATACTTTCAACCGACGAGGGCAGGATGATGGGTGAAAACGACCAGTTGATTGTGTTCACAGACGTTTGCGCCATGCGATGATCTCGGGTCACAACCGTTAACGTGTCTCCCCACAACGTAAAACGCTCAATGCTTCGAGGAATTAACGCACTACTCAGCAGGCGCCATCCACCTCCGTTGAGATGCGATCGATACACGCCCTCCGAGCACAGCACGTACACAAAGTCAGCTTCCACCTGCATTTGCGTAACAGCTGAGACCAGAGGGTTAAGGGGCTGGTGCCAGACAATAGACTGAGCTTGCGATGTGACGCTCCATCCACAGAGGGAAAGGCAGATGCTGACAACAGCCATGAGCAAGCGCAGCGGATGCCCAGCCGTATCGGCGGAACGTAATGACACCCCAGATTTTGCACGGCCTGAAATGCTGCACACTATAGAATGACAACACCGCAGCAGCCAACACACACACGAAACACTTCGGGAAATAGAAGCAACAACGCCTTGATTATGATGATGGGAGTGACTGAGCATTCAGGTCTCGGCAAGAGAGAACAATTCCGTGTGCGGAAATATACTCAATCAACTGTCGATAGTGTTGGGAGCGCGAAAGGATCGTACGATTCCCTATCAACACAAACCGTTGTCGGGCTCTGGTCATTACCACATTCAGCTTCCTATCCACCTCTACTCCATTGAGCGAACTCAACGATTCAATCCAAGCCAGTTCATGCGGATGACTGAGTGCGGTGGTGTAGATAATGTTCTCGCGTTCAGAGCCCTGAAAGCGTTCAACGGTGTCGACGCTTACGATGCCACGCAGTGAGGCCGGAACGCGAGTTGTCACTTCTCGGTTTTGTGCCCGAAAAGGCGAAATAACGCCGACCGTGTTTGAGTTTGTGTCGGATGAATCTCTCATGAACTGCTCAGCCAAGTAGGCGGCAACCGTTGCTTCAGCCAGATGTCGCTTGCTCAAACGTTCCGGCTCAGACTCGATAAAAACCAGCCGCGAGTTTAGAAGTTGCTCAAAGAACTCAGGTGAATTCCGTCGTTCGATTCGTGGCATGGTCGATTCTCGCTGCCACGCATGCAGGACCTGCAGGCGAGAACCATAGTAGGGGCCGGACGACATATTCTGGATCACTTCATGCATTCGCCCTTGTTGTTCAAGCATCGCCACGGCATCGGTCCACCCTTCTGTTTGGCAACGTTCAAGTAGACGACTAAACATGGAAGATCCCAAATCACGAAGACTTATTCGCTCGAGTTCCGGATGTTGGAGTCGACACGAAGCTGGGTCTTGAGCCACTATCCCGGGGAGCTGCTTCTCGTCGCCAATAAAAATGGTTCGTTCAACGGCGGCCACAATGCCACTTATTTGTGCCTCGCCGATTTGCGATGCTTCGTCTACAATGGCCGTCCCAAAGTGGTATAGGTCCATCAACTCCGGGTTGGAATGTACAAAGGATACAGTACTGAGTATAATTCGAGCGCGCTGAAGCGCGGCTCGGCGTTCAGCGAAGTCCATCCCGCGAAATATTTCGGTCATGCTGCGTTGCGGGTATTCCGTGTTCGCCGCGAGACCCATGCGAATCAGTTGCTCCGGCGGAACAAGGTCTATCACCGCTTTGACCATCTCGTCAACGGCTCTATTAGTATAAGCCAGCAGCAGTATAACCTGATCTGTATCTCGCATTAAGTGTCGCGCCATGGTTCGGACCATCACCGATGTCTTTCCCGTACCCGGCGGACCTTGCAGGAGAAAGTAATCCTCGGCTGATAAGGCTCGTGCGACGATTTCTCTCTGAAGTTCGCTCAGTCCCTCGTCGTGGACAGCAACCACTTTGCTAAAGCGAGGAGCAACCAATCCCAGCAGACGTTTTCTGCGCTCTTGCGGCTCGCGAAAGAAGCTCACAAAACTTCCCATGAGAGTTGCCAGCGAGTGGTCGTTGTTGTCGGCTTCCAGCATCCAAGCTTCGTACCGATGAAGGAGTTCTCTTGATGTGGTTTTGTTTCGCAGACTGAGGACCAGCGTGTGTTCATCCACACTTCGAAGGGTGGCCTTCCACACAAAGCCCAACAGAGGCTCCGGACCGCCTGATGAAGCATCTCGGTGCGCCGGAAGATGCGGTCTGAGAAGCACCACATCGCCTGAACGAAAAGAGCCGATAATCGGGACGCCATCGCTTGTGCGTAGACACAGGTGCATTGCGTCAAAATCGCTCGCATCGTCGTCGAGAGTAAAGGGACCAAGGACGTTTTGTCGGCTGCGTTTTACTGATTCTTGTTCCGTCCACAACGAGCTCATGCCGCGATCCACCTCAGATTTTCCCAAGCGTTGTGTGTATTGTTCGCGTAGGAGGAAGGACCACATGGCTTGCAGGTATCGTTGTTCAACGGTGGACAGATCACGGAGCATTGCTCGAAAGTCGCTCAGTGCACTGTTCAAGTAACTCGGCACAGACAGTTGCTCCGAAAGCAGTTTGTTCAACACCCCGAAACGTCGTTGTAGGAGGTCATGCTCAAGAACGACAATGTTGTTGCGGCAATCAAGCACCATACGCTTGAGTTTGGTATCGTTCGGTGCATTGCGCAACGCTTCTTCTTCTGCCCGAGAGTACAAAATCTGACTATCGCCTTTTCTACCCGGAAAGGCAGAATCCAACAAGAGGTTGTAGCACGTGATCTGTGCCAGGTGATTTGGCCACAGGGCCTGAAACGAAGCCGAACTTGATCGTCCGCCGTTTTGAAGTGCTGGCACGGATCCCGCTTTGAGCTCGATGACTGTTTTTCGAAGCACATCCGTTTCGTCCTCGAGTAATAGGTCGAGTCGTCCCTGCAATCCAAACTGCGGTGACATAAAGCTAGGCTCTGTCGATATCAAAGCGTGCTTCCACTCGGAAGCGCACTGACGTAATACTCGCAAGTGTGAGGGGGCTGACTGATAGATCTCCTGCAATGCCTGTGCATCCAAAATCGCGGTAACAGCGAGAGAAGCCGGTTCCAAAGCCTGACGAATAAGAGTATGGTCGTCAGCATCATTTCCCTGCACAATGGCGTCAAAGCACGAGTTAATCACTTGGCCCAGTACCAAAGCCGTCGTGGAGCGCCGAGGAACAAAGGGTCGCAAGAAATGCAACAGCGGCTCAATGCCCCGAGTTTGCACACACTCCGCAATGTCGGTAACATCTAGCAACACATCAGGCTCCACCACCATGAGTGTTGACGAGGTGGAGTCCCACGCATCGTGTGCCTTTCGCTGGAGACCAAACAGGTGCAAGCATGCACCGTTCCACAGCGACGACGCTAACACGGCTTGCTCGTCGCGAACTCTGATGCGAAGGGATGTATGCATTTGGTCCTCCGCGTGAATGACGCATGCAGCATGCCCATCACCGGCTCGAGATTGCTCGACTCGTCGGACGAAGACGCGAAGCGGCTTCGTAAGAAAAATCTCCTGATCGCTTGTCTGCAGTATCTGAGTATCGTTGGGCTGAGCTGTTCCAACGCGTTCCGACAGATTTGGGGTGGAGGGGCTTAGCGACGCCATGTCCGCGCGCTGAACTAACGATGGCTCGGTAAAAACGCTGGGGCTCTCCGTGGAGTGTTGTCGTGCACTTGTTGGCGCGTCCAGGGCTTCCAGCAGAACTGTACACAGGCTCTGGAGAAGACGGTGGTACTGTTCACAAAGCTCGGGGTATGCGGACAGTTCCTCGCGCTGCAAAGCGCTTCGACTGCGCGCTGCAACCATTGCCAGTTGATGACGCGTGGTGGTCGGCACTGAGTAGCGATCGTACACGAACAGACGACGCGCATAGGGATTGGCGAAAAACTGTCGCTCTCCGGTCGTGATCGCTTCCAGCATTTGCGCCTCGATCTCGAACAGACGAACGAGCCGCTTTTGCTCGTCACCCGCCGCTGAAGGCAAAGACCTAAGTTGGTAAAGAAAAACAATGAGTTGAGGAATCAGCTCGGTATGCATAGACACACTACTACCCCGGAGATCGATCTGGACGCAGAATTAGGTTGAGCGAGAGTAAATGCGAGCGGAACTTCGAAACCCGGGAGGAAAAGACTATCGTTCCAATTAGGAATCTAAGCGGAGATCTTTAATGCGAATCTGCGGAGCGGTACTACCATTGTAGGTATTTTCCTCGAGTGTGTACACGAGTGAAAACGGACGTCCGGCGGTTGCGATCGACAACTTGTCACCCAGGTTGAAGCCAATAGCATCGATCACAAAATTCGATTGTAGAGCTCTAAATTTTAAGTGATTGTTTCCCACAATCTTCACGCCGTTGGCAGACATGACACCTTGCGAGTAAAACACCGGCTTGTGATTGGAAAAGCCAAAGGGTGCAAACTTGCGGAGGTGATCAAAGAAATTCGGCGACAACTCATTGAGCGTCAAGGGAGCGTCAATGAGTATTTCCGGCACCAGCATCTCATCCGTAACATGCTGCTGAGCAACCGCATCAAAGGCTTCGCGGAACTCTGCAATGTTGGCTTCGGGCAGCGACAATCCGGCTGCGTGTTTATGTCCGCCAAACTCATTGAGAAAACGCTCACACTGCTTCAGTGCAGAATGGATATCAAATTCCTTAATGCTTCTGGCTGAGCCCTTAGCGTAACCATCAACGCTCGTAAGCATAACGACAGGCAGCTGGAATTTTTCCACCAAACGCGACGCCACGATACCGATCACACCGGCATGCCAATCGGCTGAGTGTAAGACCAGGGAACGACGATATCCGTCGGCCATAAAGCGCTCTGCTTCAGCAAAGGCGAGCGCAAAGGTCGCCTCGTCGATTGTACGACGCTTACGATTCTCCTGCTCGAGTTCCTGTGCGATTTTATATGCTGCCACAACATCCGGTTGAATCATCATCTCTACCGCCCGCTTGGCATCGCCAATGCGACCGGCAGCATTGATGCGTGGCGCCAAACCAAAGATGATGCTTGATGTTGTAAGATTTCCAAACTCCAGATTGGCACAATCCACCAAACTCTTGAATCCGGGTCGCGGGAAGGTATTGAGCATCTGCAAGCCAAAGTGCACGAGGATGCGATTTTCACCAACGAGCGGAACGATGTCTGCCGCCGAGGCAATGGCCACGTAGTCCAAATAGGCATAGGCTCTCTCCGGATCACCACGCATTTCACAAAGCGCTTGAATGAGCTTGAATGCCACGCCGCAGGCTGCGAGCGACTTAAACGGATACTTGCATCCGGGCTTTATCGGATCGAGAATCGCATACGCGTCCGGTAACACATCACCGGGTTCGTGGTGGTCGCAGACGATGACCTGAAGACCGTTCGCGTTGGCGTAGGAAATTGTCTCGTTGGAGGTAATACCGCAATCGACGGCAATAAGAAGGCTGGCACCCGACGCTTTTGCTTTGTCCACGCTCGTATTGGAAAGGCCGTAGCCTTCCGTCATGCGTTCGGGTATGTAATACTCGGCACGAGCTCCAATTTCACGAAGAAATTGAAGTGTCATCGCCGTTGAGGTTGTGCCATCCACGTCGTAATCTCCGTGGATCCAAATCAGCTCCTTGTCTCGCACCGCTTGTTCTATGCGCTTTACTGCTCTCTCCATGCCGTCCATAAGGAATGGATCATGAAGAAATTGCAGCTCAGGAGCAAAGAAATTGCGCGCAGCGCTTGCAGAGTTCAAACCCCTGGAAGTCAAGACCTTAGCGAGACTTTTCGGAAGTTTGAGTTCGTTGACTAGTTCTTGTGTGGCATTCTCATCAGGCGTTTCTCTAAAAACCCATCGATAATTCAACGCTTTTACCTATTGTTAACTGCTCTAATTTACTAAATAAAACGAATGAGTGTGTAAAAAATCTTACACTTTGCTGTTAAAGGACGACAGAGGGCAAACATTCGTGTGACGGTCTTTTCAAACCATCGGCATCTCGGAGCGAATGTGTAACGCAGTTCGAGGAAAGAGGCTCAATGTAAGCAGCCAGGAAGGGTCGCAGATGCAGAAAATGCCCAATTTGGGGTGGAATCAACGGTGCGGACTACCGCAAACTTGTTCGTGACGGATATCAGAGAGGGTTTGAACTGTACCCGGAAGTTGTGGAGACAGGTACGGAATTCCTAAGGCCATCCCACGAATAACCAACAATAGGCCTGCTACGGCCGTAGCGGCACTCAAAAAGCGGGTGGAGTTTACGATCGGACGAAACTTCGGAACCAACGAAACAATCACCAGTCCCAGGAGAGACGGCACGGTTCCCAGCCCAAAGAAGAGCATGAAGAGCATGCTGTCCCCTACACTCTCCTGCGATAGTGCACTAGCCAGGGCTAGGTAGACAAAGCCGCAGGGTAGCAAGCCGTTGACAAACCCAACGGCATAAGAGTTTAGTACGCCAGGCTGTGCCTTTCCTCGCAGGAGTACACTACGAAATCGAGCAAGAAACGCATTGCTAAGCGCGGTGAGCCTTTGCGTCGGACCTAAGTCGAATAGTAAGGCAATCGATACCAGAAACAACAGAGAACCGACAACGAGCGATACTATGTTTTGTCCCTGATTCACATATCCCACCGCATGGATGGCACTAAAGAGCAAAGCAAGCATCACGTACATTGAGATGCGCCCGAGATGATAGGCTCCCTGCCCTTTCCATATACCACGCGTTGTGCCGGACCTCAGCGACAAAGAAATGGCTCCACACATTGCCACGCAATGAAAGGAGCCAATAAAGCCTAAGATCAATGCACTAACGACAAGGAGCATTATCAGTAATGGTTGATGCGACGATTTTGTAACGGTGGCCTGGAGACAGCACTATATCAATCAGTTCAAGTGAGATTTGAAGGAAGAATGATAGAGCAAATCTTGCGGGCAACCACGAGACTCGTAACCTAAACGCGAAGAGAACTTGACTAAAGCATCTGACTGAATTCGTCGTAGTAACTTTTCCCATTGCTGTCCCACTCCACTTTTATTCTCCACCAACCTTTTGTTAAGCTGTTGGTGGGAATGGTCATCGAGTTTTCCGCTTCAGTACGTAGCGCAAGGGTTTTATCCATGCTCGATTCCGAGGGACGATAGAGCACAACGGTACCACCGCTTACAGCTTGCGGAAAGCTGAGGGTGATTTGCGACGCGTCTGCATTGTAGGTCTCGCGAACCGGAGTGGCAAGATTGAGACTGTTGCGTACGCGAACCGCATGCTGGTCGAACTTGAGTTCTTTGTCGTAGTAATCGTCTGACACCAAATCCACTTTCTGACTAAAACTATAGTAAGCCCAACTGAGTGTTCCGAGGGCAAAGATGGTGTACACCAGGGCGATACTCCATCCCCAATTCCACCCACCCTTTGTCTTGGTCGGCGCGGGATTGTTTTCTGTTGATTGTGACATTGACACTTCTTGCACAGCGAACTCCTTGAATTGAGAAAAGTGTTGTTTGACGAATCTTGAATGCAGACACCTTGCAGGTGATTTTCAATTCGTTTCTACTGCGTAGAAACGAAACGACTGTCGATGGTCTTGAGCAAGGTGCCATTCGAGTACACGTCGAAACTGACGGGCACATCGTTCGAATTGATTTCCGAAGCCGGAAGCTTTAGCATCAAACGAACCGAACGTTCGGACACTTGAGGGATAGATTGAATGTCGCCAAGAACACTCAACGTTCCCGTACTTGGATGTGATACTTTTACCTCGATAGGCACATCATAGTAGTGCTTATTGATAATATTCATCACAAAGAAATTGATTTTACTGCCATCGGTCATTGTTTGCGAGAGCATACCCGGCTGACGAACGATGACGATCTCCGTCATCGGTCGCATGAAAAAGAAAGTCAGGAAGATCGACGTAATCACCAGCCACACTCCGGTATAAGCCTTCACACGGTTGGTAAGCCACTTGTGATTCTTGTTGCCAAGACTAGAGAGTGAAGCATAGCGTATCAGACCTCGCGGCTTCTTCACTTTGTCCATCACCTCGTCGCAAGCGTCAATACACGCCGTGCAATTCACGCACTCAAGCTGAATCCCGTTTCGTATGTCAATACCCGTGGGACACACGTGATAGCAACGATCACAATCAATGCAATCACCTCGTTCTTTGGTTAAGCCGGAACCACTCAGAACTGCTTGTTTGTCCTCTTTGGTAAACTTTCCGCGCGGTTCACCGCGCGTGAAATCGTAGGTCACAAGAACGGTGTCCTTATCGACCAAGGCGCTCTGGTAGCGTCCATACGGACACACCACAATGCACGCTTGTTCGCGAAAACGTGCAAACACAGCGTAGAACACAAAGCTGAACAGAATCATCGCGCTAAAGCCACCAACGTGCTGCGCCGGCGATTCGCGCACAAGCTCGCGAACTGCATCCGAACCAATGATGTAGGCAAGGAAGGTGTTGGCGATGACAACGGAAATAGCGAAGAAGATGATATGTTTCAGCACTTTTCGAAAAACCTTCGAAGCGCCTAGGGGGGCAGAGTCGAACAGACGCTGACGCGTTCCACTTCCCTCGATGGCATACTCAATTTTTCGAAAGAGCATTTCCATGAACACGGTTTGCGGACAAAGCCATCCACACCAAATTCGACCCATCACCGCAGTGAATAGGAATATTGACACCATGAGGGTCAATATTCCTAGCACTACGATAAAGAGATCCTGCGGGAAAAACACCACACCGAAGAGAACAAACTTCCGTTCCAAAATGTTGAAGAGCATGAATTGCATTCCATGGTACTTCACAAAGGGAGCCAGAAACAGAAATGCCAAGAGAAATACACTAACAATTGTCCGTGCCGTGTACAAACGCCCTGTGGGTTTGTGAGGGTAGATCTTGGAACGATAGCCCTCTTTATCAATGTTGTACAGCGAGTTTCGAAATGAGTCCGCTTCGCCCTGTTTAACCTCTACTATTGACATTGCTCTTCCTCTCGTGTGGTTGAAATATTAATTCGCCGCTGCTGTGGCAGGAGCGTCTCGGTCTACTTTCTTGTCCCGATCGGGTTCAATCGGTTTTGGATCTGCCGGGTTGGAACCATGTTTGGACCATACATAGCTGGCAACTTGAACGAGTTGTTCTTGCGACAGCTTTGCGCCGGTTCCGTACGGCTGCATTCCCTTTTCCGGATATCCCGTTGTGATACTCGTAAGGATATCACTGAACTTACCACCGTGGAGCCAGTAGTCGTCCGTTAAATTTGGACCAACCATGCCGCCTAAGTCTGCTCGATGGCAGGTAAAGCACGCATTGTTAGTTCCTTCAAAAATAGCTTTACCGGCGTCCAAGGTAGCCTGATCTGCCAGGGGCTTGAGCTCCGCCACATTCGTGGTCGCGGTCTTGTATTTTAGTTTTGCTTCGTCGATCTCTGCTCTATACTCCGCAGCGGAGAGCGGACCACCCATCATATGGAAGTACACCATATAACCAATGGCGAAGACGATTGTAAAGTAAAATCCGTATAACCACCATTTGGGCAGTGCATTATCGAACTCCCGAATACCATCCGCATCGTGGTCCAGAAGTTTATCCATTTCATTTTGAGCCATGAGAAATCTCCTCAGATTTTGTTTTCTTTGATTGGTGAATTGATTCGATTTACGAATGATGCAATGAGTGAACCGAGTGTTGAGTATCCCCTTCACTGTCTTCCAGGGGTTTGGCAGCCATCTCGTCTAAATATCCCTTGTCCTTTCGCAGCGCCCATACCAGCATCGCAGTAAATACGACGAGGAAGAGAATAAGCGAAATGATGGGATAGATATGCACATCATGCATGGTTTCTAACACGTTTTTATACATGGTACGTTTCCTTGGTTGATGTGACGAGATATCAATTACTTGCTGTCTTACTCAACTTGATATCGCGACCCAGTCTCTGCAGATAGGCAATGAGGGCAACGATTTCTTTGTCTGAGGAGATTGCATTTCCACTCTTCGATAAGTCGGCAGCGATGGTGTTAGCCTGCGCCTTTGCACTATCCAGCGCGCTGCCTTCAAAGCCATCCGGATACGGAACACCGAGCTTGCGAAGCGTGATGATTTTTCCTTCGGTGTTCGCCCAATCAGTGTTGTCGTCATACAACCACGTGTACGCCGGCATAATCGAACCCGGAGATGTTTTGCGCGGATCGTTCATGTGCAAGAAGTGCCATGAATTAGGATACTTCCCACCTTCACGTTGAAGATCAGGACCGGTACGTTTTGAACCCCATTGGAATGGATGATCATACACAAACTCGCCGGCCTTGGAGTAATCTCCATAGCGTTCGGTTTCTGAACGGAACGGACGAATCATTTGGGAGTGGCAGGTGTAGCATCCTTCACGGATGTAGATGTCGCGCCCTTGCACTTCAAGCGGTGTGTACGGCTTCACTTCTGCAATGGTCGGAATGTTTTCCTTAACGAGGAAGGTTGGCATGAACTCTACAATAGTACCAACTAAAATTGCCAACAGTGCAAATGCCGTGAACTTGAACGGCTTGCTTTCCAACATTCTGTGCCAGGTCTTGTCATGTTCATTGGCAATCAGCGGAATAGAATCGCGTGACGGTGCTTCAGCGGCTTCATTAGCCATGAGTGATCCGGAGCGAGCTGTGCGATAGAGATTGTAGACTCCCAGAACCCCACCAACGAAATACAGCGTTCCACCAAAAATCCGAATGAGGTACATCGGAAGAATTTGCAACACGGTTTCTAGGAAGTTCGGATAGCGGAGCGCGCCATCGGGAGTGAACTCTTTCCACATGAGCGACTGTGCAATACCGGCCCAGTACATCGGAATGGCATAGAACAGAATTCCCAACGTGGCAAACCAGAAGTGCCAGTTGGCTAGCTTCTTCGACCAAATCTCCGTGCGATACATCTTTGGAAATACATAGTACAGCATAGCAAATCCAACGCCACCGTTCCATGCCAATGCTCCTAAGTGAACGTGTCCGATAACATAGTCTGTGTAGTGCGTCAAGGCGTTGATGTTCTTGAGCGACATCATCGGTCCTTCAAACGTCGACATACCGTAGGCAGTCACACCAACCACCATGAACTTCAATACCGGACTCTCGCGAACCTTATCCCATGCACCACGAAGCGTCAACAATCCATTCACCATACCACCCCAGGACGGAGCGATTAGCATGAACGAAAACACAGTACCGAGTGATTGTGCCCAATCCGGAAGTGCTGTATAGAGTAAGTGGTGAGGCCCGGCCCAGATGTATAAGAAAATCAGCGCCCAGAAGTGAACGATCGACAAGCGATAACTATACACCGGACGTTCCGCAGCTTTTGGAATGAAATAGTACATAATTCCGAGGAACGGCGTCGTAAGGAAAAACGCAACAGCATTGTGACCATACCACCACTGCACCAAAGCATCTTGCACACCGGCATACATGGAATAACTTTTCAAGAAACTCACCGGAAGTTCCATGGAGTTCACAATGTGAAGCACCGCTACAGTAACGAAGGTGGAGATGTAGAACCAGATGGCAACGTAAATGTGTCGTTCACGACGCTTGTAAATGGTCATCAACATGTTCACGCCAAAAACCACCCAGATGAGAGCGATCAGAATATCGATGGGCCATTCGAGCTCGGCATACTCCTTACCGGTTGTGAAACCAAGGGGTAGCGTGAGCGCGGCGGTGACAATAATGGTTTGCCATCCCCAAAAGTGAATTTTCGAGAAGAGATCACTCCACATACGCGCTTTACACAAGCGCTGAAGCGAATAGTACACACCGGCGAAAATCGCATTGCCTGCGAAGGCAAAAATGACGGCGTTCGTATGAAGTGGACGCAAACGACCGTACGAGAGGAAGGAGATATTTCCCAAAAAGCTCGGGAAATACAACTTCGACGCGATGATGATTCCAACCAGGAATCCGATGAGCCCCCATCCCATCATGGCAACACCAAAGTTGCGCACAATCTTGTTGTCGTATTCGAATTTCTCGATACGCAACGATTCATTATTCATTACATGTCTCCCTAAAAGTGAATGAAAAGACTATCTTATTCTCGTTAAAATCCCGGCATACGATCTGTTTGGTCTTCGGTGTCGACATTGGTCGGTTTGTCGTCGTCGAAGAGTATTCGCACTGCCGGCGTGTAATTGTCATCATATTGTCCCGTCTTCACGGCCCAGATGAAATACACCAAGAACACCAACGCCAGCAATACGCTAAAACCGATAAGCATAAAGAGAACTTCCATCACAACACTCCTTCGTTATTCGTCTTGTGAGTTTATCGTAGTACTGACTCTGCGTCCGTTGAAATCGATCGCGCTACTCGCTGTGGAGCTTTGCTAATCGATCGTTCACGAATTCGCATTAAACCATAGGCTATACCTACCACACTCCACGAACTGAGCGGCATAAAGACGGCTGCAAACATGGGCGAAAGTTTATCCGCGCACGCTAGCGTCAAGCCAAACAGATTGTACGAAATGGATACGGCAAAGGCAATCTTGAGCACATTCACCGCGTAGCGACTGAGTTTGATAAACTCCGGTAAGCGATACAGGGTATCTGCGCTCACAATAACATCACTGGCCGGCGTGAATGCCGTGCTACTCTCACTCACCGCTATACCGACATTACTTTGGCGTAGAGCGCCCGCATCGTTCATACCGTCACCAATCATGGTCACAACTCGTCCGTGTTCTTGCAGTGAACTAACAAAGTCCAATTTGTCCTGCGGACTTTGCCGAAACACCAGGTGATCGTGCTCGAAGAAGGGTTCAAAATCACGTCTTTGGCTATCGGTGTCTCCACTGAGGATGTACAAATCGGCCGAACCTGCCATAAGCGTCAACGTTTGATCCATTCCCTCTCGCAATCGTAAGCGCATTCGGAACGATCCACGATAGGTGCCGTCGATAGCTACTTGCACTCCGCCTTCCTCGCTATGCATCGGAGTTTCGATGCCTTGCTCTCTTAACCAGTGATGAGAGCCAACTGTCACCGTATGCATTCCAACGCGAGCATGCAGGCCTTTGCCCGGCGTTTCTTCAAAGTCCGCGCAAGCGATCTGCTCGGAGTGACCATTCTCATACATCCATTGCGCAATAGCATTGCTCAATGGATGAACGGAGTGTTTTGTGGCGGCAAGGACAAGGAGGCAATCACTACTCGAAAGCTCGCCGTCACCGAATTCTACCAAAGTTCCATTGGTTCCCGTGAGCGTACCCGTTTTGTCGAACACAACGGTGTCCGTTGCAGCCAAGTCGGCAACGACCTCTATACTTCGCAGGTAGAAATTTGCTTTTGCTAGGATGGTGAGTGCGGCACCAAAGGTAAACGGTGCAGCTAGCGTGAGAGCACATGGACAAGCCACGATAAGTACGGCGGTGAACACTTCCAATGCACGACCGGTGTCCGGGAGATAGAGCAGGGATGCGACTACCGCAACTCCGAGGACAATCGCTGTAAAGTAATGTGCAAAGGCGTTTGAGATTTGCGTGTACCGACTCGTCTTCTTCTTTGAAAAGACGCTGTTATTCCACAACTGTGTCAGATACGAATGCGACACACTTTTCGTCACTGTCATTTCTGTCTCGTTTTTTTTCTCTGCGCTCATTACTGTTCAGTTTTTTTTGAAGATAAAAACAGATGGAGAAACAACACATTAAATTTAACAAAAATGTCGAAAGGAATATAATGTTTGA
>JBDHXF010000018.1:0-67625 GCA_039810585.1 Chlorobiota bacterium
ACGAGATCTTCCACGCCGACGAGACCAATCACTTTGCCGTAGGAGGACACGAGACAGCCTTTGGTGCGAACCGTGAAGACGTCCCCTTCGAGTACGTTTTTGCGAGTGTCTCGTTTACTGAGGTGGTACACTTCGTCCCACGTGCCGACGTCGCTCCACTCAAAATTGGCCATCACACAGTAGACTCGCTGAGACTTCTCCATGATGCCGTAGTCCATGGAGATGGGACGAATTTGCTTGTAGGTGTTTTGCAAGACTTCATTGAACGCGTCGATAGACATGTTGCCTTTCAACACTTCGAACAAGGCAGCATAGTCTGGAAGGTAGCGACGGAACTCTTCGTCAAAGGTTTGGAGTGTGTACACGAAAATCCCTGAGTTCCAGAGAAAGTCGCCTGCATCGAGAAAGCGATTTGCCGTATCAACGTCCGGCTTCTCTGCAAATACTCCCACCGATCGGAGAGTTGTTCGGGAACTGTCACTCAACGGAACCACACCCTCGTTGATTTGCAAGTAGCCAAAACCTGATTCCGCACGAGTTGGCTGTAGGCCAATCGTGATAATGCCCTTTCGCTCGGCTGCGGATTTAATGGCGGTTTCGATACTGATATGAAACTCGCCGACGTTATGTACCACGTGATCCGAGGGCAGAGCCACGATTACATCGTCTCTGTCAAGCTCCTTCATCAGCATGATGTTTGCCAGCTCGAGTGATGCAGCCGTGTTGCGCCGAAATGGCTCCATGATAATGTTGTGCGCAGGTATCATGGAAAGTTGATCCTTCACCAGAGCAGCCAGGTGGTCGGTCGTCACGACATAAATATTCTTCGGATCAAACAGCGGAAGCAGTCGAGCCACCGTGTTCTGGATCATCGTGCCCTCACCCAACAGATGGATAAGCTGCTTCGGGTGCTGCTCCGTGCTGCGTGGGTAGAGCTGAGCTCCACTTCCGCCTGCCATTATTAACGCCACTGCTTTCATGCGTATCCTCGTTGCTACACTCAACTCACGTCGCCACTAATAACATCGGTGTCGACCCATTCACGTTTTCGCGACGACACTCTGTTTGTCTACGTTTGAGCTTCCAAGCTATTGGAAAACTCGCATGCACACTGCATCATCTTTACGAAATGAACTCAAGTAGATCTGTGCACGCCACCAAACTCGACCACTTCTTTTTATTCTGCTGACTCACGATGCAAGGCATAGACCGCCTTCAGCTCGCGGCCTTGCTCGGCGTAGTCCAATCCATAACCAATAAGAAACTCCGGTCCCACTTCGAAACAGCAGTAGCGTAGTTCCAGTTGCTCTTTCGTGACACTGGGTTTGGAGAGCAGCGTGGCCACTTGCACAGATGCCGGAAACTGGTGCTTGAGTTGATCAAGAATCTTCTTTAGCGTCAGCCCTGTGTCCACGATATCCTCTATCACCACCACATGACGGTTGCGAATCACGGCAGAAATCTCCGACAGACGAAGCTCTCCGGACGACTCCATGGCATCGCCGTAACTCTTTGCGCTCAGTACCTCTACCGTACACGGCATGGCCACTGCTCTGATGAGATCCACGGCAAAGAACATGGCACCTTTAAGGACGATCACGAATACCGGATCCAGGTTCGCATAGTGTTCTCTAATACGTGCGGCCTCACGGCCTATTGCTCGTTCAATAGTGTCTGCAGAAAGTAGCTCACGGAATTCCTTGCCATTGATGACGTAGTTCATCAGCCCTCCACTCGAAATGTGGCTTTTACGATACGACGTGTCTCGTTCGTGATTTTGAAATCTTCGCTCATACGCATGCCGCAGAGCCATACAATGTCGGTTGCCGTGGCTAGTACCACGTAATGACCACGTTGCGAGTGCTCCACTTTTTCGTTCGTGAGGATGTCGCTGATCTTCATGTGACCATTAAACCCTATTGGATGCATGCTGTCGCCCGCATGCCAGGTCCGCAGCGTTAAGCGGTAGGGCAGCGCATCATAGTCGAAATACTCCACGTGATGATCCTGTCCGATACGCACGTCGTTGCGGTGACACTCTTCCAGCTCCAGATGATACTTGCCGATGCTGTAGCTGCCGAGTTTGTAGAGCGAGAGGAAGATTTCCTGTAAATGCTGCTCGTACATTAGCACGATGTCGTCGCGGTTACGCAAGGCAATCACATTATTCACGACCGCTTCGCGGGCACCCACCTCAGCTTCCACAAGCTTGAGGATACGATCGATAGCACCAAAGGAAACCGTGCGACCAAAGGTCAACGCCGAAATTGCGCGCTCTATAATTTCACCTTGCAGGAAGCTGTGCAACGCCTCCAGCTGATGCACGTCGATCACACAACTGTCGTCACGTTCGTTCACCACCGAATGATACGTGGTGTCGATCAACGAATCGATAAATCCGTCAGCACGCCTCAGCAGTGTGGCTGTTCGGTTCAACGATTCCACAATCTTTGGATTATACTCTTCCTTCAGCTTAGGTAAGAGGTCGTGTCGCACCTTGTTGCGCGTGTACTTGGTCATGGTATTGGTTTCATCCTCATACCATTCCAAACTGCGCTGACGTGCGTATTCGAGAATATCTTGTTTGGAGAGACAGAGCAAGGGACGGATCAACTGGGTCTTCTTCACCAATGAACGTCGTGGTGGAATGCCCGCTAATCCGGTTAACCCCGTTCCTCTGAACAAATTCATCAACAGGGTTTCTGCAGCATCATCAGCGTTATGTGCGGTCGCACAGAATTGCGCGCGCAGTGTGCTGGCGGTCTGACGGAAGAACTTGTAGCGTAGTTCACGAGCTGCTGTTTCTTCGGAGAGTGAATGCTTCTTGGCAAACTCCCCCACTTTCACTTGGGTCGTGTGGCAGGCAATGTCGTACTCATCGGCCACACTCTTCACGAATTTCTCGTCACGCTTTGAAGTCTTATCCCGCAAGCCATGATTGACATGCGCGATGTTGAGTTGATAGGCGTGTTCGAACGACAACACATGTAAGATGTCCAGCAGCACAATGGAATCCACGCCGCCGCTCACGCCTACGAGAATGCTTTCACCGTCTTGCACAAGAAGTTCCTGGACCAGAAAATCCTCCACTTTCTGAACCATGGTTTCACATTCTTCAGAAAGTTCGGGTCGACCTTTGGGATCCTTATACACGAAGTAATGTTTCGGCGGAGCCAGCACTCGACGTTTCTCACCTTCCAAAGGTGCTAATACTGCACTCTCATCATGCTGCGCAGCTCTTCCGCCCTTGCGCGGCTGCTTCTTGTCTCTCTGCTGTTGGTTGGACTGCCGACGATTGTCATCGCCGGGAATCTCCTGCTCTGTGTTCGTAGCCTCTTGGCCTTCGAAATCACCGCGATCCGTTCTTTGGTCAGCATGCTTGTCGGAGCGACGAGACTGCTCCACTTGCTCTTTTCCACGACGTCCTTTGGATTTTGAACTCCTCGTGTCGCGCGCTTCTTGCGGATCGGCGGAAGCACGGGTCTCCTGCTGCTCGCGCGACTCACGTTGATCTTGAATATCTCGCTGATCTCGCGCATCTCGGCGATCCCTGGCATCCCGTTGATCACGTCCATCCCGTTGATCACGCACATCCTGTTGATCGCGAGTGTCCCGTGAATCGCGTGCATCGCGCCGGTCTCGTGTATCCCGCTGCCCACGAGTAGAACGAGATTCTCGTTGATCGCGCTTTTCGCTATGAGGTTTAGATTGATCGGCATTCTGCTCACGACCCTGCGGAGCAGCCTCGCGCTGACGCGGAGCCTCGTTTTGCTTTGCCCCCTGCTTTGCTGTTGCACTTTCCGGTTGCATTCGGTGCTGTTGATCTTCAGCGTCGTCGTTCGCATCAAAGCCAGCATCTGCATCTGCATCCGGTCCGCTCGCGTCACGATCCAGTCGGCGTTGTATGCGTTCATTCTTCTTCTGATCGCGCCATTGACGACGCTTTTCCAGCCACTCCAAGCGGCGCTTTTCACGTCTGCTTAAGGGAGCCTGGTCCCCGCTCTCAGGCGTGCCTTCACTTCGCAGGTCGAGTGCCTGCTCAGTTTCATCGGATGCAAGACGTCCTGAGGCAGACTTCTTGTCTACCGCTTTCTGTTCCGCTCGATTGTTCAGCGATGAGTGCTGTCGCCGACCTGCATCCTGTCCATCGCTCTGCTTTGCACCTTTCGCTACTGCGCCACTGCGAGCGGTAGTTCTTACATCAGCCGGGTCATGGTGTCCTTCGTCATGAGAATCACCCTGGCGTTGCGAACTCGACTTTGCGTTCTTGAGCGACGAGATAAAAGCTGACAGCTCTTCCAGCGAAGGAGCTTCCGCATCGTCATCCGCGGGCCGGCGAGCTCGTGTATCGGCCGCTGCTTTAGATCGACCGGATTTCGCTGCCTTGGAAGCCTTATCAGCGGTCCCCTTGCCGGCTCTGCTTTGTTCAGCAGCAGACTTTGAGCCTGTTGCTTTTGCGCCATCGCTATCCGAGGTGCCCTTTGACGCTGAGGTTGATTTTGAAGTCGACTGCTTGGAAGATGACGTCGAACCGGACTTCGAAGCCTTGTGTGCCGATGAAGCACTTTTACTCGCAGCCTGATTTTTATTCTCACGAGCTTCGCTCGTTTGATCTGCGGCCGAAGCATCCATTGCGGAAGACGCTTTTGCAGCTTTGGTAGCCTTAGGCGCAGCGGAGTCTTTAGAGCTGGTTGCTTTAGCTTTCGATTTGAGATCCGACGCTTGCTTTGAGGCAGGAGCTGCTGATTTTGCTGTGGAACTCTTGGCAGATGACTCCTTCGCTTTGCTTCCGTTTTTTTTGGAAGCCGCTCGAGAAGTGGATGCAGATTTCGTTTTTGAGGATGATGCTTGCTCCTGCACCAATTCGTGTTCAGCTCCGTGCTCAGCTCTGTTTTCAGCTGAGGAGTTTGGGGTGTTTGTCATACCGTACGTTTTGTTCGTTCCGAGCAATCATCGGAACCGCTGTATCCTTTATACAGTCACTTCTTCATCCGCACGAAGGGCTGCAGCACTCTCGCGAGTATCCTCGTAATCACGAAGGAATTCAACGTAGCGCAGAAGTCTATCCTCAACCGCGGCAAAGGATTCGGTGTGTACCAAATCGCGACGCACGGTGGAAGCCATGTACAGGCCCTTCAGATAGCCGGAATAAAATTTTCGAAATTCAATGCAGGTGCGACGTTCGTTGCCGCTCCGTGCAATGCTGAGACCTAGTTGCTCTAAACAGGTCTGCACACGCTCCTGAACACTCGCGGGTTCTGCCTCCACGCCATCGCGTAGTAGCGCCTTGCACTCGCGAAACACGAAGGGATTGGCAATGGCTGCCCTTCCTATCATCACCGCGTCGCATCCCGTTTCTTGAAATGCACGCTGCGCGTCTTGAGCCGAGGTCACATCGCCGTTTAAAATGACAGGTATCGAAACGGCAGCTTTGACCTTCGGAATCCACGACCAATCGGCGGATCCATTGTGACCCATGTCACGAGTGCGACAGTGCACAGTCAACGCTGCTGCTCCGGCATCCTCGATCATCTTGGCGACATCTACAATCACAATGGATTGTTGGTCCCAGCCAAGACGAGTCTTTACCGTCACCGGTAGTGAAACCGCGTCAACAATCGCACGCGTCATCGATGCCATCAGGTCCGGATGACGGAGCATGCCGGCACCGGCATTGCGAGCCACCACGTTTTTTACCCAACAGCCAAAGTTGATGTCCAGAAAGTTTGGTTGCGATTGCTCAGCAATGCGTGCAGCCTCAACCATGGTGTCCGTCTGCCCACCAAATATTTGGATAGCAACCGGACGTTCTTCCTCCGCCAGTTCTAGTTTCTGCAGTGAACGCTTGGCGTCGCGAATAAGACCTTCGCTGGAGACAAATTCTGTGTAGACGATATCGGCGCCCAGACGACGACAGATGACGCGAAATGGGAGATCACTCACGTCCTCCATCGGTGCCAGAAGCACCCCTTGTTCAACTTCTACAGAGCCAATCTTCACCGTGAATTCTTCGCGTTAGCAGATGCCTGGTGTTTAAAGCCTCGCAAGATACGACAGTTCTGCTCTAGTTACCAGAAGATGCGGAGCATCGTCACCCCGCTTTCGGTCACTCGTTGCACTACTCCCCCATTTAAACAGTGTATCAATGCAAGAATTTCAGCGAAAATTCGCGAAATGCGGTACTGGATTGTCAGTACAAGTGGGTCGGAGTATCTCGTGAGTTTTATCCACAGAGTGCATTGACCACGGAAGTGGCGGCATGTGGACGTGCAACAGCCAAGGCGTTGGCGCGCATCGTTTCGAGTTTGTGCGGATGAGCCAGGAGTTGATCCACTTTGTAAGCAAGGGTGAGGATGTTGTTGCACTTGACCGCTGCACCGTGCTCAAGAAGGTAGTCGCTGTTCCGTTCTTCTTGACCGGGAATGGGATTCAATATCACAAAGGCTAGTCCTTTAGCCATTGCCTCACTGCTCGTCAATCCACCCGGTTTCCCAATGATCAGGTCGGCTGCACTCATGTATTCGTCCATCTCGGTTGTAAAGCCCACGGGATGGATCCGCACGGCTGCGGACGTCGCGTTATGTTCATCGACAAAGTTCTTGACGTTGTCGAACAGCTCAGCGTTTTTACCGCAGATCACGACGACTTGCGCCGGTTGATGCATGGCGCGTAGCGCCTCGAGTATTGAAACACTATTGCCGACGCCAAATCCGCCGGTCGAGATGAGAATGGTGGGACGATCGCGGTGCAACCCATGCTTCTCACGCATCGCGAATTTGTCCTTGTGCTCACCGAACACCGGATCGATTGGAATGCCCGTTGTGGCAATGTGCTCGGCCGGAATTCCGAGCGCACGCAAGTACATCGTTTCTTCCTCGCATGCGGTGCAGTAAAAGTCCACATCACGATTGATCCACATGGCATGCGCATCGTAATCGGTGATGACGACCGCGGAGCGACAACTCAAGCGCTCCTTACGTCGCAAATATCCAATGATATCAGCAGGCAGAAAGTGGGTGTTCACAACCAAGTCGGGTTGGATGCGTCGGAGCAGACGCATGAAGAGAGCGACGTTAATGCGCTCCAGCGCCCTCATTTTCTTTTCGTTTCGGGCAGGCTTATCGAGCAGATCGTACACCCAGCCCAACACGTCCGGCGCTGTTCTCGCCATCTCGAAGTAGGCCTTTGCATAGAGCGTGCGAACAGCTTTGGAGGTGTATTCCAGAGTATCCAAATGCACAATTTCTTTGGCGCGCCCGCTGGCTTGAAAGGCTCGAACCAAGGCATCGGCGGCTCTCACGTGACCCGCACCGGCCGAGGCTGAGAGGACAAGGATCTTTTTGTATTCCACGCGTGTGTTGTGTATAACTTGCGTGTAAAATACACAGGAAAGAAAGCATCACGCTCCGCGAATGAAAGCAGCCTCAACGGTCCGTCAACCCACTACACCACGTGAACGAAGTGAGGAAAAATCAAGTCCTGATCTTCATCGCGGCTTGTGGGCGCATATCACACAGGTGGGAATGCGCCTTGACGAATTGCATGTCTACCTACTCGCCGCCGGTCTCTCGTTCAATGTGCTGCTGTGCCTGCTTCCCCTGTTCCTGGTAGCTCTCTATATCGCCGGATCCATCATTCACCTGGAACCTGTTATCGAGAGCGTACGCCACACCCTCAGTCAAGCTCTGCCGCTCACGCCGGGAACAGAGAGTTTTATTGATGCGGTGGTCGACGAGATCCGATCGGTGAAGGATTCCAGTACCACAGCCGGACTGGTTGGTATTGCGGTGCTTTTGTGGACCTCCTCAGCGCTCTTCTCATCGCTGCGCACCGCCTTCAACGCCATCTTCAGCATCCCTACGCCACGCTTTTTTCTATGGTACAAATTGAAGGATCTCCTGTTTACTTTTTTAGTCGTCTTACTCATCCTAGTCTCAACAGTCCTCACTCCACTGACTTCTGTACTGGCATCAAGCCTAAGCGAGCACGTGTCGTGGCTCGCCTCCTGGCATATCGGCTCACTCCTGAGCTTTTCTCTTTCTGCGTTGATCGCCTTTCTGTACTTCGGTGTGTTGCTGCGATTTGTACCCAACAAACCGCAGCCGCTTTTTATCATCATGAGTGCCAGTATCAGCAGCATGATTTTATGGGAGAGCGCACGCTTTGCCTTCACCTACTACCTCAATCACATCGCCTCATTCGGTCGCTTCTATGGTACCTTCAGTGTTCTGGTAGCATCTGCACTGTGGATTTACTATTCGGCCCTCATCGTCCTCGTCTCCGCCGAAGTAGCCGAGTACGCTTACGAACAACGACGTGCACGACTAAAAGCCAAACAGATTAAGAGCTCCCCCGCCACCAAAACTCGAGGGGTGCGATAACGCACTGAACGAATTCAGAGTGATACCAAACGAGCGACACCAAGGCTTAAAAGGAATTCAGCAGGAGAATTATTATTCGTGCGGGCGATGCCCGCACGAATTGAAATTCAGGAAATGACGAGCTCTCACATCTTGAGCAAATCCAACCATACGAGAAAGAGCTCCCAGGTGGCTTGGACGTCGCGCAGGCAGTATTCGGCAATCTCAACGTAAGCGCCGCTGCTATAGAGCTCTCCCACTTTGGAGCCGTCTACACCTTCGCCTTTGGGCGAACGAATTCCGAAGCTCTTGGTGTAGAAATCAAGATTGAATCGACGGGTGGCTCCGTTTTGCGAGGGCATTTGAAAAGTTAGCTCGTCAAGTAGATCCGTGTGGGTTTCACGGTAACTCCAGCGAGTGCCGCTCATCAGGTTCGTACTTGGTCGCAGACCCAACACAGCAGAGCGCAACATGAGGAAAGGAAAATCGAATCCACGACCATTAAACGTGATGTAATGTACGCGGTTCTGGCCGTCGTGCAGTGAACGCACATACTTCCAAAAGTCCTGTACGATACCTTTTTCCGACGAGCGTATCATCAGTGCACCTGATGGAAGATCTTCGCGTTGACGTTCTTCCTCAATATCCGGAGAGCGCATCAAGCACACACGTTTTTCCTCTTTCCACGCCCCATCAGGTTGACGGATGTAATGGATGATGGCAATGCAGACGATGTGGCCTGTAAATGGTGCCAGTGCCATCTCGCTCTTCTTGCGTTGCTGATCTTCTTCGTTGAGAGCAGATCGCAAAAGATACTCTTGTTGAGCCTCATCAAACGAATCAAAATCAACAGGAGACGTTTCGATGTCCAAAACCAAATAATGATGCATCATAGTTCACCGTGAAAAGACAACTGAGAGAGTGTAAAGAAGCTCACGCGAAAGCAGCGGAACTATCTTCGGAGCGGATGTACGTGGACGACAAATTAGCAGTCTTTCCAACGGCTCAGACCACAAAGCAGAGATTTAGACGGAAAAAATCTTCCACAGTAGATAGACAGCGAATACGAGGAAAATCACGGCACCAACGCGACGGATTAAGACCATCGTACGCGGCGACACCAAGGCGTGATGTCGGTGCACCATGCTGATGATCCCATATAACCACCCATAGGTACCAACACCGAAGCCCAAGGCAAAGAGCCATTTGTCGACAATGTTGGTGTGCACTTGCGGAAGTTGAGTGGTTACCGAGGCAAGCACGGCCGTCAACGCCGGAAGGAAGGTCGGATTAAACGCATTGCTCAACGCCGTAGCGGATCCAATAATGAGAGGCTTTGAACTCTGTACCCGATCTTCCAGATGCACACGCGAGTGAGGCGCCTCGGTAGTTTTATCGCGCAGTTGAAGAACGGCATACACGATGATACCGCCAATGATGGCCAGCTTAGTGACGAAGGCAGTTGTGGGAAAAGTCTCCGACCAACTCATTAATAGTTGCAGAATGGCGGAGGATGCAAACAGGATACCGATGCAGAAGAGAGTGTCGACAACGGCAACACCAAGGGCGATACTCATCCCTGTTCGTTTGCCTTTACCAAGAGTTGTGGTAATGGTGTATGCAGCAACCGGACCCGGAGGCATGGAGAGTACGAAGCCGGAAGCAAGACCAACAAGTAGAGCAACCATTCCTTGCACTGAGTGACGAAGCGGTGGGCAATTTACGCGAAAACAAATTTGCCTCCATCGGCAATGCGCAGAGATTGTTCAGTATCTTTGCCCAAGCTTGCGTTGTAACGCTTTACACACCATGGAACGGTCTCAACACAGTACATACACAGACTCGCAGCGGATACACGCAACCGGCACGGAGTCAGTTGTTGAACCCTCCTCCTTCGCCTCCTCTTCCCAACTCCGCATTTTAGTTATTGATGACGAGCAAGCAATGCTCGATGCCATCCACTTATTTTTTCAGGATGAGCACGAGATTGTTGGCTGCGACAATGCCGACGAAGCCCGCAAACTGTTTAGTGAGCAGGATTTCGACGTTGTGATAGCAGACTTAAAGCTTGGACGCGATAACGGTGCGGCCTTGCTGACAGAGTTTAAAACTCTGCGTCCGGAGTGCGTACGCATTTTGATGACGGGATACACCGACATGGCAGCATTAATTCGTGCCATTAATGAAGGTGGGATCTCCTACTATTTAACAAAGCCGATTGAGCTCCTGCAACTGCGCATGATGATAAATCGCGTGGTAGAAATGATTCAGCTCCGGAGCTCGAATGAAGATTTGATGGTTCGCATCCAAGAACACAATCTTCACCTTGAAAAGCTGGTGGCTTTACGTTCGTCCGAACTGCAACGCGCCAACGAAAGTTTGCAACGCTTGCAACAGTCTCGCGAACAAGTGATCCGCATGTCGGTTCACGATTTGCAAAACCCACTCAATAATTTAGACTCGGTTCTCAGCGAGTTGCGCTCGCAATTGCAAACTGATGATGAGCTCAGTGAGTTGCTGGATATAGCGCGAAGCTCATCAGAACTTATGCGAGCTTTAGTGGAAGATATGCTGAGTATCGCCATGCTCAGTAAGCCGGATATCCAGATGCGACAGGATATCATCGAGGTGGGAACCTTGTTGCGTTCCTCTGCACGTGCTTTTAGCTCCGCTGCGGAGCGTAAGAACATCTGGATCAACGTGCAGATTGATAACGACTGTCGCGAGTTTGTTGGTGACCAGATTCAATTACGCAAGGCATTGGATAACCTGGTGAGCAACGCAATCAAGTACACTCCTGCGGGTGGTTCGGTAGACTTGAGCACACGATGCGACGAGCACTACTTGAGCATCGAAGTACGCGATACCGGTTTAGGAATGACACCGGAGGACATCGATCATGCCTTCCGTGAGTTTAGTCGTTTGTCGGCTCAGCCAACTGCCGGTGAAAACAGTACGGGCTTAGGACTCTTCATCGTCAAGAAGATTATCGAATTACATGGCGGCGATGCCTCTGCGTCGAGCGAAGGACCAAACAAAGGAACCGTCATCACACTCACTCTGCCCATCACCCACCCTTCTCTGGCATAATCATTGCCTCAACCTTGCGTAGCTTGCATAAATGCTAACGCACACGTCTTTATGAGTTCCGTCATCATCCCAGTTCACCCGCAAACTCCGGAAGAGCGCAGTATCGCGATCATCATCCGGCGCCTGCGTGAAGGAGCGGTCATTCTCTATCCCACAGATACCGGGATGGCTCTGGGATGCACTCTACGCAATAAGCAAGGCATCGACCGAATACGCACGATACGAGCATTGCCGGCAGGGCAGAGCATGACCTTTCTCTGCGATTCTCTCTCCAACATTGCCGATTATGCCCGCGTCTCGAACGCAGCGTATAAATTCATCAAGCGTCTCATCCCCGGCCCCTTCACCTTCATCCTTCCTGCTACGAAACAAGTTCCGACCTTCGCCTGTGACCCCAAGAGAAAGACAGTTGGTTTACGCGTTCCGGACGCACCGTTTGCCAATCGACTCCTTATCGAATTGGAAGAGCCGCTCATTTCTATCAGCGCAAAGGACGAAAACGGCGAGGAGTTTGAGTCGGCCGAGGAAGCTGCCGATAGCCTGGGTTCACGTGTGGATGTTGTGGTACTCTTCCAAAAATTCTCGTGGCTCGACGAACCCAGTATGCGAGAACGCTCCACCATTGTGGATATGACCACCGATGAATTCTCCATCCTCCGAGCAGGCGCACGCGCTGAAGAAGCAGAACAGTTCTTGGGTGTCTAACACAATCGTAACACAGCACAGAAACGCATGGCACGACGTAGTGGGATATATTAATCCATGTGCCCTTCGGGCAAGTTCGTGCTTTCCAAATGACTCAGAACCTCGACCGAATGATCGATCGCTCGTACGATGCTCAATTCAGCATCGGTCGCCACTTGGTGAGCTGCCTCAATGGGCGTCCCGTCAGGAAAAACCAGGTGGAAATCCACATACACACGCTGACCGCTTTCCCGTAGTCGAAAGCGATGGTAGCTCACATGATGCGTACTGCAATAGGCGTCCAACACGGCTCTGGCTTGCTGTTCATACTCCGGATTGCTCTGATCCATTAAGCCGTGAACCGCATTGCGAATAAGTTTGCCGCCTTCAAAGATGATGTTCGCTCCAAAAAGCAAGGCAATAATGGGATCGAGGTAGTACCAACCAATCCTCCAGGCGAGAAGCAAACCGATCACGGCACCGAAACTTGTCCAGGCGTCGGTCATGATATGACGTCCATTCGCTTCCACAATGAGCGACTTGTGACGCTTGCCCACACGAATAAGGTAGAATCCAAGCAAAGCGTTGACGCCGCCTGCAAAAGCCGTGATAGCAACACCGGCACCAAGCTGTTCCAATGGTGTGGGGTTGAGAAGTCGTGAGATCGATTCGGTGACAATCACAATAGCAGCCACGACAATAAGAGCACCCTCAAATCCGGCGCTGAAGTAGGTAATTTTATCGTGCCCGTAGTGATGGTTGTCGTCCGGAGGCCGGTACGTTACCCGCAAAGAGTACCAGGCAAAGACCACCGCAAATTGGTGGACGATGGATTCCATGGCATCGGAGAAAATGGCCATCGATCCCGTAATGGTATAGGCATACCATTTCATGAATAACATGGCGAAGCCAACGAGAAGCGAAATATTCAAGGAGATACGTTCCGCCTTACTGAGCTCGAAGTGTTGCGATGAGGAGGCCATGGTGCTGACGTTGGTGACGTTCAAAAATACGGAATCAGCAGACTGCACTTAGAGAGGTCCGCGCTAATCTTTATACACACAGTTTGCACTACTCGCACACGCGCTTCTCAGCTATCTTTGTCATGCCTTTCGATGACGCGCAGCATGACGACTAGTAGGGGACACGATTGGCACTTTAGTTGTCGGCTCCGTAGAAATCAATCCACACAATGTTCAACTGTAAGGGTACTGCTATGCTTCGGATTTCCGTCGCTCTCTGCGCTCTCGTGCTGGTCCTGATGGGAGGATGCAAGAGCTCATCCCCTACGTCTCCAACCACTCCGGACACGCCGTGGAATGCAGATTCCACAACCTGTACGGTGAGCTTCACCGACAATACGGTGTACTTCGACAGCACGAAAGTTTCGGATGTGCTGGCTAATGATACAGCCGCTCATACCATCACTATATCCGGATCGTCCACCTTAGCTCCGCAACTTTCCGTGGGCAAGTATCTGCTGGCTTGGCGGATGGGGATGGGACAAATCTCGTCTGTCACCAATCATGGAAGCAACGTGGTTGTGGGTTTGGATAGTTGCAGTCTGGACAAGATTGTGAAGTCCGGAACCATCGCCTTCGACTATGGTGTCGATTTCGATCCGTCGAAAGTGATCTTCCCTACCGTCACCATTCCCAATCATGGCAGCGGCACGATGCAACTCTGCTCTGCAGACTCGTTTGGCATTCGCTTAGATTACAGCGACTACATTTACAAGATTGCCATGAAGCTTCAGCAGAACACTGCCTATGTCAAGATCGGCGTTGAAAAGAAGCTGCTCCAAGGTGCCTTTCGTGCTTCGTTTTCTGCTGAAGGAACCATCAACCGTTTCAGACAGCGTACGAGTATGACCTTTGCAAATAGTCAACTCCAAAATTTCAGTCATGCCAACAACAACATGCATGGAGATCTTAAGTTGTCGCTCGCCTGTGCCGGATCCGCGAACGACGATCTCAACATCGAACTCCCCATCGTTGTTGCCAAGTATCCCGTCGCCGTTGGCCCCTTTGTGTTTTTCGTGAATGTGAAAATTCAAGTCGTGGTCAGCAACGTGGTGCCGGCCGACGCGTCATCGCTTGTGGACGTGCATTTTAGCTACGATTCAGATCTGGGTTTCAACTTCGATGGGGTGAATACCAATCCCATTGGTCGCGAAGGAAATGAGACCATGGAACGTAGCGGAAATATGCAAAGCGCTTCCAGCTCTGCTGTGACAGCCAACTTTGGTATCGGGTTTCCTCGTATGGAATTGGATCTCTTTAGCACCGGTTTAATAGTTCCCTATGTACAACCGGGTGTTCTGATTAATGGCACGTATACCCAAGGCATTCATCCCTGCATGAGCGGGCAAGCTGCATTCGTGGGGGCAGCGGGAGTGAACATGGGCTTTGCCGGAATGACGTTGAAAAAGAGTTACACTCTATGGAAAAAGGAAGTGTACTTGCTTAAATCCGGCGATTGTCCCTGATTGCGTCGTGTACTTATCTTCAGCCACTCAACCGCAACTCTCAATACAGCACCTATGTCCAACATGCTCACGCGCATCCTCGTTGCCTTTGTCGGCATTCCGCTCATGGTTTTCATCTGCCTGCAAGGAGGATGGCTGTTTGCGGGTTTCGTTGCGCTGCTGAGCGTGCTGGGTGTTCGTGAATTCTATGCCCTGAGCACAACCAAGGCTGCACAGCCGCAGAGTCTGGGCGGCCTACTCGTTGCCGGGCTGCTTCCTTTAGTGGTTCACTACGACACGACTGCTATCCTACATCTCACCATGCCGTTGTTGATAGCATCTGTACTGCTATTGATGAGCATCGAACTGTGGCGACGGAAACCACATCCCTTCGTCAACCTTAGCGTACAGTTTTCTGCATGGGTATATGTGTCGTTGCTCCTGAGTACCCTGGTGCTCGTGCGCGATTTCGATGCAAGCAACGGTGCGCTGCACTTTTCCGGGATCGGGACACATGCTGCGTGGCAAGGCTATTTGCTTCTCTGTATGTTCATCACGGTGTGGAGCGGTGACAGTGCCGCCTACTTTGCCGGTTTGGCATGGGGCAAGCACAAGATCTTCCCTCGCGTCTCTCCCAAGAAATCCTGGGAAGGTAGTATCGCCGGTTTTATCGCATCCGTCTTCGCCTTCCATCTGGCATCGCATTTTCTCATTCCGGAACTCCCCATGATGCACGGCTTTATGATGGGCGCCGTGATTGGGGTGGTCGGTCCGGTGGGCGACTTCGTGGAATCCTTGCTCAAACGCGATGCCGCGATCAAGGACTCGAGCTCGTTAATTCCCGGTCACGGCGGCGTACTCGACCGCTTCGACAGCATCTTGTTTGCAGCTCCGGCTATGTATGGCTATTTGATGGTGATGTCGATATAGTCATGTACGTGAATGCAAACCCACATAGTAGACAAGCTCAATGATGTGATTGCACTAGTGCGTTGCGCATCGAAACAACTCCGAGGAGTATGAACCTACTTGCTATGCAAAGGGCTCTGCAGCGAAGCTGCAGAGCCCTTTGCGTAAGAATAAAAATCTCCTGAACGACGTACTGTGTTTAGAGCGCGTTGAGTTCATCGACCAATCGCTCGAGCGATTTCTTAGCATCGCCGAAGAACATGTAGGCATTAGGATAATAGAAGAGCTCGTTATCGATACCGGCATATCCGGCGTTCATGCTTCGCTTCATGATGATGACGTTCTTTGCTTTATCGGCGTCCAAAATAGGCATGCCGTAAATGGGTGAGCTCGTGTCGTGCCGTGCTGCCGGATTCACCACGTCGTTCGCGCCGATTACCAGCACCACATCAGCATTGGGAAACTCAGGATTGATTTCTTCCATGTCGAGCAATTGCGAGTATGGCACGTTGGATTCGGCGAGGAGAACGTTCATGTGACCTGGCATCCGACCAGCCACGGGGTGAATAGCGTACTTCACGTTCACGCCTCGTTCTTCCAGGATGGTAGCCATTTTTTGCACGATATGCTGTCCTTGTGCCACCGCCAAACCATAGCCCGGAACGATGATCACATTAGTGGCATAATTCATCATCACCGCCACATCGGTTGCGCTGGCTTCCTTAATGCTGCCTTGGGGACCGGTGCCACTGCCTGAAGAGCTCGTATCACCAAAGGCCGAGAAGAGCACGTTGATGAGTGAGCGGTTCATGGCGCGACACATGAGGATGGTGAGCAGCGTACCGGCAGCGCCCACCAGAATACCGCCGGTGAGCATGGATTGATTGTTGTAGAGGAAGCCGCCAAACGCTGCGGCCATACCGGTAAACGAGTTAAGCAGCGAAATCACTACCGGCATATCGGCTCCGCCAATGGGCGACACAAAGAGGATACCATAGATGGCAGCCAGGGCGAAGACGGTAAGGATCATCGACATCTCGACTGTGCCGGAGCTGACAATGTACACGCCCATGGCTAAGGTGGCGAGAATCAGCAAACCGTTGATGATATTCTGAGCCGGTAAGCGAAGATTCTTGTTCATGATGCCTTGTAATTTCAGGAAGGCAATGATGGAGCCACTGAAGGAAACGGTACCAATGATCAATCCTGCCACAATCGTCATCGCCTCTCCCATTGGCATGGCACCTTCGCCTCGGGCGGCGATATGACCAAACTCAATCAGGGAAATAGCCGCGGCACACGCACCTCCCATGCCGTTGAAAATCGACACCATTTGGGGCATGGCGGTCATCGCCACTTTCTTTGCCGAAATCCAACCGACCACGGTTCCGATGATCATGGCGCCGATCATCCACAGATGGTTGTGAATATGCTCGCCGTTGGACTCGTGCAGGAGCAAGGTGCCAAGAATGGCTGCCCCCATGCCGAAGGCGGCAAGAATATTTCCGCGCCGAGCAGTGTCGGGGTGCGACAGCATCTTCAAACCGATCACGAAGAGTACGGAGGCGACGAGGTAACAGAGAATTAGAATGTTCGAGGAGAGGAGGTTCCCGCTAGTGTCCATATAACGAAGGAGAGTAAAAGGATAGTCGCGATTATTCTGCAAATATAGCTGCTTTCGCGTTCTGATTGCCGTTTGAGCTCGGGCGTAGTACATTTGTAGAACAGACAGTTGCACCAATCAGACGCTTTGTGTGCGTCACGCGTATTAGCAGTCTTAACAAACATCGCAGCGTTAGTATCGTTGGTTTTCCCATGGATCTTGGCGCCGATCGCCGAGGAGTGGATATGGGACCCAGCGCCATTCGCATCGCAGACCTTGGGGGTCGTTTGCGAGAACTCGGATATGACCTCACTGATGAGGGAGATATTCAGGTTAAAACGCAGGAGGTTCAGACCGTAAAAGATCACAGTCTTAAATACCTACCGGAAATTTCTCGAGCCTGCGAAAAACTTGCGCTAAAAACCAAGCGCATTCTTGATAACGGAAAGTTCCCGCTCATCCTAGGCGGCGACCACAGCATGAGCATCGGATCGATTGCCGGTATCGCCGCCCATTGCAGGGAGCAGCATAAGCGACTCGGCGTGATTTGGATCGATGCACACGCAGATATGAACACGCCGGAAACAACCCCGTCGGGAAACATCCACGGAATGCCACTAGCCGTTTCCATGGGAGTGGGATCTCCCTCACTCACTCAACTCTTGGCATTTGAACCAAAAGTTGATCCGCGAAATGTAGCATTAATCGGCATTCGATCTGTCGATCCGGGCGAGCGAACTCTTATTCGAGATTTGCATGTGATTGCCCATGCCATGCCCGACATCGACAAGCAAGGCATGTATCATGTCATGAAGAGCGTTCTTGAACACATGCGAACGCATGTGGATCATCTGCATGTCAGTTTCGACTTGGACAGTGTCGATCCCACTCTCGTGAAGGGCGTGGGCACACCTGTACCCGGAGGATTCTCCTACCGCGAAATCCACTTGGCAATGGAGATGATTGCCGAATCCGGACTACTCTGTTCACTGGAAGTTGCCGAGGTTAACCCCATCCTCGACGACCGTAACAATAGTGCGGTGTTCGCTGCCGATGTGATCGCTTCCACCATGGGTAAGAACATCCTGGATTAACACAAAGGGCAAGGGTGCAGACATCGATGCCGAACCATCCGCTCCGTTGCCGTTTCATGAGCTTCCCGTGTGCCTTGACGCTGTGTTTGCTTCTAGGAGGCGCACTGAGCCTAAAGGCGGGGTTTCGAGACAGTTCCACCATGCTCCTCTCCATACGCACAGGAGTGGAGCTTGCCCCGGATGCTCACGATTTCATGAGTGGGTACGCCTATTTTACGGGGCTCAACAATCGCGCGATTGCGTCAGCCGGCCTCATCGAAGGCGCGATGAAATACTCGTGGAGCTCGTGGAATGTAGGCGTACTGGCAGAGTCGTGGACCTCCCACTTTGCCGAACAAGGAACTACAAGTATAGAAAGTGGTAGCCGTACGGTGACCAGAGAGTTGGTGGAAGACTTCACCATTCGAGCTCTGCCAGTTCTGGCAACAGTGGAGTATTTGCCCTTTCCCCAGCAGTTTCAGGAGTATGTGGGGGTTGGCGTAGGAGCTGCCGGCATCAGGACCACCTGGATTGAGTACGCATCATCCAATGCGCCGGGTGATCCGCGTGTTGGTGGTCAACTGATCAATAGTCAAACCATTCAGCCAATGGTTAGGCTGTATTGTGGGGTGATTTTGGGATTCGACAAGTTTGGCGTGGCTTCCAACGGGAGTATCATTATTGAGGGACGTTACAGTTGGTGTCGAAACAGCATCCACCCGTGGGCCACTCTCATCGCACAGGAAAAATATTTGACCGATGCGAGCGATACGGCGAACAACGTCGGCATTTCCTCCCTTAGTTTAGCAATTGGAATTCAGTTCCGTTTTAAGAATAGTCGTCGCTGACGTTCACCATTTCGGGCTTCACCATAGCCCATAGCGTTTTGTAGGAGGATGTATGAAAATCAATTTGACCAACCGTCATTTCAAGGGCTCGGATGCTCTGCAAGAAGCCGTTGAAAAAGCTGCACTTAATTTTACTCAGTACCACGACAATATCATCAGCACCGAAGCCGTGCTCGAAAAACACGAGAGCGGTGACAGTGTAGAATTCATTGTCCATGTTGGTGGCGGAACCGTTGTGGCCAAGGAAACCGAATCCGACCTCTACAAGGCCATGCACGCTGCTTCGGATCATGTGATTCGGCAGCTGCAAAAAATCAAGGCTAAATAAGGCCTTACAGCCGGCCAGTCTTTTTGTCATGTGCCTACTCCTCATCGTTGCTCATACCGTCCTTCCTGTTGAGCAAGAGAAGTGTGTGTACCTTTTCGATTTGCTCGCGCTTCCCCGTTTGCTCGCCGGAATCCTGAGAGTGTAGGGAGATGTCGACTCGGATCACGCGCTCCACATTGTCTATCGATGGGTTGGCAAATTGAAAGGAAGAGTGTGATGACGCCTTTTAAAATCCCTACAAGAAGTATCTTGTAGGTCTCACATCATTTCTTGCTATGACATCTGTTGATTTCCGAGCGATTGTTCAACAATCCCCCGATTTTGCTCCTCACGAGAAGTACTACTGGGGTTACCAATACCAATTGTCCCGTGAAGTTTTGGTCCCCGAACTTATCGCTCGCGGAGCCTTTCATTCCGGTGATGCTGTCGCGGAAATTGGATGCGGTGAGGCGGGCGTGTTGCATGCTTTTATACAGGCAGGGGCAACGAAGGCTTTGGGAACAGACATCGCCACGTTTCGTCTGGAGATTGGCGAGAAGTTGAAATCACTGCTCAAGATCGACCTCACGCTGAGTGAGCACGACATTCTCTTCGGACCACCAAAGGAGGAATGGCGTAAGGCGTACGACTTAGTTCTGTTGCGTGATGTGATCGAACACTTGGATGACGCCGGATTGGCACTTCGGAACATTCGAAATATCCTCAAGCCCGGAGGATGGCTTTTTGTCACCTTTCCACCGTACAATTCGCCCTATGGTGGACACCAACACTTGCTGAAGAATTTCTGGGGACGATTCCCCTACGTGCATCTACTTCCGAAGTCGATTTTCCTCAAAATGATTCAATCCGGCGACCATCCACGAAACATCGAAGAGGTGGCTCGCTTAAAGGAGATTCGATTGAGCGCTAATGCCTTCCTGAAGGCAGCACAAGAGGCTGGATACGAAGTAGTGCGGGATGATTACTATCTCTTACGTCCGGTCTTCAAAATGAAATTCGGGTTGCCGACTATTCGCATATCGGCATTCAAACACCTGCCATTCGTTAAATCGTTTCTAAGCCTGGAAGCCGCAGTGTTACTACGGCTTCCGAAGTAGAGTATTTTATTAGCCCACGAAGGAAACTCGGCCACTCACTAAAATGAGTGACCAATTCCAAAACTTAATCCGGATGTATTGTAACCATAGCTGGCTAAGGCAAACCAGTCCTTCTGGAAGTAGTAATTCACTCCAAAAACAAATTGCAGGTACAATCCACTCACGTTCTGTGCTCCTCCTGCACCACCGGAATAGTGCCAGTACAGAAATGCTAGCCCTAAATTCACAAACGGATCCCACTGAGTATTCTCCATAAGTGGTCCAAGATGGTACCCGCAGTGCGCAGCTATTGGCATGTAGGTGCCGTTTCCTAGGCCATTGCCTGAAATGTCTATACTCCCTCCAACGTCAAAACTTCCCGGACCCCACACATTGCCGGAGCGTAAAACATAGTCGTAGTCAACCCCAAAATCAAGAATATTAGATATAGAGCTCAAACCCAAACGAATATCGGCTTGGCTGTTACCCTGTTGATACTGGTGGTAAATACCTAAGGCTTTCTGACTGAAACTCAAGCTCGTGCAGCACACGGCGACGAGCGTAAAGAGAAGAACTTTGTACATCAAGAGCTCCTGCATATCGTGGTTTAACGTATTGCTCCAAACTAAACAGCGCTGACGATATGCGACAAACCTTTTCTCAAAGTTTGCCTACTGTTTCTGTATGCAACTCTGCAGTCCACGTAGTCCCACACCGCCCATTCTAGCGTATCGGTGTAACTTGCATTCGAAACCTGAACGGTTCATCTTTGAGACTACCACAGTACACATGAAATCACTCGCCTATCTCAGCTACAAAACAAAGATTCTCTGCACGATGGGACCCGCCATCGGAACCGAAGACAAAGTTGTCGAAGCACTGTTTGCCGGTGCATCCGCCTTTCGCCTGAACATGAGTCATAGTTCGCATAGCACGCATGCACAGTTCATCAAGATGATTCGTAGCGCAGAAAAGCGTTGCCATCTGCATGTGCCCATCGTTGCGGATTTACAGGGACCCAAACTTCGCGTCGGAGATTTGGGCGATGGCTTGATGTTAATGACCGGCCGCGATATCATTATTGCCGATCCCACGGTGCTCAAGCGCAAGAAGATCAAGGCGCCGGAGGGATACATTCCGCTGGAGTATCCTTCGCTAGCGCGGGACGTGAAGCGGGGCGATACCTTGCTTTTCGACGACGGTCTTTTGTCCGCCCAAGTGATGGCTACCGATGGCATCATGGTAAAAGCAGTGGTGATCAACGGTGGTTTGCTGAAGTCGCGCAAGGGTCTCAACCTCCCTCACATCAAAGTGAGCGTGCCTTCCATCACGGCGAAGGACAAAGCGGATTTGGCATTTGCCGTCAAACATGGCGTGGATTATATCGCGGTCTCCTTCGTGCGATCTGCCCAAGACATCCGTCACGTGCGCAAAGTCATCCAATCTCTACAGAGTTCAATTCCCATCTTTGCCAAAATCGAAAAGCCGGAAGCCCTCGTGAATATTGAGGAAATCGTAAAGGTGAGCGACGGCATCATGGTTGCTCGTGGTGACCTTGGTGTCGAAATCCCAGCCTCACGCGTTCCCATGGAACAGAAGCGCATTATTGCTCTGTGTAACAACTACGCCAAGCCGGTCATCACCGCCACCCAAATGTTGGAGTCGATGATTCAACACCCGCGCCCCACTCGCGCCGAGGCCAGTGACGTGGCTAATGCTGTTCTCGACGGCACCGACGCCGTGATGCTTAGCGCAGAGACCTCGGTTGGTGCCTACCCAATCGAAGCCATTTCGTATATGAGAACGATCTGCACAGAAGCCGAGAAGCAAATGCTGTCGGACGGTAAGATCTTCATGCGTTCGATGGAAGTAAAGGTAGCCGGTGAAGAAAACACCAAGTCCATCGCCATGGCTGCTGCAACCATTGCCGAAGAACAAAACATCAGTTGTATCGCCTCGCTCAGTTATTCGGGTCAGACTGCGCACTTGATTTCCAATCGTCGTCCACGTGCTCCGATCTTGGCCGTTACCTCAGTGCATGAAACGGCTCGTAAGGTAGGTCTATACTGGGGTGTTCACGGCTTTGTCGTGGAGAAGGTCAGCACCACCGACGATACCATCGAACACATTAAAAAACTCCTCGTTGGTCGCGGTTACTACGAGAAAGGCGCGTCGGTGGTCTTTACCATTGGCCGTCCCCTCGTAGCCCGCTCTCGCACCAACATGCTGAGTATCGAGACTCTTTAGCAGCTCGTCGTCAGGAGATTTCTTATTCGTGCGCGCGAAGCGCACACGAATTGAAAGTCTCCAGAACGATTCATCAGCCCTCAAAACGCAAAGGCCTTCCGATCCCATTGATCAGAAGGCCTTTGTTATGTCGCCGTCACTCGCGTACCACGCAACACCCGAAAGATTAAGAATTCATGGTCTGCAAGAATTCCTTGTTGGAGCGTGTCTTGCCCAATCGGTCGAGCAATGTTTCCATCGCCTCGACGCTGCTGAGTTCGCTCAGGAACTTGCGCAGAATCCAGATGCGATTCAGATCGTCGGGAGCAATGAGGAGGTCTTCTTTACGGGTACCGGACTTGTTCACATCGATCGCCGGGAACACTCGTCGTTCAGCCAAACGGCGGTCGAGCACCAATTCCATGTTACCGGTTCCCTTGAACTCTTCGAAAATCACTTCGTCCATACGGCTGCCGGTATCAATCAACGCGGTGGCTATGATAGTGAGCGAGCCGCCCTCTTCAATGTTCCGCGCGGCACCAAAGAAGCGCTTTGGCTTGTGCAAGGCATTGGCGTCTACACCACCCGATAAGATTTTACCGGAGTGTGGAATGACGGTATTATGAGCGCGGGCAAGACGAGTGATAGAGTCTAGCAACACGATCACATCCTGTTTTGCTTCGATGAGACGCTTTGCTTTTTCAAGCACCATTTCGGCTACTTGGACGTGACGTTCGGGTTGTTCGTCGAAGGTGGAGGCAATCACTTCGGCTTTCACGGAGCGTTGCATATCGGTCACTTCTTCCGGACGTTCGTCGATGAGCAACACAATCAGCTTAGCTTCGGGATGATTTCGAGTGATGCTGTTAGCAATTTTTTGAAGGAGGATAGTCTTACCGGATTTCGGCGGTGACACAATCAAACCACGCTGACCTTTTCCGATGGGACACAGCATATCGATGATACGCATCGGGTATTCGCTAGGAATAGTCTCCAACTTGAGTTGTCGCTCCGGATAGGTCGGCGTCAAGTTGTCGAAAATGGTGCGGTCCCGCATCAGATCCGGTTCAACGTAATTGACAGTCTCTACTTTCAAAAGAGCGAAGAAACGCTCCCCTTCTTTGGGCGGACGAACGTGTCCGCGAACGGTATCGCCGGTACGTAAACCAAACTTCTTGATTTGCGAAGGGCTAACGTAGATATCGTCCGGCGAGGGTAAGTAATTGTAATCAGCAGAACGAAGGAAACCATAACCATCGGGAAGCACTTCCAATACGCCGGTGCTGACGGTGACGCCTTCATTGTGTTGCTCGCGCATCTGCAGTGCAGATTGTGCTTCGATAATGCGGAAAATGAGCTCCTGCTTTCGCAGATCGGAGAAGTCCGGAATACTCAAAGCTTTCGCGATCTTGGTGAGCTCGGCGATCTTCTTGGTTTTGAGTTCGTTAATGTCGATGACGGCAGGAACATTCTGATCCGGTTCGGTCTTTGCCATTGCGGTAAATAAGTTGAGGGTGATGAGAGAAGTGTATTAGTCGTTCAGGACGAGTGAAAGTATATGACTCAGTTGAGACGATTGAATGTGTATGCGAAGAGTAAAGGCTTATCAGGTCTTGTATGGTCTACGATGGAATGATCTGCACTTGTTTAACCAGCACGTCTGAGGCCGTGTTCCCTACACAGCAGCGGAATTGAACGAAGTATGTCCAGGCTCGACCTTCAGGGTACGGGATATATCAGTATGTGTGTCGGTGGTAGGCTTGTGCCGAATTCGATCAATCGTGCATCCACAAAAAGCACCGGGTTCTGCTGCATTGAACTGCGCACGCGCTTTCAAGCGGATGCGTCAGATAGGTAGTGAATTGTGGTATTGCAAAGTACGAGAAGTACGCAAACCATCAAAATATATTTCTGCACGCGCTTTTGAGCGGCGTTGACCGCATTCGAACACTGTCCGCTGATTCTGCAAGGAAGTGAGATTCCTTCGTGGTCAGCAGCCTTGGCGACATGAGGGTCGACAATTTGGCACGCTGCTTGCCATCTACCGGCAACAACACCTACTACACTTCGGAGTTCTTATGAGCGTTCCCTTTCTGGACTTAAAAGCAAACTATGCTCCCTTACGGGATGAAATATTAGCGCAGATCACGGAGGTACTGGACAACACCGCCTACGTGCTCGGACCGAAGGTTCAAGCTTTCGAAAAGGCTTTTGCCGCCAAACACGACGTTGCCTTCTGCAGTGCCGTCAGCTCCGGGACCGATGCCAATCACTTGGCACTGTGGGCCTTGGGAGTGACGCATGGTGATGAAGTCATTATCCCCGCCAATACCTTTATCGCTACCGCTTGGGGCGCAACACTCTGTGGTGCCACACCGGTATTTGTGGACTGCGATCCTACAACATACACGATCGACTCAACGAAGGTAGAAGCGGCTATTACGCCGCGCACCAAGGCTATTGTGGCCGTGCATTTGTATGGACAAGCAGCCGACATGGAAGCACTACGTCGCATTGCCGACAAACACAAACTTTTCCTCGTAGAAGATGCCGCACAATCGCACAATGCATTGTATAACGGTAAACCCATCGGCGGTTTAGGCGATATCTGCTCTTTCAGTTTCTATCCCGGTAAGAATCTGGGCGCCTATGGCGAAGGCGGAGCTGTCACCACCAACAATCCCGAGCTCGCTCGCAAGGTCCGTATGATGCGCGATCACGGTTCAGAAAAGCAGTATTACCACGAAATGTATGGTCACAACTACCGCATGGAAGCCATGCAAGGAGCCGTTCTTGGTGTGAAGCTCAAGCATTTGGACGAGTACACCACAGAGCGACGTCGTGTTGCGGCTCGCTACAACGAACTCTTGAAGGGTATTGACGGTATTACCTTACCGTTTGAACGCTCGAACGGACGTCACGTCTACCATCTCTTCGTTATCCAAACTTCGCAGCGTTCAGAACTGCAACAGTTTTTGCAGGAGCACGAAATAGGAACGGGGCTACATTACCCGGTGCCCTTGCACATGCAAGAGTGTTTTGCGCATTTGGGATACACACAAGGACAATTCCCGGTCTCCGAAAAACTTGGCAACGAATGTTTGTCGCTCCCGATGTTCCCGGAAATGACCGACGACCAAATTGTGTACGTCTGCGATCACATCAAACAATTTGTGGCGAGCCATCAACAAAAGCATGTAGTCACGACAGCGTAACGATTGAGTACTCCAGGCCATGGCACTGACAGGTCACGGAGATACAACACATGCACACAGGATGATTCCCACCGGATTCATCCTGTTGTTTTTTTTTCCAAGGCGATTGCTTAGGGAAGCTTTTCAAGCACGCGCATCTTGGCGCTGCGTGCGCGGGGATTTTCGGAGATTTCTTCCGGAGTAGGCAGGAGCGGTTTGGGACTCAGGTTTTTTGCCCGAGCCGGGATATCCACATCCCCCGGAAAACTGGAGCGATGGAAACTACTGAATTCCTTAAACACGTTTTTGACGATGCGATCTTCGAGCGAGTGGTAGGAAATGACGACAATGCGCCCACCGGGCGCAAGCATCGATTCGACGCAGCGAAGGGTTTGTTCGAGTACTTCCAGTTCACGGTTCACAGCAATGCGAAGGGCTTGAAAGACCTTGGCCAGACTGGATAAAAAAACAGGTGGAGGAACAGTTTCCTCCACCAGCTTTCGTAACTCAACCGTGGTAGTGATTGGTGCGAGTCGTCGACGTTGGACGATTGCCTTCGTTATTTTCCGCGCAAACTTTTCTTCACCGAACTCTTGCAGAATCTGTTCTATTTCCTCCGCTTCCGCATCGTTAACGATGTCGGCTGCTGTCCGTCCGCTCCCCCCGAAGCGCATGTCCAGCGCGGTGTCGTACCGATGGCTAATCCCTTGAGCGGGATGATCCAATTGGTATGACGAAACTCCAAGATCCAACAAGAGTCCGCTGATTCCTTTGGTGCTGCGAGCCACCACTTCCTCATTGCTACATACCTCTGCATAGTTCCCGTGAACCAACCGAATGCGCGACTTGTCGCCGCGTGCAAGCTCATCTGCAAATGCCCCCCGACAAAAGCTAATGGCTTGCGGATCTGCATCGAAACACACCAGGCGGCCGCTTTGTGAAATACTCCTCAGTATATATGCTGCATGCCCGCCGCCACCTAAGGTGCCGTCGATATAGAAACCATCTTTCTCCGTCACCAACCACTGAAGCACCTCTCGGAGCATCACGGGTCGGTGATAGACAAATTCTTGTGCGTTGTCAAAGACGGAAGGTTCCACGTCAAGTGCCCAAGGGTGCGTTAGGTCATCACCGCTGCGGCGACCTGCTCGTAGGTCTCCGTAAAACTGTCCTGGTACTTTTCAAATTCATCGGGATTCCACAACTCAATGCGATCCATCACCCCCACGATCGTGACGCGATTACTAATCCCCGCAAAATCAAGGTGTTTCTTCGGTATGCTGATACGCTGCTGTGCATCCATCACTACCTCTTCACACCACGACAATATCGTGCGCAGAAAATATCGGTCCTTCTCGTCGCTGTGATTGAGCGTGGCAAGCTTTTCTTCATACTTGCGCCAATCCTCTAAAGGAAAAGCCTCAATACACTTGTTGGTTCCACGGGTGAGAATGAAGGTCTCGTTGGATTCCGGTGTAATCATACGACGCATCTTCAAAGGAATGTTCACTCTCCCCTTTGCGTCGATTGAATACGATTCCTGTCCCTTAAAACCCGGCATTATTTTGTCGTAGAATTCTAACGCGACAAAAATACAACAGCTCCAACAAAATCTCCCACTTTTTACCACTTTTTGACAAAAAATCTCTCGCACGAGAAAAACCTGCCAAATTTTTCATTTTTCGGCTACTATTTTGGATGACGTTCCGTGAAACTCGAGCGACTTTAACAGTGTGAGACATCCTTCCTTACAGCCGTGTGGTAAAAGCGGTGAAATCCACGGATAAACGCACATTGTTGGGGTAATGCGATGAGGATGATTGTGACGCCGGTCTTTGGGGCTTTACTGGTGGGTAAAAAGGGGTAGAAAGGAGAAGTCGTGTTGTGCTTTGAGTTTCGGCGGAGAATAGCCTCACGATATTTCAACTCGACACTTTGTCGGGCATTGCTTAACACCGTCATAGTGTTCGCGCCATAGCGCTTCGTACACTGCGTGAAGCAGAATTATTCTGTCTGCAGATTTCCGCCGTTCTGAGCTTAATGCACGTTTAGATCATCCTGAAGATGCTGCGCAAACTCCGTCGTAGACTTGCGTTGACGCGTTTGCAATTCTCGTTGCACAAAGGCTTCGTCCTTCCCGGCCAGCGAACCGAGGTAGCCCAAGGCAATCACGAGACATGGCTCTTTAGCCTGTGGAATATGCAGAGTGGCATTCAACAGCTCACGTTGATAGCCGCCCATAATGCGACCATAGATATCCATTTGCTGCGCCTGCAACATCATCGTAGCCGTTGCCATTCCCAAGTCATGCTCCGCATATCTGTTCGGTGTTCCCTTGGGGGTATGGGTGTTGACGAACGACACCACCAGTACAGCGGCGTGCGCCGCCCACACTTGATTGGAGGGATTGAGACACTGTACAATAGCATCAAAGGCTTGCGATCCTCGATCCGCCCACGCGAAGTGCCATGGTTGCAGATTGGAAGATGATGCAGACCACGAAGCTGCCTCAAAGAGGGTCTCCATCGTCTGCTCGTCTATCGGCCGATCGGAAAAGGAACGTGGACTAAATCTCTCGGTTATAAAAGACGCTACATGATTTTTGGTCTGGGCCTTCTTCCGCGATCGTATGAGTTCGGTCATAATCTGAGTTGGTGTAATAATCGAGTTCAGTGAAGGAGCACCCGCAGGTAGAGTCGCTCAGAAATGCTCCCGAATGCTCATGGCCACATCGAGCATAGCAGCTTTTCCTTGGAATCACGTGACTAGGGCTTCATGGGTACATCAAATACTAAAATGTCCGCATCCGATTTGGCTTGGAGTTGGAGTGCCGATACAGGTACATAGCCCGCTCCGTCGCGACGATGCAAGTCAACATCTCCAATGCGTATCTCGCCTTCGATGACAAAGAGGTACACGCCGTTACCGGTGTGACGCGTTGCGTAGTCTATACTGGCACCGGCATCTAATCGTGTTCTCTGGATCCAAGCCTGTTGATGTATCCAGAGCGAGTCGTCTACTCCGTCGGGAGACACAAGAACTTGCCACGCATTATGCTGCTGAGCCACATCAAAAGTCTTTTGGTCGTAACGCGGGCTGACGTTCTTCTCGCGCGGGTACAGCCATATCTGCGCCAAGTTCACGTCAACATCCGGATCGTGATTGTACTCCGAATGCATGATGCCCGTTCCGGCACTCATCACCTGCACGTCACCCGGACGAATCACATGGGTGTTCGACATTGAGTCTGCGTGCTCAAGCGAACCACGAAACGGCACCGTGATGATCTCCATATTCTCATGCGGATGCAAACCAAAGCCACCACCGCCGCGAACAATATCATCGTTCAACACCCTCATTACTCCAAAGTGCATGGAGTCCGGATTGTAATATCCCGCAAAGCTGAAGGTATGCCAGGTTTGCAACCAACCATGGTCCGCATAGCCACGGTCGTTGGAGCGATGAATAACGATAGCAGAGTTTTGCATAGAAAGATCCGCGAAAGTGAGTGTCCGTCAGAGCTGTAGAGACGATCGTGTGCCGTGTTTATGATAGGACGCCGGCTGAGGCGACACCCATGTACACCCTCCCCCCGATTTCACTACTGCGACGACAACGCACGAAGTGCGCACGAATAATAAGCAGCCTGTTCGTGGTACCGTAGATCAGACTAAGGATATCCGTAGCACTACGGATGTACAGGTGAGTAGTCTTGAGTACTTTTTATTCGTGCGCATTGCATGCGCACTCTCAACTAACCACCGTTTACAGGAAGCTCCATGAGCAAAATTCTCTTCTCGCTGATTGTCGTTGTTTGTGCGATGAGTCCGATGGCCGTGTGGAGTCAGGCGGGAGCATCGCCTTGCGACAGTCTGCATCCCCACATCCTGAGCAGTGCATGTGGTTCGGTGTGCGCCGGAACAAGCGTCATTCTCGATGCCGGAAGCGGATACGCCGACTATCGTTGGTCCAACGGAATGTTCGGACAACGCCTGATCTTGAGCGGCGTAGAAGCCAGTGGAAGGTATTGGTGCGACCTGAGCACTGCTACGGGTTGTCACGCACGGACAGAGACAACGGTGGTGAACATTTCTGCAGCACCGGCAAAACCCTATATCGTTCAGAAGGATAGTGTCCTCCTGGCAACTTCAGCTCCACACATTAGCTGGTATCGCAATCATGTGCAAATGGATGTGCAAGATCAAGAGTCGATTGTCATTCACGATAGCGCCGAATACAGTATCGTCGTCAGCGACGAGCATGGTTGTAGCAACAGTTCCGAACCCTTGAAGGCGCAGGCTTACTCTGTCGATCACCCTACTCGCGGAAATGATGCGCGTTTGAAAGTGTATCCGAATCCCACTGCCGGTAAGTTGAGTGTGCAACTGCTGTCTGACTACAGCGGAGATATTCAGTTTGCAGTGTATGACTTGAGCGGAAAAGAACTCTATCACGAACTCTGGCAACATCCCGGCGTCCTGGATGTGTACGTGGTCGACCTCAGCAGATTTGCCGATGGGAGCTACATCTTGGAAGCGAGAGACGGCGTAGATGTGGTGACGACGCAGGTCGTCGTACAGCACTAGGCTGGCACGTAGCTATGAGTTCACCTGTGAACTAGAGCGTGCACTCGAGCTGCAATGAGACGGAGCGAATGGGTGCCAAGTTGCCCGGAATTTCAACGTAGTAATAATCGAAGATATTCTTACAGCTCACTGTCCACTTGCATGGCACGGAGGCAATGTGTGTATTCAGCAGCACGCGGAGATCGACGACGTGAATCGGCACGCGAATGTCACCGTCGGCAACGAGCCCAAGATTCACCAACCGATCGTCCACTTGCTCCTGGCGAGAGAGGTACCGATAATCACACTGCAGTTCAACATTGCCTATGTCGTAGATCAAGCGATTTGTCCACTGCACATTATGGCGAAAAGCCAAGGTAGTACCAGTACTGAGATCCGTAGGCTGCATGAGGTTAAGTGAGCTTTCAAGACCGAGCACTTTGCAGATAATCCACGTCTTGGCATCGCACTCCATTCCCTGAATGCGCGCTCTGGTGACGTTATTGAACTGAATCTGTGCCGAGGTTGAACTCACGTCAAATTGTGGCTCGATGAGATCGTAGAGCTCACTTTGATAGACGGAGAGATCCAGGTTGAAGACGGTGCCGGAAATGGACAGCGTTTGTTCGGCACCGAGCTCGAATGACCATCCATGCTCGGGTTTCAAATCCGGGTTGTGACCAACCCGAAATCCTGCGAACTGAATATCAGCATAGCGTTCCTCGATGCTGGGGGCGCGAAATGAACGACCCACGCTGAGACGGATATTTGTTTCAGTAGGAGCTTTGTAATGAATGCCGAGCTTGGGACTAAACTCCACACTGCTGTTCTCACCGCGGGTTTTCTCTGCGTCAAGGCGTGCACCGGCAGTGACAATAATATCGTTGATATTCGAAAACTCTACCTGTCCGTATCCCGCCCCGATGGCTTGAACGTTATTTCCGTTACTCTGTCCGCTGCTCACACTGTTTGCACTAAGGGTCATTCCCAACGTCAGCGCGACCTTCGGATTGAGAAACGTCGTGTACTGACCTTCCGAGTTGTACGCCGTGGCTGTTGACGCCAGATAGTCAGTGCTGTCCGGTGATGCCGTGTTGTTGTATGCCGTTCGAAAAACGCTTGCTCTCAGAATCGCAAAGGAGTTGTCGCTCAATTGATTTTTCAACTCTGCACCGGCGCTGAACTTTCCGGAGTACACACGCAGCGATCGATCGGTGTTCTCAGGTGGCAGCGTTGCCTGCACTACACTACGCCAGTTAATCCAGTCAGCACGGTCTTCGTAGGCGTACTGACAAAAGATCAAGAGCTGAGAAAAGGGACTGAGAACTTGCGTGCACTTGCCGTAGAGATTGAATCGCTTGCTATCGCTAAACTGCGTGTAGCCATTGTCGCTCCGCATACCCCCGGCCAACACTATTCCTGTCGAGCCGAAGAGTCGTCCGTAACTGGCATCTACCCCCTGACCATGCAACAGCTTATCAGTCCACTTCCATTCCGCATAACGTGGCTGTGTGTAGGCAGATCCAAAAGCGCGCAAACGAATTTCTGGGTCGGCTGATGGTTCTTTGGTCAGGACGTTCACCACGCCGCCCACGGCACTTGTGCCGTAGAGTGCACTTCCCGGTCCTTTCACGACTTCTATGCGATCGACACTGAACATTGGCAATGCGTCGAAGGACATATCAGCGTTGTCGGCGCTCAACATTGGAAAATTGTCCAACATCAGCAGTGTCCGCGATCCCAGACCATAAGCAAAGCCGGAGGTTCCGCGGATGTTGACTTGTCCCTGTGCCACATTCACGCCCGGCACGTAGCGCAGAACTTCATCAAGTTTAGTTGCTCCACGGTCGCTAATGGTCGCGGCATCCACCACAGCAATACTGAGAGGGACGTCTTGCACGGCTTGCACGCGTTTGTTGGCAGACACCACCACTTCTGAGGTACGAATCACTTGTTCACGCAGTTCAATGCGCAGCCACACGGAATCGTCAGCCTTGAGCTGAACCGTTAGAGTGCGTGTTTCGTAGCCGATAAGACTCACAAGTATTTGGTACTGACCCGCCGGAACTTGTCGAAATCGAAACTCTCCGTTGTTGTTTGTGATCTTACCTAAGGTGGTTTTCGAAAGTCGAACCGTCACACCCGGTATTCCCTTTGTCGTTGCTGAATCCACCACCTGACCGCCGATGCTCCCAACTCCCGCAGCAGGTGCGGAGAACGAGATGCACAGCAGAAGGATGAAGAAAACTCCTATCGAGCGTAGGCGGCAAGCCTTGAAGCTCGCCATGACTGTGAGCGAAGGTGTTCTCATTACTTGTAGGGCTCCGGAGGCAGGTGCAGGAAATCGACGGGGATATTCACATTGAGTTGAGACTCGCCTCGTTGTACTGTGATGGCGGCAGGAGTGAAGATACTGTCAGCAGAGAACAGTCCCACCGGTCGCCAATCATGCGTGAAGTCCGGACCGTACTGTTGCGCAACAACGATGTATGCATAATGTGCCGCGCCATTGGCAAATTGATTGTCCGGAATCACGATACTGTAGTCAATACTCGCTTGATAATGAAAGGAGCTGTCGATGAGGGTGGAAGGCGTATAAATTGCCGTTCCGCTGAGGAGTTCGACGATCAGGTTCGAGTCTTTGGGCACATCGTGAAAGGCAACGACGCGTAGATCGATAAGACTATCTTTCGGCGGAAAATGCTCGGCACCGGCTCCTTGAATAAAGGTGATGCGACCGGCAATGGTATTCTTTACCGCATAATCCTGTGGATTAATACCGCCGGAACAGCCCGAAAAGCCATACAGGATGGCAAGTAAACTGGCAGCAAACAGTGTCATCCTGATCGCCGTCAGCTGAGTCACTGCCGCTTGAATTCTCGTTACGTACTCCACTGGACCGTTGAACTGAGAACAACGAGTAACGAGTTGGGCGGCCGTCCTTGGCTGAATTGCGTGCATCAGTACGCCTCTCCACGATGTGCAAGCTCAGCGCGTTTCTCTTCAATTCGCTGAAGTTTCGAGCGGACGGAGTCGCCGAGTGCTACGCCACCGGCGTTGCAATAATTCATGAGGGCAATGAAAACATCAGCCGCTTCATCAGCAACCCGCTCCTGGGAGATGTTCTTCCCCTTCCACTTTTTCTTCTCCAGGTTTGCCAGCTCGCCGGCTTCGCCGCAGAGTTCGAGACAGAAAAATTCTGAGGAACGACGTGGAAAGGAAGACTCTTGATAGGCATGGAAGAGTCCTTGCAGCTCGTTCAGAAAACGCTGCGCGTCGCGATGTAAGGGTGTAAGGTCATGCATGGAAACGCCACGGAAATTACCCACACCGAGAAAGCAATGATCGCTTCCGATGGTGTTGGTGTGAAGAGTACAGAGTGCCGTGGTCGAATATACAAAGGGAGCGCAAAGAGCAGCTATTCGTCTTCGGGAAATTCGGTTGGTGTGTGAGTGGTGGGCTCCTTGATGCGGTAGCCTACTCCGCGGATGGACTGAATGTAGTGACGGCCGTCCGTTTCAATCTTGGAACGCAGACGTTTGATGTACACATCGATGATATTCGATTCCGGATCGAAGCTGACCTTCCACACATGTTGCATGATCATGCTGCGACTCAGAATGCGGTTCTTGTTGCGCATCAGGTAATCGAGCAGGGCGTATTCCTTCGTTGTGAGTTCGATTTCCTTGTCGCCCCGGTAGGCAACGTGTAGCACTGTGTCGAGAGTCAAGTCTCCAATTTCCAGTTTGGTGGACTTCACATTAGACGAGCGCCGCATAATGGAGCGCAAACGTGCGGAGAGTTCTTCAAAGTGAAAGGGTTTGGGGAGATAGTCATCTGCGCCTAAATCCAAGCCCATCACCCGATCTTCCATCGAGCCGCGAGCGGTAAGCATTAACACGGGCATCGTTTTCCCTGCCTGTCGTAATTCCGAGAGTACTTGCAAGCCATTCTTCCGAGGAAGCATGACATCCAGAACGATAGCGTCGAACACATTATTGAGGGCCATCGTCAATCCGGTCTCGCCATCATTGGCGATCTCAACCACGTAACGCTCCTCCTCAAGTCCGCGCTTGACAAAATTTGCAACCTTGCGTTCGTCCTCGATGACAAGTATTCTCATACGTAGATCCTTCTGCTAGTGGAAGCGCACTGCTACGCATCTTGAAATGCTTAGCAAACCCCGTTAATCGTTGCGCCGTAATACCGAATGTGAAGAGGATTGGAACCTTCTTCTTCGCCCGTTCATCCATTGATTCAACCCAAAAACCAATCTCCGGCTGTTAGTTGCTGCATTTGGGCTTAGGTTCAAACTACACTATCGAAAGCGTCACGACAACGAAATAAAAATTCATAAAATTTTTAATAATTGTTCAGCTTTTATGCGGCTTTGGCGTCAGCTCGTCCTGAAGGGCTCTGTATTCCTCGTGGCCATCCGTCGGTGCGGATACGCAGACACTGTTTTTTATCAATGTCACTCTCGACTTGTCTTGACATGACGACCTGCGAAGACTGTGTTTTCCTGATTCCAATCAACTCCACCACTCCGGCTTCAACTCGGGAAAGACAAAATTACGGCTTTCGCATTCAGCCAGATGTCGTTTACTTTTTGCATCACATCGGCCTCCGGCAATCATCGACTCGGCAAGGATGAAGAGTCGCTCTAAATCGCTATGATGGTGGAAAAATCGCATTTCCGCATAGTCTTTCGCCGACTGGGTACTTACCAGAAACTCCCAATCGCTGGCCTGCAACAGCATTAACTCACGCAGGGCTTGCTTGAGCACCCGTTGAAAAACGGCCGAGCGTGTCTTGGTCTGCGCCGCATTCATCAGTGCCTCCATTCTGTGTTCAGCCTGATAGATTGCCTCCCACATGTACTTCACCTCGTCATTCATCCACACTTCGTGATGTCCACCCCTGCCCCACGAACTCTCCGGTATCTTCACTACTTCGTTGGGTTGCATCTGCTGCAGATGTTCCGATGCTGTTCGCGCGTTCACGTAGGGTGAATGGTACAAGCCGCGGAGGACGGCTTTCACAAATGCAGGACCTTCAAACCACCAGTGACCGAACAGCTCGGTGTCGAACGGTGTGCACACCATACTCAGTCGCGAGGTGTTTTTAAAGTTCTGCATCACCGCTCGTTCGATGCTCTGCGTGAAATGAAAAGCATGCTGGTCAATACGTTCCTGCACCCACTGCGGCACATACAACAGCTTGTACATCATGTCGGCTTTGTTATCCGTCACCCTCCAGTATCGCAACGCCGAGCGATGGAACTTCTTGTGAAAATCCAAATACAGCGGATCGCCCGGATAGCCTTTTTCTCCGCTCCACACCTGCATAGCAATATTCTGGTCGCGTGTAAAAATCGCCGCTGTTCCTCGCCCCACCTCGTCTGAACTGGCAACATTGTAGACAGTCATCGGCGTGTTGTCGAAAGGATGCTCGGCATTGCGTCCATGGGTTTTGCGAAAGGTCTCAGTCTTGCCGTACTGCATCACACCAAGCGATTTCGCATTGCGCGTCGTGCCTTCATCCACGACGAAATACTCCAACCCCTCTGCCGCCACAAGCTCTTCAATGCCGGGTCGAACACGGGTCTGCTGTAAGTGTGCTACGGGCAGGTACGTCCTCCATGCGTAGGATGGTCGATAGGCACACTCCGGGAGCCAGACGCCGCGCGGCTTACGACCAAAGTGTTTCTCATAATTGGCAACTGCCGCTCGCAGCTGCAATCTGATGGAAGAGTCAGAGCTCAAAAGCGGAAAATATCCATGGGTCGCCCCACAGGTCATTATCTCAATATCACCGGAATCCTGCAGGGCAGCCAGTGCCTTCACGATGCTTCCGCCGTAGCGCTCGCGGAAGTCTTTCTTTCGTTTGGTGTACCACTCCTTCCAGTAGCCTGCTACGAACGGAAATTGTGGTTCATGCTCGGTCTGCTTGAAGTACTTGGCATCGTCCATGGCCATGGTCACCCGCGTGTCGCAGTAGCTCTCAAACAAGGCGGCGAAATCCGGATGCTCAAGTTGTTCGCAGAGCACAGGCGAAATGTCGATGGTCACTTTGGCCGCAATGCCTTCTGCTTTCAACTCATGAAAGGCGTTGAGCAGCGGGATGTAGCACTCTGCCACAGCCTCACACACCCAATCGGAGCCGTGCGGCCAGGTTCCATGGTGCAGCACATAAGGCAGGTGCGTGTGAAGAATCAGAACGTAGTTGCCACCGTACATGGATCTTCCTTCGGTATTTTGAGCTCAATATAATCACCCGTCTCCATGAATTTCCGATTGCCTTCGCCGTTTCGCGCAGATCAAGTCGTAGCATCCCCTCAACGTACATGGCGTGCAGTATTCCGTTGTGCTGCCGGTGACCTGATCGTCCTGCTGAGTTTTTTATACGCGCTTGCTGCGCAAAGCGCTCCGCATGCGATGGTGGTAAGCGCCCATCCGGAAGCGACGAAGGTAGGATTGGATGTTCTCAAACGTCATGGTAACGCAGCAGATGCTGCCATTGCCGTTCAGTTCGCCCTGGCCGTGGTTTACCCTGAAGCCGGTAACATCGGTGGGGGCGGATTTTTTGTCTGGCGATCGGCAAAGGAAGAAGCCCTGTGTCTGGATTTTCGCGAGCGGGCTCCGCAACTGGCTTCGCGCGATATGTTTTTGGATTCAAGCGGACAGGTTATTCGAGAACGCTCGTTGGTGGGAGGCTTAGCATCAGGAGTCCCGGGTAGCGTGGATGGGATGGTTCGCATCCACCAACGTCTGGGCTCGCTACCGTGGAAGGATCTTGTTCAACCCGCGATCGAGCTAGCCCGCCAGGGCTTTCGTATAACAAAACACCAAGCAGATGACCTCAACGCCTTTGCCCAACAGCTGGCGCGCTGGAACGACTCGAGTTGTGCTCTGCTGCGAAAGCTGCCGTGGAAAGCGGGCGACCTCTTGATTCAACCTGAGTTGGCTACGACGCTGGAAGCTATTCGTGATGAAGGTCGTGACGGATTTTATCGCGGAGAATGCGCGGAGAGTGTGTTGGAGTCCATGCGCACACACGGCGGCTTGATCACACAACGAGATTTGGACGCCTATCAAGCGCAGTGGCGTCATGTGCTCAGCGGACAATTTCGAGGGTACGAGGTCATCACCATGCCACCACCTTCGTCCGGAGGCGTTGCCTTGTTGCAGCTACTGAGCATGTGGCAGCAGCATGGAAAGACACCTCCGCCCTATCATTCGGCCGCGCATTGTCATCTGGCAGTGGAGTGTGAACGACGCGTGTACGCGGATCGCTCCGAGTGGCTGGGTGATCCGGATTTTGGATCCCTGCCCATAACGCGTTTACTGGATTCCGCGTATTTGGCCGGTCGCATGTCCGACTACCGAACCGACTCCGCCACCCTCAGTTCCCTGGTGCATCCGGGAATGGCCATGCCGAAGGAATCAGATCAAACCACTCATTTTTCGATTGTCGATGAGTATGGAAATGCCGTAGCACTGACGACAACGCTCAACGCCTCGTTTGGATCAAAGCTCATGGTGAAGGGAGCGGGATTCTTGTTGAATAATGAAATGGACGACTTCAGCGCTAAACCGGGAAGTCCGAATATGTATGGTCTCACCGGCAGCAGCCGCAACAGCGTCGTACCCGGCAAGCGCATGCTGAGCTCGATGACGCCAACCATCCTCAGCCGAGACCACAAGCTCTTCATGGTGGTGGGAACCCCGGGCGGAGGAACTATTATCACCTCCGTTTTTCAGAGCATTCTGAACGTGATCGACTATCATTTCAATGCTCAGAAAGCAGTCAGCGCTCCTCGCTTCCATCATCAGTGGCTGCCGGACGTAGTTGATATCGAGGAGGGTTGTGTTGATAAAACTACACGATTGCGCCTCCGGAAAATGGGTCATGTGCTTGAAGATCACAGACCTATGGGCAGAGTTGATGCCATCGTCATTGGAACGGATGGCCACATGCACGGCGGTGCAGACCCGCGAGGAGACGATTGTGTGGGTGCATTTTAGCTCGGCTTATTGTCATCACCCCGGTCGTTGTATTTTTGTGATCGTACCAAACCAACGGAGAGAATGAATGAAACACCTGTTCCTGGCGGTCGCCACTCTTGCAGTTCTGGCAGTTCCGCGACTCTATGCACAGAAAACAGACGGTGACAATCTGGGTGAGATCACCTTTGAGGAACTCAAGGATAAGGACAAGAGCACGCAGTACTTTGCCGTCGGCGGAGGCTTTACCGGCAACTTCCTGATGTTTGACAACGCCGCCGTGAATTCCAACTTGCCGGCACCCTTTCATGTGAAGGACTTCAGTTCACCGTTGTTCGTAACCGGTGGGCAGGGTTTTGTGACTTTTTTCTTCCGCAACGTGCGCTTTGGTTTCAATGCCGCGATCGGTACGCAATCGGTCAACGCTGTCGACACTGTTAATGGTAACTCCATCACGCGTCACGTGGATTTTAGTTCGAGCTTTAACGGATTGACCATCGACTATGCCATTCCCCTAACGAAGGGCTTGACGCTGCTGCCGGGAATACAAGCCGGCTTTGGTAACATTGTATTTGAACGCTACGACGGAGCGTCGTCAACAAATTGGACAGACATCAAGGCAGACAGTTCACTACACAGTGCAAGTCGCTTAGAAGTATCACAATACTTCGTCGAGCCGCGCATCAACTTGGAATGGGCAATTACAACGTTCACGATGCTGCGTGTCAATGCTGGTTATACACTGTCCATGCACTCTGATACGTGGACACTCAACCGCAACACAACCGTTAACGGCGCACCATCGGCTTTGAAAGCCGGTGGACCAACGATTGGTTTTGGGGTGTTCTTCGGCTTGTTCCGCAACGAATAAGCATACGTCATTCCCTGAACAGCACTTCCGGGCTGGGATCTTAGCTCAATGGTTAGAGCAGCAGACTCATAATCTGTTGGCTGGGGGTTCAAGTCCCTCAGGTCCCACTTTCTCTCTCTTAGTTCGTCCGCTCAAACACATCGCCATACCCAAATCGCTCCGGTACAACAGAGAAGCTGTTGGCCAGACCTGCCTTGTCATGATAGGAATGTGTCGTACCATGCACAGGTGAATAACACATAAACCCTTGTAATTGTAAACGGACCTATGGAAGATCTCTTCAAATCGTATGGTCCCGCAATTGTATCGATTGCAGGATTACTCACCAACGTTGCCGTGATTGTATGGAAAGGCGGAGCTCTCTCGTCGAGGCTGGTCTCCGTTGACAATTCACTTAAGGACCTTAAAACCGAATTCAGGAAGGATCACGATGTACTCGTGGACTTGAACACGTCTGTCAGATTTATCCGTGAGGATCTGGGCAAACTTGACGCAGAGCTTACAACAGTAAAACGGGACGTTGCTGTAATTCGAATCGAGATTGTTAAGATCGATGCCGAACTAAAGGGACGAAAGGCTTAGACTCGTCTCACTCGGAGAGACTCTCGCTCAAGCTCACATGCGTTGTCGCCGCTTCGTAACGCATCCGTTGATCGCTCAGGAAGCATCTCGCGCTCTCATGTATACACGAGCCTGTCGCGAGCTTGATCGAGCAGGTTCACACACACGTTCACTACATCCGTCTCCTTCATGGCGTAGAGCTTCGGTATTGTATCGCCAACTTTAACACCCGGCTTCCGCAAAACCGGAATGAAAGTCCTATGTTCGCACGTACGAATAGCAACGAAGGACAGCACCATGAATCTCGGAACGCTTGGTGAGAACATTCTCAAAGGAGACCTGCGTGCCATTTTTGGCATGAAGGAGCAGCAGAGTTATATCCACCCGTCGGAGGCTGCGCGCTTGCTGCATTCTTTGCCGATGGATGCGGCACTTCAAGTCTATCAACTACTGCCGGATAAATCGCGAAGTGCAGCTTTTGCCTACCTCGATAGCGATACGCAGCTTCGCTTTGTTCGGGCATTCGATGCCAAGGAGCGGGCATTTGTGCTCAACGCCATGCCTTCGGACGATCGGCAGATTTTCTTTTCGAAACTTCAGGGCATGGAACTCAGTGCCATGCTTGAGGTGTTGGATGAGGAGAAACGTCGTCAGACCACCGTCTTTCTTGGCTACCCAAAAAAATCCATCGCTCATCTCATCAACACCGACGCCGCCACCGTGCTCGCGTCGATGACGGTTGCCGAGGCTTGTGAGCACCTGCGGGAGCATCATAAGGACAGCGAGGCGGCAAATGTGATTTACGTGGTGGATGAGCAGCGACACTTGATAGACGATATTCCCGTACGACGGTTTGTGATGAACGACCCGTCGCGTAAGATTAGCGACATCCTCGATGGTTTTTACGTCAGCCTCAAACCCGGCGACTGGCGGGAAAAAGCGATCGACACTTTCCGCGAATACGATCGCGTGGTGCTGCCGGTTGTGGACGATTCCAATGTGCTGCTCGGCGTCGTAACCGTTGATGATGTGCTCGACCTTGCTGAACAACAATCCACCGCCGAAATCCAGAAATTCGGGGGCGTCGAAAGTTTGGATTATCCCTACGTCGCCACTCCTTTTGTCAGCCTCATCCGCAAGCGCGCCGGCTGGCTCATTATTCTCTTCTTCAGCGAAATGCTCACGGCCACTGCCATGGGCTACTTCGACAGCGAGATCTCCAAGGCCGTCGTCTTAGCGCTCTTCGTTCCCTTGATTATCTCAAGCGGCGGCAACAGTGGATCTCAGGCCGCGACCTTGATTATTCGTGCCATGGCAGTGAAGGAGCTCAGTCTCAGAGACTGGTGGTTCGTCATGCGTCGCGAAATACTCTCCGGTCTCACCCTCGGCGTCATTCTCGGCGCCATTGGCTTCCTGCGCATAATACTCTGGCAACATCTGCACTGGTATGATTACTCGGAGCACTACCTGCTTGTGGCGAAGACCATTTTCTTCTCGCTCATTGGCATCGTGATGTGGGGCACCCTCAGCGGCTCGATGATTCCCATGTTCCTGAAGCGTCTTGGTCTGGATCCGGCAGCATCATCAGCTCCCTTTGTGGCAACCTTGGTTGATGTTACGGGACTCGTTATTTACTTTAGCATTGCTGCTCTATTCCTTCGCGGAACGTTATTGTAAGCAGCACTCAACAAACTTCACACAAGTCCGGAGAGCAGCTATGGGATACAAAATCATTGTCAACGGCGCCAGCGGCATGGTGGGCGAAGGCGTCGTCCTACGCTGCATCGCTTCTTCCGTAGTAGACCAAGTCTTGATTCTCGGTCGACGTCCAAGCGGTATTGTGCATCCCAAAGTCCGCGAACTACTCATTCCCGACTTCCGTCAGGCCGAATCCTTCAGCACTGAACTCGGTGGTTACGATGCCATGCTCTACTGCGCCGGCGTCTCCTCCGTCGGTATGGCCGAAGATCGCTACCGGGAAATCACCTACGATACCACCCTTGCCTTTGCCAAAGTCTTAGTCGAGCAAAACCCGGACATCAGTTTCCAATACATCTCCGGCGCACACACCGATAGTACAGAACAAGGCAAGAGCATGTGGGCACGCGTCAAAGGCAAAACCGAAAACGACCTCATGAAACTCCCCTTCCGTCAGGTCCTTGGTGTGCGCCCGGGCTACCTCCATCCTGTCCCCGGCTCCCAACACGCCTACAAAATCTATCGCTACCTGGGCTGGCTCTATCCTATCCTTAAAGCATTAATTCCATCTCAAGTCAGCACCTTGGCCGAACTTGGCGATGCCATGATCGCCGCCATCGCCCATGCCCCGCAACGAGCTGTGTTGGAAGTAGTTGATATCAAGCGATTGGCGAAGATGTAAGGCACCGTGTCGGCAGGAGATTTTTCTTCAACGCTGTGCTGCTACGCAGCATGCGCTGGCGTGCGAGAAGCGAAGTAATGGCGCGAGGATCAATTTCTCTTTCAACGTTGCTTACGTAAGCGACATGACAGTCGGCTCACGGCGGATCCTCTCTAAAAAGCACTTCTTTTTTTAAATAGTCCTGGCTCAATTAATGGAATTGCGGCTCATATTCCGAAAAATCAGGTCAGTGCATGGCCTGCACATTAATGCGCTGAGTGAACTGAAAACTTAGAGATAGTGCATGGGCACCATTCTCATCCAGCGCGATTCGGGTACAAACCAAAAATGCAGTGAATCGGGACGATCTCCAATCTATTGCTGTTATCGGATAACCATATAAATTGTGACGCCAGAGCGTGATGGCTGACCGGAACTGAGTAATTGCAATACGGGATAGTGATTCCGGTGGTATGACGGAGAAGGGGGCGATTTAGCCGCATGAAGAACAAAGTCGCAACCAGGGAAACCATTTGATGATGAGATTTTGTTAGTCCGAACCCTCGCTAAGAAGTTTTCGCGCATATCATAAACCTTTTGAATTACCGTTATGAAGCACGCAGCAATCATTCTCCTTGTGTCCGGTCTCATTCTTCTGAGCGGGGGATGTTCAAATTCTGTACAGAGCGTTTCAGACATTACAAGTCTTCAACTCCGTGACTTTCTTTGGAGCCAAACTCCTGATATGATGTTGAATTTTCTGCAAACATCGGTAGCAACAGATTCAAACCTCGTAGAAGTCGAACGTAGTGTAGACACTTTATCGTTGAAGATCCTCAGTCAGCGCTTAAGCACGGCTGGAGGATTGACGTACGTTCGGTACGAGAGACCCGGCGGTGACGCCGCAACACTTGTTGCGGACGGTCAGAATTTCTGGTACAGCGACGACAGCCTTGTCAACGTTTACCAAGTATTTCTGCATGCACCGATTCGCCTTCACGATACATTTGCATCAAAAAAGCATGGCGACTCAATTGACGTAGAAACGGTAGCTGTTAACTCACCGCTCGTACTAAACAACCAACAGTATAACACGATTGTGACGGTACGTACGCATGTTTCAGTCGACAAATCTACAACCACGACAGAGCGTGATAGTATTTGGTTATCCCCCAACTTTGGTCTAGTCCGAGAGTCCATTCATCGTCAGACCTCAACGGGCGGCCCTCATCCTCTCTCTGATTATCGAAGCGTTGAGCTGTTTTCCATTACGCACCCATAATTTCCCTCACTGCATACTTCATGCTCATGTTCAGCTGAAAAGCTCCCGCTAGCCAAACGAGTTTGATGGTAGAGAGCAGAGCATGCTCAAAGTAGCACACACATAGTTCTCCTATAACCTAGGGAAAGTCTGTTCTCATTAGCAACTGATTACATTGTCGCATACATTCGAACCGGAGGCAGACTAACGCACTAGGGCTCGCAGGCTAATAGTCAAGGGTACAAACAGGTTCATCGAATGTTCATTCGTTGTGACCATAAAGAACGATAAATCCGTAATAACCTTAAACTGCTCGTTAGGGCGATGCCTATTTCGTTTCTTTGACGCTTATTGGTGCATTAATCGTGCGCCATGATTTGAATGACTTTGGTTAGTCATTTTAATTGCACTCTCACTTGTACCGATGAACTCCAAAAGCGCCATGGTGTTCGGCCCGTTGAGTTCTATTGCAACTTTCAGCGGTCGCACTCCTCACTGCGGTACAAGCACCCGGTCGACTTTGACACAGAGTTGCGATTCAGTAATGTGATGTACCTCCATTAAATCGGGTCACATCCATGTGCAATACACCGCGTCAGTTGGGAATTCACCATCCCCCGCTCGTCCGCTGGCGTTGCAGTGCGAAGCACTGCCGCTCAGATAATAAGGACTCTTGAATATACACTTCAGTATTGAGCTTTACAGTGCAAGGAACAGGAAGGCGCTGACAAGACCACACAGCAGCGGAACGACCAAGCGTTTGACCACATCACGGGCGGGAACTTGAGAGACGCTGGCGGCGAAGATGACGATGGCGGCGACGGGTGACATGGTGCGACCAAACGAGGCGCCGACGTCGGCTATGCAGCCCAGGTCCAATACTTGCGCTTGCTGCATTCCCTGCTGGAGCAATCCAGGCAGTACGGCCTTGGAAAAGGCGATACTTGGAGCTGTACCACTTCCGCTCACGAAAGCCATGGCCATGGTGCTGAGCGATGAGCTGAGGTAGGACCACACTCCGCCCGACGAAATACTGCGTACCAAAACATCCATCAGCTTACTCATTTTCAGGGCTTCGATGAAGCAACTGGCGGTAATAATGAGCGATATGACGTGCACATATCCAAAGCCCAGGCCTTCAAAGAATTCCTTGGTGAGACGCGAGATGTCCTTGCGGACAACCACCGCTGCAACGATTGTTGAGGCTAACATGGCGTGCACGACCGGCAAACCGGAGGGATACCACTCGGCGACTTTTGGAACCAAGTGAAAACCCGGCAAAAGCACGAACAGTATGACAATAGGCAGCGGAGGCAACAGGGCTTTGAGGATCGAGATGGGCGCGTGGTGAGTCGTGTCATCCTCGTCCCCGGCTCCCATTGGAAAACTGCGAACGCTCAAGATCCAGAAGAGTAGAACCGCGACGACAAAACCAAGTAATTCCGGCCACAGCATGTGCTGCAGAACTTGTTCAGTAGTGGCGTGTGCGTTGACTTGAACGTTCACCACATCCGGTTCGCCGGGATTGAAGAGATTGCCGCCGCCGGAACAGCCGAGAACGAGCGTAGCCGCCGCGATGAGAGGATGGAATCCGGCACCGCGCATGAGGGGGAGCAGAATAGGACCAAGGGCCGCCGCTGAGGCTGTCTGACTCGTGATCGCCATGTTTGTGACAAATCCCACCACACATCCACCCGGAATGAGAAGCCATCGAACTCGGCGCAGAGGATGGAGCAGAAATCTGACCATTTCTTTGTCACTCCCCGTCCACCGTAACACGAACGAATAGCCCATGGCTGAGCAGATGGGACCAACCACTTGGGCATCGCCCATTCGATGAAAGAAAACATCGAAAATTGCCAGCATATTGCCGGCAAAGGCGGCAATGATACAAGCGGCGCTAAAGAGTACGAGACGAACGTCGACACCTTTAAAAACCAGCCAGAGCGCACAGAGGCTCACAAGAACGGCTATCAGGAAAAGAACGTCCACGGTGTATCCCCTATCTACATTTTGAGTTACTCTGATACGGCTTTGAAAAACGGCATTCCTCAACTTAGGAAAGTCTGTTGGTTTCCCTTATGTAATTTCGAGAGATATTCATGAATCAGTATCGACTTATGACCTTCCATCGCTTGTCTTCGCTTCTCACTCTCTGTTGCCTATGTTTCGTGGCATCCACCGGTATCGGCTCAGCACAAAACTCTGCACCACTGCGCTTTCAACTACCGGCCGTGAATGCCGGAAGCGTGCATGTGCCTGCGCATGAATATGTACTCGACCGCGTGAGTCCGGAGCACTACCTCAAGAATGTCATTCTGGTGAAGACTAAATCTAGTCAACACCCGGACGCGAGCTCGTTGAGTTTTCAGTCAACTGCTTGGGAACAAACATTGTCTCCCTTGGCCGTGACGTCGATCCGCGCCCCGTTTAGCACCCAACAATCCGGCAACGCTATTCAACAGGTAGATCCGATTGGACTCGAGAGAATATTTGAGCTGCATTATGCGCTCGATATAGATGCCTATGATGCGTGCGCACTTATCGCGCAAAATCCGGATGTGGAGTATGCGGTACCGGTGTTTCGACGGACCTTTTTCGGTACCCCAAACGATGCACAATTCTCGAGTCAGTATGCCATGGCCAAGATAAAAGCATCCCAGGCGTGGGACATCTCAACCGGCAGTAGCACGGTTGTCATTGCTGACGTGGATTCCGGTGTGGACTTCGAGCATGAGGACTTGGCTGCAAACCAGTGGTTGAACCCGGGTGAAATTGGCACCGATTCTCAAGGCAGAGACAAGCGTACGAACGGTGTTGATGATGATAAGGATGGCTACATCGACGACTATCGCGGTTGGGACTTCGTGGGAAGCATAACGACCGTGCAAGCTATGCAAGGAACGCTGAAGCCGGACAACGATCCGAAAGTTCGAAATGCGAATATGGACGCAGAGTTGAATCACGGCACGATGACAACCGGCTGCGCCGCTGCCGTAACCAACAATAGCAAAGGTGTAGCAGGTGTTGGCTATAACTGTAAGTATTTGGCGATCAAGTGCGGTTCAGATCAATTCGGAAATGCTGTGCTAGCCGGCTATGAAGGTATCCGCTATGCTGCCATGTTAGGCGCAAAAGTGATCAACTGCAGTTGGGGTGGTGCCGGAAGTTCGCAGGCTGAACAAGATGTGATCAACTTTGCTGTATCGAAGGGAGCACTTGTAGTGGTTGCTGCAGGAAATAACAATCTCAACTTGGCTGACAGTCTGCAATACCCTGCAAACTTTGACAATGTTCTTACCGTTGGGGCAACCGATGCCAATGATAAGAAAGCAGGCTTCTCGAATTATGGTCAGCGCGTAGACGTTTGGGCCCCGGGCGTCGGTATCCTCAGTACCCAGAGCCCAAACAAGTATGGAGCAATGGATGGTACGTCATTTTCCTGTCCCATCGTGGCGGGTCTGGCCGGACTTATTATTTCCAAACACCCGGACTGGACGCCGAAGATGGTAGCAGAACAGATTCGAAGCACCTGCGATAATGTGATAACCACAAATCAAAGTCAACGTCCGCTGTATTACGGTCGCGTGAACGCCTATCGTGCGTTGAGTGAGAATGCAGATCTCAATACCGGCACAACGCCGGGACTCGAACTCACGAATATGTCGTTTAACGGGAAAGCCAGCGTGGATGCCACGTCGGGAGTTGCCACAACATTTACCATTCGTAACTACTTGGGTCGTGCCGACAATGCGGTCATCACGATTACACCGGCAACGAACGTCGTCAAATTGAGCAAGACAACCTTCAATGTCACGCGTATCAATGCCACAGACACCGTGCAACTCAACTGCACGTTGTCGACGGTGGATCCGACGTATTTCCGAACCGACTCCGTCACCTGCCAAGTCGTCATGACTTCCGGAACCTACACGCGCTACCAAAGCATTGTGATTCCGATTTCGATCAGTACTCCCAATTCGTATAGCAAGTATGCCTCTACACCGGCGCTGACATTTACCGGCGCCTATGCAAAATCCCCTGTTACCTTCTGGGCTGTTGGAAAGAGCACATCGGGACGGAAGATGGTGATGCACGGGACGGCAATTGATTCGTCGCTCACTGATGACCTGAGCTGTATAACCGGACTGTCTACCTCGTCTGCACTGGTCGGCTCAGCACAAGCGAAAGTGTACAAGACAACGAACAGCGGCTCCCTGTGGACCAACGTCAGCGTTGCCTCCATCACCGCAAAACCCCTGAACATCAATATGACCGATGCCTCAAACGGCGTGATGCTGGGCAACCCAACCGGAGGAAAATGGAATGTAGGGATAACGAGCGATGGCGGTGCAACCTGGACCACATCGAAGGTTATTGGTTCCGCTCAAAATGGCGAAACCACACAGTACAGTGCGATTTGTTGGTTGAATGACTACTGCTGGATTGGCACCTCAACCGGTAGAGTACTTTACAGCTTCGACCACGGAGCGACGTGGCAAATCAGCACTCTGTCCGGTGCAGGTAATTTGACTCAGCTGTGCTTCTCGTCGAAACTGGTTGGATATGCCATCAGCAGACCAACCGGTGTCGTAACCGAAGCTGCCACGATGTACATCACCATCGACGGTGGCGTGAATTGGGCACCGTCCGGATACGTCTTTCCTGCCTCAGGATTTCATCCGGTTTACGCCTATGCCCCACCCAATTCCACCCAGTGCGCTATTGTTGGCTCGTTATCGCAAGTCGTTGTAACAACTGATACTGCACGTAGCTTTAAGCCTTTGATCAGCGAAGATGGACTCACCGCCACCAGTGGATTCGGCTACGCCAATACCACGACGGCAACTCTGTATATCATTGGGAAAACCATCGGAAAGTTGAGCTTCCCCATCGTCAATGCCAGCGGTCAGGGCGTCCTGAATGTACAATCGACCCTGAATTTTGATTCCGTAGACGTAGGCTCGAACCAAACCAAAAGTCTGGCACTACAGAATACAGGCACTGCTTCATTGACCGTAAATACTTACGCCTTGAGCGCGGGAGCCAACACTACTGACAACGATTTCACTCTTTCCGGCTCGGTATCGCAAATCAATAGTGGTTCCAGTTCATCGCTCTTCGTCCAATTTGCACCTCAGGCCGTTGGTCTGCGCAGTGCCACCCTCAGCATCACCAGTACGGTGGGAAATAAGAGTGTGGCGATCAGTGGAATTGGTAGAGGGGTTTCCAATGCCGTGAACGACAATGCACTGTCGGCTAGCGACTACCTGCACGCCTACCCTCAACCGGCGACATCGCACAGCATTGTGGAGGCAACGGTAGGCTCAGGTGAGATGATTGATCTCAATCTTGTGGACGTGCAGGGCAGAGTAGTACGGCGCATCTTTAACGGAGTCAGCCCGGACGGCTACTTCCGTGCAGAACTTCCTACCGACGACCTGGCCTCCGGTCTGTATGTTTGTGTACTGCGCAGCAGTCACGAAACAAGACGGTGCATGATTGTTGTGCAGCACTAACTAGTGCCACATCATGAGGAGGTCTCTATGCCAAAGTTTGCAGTAGAGAGCAACGGACGTATTGAGAAAACTGCCATTTATTACAACGGTGAGCAACTAGCCGGCGTTAAGGAGCTTTTCCTAAATCTGACGGAAGACGGAACCTTCGACGCTGTGCTCCAATATCAAGGCACCGATGGTGCTTTGCACTCGAAGCAGATCTTCACCGACCACTTCGATAATGTTAAAACGATGCGACCCTCTTTTACCGAAGAAGAGGCGCAACAACTGCAGTTACTGAGCGTAGAGAGCAGCGGTGAAATTGATAGTACAGAGGTCACCGTCAACAATCAACCTTTAGACGGAATCACCTCCTTAATCGTCCATATCAAAGCGCCCGAAAAGCTTGATAGTGGCGGCCTGCGAAACATCTTTAGCTCGAAGAAAATACCGGAGTACACGGATTTCAAGGCTGAGATTACCTTTCGCAACGAAGATGGATCACTCAGTACTGAAAACGTCTTTTAACATGAAAGCGCATCGCATCTCTTCCCTTCGATCGTTTGCACTTCTGCTGTGCAGCGTGTTTGTTCTTAGCATTCTCAGCGGTTCCTTTGAGGACGCGTTCGCTCGAGGCTCCTTCGGCGGGTCACGTGGAAGCTCAAGGGGCGGCGGCGGCTCCTTTGGTGGCTCACGAGGCGGCGGTAGCTCCTTTGGAAGTTCACGCGGAAGCTCGCGCGGTAGTGGCGGTTCATTTGGTGGTTCACGAAGTTACTCGACGCCTAGTCCGAACGTCCCCCGCTCCACCCCGTCGTTTGGTTCGTCGCGTGGCAGCGCAATTGCCCGTGGCGCTCAGATTGGAAGCGGATTAGAGTATCAAAGGTCATACGGTGTTCCTCGTCGACAAGAGACGACCCCCTACACCGGTTCCGATGGCGTATCGCGTAATTACATTTTCAATAGTTATGGCGGCTATGGCGACGGCTTGATGACCGGTTATGCACTGGGACGGACGAGTTGGTGGTGGTACACTCCATTCCATCCGGCTTTCTACTACTCAAGTCCCTCTTATTACGTGCGCCCCGATGGGGCTGTTGAGTACTATCCCCCCACCGTGAGTTACGGAACAATTTTCTTCGTAGTGATGATGGTTGGTGTGGGTGGCTTTATCATCTACGTTGTCGTTCGTTCACGGCGGCGTTCTCCGAACGATTACACACCACCGGGCGACATGTCGCAGTCGTCCTTTGGCTAATACTCTTGCGCCATGGCGTGGTGTCATGCAACGCTGAATTAAAAAAAAACGGCCCGTGCTTATTGGTAGCACGAGCCGTTTTTTTTATGCCGAATATGAGTGGCTGAGAGCGGTGCGCCACGACGGATTAATGCACGACCACCAGCTGATGCCTCACAAAGCTCTTGGAGAATTGGAACTCGAGTTGGTACACACCGCTTGGCCAGTCCCCGCAGGTTATACTTTGAACATCCGCAGAGTGCAGTGTTTGCTGATACATAGTATGACCGAGAATGTCAACAACTCGTAACGCGCAGGGCGCGTCCGAACGAAGAAGAACCGACTGCGAACAGGGATTGGGATACACCAGCGTTGTAGGAAGCTCGTCGTCCTTCACCTCCACCGCCACGGATTGAATACCAAGATCGTCAATGTACCACCCATCGGCATTGGTGCCAATGTTGGATTTGAACCGTAGTCGCAGAGCCACGCGCGCTCCGCTTGGACAATGGTATTGCAGAGCTTCGGCTTTCCAGTCTGCTGCGTTGAGACTGTTGTCAGCCCACGCATCAAAGTCTGTGCGATTGAACGCTCCAAGAATTGACACCACACTATCATTATCGTTCTGATCCATAATGACCGACTCGACAAAAGCGGTATCGGTTTTGTCCACGATGGCAGCATGCCGGAAGCTGACGATATAATCTCGATTGTCATTGCCGGCAAGAGGAAACAGAGTGAGCGTATCGCGTGCAAGCGACGGATAGTTTTGGTGTGGTGACTCGGTAAGACTCTGCGGAGCAGAGTATGAAAACTCAGACGTCTGTGCCCACGTTCCTCGATTCCTATACTTGTACATCACGAAGCGTTCAAACGAATCTTTCCATTCCGTTCCGACAGGTCCTATAAATCGCTCTACGTCGGGGGATCTCTCGCTTTCGTTCCCAAGGGCATCCAGCACCGACACTGCGTAGCGATAGTATCCGAGTTCCGAAATCGGACTCAGTTCATCCACCACTTTGGCCGTATCACTTGTCTGAAGATCATACTCTGCCACTTGCACCGAATCACGATACACACGAAGTTTCGACAGGTTAACCAAGGGGTTCACCGAATCTGCTCTCATATTGGGTATGTGCACACGCAGCATAGCCTGGGTCGTGTCGTTGAGCACCGACAGAAGTAAAGGGACCATTGGTTGCTTCGCCCCGCCGGCATAGCCAATAACAGAACGGGGCACCGAAGAATCAGCATTGGGATCGGCAACCACCACGATCGTGTATTCGTGCGCTGTGTAAGGTTGCAAGGTCGTATCGCGATAACTATTCACGCTCCCAGCCAGCGTCTGCACCAACACGCTATCTTTATAGAAGCGTTGCGTAAACGCACTTGGCGCAAGGGCTTCGCCAAATACGCGTTTAGTGGGCGGAGTCCACGACAACTCAATGGTGTGAGGCTCCAAGGGAAGGGTCGTAGCCCGCAAGTTCGACACAGGCATAGGCGCATTGATATTTACCACGGCCGTGTACACGTCATCATCAGCAGCATTGGGATAGGTGTTTCGCATGTCCACATGCGATGGATACACTTTGCCATTAATAAAGGCGCAACCGCTGTAATCTCCGGCGAATACTCCACTGAGGGATCCACCGGCAAAGGGGTTGCGGCGAATGTCGAAGGCAACATCGTCTACCGCGCGATCTGTCCACGTGCTTCCTCCGTCTCGTGAAATACTGACGTAGCACCGCGAGAGCTTATTTGCGGCATCGTCACGGCTATCCAGATACATTACCGCTAAGTCGCCATTGGTGCCGTCGAGCGCCATCCATTGCCAATACTGATCGTTGGTGGTGTCGCTGTGTACAATCACCGGTGTGCTCCAAGTGGCGCCTTCGTCAGTGGATCGAGAGAAATAGATATTAGGACTAGGGTCTGCAGCCCAGGTTAGGTACAACCAACCACGACGAGAGGAGTTGGTGGTATCAACGACGAGAGAAGGATAGGACTCGACGCGTGTGCCGCCTTTCAAGGTGTGGTTGTATTGCGAGCCCATGTTTTTCGTCACCCCCAGCCAGCGGTAGTCACGAATCAAGCGTGGAATGCCCCAGGTTTTGCCTCCGTCGTTGGATTGATTGAAGCCAATGTTGTGCAGAGGACCATAGTTCCAGGCAACATACACTTGACCATTGGGACCGGTAGCGGCTATGGGGAAGCTCTGACCAAAAGTCGTATCGAGCGACTTACCGGTGAGCACTTCACTAATGCGCATTGGTGTTGACCAGGTCTGACCGTGGTCGTCCGAACTGGTGACCACAATCTGCGTTGAGGAGTCCTTGTCAATCACACGCTTCCACGGGATGTAGAGGCGACCGTGGTATGGCGAGGCCGCAGCATTGTCGATGCTGATACAGTATTTGTCTTCAAATGCAGAGTCGTTCGTCATCGTGCCTTGGTGCAGAATGACCGGGTGATGCTTGTTCCATGTTTGGCCGTTGTCGGTACTGACGGCAATGAACACTGCATTCTCTCCGCTGGCGCGTTTTGCATCAAAACCTCCATAAACCAAATAGGCACGGCCAGCAAAATCCCAGGCAACACTGGGATCGTTTCCGACAACGAAGTTGAGACCCGCGGGCTTGCCAAGATTGATGTTCTTCCAGGAGTGACCGCCATCACTCGACACGTACACCCACGCAGATTGGCCATCACGATAGTCCACGGCGGAGGCAATAAGGTATCTTGGGTCGAGGGGGTTAGCCGCAATGGACGACTCATTTTGCATCGGCGAATTGTCCGTCTCGTCCTCTATCAGATTCTCGTTCTCAAAGTCTGATGCTGCCGTAACCAGCACTTCTTTTGGGAATCCCTCGCCCAGCGGAAGCGTCATGTGTTGAGGGAGCGATGGTCGCGAGGCTTCCATCAAGCGTTCAAGCGAGCTATGTTCATGATCCTGTGAAGCTGCTCGCAGATTGCTAGAGCAGAAATAAAGCAGCCCCAAAGCGAATAAGCACGTCCTCAGAAAAGCAGATCGGACTCTCATGCGATAGTATCCCCGGTTGTTTTCGAATATGGGCAATGGCAACACATTGAATGAGTTGCAAGCTACAAATGGGGCGCGTTTCATACTACCCGACGCGCTATTCCATGAAGCGTCCGTGGCGAGCTTGATTTCTGCCCGATAAAGTCTTTTCCGCACTATTTTTGTCGTCCGTACTGTGCGAAACACCGCGTTGACTCATGACCCGATCTCTACCCCTTGTCGTCGTTTGCTGCTGTTTAGTCCTCCTCGGTCCTTTCGTGACACGAGCGGAATACAGTCCGTTTACCGCCGATCAAACAAAATCTTTGTTTCCCTCAAGCACCCGCTTTGTCAACTCCTTAGCCGGTCCATGGGATCGTTCGACCGATGGTGTAGAATGGACACAGGCTACACTGCCATGCAGTGAAACATATAATGGGCGCATCACCTACCGCAAACAAGTGAGTATAGATGCCGCAACGCTGCAACGCTTTGCATGGAATATCGATTTCTTAGGCCTGGCAGACGCCGCGGAGATTAGTATTAACGGACAGTATGTTGGGAAAACTTTCAGTGGCATGGTGCCGGTGATGGCTCCTATTCCGGAGAAGTACCTCAAAGCAGGCAACAATATCATTGAGCTGGTCGTGTTTCCTGCATCGGACAATGCGCTGCGCACCCGACGCCAGCAGCTCTTTGGTCAGCGCGTCTTCACCGGGGTCATTCGCGAATTGTTTTTAGTCGGATTGCCCCGTATCTCAATCAACGACGTGAAGGCGACCATCAGTCTCCAAGACGGTTCTGCTCAGATTCGAACGTCAACCATTATTTCCAGCGAGGCCTTTGGTTCACAAACGGCCGATTCTACGCACCATAATCTAGGAGACGTGAATTGTACGCTCAGCGTCGAACTGCACCATCCGGGTGATGGCGCGGTGGTGGCCAGTACGACGCAGCAATTCAGCATCGCTGAGAGTCGTAAGCTTCCCGTGCAATTCAACATGTCCGTCGTAAATCCCGAACCGTGGTCGATCGAAAACCCGGCTTTGTACACGATGAGTTTACGCTTGATGGTGAACGGTCAAGTTGTGGACGATTACGCCATTCCCCTTGGCATGCGTCAGGTAGAGGCGGGTTCAATAGCAGCGCAATCCCTCCTTACCTTGAATCACAAAGCGCTCTTCGTCAAAGCTGTCGACTACGTGGAAGAAATGAATGGTTCTGCGGCCACCGTTGGCGCTGATCAATTTGATAAGGACGTACAGCTGCTCAAAACCCTCGGTGTGAATTGCGTGCACATGCTCTTCTACGCACCCCATCCTTACTTCATGAATCTCTGTGCACGGAACGGAATACTGGTGATCGTCGACATGCCCGCGTACGAGATTCCTGCCTCTGTTCTTGGTACTGACGAGGTGAGAGCACGCTATCAAAATGTGGCTGACTACATGATCGCCACCTATGAACGTTATCCTTCACTTGCTATGTGGAATCTTGCGAGCGACCTGCAGCAAGACAAACCAAGTAGCTATGAGTATTTGAAGACAATCTCCGCAGTCTTTCGTGCGAACTCCGTCTATCCACTGTCGCAGATGGTTCGCTTTCGATCTAAAAATGTAATCAGCGATAACATCGACGCTCTGCTGTTCAGCGCCGACCGTTTCACCGAATCCGAAGAGAATATTCAGAACGAGCTGGGTCGACTTGCCAAAGACGCGAACAAACCCTTTGCACTGAGTTTTGGCAAACCCTTACAACCCGATAATCGCAACGGCTACGCCGATCCCATTTCCGAAGAAGCTCAAGCTCGATATATTCTGACCTGCTACCGGGCTTTGAAGGCAGCACAGAGTGGTGGGTGCGTGCTGTGGACCTTGACGGACTTCCAGCTCAATCACTCAACCATGCTTACCAATACTGCCGGTGATGACATGTGCTACTCCGGCATTTGTAACATCAATCGCGACCCTCGCACTGCCTTTTTCATGTATAAGGCTTGGTTGAACGACGAGAAAGACCCCACCTTACAAGCCGGCACCTACAATGAAGCAAATCCGGTGATCTTCATCATCGGTGGAATTGGACTCATTCTTATCATGATCTTCCTGGTGAATCGCTCCCGTCGTTTCCGTGAGTACGTGCTCCGTGCGTTGCTTCATCCCTATAACTTCTACGCAGACATTCGCGATCAACGCATCCTGTCGCTCTCCCAAACCGTCATTCTCGCGGCGGTCATCAGTTGTACCATTGCCATTCTGCTCACCACCCTGCTCTATCATGCACGAATGAGCACGCAGGCAGAATATCTGTTGATGATCATGTTTCCGCAAGAGGGAGTAAAGACCTTCCTGAGTCGTTTGGCCTGGAGTCCCGATTTGTGCATCCTAGCACTGGGAACACTCTCCATGGTACTGATGACGCTCGTTGCGCTGGTGTTACGACTGTTAGCCATCTTCGTGAAGGGCAAGATATTTCTGAGCGACACGTTCATCATCACCGTATGGTGCTCTATACCGGTGATCTTGTTTCTTCCCTTCGCAACGGTCCTGTATCGAGCACTGGACTTCAGCTCTGTGATGCTTTGGATTGTTCTTGCTGCTGCAGTGTTGGTGTGGATCATTGCACGAATACTCCGAGCAACATCAGTGGTGTTTGACGTCAATCCGTTCCCTGTGTATGCTATTGCCCTCGTGGTACTAGGCGGACTCACTATTAGCGCAGGTTTGGCGTATAATTCTACCTATTCATTCTTCCCTTACTTGAAGTATTTCTTTGCTTCGATATTGTAGTCGGAAGCGACGTTCATAGAAAGAACATCGGACCGGTATTGTCACCATCGTCACCCAGACTTCATGGATCCGCAGTCATCAGCATCTTGGCAGTCACAACGTCCGCTTCGGCGAGAGGATGCTTCACGTCTGACGACTTTTGATCTCAACGAACGCGAAGAATTTATTCTTCGCGCAATCGTACAATCCTACGTCTTGTCCGCCAGTCCTATCGGATCGCAAACGCTCTTGCGACACATAGAATCTGAAATGAAAGTCTCCTCCGCTACCATCCGCACGGTGATGGCACGCTTGGAGGAGCTCGGCTACATCACGCACCCACACACATCGGCAGGACGAGTACCAACAGATAAGGGCTATCGCACCTATGTCGATTCATTGATGATGTTGGATCTTCTCAGCGCCGACGAAGAACATAAGCTCAAGAAAAGCTTGCTCGCCTCAACCTCCGAGAGTATTCATCGTGACGCCTCTCGCATTCTGGGCATGGTGTCTCAACTTCTTGGGGTAGTGCAAGTTCCGGTGGTTGGCGACCTCATTATTCGACAGATTCAACTCATTCCGCTGTCTTCTATTCGTGTCCTGGTCGTGGTGGCTTTGGACTCCGACATCGTCCGTACACTCAGCTTGGAAACCGAAGGAGTTATTCATACGCAAGAGCTGGAAGCTCTTGCTCGCGTTTTAAATGAACGAGTAAGCGGACGGTCTTTGCGATTCGTTCGTGAGCACTTCCCCGCCATGATGGCAGAGCACACGTCCCACCCGGTAGTTCGTCTGTTCATCGATTCCATGGAGAGATTGTTGAGCGACGGATCCGAGCGCCTCCATATGGCCGGCGCCCAAAACCTGGTACACCAACCGGAGTTCGAAGATCCAAGCCGACTTCGAGGAGTGGTGGAGCTTATTGAGAATGAAGATGTGATTGTGCACCTTCTCGAGCGCACGCAAAGTGAAGTTGACAATAGCGTGAATGTGATGATCGGTTCCGAAACGCAGAGCGATCTCCTGCGCGATTTCAGCTTTGTGAGTGCACACTACCGCGTTGGCAGCTCCACGTATTCGGTGGGGTTGATAGGACCCAAGCGCATGAATTACGCACGCTTGATGTCCTTAGTCGGCTCCGTCGCCTCCATGATGACCCACGTTCACGCGGGAGATCAATAACATGACCTCCATCACTTTCGATCATCTCACGAAGAGGTACGACGAACAGTCGACAGCGGTAGACGACTTCAGCGCCCATGTGGCAGCTTCGGAATTTCTGGTGCTTGTCGGTCCCAGCGGTTGCGGTAAGAGCAGTTTGTTACGCATGGTTGCCGGCCTCGAGAGTATTAGTGAAGGTGAACTTCGCTTTGATGCCCAACGCATGAACGAGGTGGAAGCTCGACATCGCGATATCGGCATGGTGTTTCAAAACTATGCCCTCTATCCTCACCTGACGGTATTTGAGAACATCGCGTTTGCCTTGCGTGTGCGCAAAGAAGAGAAGTCACGTATTGAACGACGCGTGCACGAAGTCGCCTCAATGCTAAGCATCGACGGCGTACTGACAAGGCTCCCCAAGCAACTCAGCGGAGGTCAGCGGCAACGGGTGGCTCTTGGTCGTGCTATCGCCCGGCAACCACGACTCTTTCTGTTCGATGAGCCTCTCTCTAATCTGGATGCCAATCTACGCGTGGAAATGCGCGCCGAACTCACCACATTGCAGCGTCAACTGGGCACCACGTCTATGTACGTAACGCACGATCATGCCGAAGCAATGACAATGGGTCATCGCATCGCCGTCATGAACCATGGTCGTTTGATGCAGATCGGAACTCCTCACGACGTCTATCGCAATCCGGACAATCTCTTTGTTTGTTCGTTTTTGAGCAGTCCGATGCTCAACGTGTACCACGGTTCGCTTGTGCAGGATTATGGTTTAGCCTTTTTGGAGAAGTCAGGTCGTTTTCGCGTTGCACTGGATGAAGCACAGATCCGTCGTACTCCCAAGCAGCTTCCTCAGTCCGTGCAGCTGGCTGTACGCGCTGAGGACCTTCGTCTCTGCCATAACAATGCGGAAGCCACGTGCAGCGCTCAGGTTGATTTTGTTGAGTATGTTGGACACGAACGCATCGTTCATCTTCGCTCGGAGTCGCTCAGTTTTCGCGCTCGAAGCACGGTCGACGAAAACCCTCTGATTGGTTCCACCGGCTTCGTGCAATTCCAAAAAACAGGTTGCTTCGTGTTCGCAGAAGACGGCTTGCGCTTGTAGCATACGCTACGGTGCAGTGTGTTCGCCAACAGAACTACGGAACGACAACCAGCTCCATTCAACGCAGTCTCTTACATGTATCTTTTCTCTATAAGCGCAGAGCATCCATGACCAACGAAGAAATAGCACAGTGGTGCGATGATCACATCGAGGCGGGACAAACGGTGTGTTTTCCAGAGGAACTCTTTACCTCGCTCACGGCAGAGAGTGCACAAGCTATTACCGCACACTTTGGTGCGCATCACCTGATGCAGCTCCCGACCCGCGAGCAAGAATTCTTCGAGTGGCTGAAGACTCACGATGAAGCCGTGTGGAACGACCTCTGGGCCAACGTCGAGGAGCAACCCTACGTTGTCTCAATGGCCTTTCTTCCAGCCTTCCTCGACCCCTCGCGCGGATTTCCTATCTGCGATCTTGAATCGGTCGACAACTATTTCTTTGTCCCTGCATTGGTAAACGGTGAGAATGCGAAGGACTTTGTTGAGGCTGTTCGCGAACGTTTCCTGGCGAAGCAAAAGGTCACCGTGGAACAACTTCTCGCGCTGGAATGCAGTTTAGCTCCAATCGACATCTGGCATTTCGCGTGGCATCATGGTATCGAGCTTGAGCGCTGTAAACGAGCCGTACAAACCTTGGTTGACGACCATATCTTGCTTCATGTTCGTACTGCCGCAGAACTGGCCGGGTTCATAGAATGAGCCTCAACACCGTTGCAGAGTATTCCGCAGGAATGTGATTCATGTGCAAACTCGGTTCGGGCCTTTGGTATAGCGAAGTGAGTAGCTTCAATGAGATGGAAGTGACTAAGGCCAGGTGCTCATTCGCTCGCCAAAGCACCACAGTATAAACATTACACGGAAGCCTCTGGCTTCACTTTTGGAGTTCGGGTGCTAAAGAGTCGGCGCCATAGGCTGCGAAGGCTGAGCGACTCGTTGTTAATCTTGAGGCTAAGGATTATTCCCACCGCTCCAATAACCACATTGGCCAACCACATCGCAAGCGGTGAGCTGAGCTGCCGGTCGGCAAGTTTTTCTCCTCCAATCAAGCAGGCCCAATAGATGACATAAAATCCGAGGGAGATGGCGGCGCTAATACCAAAATTTCCACCGCGGGTGACGATGCCCAAAGGGCATCCGACAAAAAGAAAGACAAAGCAGGCACAGGGTATGGCATACTTCTTGTAAATCTCCACCAAGTACTTGCGCGATTCCCGATCATTCTCACCATATTGAAAAGCTAAGGGCTCGATTTGATTCCGTATGTACGCGATACGACTTAGCGCTCGGTCACCGGCGGACGTTGGACCACTCTCCAAGCTATGAGCGTTGTCTGTTCCGAACAGATACTGCACGTGTCGCTCGGCAACACTATCGATATTCCGGCTTTCCAGTTGCTTTTGTGATTCCGCTTTGTCCACAATCACCCGCATATCTTTAATGCACATTTCCCTATCGCCCCGTGCAAACATCGACTCGCCCGACTGCTCCAAACGGAAACCACTGGCTGGGATAACAATTTGATGCGAGGCAAATTGGATGTAACGATAGGTGGCAGGTTGCGACGTAAATACCTGGTGTATTTCTCCATGACCGAGGTGTACCACTACTTTGTTGTAATCCGGGGTGAAGCGAATGGTTCCACTATCGGCACTCACGACGTTCGTACGCCCCGCCGTTGTGCGGTCGTAAATAGTCACTCCTACCATCGTGCCATTGGCACTATCCAGACTGCGCGATAGAATAGTGTACCCTTCAAGCTGAGTACTGAACTGACCAGCCTCCACGTTAAATGTTGGTTTCTTCTTTTCGATATCCCACATCAAAATCTTTGCCCGGTGGTTGGAATCCGGCAAAACGGCATCGTTGAACCAATACATTCCATAGGTCAGCAATGCGCCACAGATGACTACAGGCACCATAAGCCGAATCAATCCCGCACCACTAGCTTTGAAGATGGTGATTTCGTGGGCAGCTGACATCGAACCAAAAGCCATAAGCGTCGAAAACAACACGCCCATGGGGACGGCGAGCACTAACATCCAGGATAAATTGAGGACAATCAATTGAATGATCACCCAGGTACTGAGTCCTTTACCAACAAGTTGATCGATGTACTTCAGGATAAACTGCATCAGAAACAAAAACATCACCACCGATGTTCCAAACAAGAAGGGGGCGATGTGAGCGCGCAGAATGTATCGTGGGACGATGAGCATTCTCTATTCCGGTTTCTTGGCGAGTTGAGCAATCTTCTGCTCAAAATACTCGAGCTTCTCAGGCTTAATTCGAGCGAGTTGTCGGTAGGCTTTAATCGCTTGTTCGTAGAGACCCTGCTGCTCATAGATTCCGGCCATGGTTTCAGAAATTACCATGGGCTCCGATGCGTCGCTTGCTGCAAATCGTGGGAATCCCGGTTCCGGCTCTTCGGTCACAACCGGTATTCTGGCTCGCTCCAAACGGGCGGCAAGTTCTTCCAGTTGCGTGCGCTTCACCTCAGCTTTAATGCGTCTCTCACCGTCACCTTTACGCTTACGCTGCTCCTTCTCGGGCGACGGCGCAATGGCAGGAGATATATTCATCTCCGAACCTCGGATCACCGGAAAGGCAGGTGGTTCGCCCAACGAATAACTTCGTGGCACATGCTTGCGCATCGATTGCACGCGCAGTGGTGTGAACTCCAAACCCGGTACCAATCGCATGTTAGACGCGCGTAAGCTTCGGTGTGCAGCTTTCTCGCCGGATCCGGACGTCGTGTCGATGAAGCGAAGTTGGCTTTCGTGCAGACGCACGCGAAGTCGTTTCAATAACGATTGGTCCACCACCACGGATCCGCGAACCACGTTGATGCGCTTGAGCACACTGTTGGTATCCACGTCTTCAGAATCTCCTGCATCATCTCGGGCACTTTCTTCTGTGCCTTCAATCAGAGCCTCAGCGTTGACCACCGTCGCTTGAGGGGTTGCTGCATCGGCTCTTTGCTCGCTGGCTGTGCTCGTAGTTTCCGAACTGCTCTGCTCGGATTCGGCTGGTTGCTCGTCGGTATCAACACGGCTGTCATCTTCGACGATCTCACGAAGCTCAGGCCAATTATCGTTGTCGTCGTCTATGTTGGACAGACCGTCATCTAACAGTGTATCCGTATCATTCGGCTCAGGCTCGGGCTTAACCTTGGGTTCGTCTGCAAGCCGCGCGGCCGTCGCTGAAAGCTCTTGTACTGTCTCCTCTGCCTCAGCACTCGATTGTTGATTAGGATTCGTACGGTCTCTACCGCCCCCATGGGGCTCTGAGCCCACATCTCGTGAACGGGATACGGTGCTTTCATTTTCTATTGGCGTTGATGCGTTCGGCGTCGAGTTGACAATGGAGTCAGCATTCGTTTCGTTCTTACTCATCCCAGGAAGCAGGCTGTCGCTTTCAGACAACGGTTCAGCCGTCTTACGCAATAGCATGGGTTGCAGCTCTGCTTCAATGGCGCGCAATACTCGGTGCGTTGGAAAGCGTTTGAGTGCTCGTTGCACCACTTCATGAGCCGACTCGTTGTCGTTGAGCGTTTGATAGGCTCTGGCCAGAACCACATACGCTGTGGTGTAGTCCGGGTAGTGCCTAAGACCCTGCTCCAATTGTTGCGCGGCTTCCTTCGCTTCTCCTTTGTCGAGTAAGTGTTGTGCCTCGGTAGCAAAAGTTTGATGAACAGTCAACATACAATTCCCCACTACATTCTCTTAAAGGTCGAAAGGCGGCGGCTCTTCAAAGGGTTTGAATCACAACCGATGTGCCGAGATGTTTATCGCCGGCGTCCCAACAATCGCAGCAGCATCAAGAATAGATTGATGAAGTCCAGATACAAGCGCAATGCGCCCATAATGGCAAGGTTTGATGTGGCCACGGTGCCGCCTGCTTCCAGCTCAAGACTCATTTCGCGAAGTTGCTGAGTGTCATAGGCTGTTAATCCCACAAAAACCACCACGCCAACAATCGATATAGCAAAACTCAATGCGTCGCTGGCTAAAAAGATATTGACCACCGATGCACCAATGATACCTAGCAGACCCATGAACATAAAAGAGCCGACGCCACTCAAGTTACGCTTGCTTATCGCGCCATAGATACTCGTCAGTCCAAACATGAGGGTACAGCTCAGAAATACGTTGGTGATCGACTCAGGAGAGTACACGGCAAATATTGCCGACATCGTCAAGCCTGTCAGTACGGAATAACTGATAAACAGGACACGAGCCATGGTAGCGGACATGGTCATGAACCGGGCACTGAGCCACAATACCACGCCAAACTCGGCAATTACCAGAATCCAACGCATTTGCACGATGGCCATGAAAAAGTCGTAAGACTGCACGCTCAGAAACGCCGCTATGGTCGTCAACAAAAGTCCCCCGCCCATCCAGGCATAGACTTGCTGCATGAAGCTGACGGACGTAGACGATTGCTCAAATGATCCGTTCTGCGATAAAATGCGATCGATATCAGTACTCATTTCAAACCTTTCCTAAGGGAAACAAATTTCAGACAATATTGTCGAAAAGAAAAACTCCGTATCAAGCCGTACAGCTGCTTGGCACGTACATGAGAGACGAATAGCTCACTTTTCTCGTTCAACTACATATCGCGCAAATTGCAATAAGGCATCTTTGTACGGACTTTCTTTCAACGATTCCAAGAGCTTGATAGCTTCTTCTGACAATTCTTTAGCCTTCTGCTGAGCGTAAGCGTTGCCACCGTGGGTGTCCACAAAATCATGAACATAGGCTACCTCTTTGTCGTTAGCTTTTTTACTCTTCACAAGGTTCAGAACCTTCTTCACTTCTCCATTACGAGATTGCTGTAAGGCATAGATCAAGGGCAAGGTCAATTTTCCTTCACGGACGTCGTTGCCCACCGGCTTGCCAAGAATCGCTGTACGACTAGTATAATCCAGCACGTCGTCGCGGATTTGGAAGGCCAAGCCCAAGCACTCACCAAACTGGCGCATGTTCGACTGTATGGTCTCGTCCGACGTGGCGCTGATCGCGCCAATCTCACAGCAGGTGCTTATCAACGAAGCGGTCTTGTCTGAGATAATGCGATAGTAGGTCTCCTCGTCGATGTGACGCTGACGAGATTTTTGCATTTGCAGAAGTTCACCCTCGCTCATTCGGCGAACGGTGCGGCTCGTTACCGCCAGAAAGGCAAACTCATTATGTTCAACGGCACTGAGGAGTCCGCGCGATAACAGAAAATCGCCCACCAATACCGCTACTTTGTTCTTCCAGACTGCGTTGATGCTGGCCATTCCACGACGTTCCATCGCATCGTCCACCACATCGTCATGCACCAAGGTTGCCGTATGCAAGAGCTCAACCATGGCTGCTCCCACATAACTGCGCTGAGTGATACCGCCGCATGCTCCGGCACTGAGAAAGACAAGGATTGGTCTGAGTTGCTTTCCCCGACTTTTCAGAATGTAGCGCACCACCACGTCCAACAAGGCAACGTTGGACTTCATCTGCTTACGGAAATAGGCGTCAAACTGATCCAGCTCCTGCCGTATCGGTTCCCCGATGTCCTGCGCTATTTTATTCGTGGAGCTTATCATGATGTCTGTGCTTCCTCTCGTTTCTTTCGTGCAACCTGCGCTACAAGAATGCTGATTTCGTAGAGAACAAACAAAGGAAGTGCAAATATGAGCTGATTGATTGGGTCCGGCGTCGGGGTCAACACCGCTGCAAGAATAAGGATCAGCACGATGGCATGGCGACGATACTTGCGCATCATCCCGGCCGACACGATGCCGATTCGCGCCAGAACGTAGGTGATCATGGGCAACTCGAAGATCAACCCAGCGCCGATAATGGTGGTGGTGATGAACCCAAAGTACTCGGTAACATCAATCATGTTCGTGATGATTGGCGACCCAAACAACGCCGAAAAACTCAGCATACTGGGGAGCATCACGAAATAGGCAAAGGCGATACCGGCAAGAAAGCAGAACGTGGTAAAGATGGTGATACGCCGAGCCCATCCCTTTTCGTGTTCGTATAAACCGGGAGCGACGAAATTCCAAAGGTTCCACAGAATCCATGGGGCGGAGATGATGAAGCCGCTCACGAAAATGACCTTGAAGTAGAGAAAGGCCTGTCCAAAAGGTCGTAAGTTCTGTAATTTCACCCCTGCGTTAACCGCCGGACGAAGGAGCACATTCTCCATCAGGGGATTGACAAAAATGGCAGCAATCACGCATCCCACGATGAGACCCAGCAGTCCGCGTAGAATGGCCGAACGCAGATCATCAAGGTGATCAAAAAAACTCATTTCCCGAACGTCGCTTTCGTCGCTCATTTCGTCAGTAGAAGTGAACACGCAAAATACGGAAAGTAAGGGCAGCCCACTCAGGTCAGTTATGGGTTACAACTGCCATTTGGGGCAACTTTTTGTGGAGACATCCACGCCATAGCCCGGTTCTATTCCGACGCCTACTTTGGTCTTAATCGAAGCTGATGCAACTCTCTGTACTCCTCCAATCACTCGACGTTCTATCCATCCATGGCTGGACAGACTCGGTGGATGGTATTCACTATGATAGCCGCAAAATCACACCAGGTATGCTCTTTGTGGCACGACAAGCTGTGGCTATCGATGGACACGACTACATCGACATGGCCATTCATGCCGGTGCCACTGCGGTGGTATGCGAACGACTTCCGGCCACTATCGCAGAGCACCCCGATTGTTGCTTCGTGCAAGTAGCATCGGCTCAAAAAGCTCTTGCCTTGCTGGCGGCTGCATGGTATCATCATCCCTCGTCGAAACTCCGCCTCATTGGCATAACGGGAACAAACGGAAAAACCTCCTGTACCTTCATCCTCAAACAACTCCTTGAAGCCTGTGGTAGCAAGGTTGCCGTGATCGGAACAACCGGTCACTTCATTGGATCAAAAAAGATACCCAGCGCGAACACGACTCCTGAGGCCCCGGAACTCCATGCCCTGCTCGCCAGGATGTACGATGAGGGGGCCGATACTGTCGTGATGGAAGTGAGCTCGCATGCCCTGGCAACCGAGCGGGTGTATGGTCTTCATTGGAAGGCCGCGATCTTTACGAATTTGTCGCAGGATCATCTCGACTTTCATCATTCGATGGACGACTACGCTAGGGCCAAAAAGAAATTGTTCGAAAGTCTCCGTCCCACAGACATTGCCATTCTGAATAGCGAAGACCCGGCCACTGCGTTGATGATCGATCACTGCGTCGCTCAGGTGCATTTGGTTGGTCGCTCTTCTGCCCTACCCAATTCCTCGACTGCGCCTTGGCATCGCATCAGCAATGAGGTGCAGGACGATGGAATGACATCCTTTCGATTGGATGCTCACACCTGGCACAGTCCCTTTGTGGGCACCTTTAACGTCGACAATGTGGCTTTATGTCTGTGCTGCTGTATGCAATTGGGCCAAGACCCCGAAAACTTACTCGCTTCTGTTCCCCGTTTGCGCGCAGCGCCCGGTCGTCTCGAGTGCATCAGCCTTGACCGCAATCGCACCGCCGTCGTCGACTATGCCCACTCGCCCGATGCCTTGGAGAAAACCCTCAGGGCTCTGAAATCGTCAACGAAAAAACAGCACATGGTGTGTGTGTTCGGAGCAGGCGGAGATCGCGACAAGGCGAAGCGTCCGCTCATGGGGGCTATTGCCGAACGCGAGGCCGACCTTGTGATTGTCACCAACGACAACCCACGAACGGAGTCGCCCATCGGCATCGTGATTGACATCTTATCGGGAATGGAACACCCTGAGATGGCTGCTGTCATTCTCGACAGAGCTGAGGCAATACGTGCGGCGCTAAGCGCCGCGCCTGACGGAGCGATTGTTTTAGTGGCGGGAAAGGGTCACGAGGACTACCAAATATTAGGAACTGAACGTCTCCCCTTCAGCGATCGAGATATTATTCTTAGCGAGTGTGGGCGAAGCCCACACGAATAATGATCTCCTTGCAGCCGTCTCAAAAAAAAAGGCAATCTCTTCAGATTGCCCTTTCTCACCCGGAGGTCACGCAGCATCGTCATCCATCCTCTTAAGGATTGATGATGATGTAGTTTATAGAATAACTTGATGTTATGGTTGCGCCGGTAGCGACGGTGAAGGTGTCGGCGGCGGCATTGACGGCGGTCACCATGGCACTGATCACACCGCTTGCAGCGCTACCTTGCAGGGTTACCACCACTACTGCACCTGCTTGAATGTCGGCGCCCGGACTGATGGTAAAGCTTGACCCCGATGACACGGGAACGTAGCTACCCTTTATCATTCCGTTTGATACCACACTGTTGATTGCTCGCTTCTTTACGGTTCCGGCAGACGTGATGGTGAGCAATGTGTCAACCGTATTGTCGTTCTGCACTCCACCCAAAGTCAAAGGATTGGACGCAGCCGAAACTTCCAGTCTCGTCGCCGGCGTGCTGGTTCCAATTCCTACATTTCCGCTTCCTTCCACGCGTATTCTTTCTACATTGTGCGTCTTCAGCACAAGTGGTTGGTCGTCCGTTGTTCCAAGGAAGTTCGCTGTTGAATCGGTGCCGGTGTTACCGGTCAGTGTCCAACTCGTAGACGCTGAAAGTGAGTTGGCACTGCGCTTGGACACGTTTCCGCTGCCATCAACGACAAGCAAGGTATCGTTCGACGTGGTCGTTAACCCGCTCAGTTGCAATGTTGCCGTTTGCGTTAATCCACTGTTCGTGATGGAATTTGAAGTAACCGTGTTCAACGCACTAGCTCCGCTCACTCTCAATTTGGCTGCCAGTATTGAGTCTGTAGCGGTCAGAGTTGCAGTGTTGATATCACCGCTGTTGGTAATGTTTGTTGACGTCACTCCATGCAAGGTCGAGTTACCTGGCACATTCAGCTTGTAGATCTTGGCTGAGTCTGTAGCATACAACCACTGCGTGGTCGTATTGTTTGCGCCAAGGTGATTGACAAATACCGAATCCACATTCAAGGTTCCGCTGATGTCCATCTTGTTAGCGTGCAGCGAATCCGTCCAGATTGTTTCTGAGTTGCGGATCTGACGTGATGCAAGGCTATCAGCCCAAACATCATTCAGGACGCTGTTGCCTGTTGCGTGCAGCTTGTTGGTCTGGATCGAATCGGTAGCTGTCAGAGTTGCTGTGTTGATATCACCGCTGTTAGTAATGTTCGTTGACGTCACTCCATGCAGTGTCGAGTTACCCGGCACATTGAGCTTGTTGATCTTGGCTGAATCTGTAGCATACAACCACTGCGTGGTCGTATTGTTTGCGCCAAGGTGATTGACAAACACAGAATCCACATTCAAGGTTCCGCTGATGTCCATCTTGTTAGCGTGCAG
>JBDHXF010000019.1:0-65854 GCA_039810585.1 Chlorobiota bacterium
CAATGGTTAGAATATTCATATCGTAGGGGTCTGTGTGATAAAGTGGCACACCGTGGTGCGGATGTCGCTAAAGTACTCTGTCACCGCTTCTGCATCTTCATGGGAACGAAAGAGTCCGAACACACTACTACCGCTGCCGGACATGGCCGCATACAAAGCGCCATGATCAAGCAAGCGAGTTTTCAGTGCGCCCAGTTCCGGATGTGCGTTGAAGACGACCTGCTCAAAATCGTTGTGAAGAGTGGCACGCAAACGTGTCTCATTGCCCACCGCGTCTCGAAGCATGGCCACGAGATCGGTGCACGAGCGCTTCGAGGCATCACGACCAAGCCAAGAGTAGGCCATTGCGGTCGAAATGCCTAACTCGGGCGACACAATGAGTACAGACCAAGGCAGAGAAAGTGTACACTCTTCCAACACAGTGCCGGTTCCCGTTGCCAGGCAAGCGCCTGAATGCAAGAAGAAAGGAACGTCGGCGCCAAGGTTGGTGGCCAGGCGTTCCAGCTCTGGTTGGGTGCAGGGGAGATTCCAAAAGCGGCAAAGACCGAGCAGGGTAGCGGCTGCGTCGCTGCTTCCACCGCCAAGGCCGGCGCCAATTGGTATATGCTTGTCGATGGTTATCTTTGCTCCTTCCACGACGCCGTAGGCACGGCTTAAACTCATCGCAGCTTTGTACACCAAATTCTCATGGGCGTTTTCGTGAGCGAGTGCATCGCACCGGACAACAATAGTGTCGTTGGTTTCGATTTGGATGAGATCGTGAAGGGAGACGCGGCAGAGCACGGAACAGATATCATGATATCCGTCCGCACGTTTTCCTAACACTTCTAGACCCAAATTGAGTTTTGCGTACGCTGGTAGTGAGAGCATGGTGGGAGGCAGTTTGAAGGACAAAAATACGGAATGACGACACAAACGGAGATACCATACCAATCGGAGATTCAGCGCAAGGCCATTCATCTGTTGTCCTTATCGATTCCCATCCTGTATGCTGTGGTGGATAAACACACGGCTTTATGGATTATCGTACCGATGACGGCTGCCTTTGTCCTTGTTGACGTGGTGAGCCACCGTAGCGGTATAGTTCGGGAATTGGTTCTGCGGTATTTCGGGGGAATGATGCGTCGGCATGAGCTTCGGGTCGACAAGTTTATGCTCAATGGAGCCTCGTATGTGCTTCTTGCCGCATGCCTATGTATCATTGTCTTTCCAAAGATTATTGCCATCACTGCTTTCTCTATTCTCATTGTGAGCGATATTTGTGCGGCTTTAATCGGTCGACGTTATGGCCGGCATCCTTTTTTAGATAAAAGTTTAGAGGGAACTGCCGCTTTTGCTGTTTCGGCGGTGCTGGTTATTCTGGTCATTGCTCAGCTTGTGCACGCCCCGCTCAGTTATGTGAGCAGTGGTTGTATAGCGGCAGTGCTGGGAGCGGTGATTGAGAACATATCGCCACGGTTGAAGCTGGATGACAATGTCTCTATACCCTTGACCATTGGAATTAGCCAGTGGCTTTTGGCACTGACGCTGCACACGGGTTCGGAGAGCTTTCTTGCATTACTGAGTTAGGACCGTGTATGAAGTGGATTTGGGCATACGTCATTCTGGTGTTCGTTGTCGCCATCGGTGTTATGGTCACCGTCAAAACTCAGCCTTGCATGAGGATGGAGCTGACGGATCACGCGGAGCAACAACTTCAATCCGGTGAGTTGATTCACTACTGCACCGTGAAAGTTGATGCTGACGATATCGATTCCGCTGCGTGCAGGCGCTATGCGTCGGACTACTATCACCGGATTATTCCGGACTCTGTCAATAAGCAAATTCCGGTTCAGGTTCGTTTCTTTTTCTACCGTCAGTCCGAATTGCAAGATCTTGACGCTATGGATATTCAGAGTATTGCGCATAACGACAGCGCCGCTATCCTTCGTGCTCGAAAATTGGGATACGATGCGGAGGGATTTGCTGCCGTCCGTTTTTCGGATGTGTATAGAATTTTTGGACGGGATACTTTGTACGGAGTTCACGGCAAGGTGATTATTCCTCGTTATGGACTCCAGATTGCGTCATTCTTTCCTAAACCCTCATCTACTCAACAGTGATCATGAATCGAAATCAATACATCCTCATACTTGGTGCTTCAAGCGGATTTGGAAAAGCAACGGCCTTGCGCATGGCAACGGAAGGGTATCATATCCTTGGAGTACACCTTGATCGAGCGGCGGGACTGGCGCAAGTGGAGGAGCTCCAGCACCAGATTACCGCGCTTGGGGTGCGAAGTCATTTCTTCAACGTCAACGCCGCGGATGAGGATCGCAGGGCAGAAGTGGTGGCGGCATTCGCTGAAGAACTCGGCAAACACGAGGACTCCGGTATTCATTTAGTGTTGCATTCTCTAGCCTTCGGTTCGTTGAAACCATTTGTAACGGATAAGCGTGAGGATACGCTCACGCAGAAGCAAGTGGAAATGACCATTGATGTGATGGCCTCGTCGCTGGTGTACTGGGTGCAGGATTTGTTCTTCGCGGGCTTACTGAAACATGGTGGCCGCGTACTCTCGCTCACCTCTGCCGGTAGTCACCGTGCCCTGCCAGCGTATGGTGCTGTGTCTGCGGCAAAAGCCGCACTGGAAGCCTATACGAGGCAACTGGCTTTAGAGCTTGCTCCGTGGCACATTACCTGCAACACGATTCGGGCGGGAGTGACCGATACGCCGGCCTTCCGCAAAATTCCGGGCGCAGATGTGCTGAGGACGAATGCCAAAATGAGAAATCCCAATCACATCTTGACAACTACCGAGCGGGTGGCAGACGTGATCAGCCTGGTAGCTCGTCCGGAGAGTCAGTGGATTAATGGTCACGTCCTTGCTGCCGACGGTGGTGAAGATGCCATCGATCTCACTTGGTGGACAGAGGGTGACGCCAAGTAGAACATCGTCAGGAGATTTCTTGTACGCGCCGCGCAAAGCGCGCACGTAGTATTATTCATCGCAGGTTGGTTATGAGGCTCAAGGATGAGACGTTATGCACGATGTATGTACTCCTCGCTGGTTTACTGTGCCTCTCATCATGTCTGCAAAGTCCGCGCTCGTCTCTTTTCCGTCAGCAATCTTCTTCCACAGAACAGTCTCGCACGCAAGCCTCAGTCGGCGTAGCTGACCCGGAACGCTTTCGCGATACGAGCTACCGTCGGATTCTGAGTCCCGGCAGCAACGTCGCTGCCGATGCATTTTCTGCAGCACAACAGGATTTTGATCAACAGCACTATGAGGAGGCACGGCAAGAGTGCGAACATCTGCTGGAGACCTTGGACGACGCCGACTCTCTTCACGCGGAAGCAGCATTTCTGCTCGCCGAATGTTACGTTCAGCGTAATACCCTTGACGACGCAGTCACACAACTGGAAGCACTGCGCACGCAGCACCTAAACCCCGGTATAACGGAGCGAAGCACCTTACGATTGGGCCAAGTGTACTGTCTGCTAGGTAAAGATGATAAGGCACGTGCTACGTTCGCCGACTTCCGCAGACGATTTCCTCAATCGCCATACCTGCAGCTTGCAAGCTGCACATCGGTTCATTAATCGTGGCGGGATAGAGAACCGTCGTCGTCAGTTTTTCTCTTTGCACTGATAACTCGAGTGACCACAAACATAAGAACGAGCCCGATCAGCAGGAGAGTGACAATGGTGCTGTAGGTGCGCAAATACTGATCCAAGAGGCGCCAGTTTTTCCCCAGTTGTTGCCCTGCAAAGAGAATGAGGCCATTCCAAAAGAGCGCGCTGATGCCGCAGTAGAGCAAGCTTGGACTTAAGCGCATGGCAGACATACCGGCAAGAAAAGCAATAACGGCTCGTGTGCCGGAAAGGAAGCGGTTCACGACAATGACCGCGTAGCCCCAACGGCGAAACCACTGCTCCACTTTGTGCACAGCGTTCACGGGTATGAAGCGGCATCGCCCGGATTCAACCACCGAACGATCGACCCTGCGACCAATAAGAAACATGGTATCGAATCCAAGGATACTTCCTGCTGTCGACGATACTAAAGCCGTCGGGAAGTCAATCACCCCAACTCCAACCAGAGTTCCGATAAACACCAGGAACACATCACTTGGCGACGGAGGGAAAATATTTTCAACATAAGCATTAGCGAAGCAAAACGCAGTCAGCGCCCAGTAGGGCAGTTGCTGCATCCACGCAATCACTACCTCAAGATCGTGTTCGCTCATAAAGGATCAGTATCCGGTGTGGGCTAACTTAGCCACAACAGTGGTATTTTGCAGGAGAACTTTCGTGAGAAGTCTCTTTTTGAGACCATTGTCGTACCCTATGCCAGAACATCAACCGCACACTGAATCGGAGCAGGTCTTGGGCTATCTCATTGGCGGTCTGGCTCACGATCTCAACAACTACCTTTCTCCCATACTACTCGGTGTACAAACGCTCCAGAGAAACGATCCGGACGAGAAGACAAAACGCATTTTGTCGATGATCGAGCAATCGTCGCGTCGTGCCACCGAAATGCTCCGGCACATTTTAGACCATGCACGGTCGACTCGCATCGGCTCTGAACGCACATCCTCGTCACAGGTAGCCGAGATGTTAGAGCAATGCGTACGCGAGCAGCAAAGCACCGACTACGATTTTGAAGTTCAGTACGACCCGCTTCTGGCGCATCGTGAAATGGGAATTGGTTATGCACGTCTGTACCTCATTCTACAGGCATTGCTACGAAATGCATGGGAGGCGACAGTTGATCGACCCTTTGTTCGAGTTAGCTGTCGCGCGTGCACGATTGACGATGAGTATCGTCGCCTGCATCGCTCAGCTCGGGTAGGAAACTTTGCCTGCATCGAAGTGAAGGATCTCGGGTGCGGTATGACCGACGAGGTACTGAAGCACGCCTGTGATGCCTTTTATACGACCCGTCAACACAGTGGTCATGCAGGCCTCGGCTTATTTCTCGTGCACACCCTGGTGAAACAGAGTGACGGATTTATTGAGTTTGATACCTCCGCAGACAAAGGAACATCGGTTCGAGTTTACGTTCCTTTGATGCAAGGATCGGCGGAAATGCAGAACAACAGTCGATGAAATTCAAGAAACAAAACAACAGTTCTTTTCACCATCATTTGGAGTGGAGATGAAAGCCTTTCAAAACGAGGTCTATCTCAATTTTACGCTGCCGGCTGTAGCAAAGAAACAGCAGCAGGCACTGGAAGCAGTTCGCAAGAAATTCGGTAAAGAATATCCCAACATTATCAACGGAAAAAAGGTGGTCACCGAGAAGAAGACCATCTCACTCAATCCCGCGCAGCCGTCTGAAACTGTCGGTATCTTTCAAAAGTCGGGCATCGCAGACGCCGAAACCGCCATTCGCAGTGCAGCAAAGGCGTTTGAGACGTGGAAGAAAGTCCCGGCAAAGCAACGTGCTGCCGTTCTCTTTAAAGCAGCAGCCATTGTACGTAAGCGTCGCCTGGAAGTGAATGCTTGGATGATTTCCGAAGTTGGGAAGAATTTTCTTGAAGCTGATGCCGATACCTGCGAGGCTATCGATTTCCTTGAGTTTTATGGTCGTGAAGCCTTGCGATACGCCGATCCCCAGCCCGTTGTACCGAACAAAGGCGAGCATAATGAGTTGCTGTATGTTCCACTGGGTGTGGGCGTTATTATTCCGCCGTGGAATTTCCCCTTTGCCATTTTGGTGGGCATGTCGTCCGCAGCCATTGTCGCCGGAAATTGCATTGTACTGAAGCCATCGAGCGAATCCCCGATGATGGGCTGGCTCTTTCAGGAAATCATGGCAGAAGCTGGATTACCAAAGGGCGTCTTGAACTTCTTGGTGTCGAGTGGTGGCGAGGCGGGCGACTTCCTCGTTCAACATCCCCTTACTCGTTTTATTTCATTTACCGGATCGATGGAAGTTGGTTTGCGTGTGAACGAATTGGCAGCGAAAACACCGAAGGATCAGATTTGGATCAAGAGAGTGGTGGCCGAAATGGGGGGCAAGGATGCTATCGTCGTCGACAGCGAAGCTGACGTTGATGAAGCGGTCAAAGGAACGGTTGCGGCAGCGTTCGGATTTCAAGGACAAAAATGCTCGGCTTGTTCACGAGTAATTGTTGATGCTGCAGTGTACAAGGAGTTCGTGACAAAGCTCAAACCGGCAGTCGAGGCTCTCGTTGTTGACAATCCACTCACCGATTCCGCTATGGGACCTGTGGTCAGCGAAAAAGCAATGAACACCATCCTTCGTTACATTACTATTGGTAAGTCAGAAGGTAAGCTGCTTACAGGTGGAAACCGAGTTGCAGGACGTGATGGATATTATCTTGAACCGACCGTCTTTACAGACATCAAGCCCGATGCAGTGATTGCTCAGGAAGAAATATTCGGCCCGGTTCTGGCTGTCATCAAATCCAAAAATTTTGATGATGGATTGAAAATTGCCAATGGAACGAAGTACGGTCTTACCGGAGCAGTCTACACCAAAAACAAGAAGAAGCTTGCTCAAGCCCGCGATGAGTTCTTTGTTGGAAATCTCTATTTGAATCGCAAGTGTACGGGTGCACTGGTTGGTGTCCATCCCTTTGGCGGTTTCAATATGAGTGGGACAGACTCGAAAGCCGGCGGGCGTGACTACTTGCTCCTATTCATGCAAGCCAAGTCCGTTGCACGTAAGATGTGACAGAATGCCTGAGTGATTCAGTCGCCGTAACGTGAGTAACCATGAAAAAGAGCGCAAGCAGTTTTGCTTGCGCTCTTTTTTTGAGCATCGTAGGGAGCTCGATGCACACGGTTCTTTGCGACCTCTACATATTTGGAGGGAACACACCCAACTGGATTACTTTTCCGGTGGTTGTCTCGATGATCACTCCGACAAGTCCAAATTTATGGTTTGTAACGTAAGTGATTTTCTGAATGAAGGGGTCTGACTTTGTCTCCTCAACCTTCATGACCTTGATGAGATAAAATCCGATAGCATAGTCGTCGGTGCTCGAGTGATACGTGACGGTGCGAGTAATTTTGACTCCGTCCGAGTTCGTGAACTCATAGGTGTCGCCAACGGCAGATGCATATTTTACGATTGTATATGGTTTGGACTCATCGCCGTTTGAATTGACGAATTCTTGAATGCCATCGCTCGTTACTTTCATTTTCAAGTCGAAAGACACATGCATTGCGCTGGGGTTCGAGGTGTCGAGTGTTGCGTGAAAACGTGATTTGTAATAGTCGATAGCCTGGGATCTCAACTGACCACCAAGAGCCGACGTACCCAATGCCGAATCGAGTGCTTTCACAAAGCTCGAATCAAAACCAATGTCGGCATGGAAAGTCACTACACCGTTGTTGTTTTTCGTGACCTTGACGGTGTCGTACATATTACTCATTCCCGGTATGTACCCGGAAGGCAAACCAAGCCACGTATTAAACCGCGAACCGACTTCAGTAAATCCCACATTGGGGTCGCCCGCCAACTCGTTAGGACCCAAAACACTTTTTGCACACGATACGTAGAGCGAGATGCCAACAATCGTCAAAGCAAGAGTCAGCGTGTGAATGGTACGCATAGAACCTCCGTCGTTCGTAAAACTATCTGCGTTCAAAACTCAGTGTTTCGACTAGGCTACACCATGACCGAGATCAGTTTTTAAACAGATTGAGCTCAGGGATCGAGCGACAGCTTATCCGGGAAGAAATCGCGCGCTTGGCCTCCCTTCGCCTCCATTTATCCGTCTTGCGTAGCAGAGATCCAATTCCGACCCGGACACTCGAGCCTGTGTCATCGAAGTGGAACGATAGTCACTGAAGGTCGCAAACAGTGAGTGACGGTATCAGAGTGAGAGACCAACCGTTATCACCAGCCAAAACTGTATTTTGCGGCGTACTGCATTCACCCGCCACAGGTGGAAGGCTGTACAGTGAGTTCACGCTCGTTCCACACTCGTTCCACACGCCATGTCTTCATTGCAGGACTCCGCTCGTGCACCCCGGGTGCACGGCATTATGCGCTTTGCAGTACTCGTCAGCTGTGTTATTGTTCTCGCTGCCGTGGATGGATGCCACAGTGTTTCTCCGGTTGAACCGGAACCACTGACACTCGGCTTGTACTCCGAACCCTTGGGTATGGGAATGCCGGTCGATGCCGACAGCAGCGACGACATCATTATCAGGCATTTCCAGTACACCTGCTCGTACAATCCTATACTGAACGTTGCCAATTGGGTGTGTTGGAACGAAGACTCCTTGTGGTATGGACCGTCGGAGCGTTGCGATTGTTTTGGCGCAGATCCCCTGCTTCCCGCAGAGTGCATGCCCGTTACCAATGCGGTGTACAGTGGATCCGGATACGATCGCGGACACCTGGCCAACAGCGAGGCTAGAACACGCTGCGACTCGGACAACCACAACACGTTTTATTACACAAACATCTTTCCCCAAACCGCGAGCCTGAACCGCCAGACCTGGTACTATTTGGAACGGTATTGCGACTCGCTCTCTACCGAGGCTCACAAAGAATTGTTCATTATGGCGGGGGGAGTGTACCATTCCAAAAAACGTGTCAACAACGTGGTGACAATACCGGATTCGTGTTGGAAAGTAATCGTGGTTCTGGAGCGAGGACAGCATGCGGCCAGTGTTAATGCGGGCACGGAAATCATAGCCGTGATGATGCCAAACATGGTGTATAACAAGGACAACAACGATTGGAGAATGTACCAAACCACGGTCAAAGACATCGAACAAGCTACCGGTTATAAGCTCTTAAGCGCAGTGCCGGCTAACCTGCAACTGGCCTTAAAAAACTAAGGAGCGTTTGTGCATATCGATAGCATTCGCATGGCGTGCGTGTTTTGTACAGATCTGGAGAAGAGTCTGTGGTTCTATCGCGACGTTCTGGGAGTGCAATCTTTGAAGGCCATGGCCGAAGATTCCTACTATGCAGAATTTGAATCCGGTCAAGGGTTTTATCTCGCAATAGCCTCTCAAGTATCCACTCCGGCATCGGCTGCCTTTATTCTCAATCGTGGATTGAGCTTTGTGCTCTCGGTGGACAGCTGCTCAGAGTACTTCGAACGCCTTCAGCTGCACGAGTGTAGGACTGTCCAGCAACAGCCGCAAAAAATGAATGATAGTTTGTACTGGTTCCAAGCGTTTGACCCGGATGGGAACTGCGTCGAGTTTCTGGGACCGGCGTAGACGTTCGTGATCGTCTCGTTTTTCTCAGTCACTCTTTCTACCTCTTGCATGAATATTGCCGTTGTCCAAAACTGTCCCATTCTTGGCGATCTGCGCGCCAATCTCGACTCCATGCTGCAGGCATTGCGGTCATGTACAGCCGATCTGGTCGTGTTTCCGGAATTAGCCACGTGCGGATATTTCTTCCAATCGTTTACTGAGTCAGGTCGTGTGGCTTTGGAGGCCGGTAGTGAGGTTTTTGACCTCGTTGCAGAGGTCGCCAAACAGCGTTCGCAGACTGTGGTGTTTGGCTTTGCAGAGCGGGACGGAGATGCCGTGTATAATTCTGCCATGCTCATCAAAGCAGGAAGTGGGGAACGGGTAGTGTATCGGAAGACTCATCTGTTTTACAAAGAGCGCTATTGCTTTCATCCGGGTGATCGTGGGTTTGTGGTGGTGAACGACGAGGTGTTGGGTGCCCGAATCGGGATGATGATTTGTTACGACTGGCGATTTCCGGAAGCCGCTCGTACACTTACGCTCATGGGAGCCGACGTCATTGTGTGTCCGTCCAATTTGGTAACACACATCTGGCCAAAAGTGATGCCCGCCAGGGCGATTGAAAACAAAGTGTACCTCGCCGTTGCTAATCGTTATGGATCGGAGACTTGCGGGGACGAAACAGTTTCGTTTAATGGTTTGTCGGCCATCTATGCGTACAATGGGGACGCAATGGTACAGGCTGCAGCAGAAGGGGAAGCGGTGTTGTATGCGGATTGCGATCCGCTGAAGACGCGCGACAAATCGTTCAATGCTGTGAACGACATTTTGAAAGACCGCCGTCCGGAGTATTATCTATAACGCGCTACGCGCTGTTGATCAGTTAGAGTGAGAGCGAAGACGAATCCGCCTCAGTGTTCGGATTTTGATTCTCGTGTCATCAGGTCGTACACAGCCTGACGTGGTGATTTATTATGAAAAAGAATCTCGTACACCTGCTCGACAATTGGCATCTCTACATCCACCCGTTTGGCAAGAAAGTACGCTGACTCAGTGGTGGCAACGCCCTCTGCTACCATTTGCGAGTGTGCAAGAATATCGGCAAGCGTATTGCCCTGACCTATCAATTCGCCCACACGACGGTTACGCGAGTGACGTGAGTCGCAGGTAACAATCAAATCTCCCAAACCGGTCAATCCACTGAAGGTCATCGGATTTGCCCCCAGTTCCACACCCAGGCGTGTAATCTCGGCCAGACCTCGCGTGATTAATGCCGCCTTAGTGTTGTCTCCGGTTCCCAATCCATCAATAATACCGGCCGCAATGGCTATAACATTTTTCAGTGCGCCACCGAGTTCTGCTCCAATCACATCGCTACTGCGATAGACACGAAACGTAGCACTGTTGAACACATCTTGTACCGAGCACGCGGTTTTCTCGTCGGTCGACGCGGCAACGACCGTGGTAGGAACCCCTCGGACCACTTCTTCCGCGTGGCTTGGACCACTCAGAACTGCGTAATTGTCTCGGTCGATTTTACAACACTCCTTGAGCAATTGTGAAACTCGCAAAAGGGTCTTGTTCTCAATCCCCTTGGCGGCATTGGCAATCACTTTATCGGTCAATCGAAAAGGATAAGTGGCAACCACCGATCGAATAAACTGAGTCGGTACGGAGATAACAATCAGCTCATCCTCATCAAGGTCTCCGGCGGATGTTGTGGCGGTGATACCATGAGCCAGATGGACGTCCGGCAGAAAAACGGAATTGGTGCGCAAACTGTTGATCTCATCAACCAAGAGTTCTGAACGCGTCCACAAGCGGACGGCATGGCCATTTGTTGCTGCTACCTGAGCCAATGCTGTACCCCAGCCGCCGGCGCCAATGATCCCGATATTCATTCTTGAGCCTTTCTAAAACACAAATGGCGACCCACAAAGAGTCGCCACGAAACTACAAAAGCACAGCGCACGAAGCCACGAAGTCTAACGCCGCAATATTTGCCACTTGGTCATCTTGCTTTCTGTTCCGCTCAAAAGGCGCCTGATGTTCGAACGGTGCATGGTAATGACGAGCACCGACACCGCAACCGAAAACCAAATCAAGGTATGGTAGCCGCTTATCTGAGCGCCGAATACGTTGTAACGAAAGGCCATGGTACTCGGCAATACGATAGCAGCCAGAATGGAGCCCAGCGAAATATAGCCGCTGAACATCACGGCAAGAGCAAAGACCACAACGGCAACGCCAACTTCAACCGGGGCAATCCCGATTAGCATTCCGGTGGCAGTATTGACACCCTTTCCGCCCTTGAAGCCGACGAAGATGCTAAAAATGTGACCGAGGACGGCAGAAGCGCCGGCGATAACTTTTACCACCGTGATGTCCTCAAAGGGTGTCCGATTCGTGAACGGCAGCTGGTGTCCTTCCATCAAATGGGCAACAAAAGCAACCGCAACCAGACCTTTTAAGATATCTATGACCTGTACAAAAATTCCCCACTTGGAACCCAAGATGCGAAAGGCGTTTGTCGAGCCCATGTTTCCGCTGCCCTTGGTTCGAATGTCAAAGCCAAACACAGCTCGGCTCACCCATACCGCCGTCGGTATGGATCCAATCAGGTAGCTCAAAACACCAATGGCAATTAAGCGCAAAGTCGGGTCAATCATGATGCACCGGTATGATGAACAAATTTCGAAGTTTAAACATCCGTCTTTCCTGTATATCGACTTAGGAGGAAATTTATTTGACGAATCACACAAAATTACAAGTTTGCACGAAAAACAGCCCTAAATCCGTCTCTAGACTACATTAAATTTCGGTCATTAACACCTGAACACTTAGCACATAGGCTATGAACGATCCCATCACCGGAACTCAAAAACGCCTTGATGAAATCGACCGAGAGCTTGCCGATCTCGTTGAAGAACGCGATCGACTGAAATCTCGGTGGAATGTGGAAAAGACCCACATTCAGCGTTTGCGATCCCTCAAAGAAGATATTGGCCAAACCAAGCTCGCGGCCGACGAGGCGGAACGTGGTGGCGACTTGGGCAAAGTTGCCGAACTCCGCTACGGAACGCTGCACCAACTGCAAAAACAGGTTGAAGAAGAAAAACGACAGCTCGACGAGGTTCAGCGTGAGGGTAAAATGCTGAAGGAGGACGTCGATGCGGAGGATATTGCGGAGATCGTTGCAAAGTGGACCGGTATTCCGGTGCAGCGAATGTTGGAATCGGAACGCACCAAGTTGCTCACGATGGAGGACCGCCTGCATGAGCGCGTGATCAATCAGAGCGACGCCATCCGAGTTATTGCCAACGCCATCCGCCGCTCCAGAGCCGGTTTATCAGATGCCAACAAGCCGATTGGATCCTTCATTTTCCTGGGAACGACAGGCGTGGGGAAAACTGAAGTGGCTCGAGCCCTTGCCGAATTTCTCTTCGACGACGAAGGTGCGATTGTGCGCATCGACATGAGCGAGTACATGGAAAAGCACTCCGTTTCACGTCTCGTTGGAGCACCCCCAGGGTACGTCGGTTACGAGGAAGGCGGGCAGTTAACCGAAGCCGTGCGTCTCAGACCATATTCCGTGGTTCTGTTCGACGAAATTGAAAAAGCTCACGGCGATGTGTTTAATATCCTGCTTCAAGTTTTGGACGAAGGTCGGCTGACCGATTCCAAGGGTCGAACGGTGAATTTCACGAACACGATTGTGATCATGACCTCGAACCTTGGAACTGAATTCATTCAGGATAAGCTGCAGAATTTGAACGATGAGAACCGCGACCTGATTGTGAACGACGCACGTATTCACATCATCGAGTTGCTGCGCCAAAGGATGAGACCGGAGTTCTTAAATCGTATTGACGAAATCATTCTCTTCAAGCCACTCACCAAAGCAGAGATTCGTCAGATTGTAGCGCTTCACGTCAAGCGTCTGCAAGCCAGGATGCGCCAAGAGGGCATCGAGCTTCAATGCGCGGACGACGTGTTGGATTGGCTGGCGCAGCATGGCTACGATCCGCAGTATGGAGCACGTCCGCTGAAGCGCGCTATCCAACGCTACCTTGTGGATCCCATTGCTCTCAAAATCCTCTCCGCTGAATTCGCCTCCGGTGATACCATGGAAGTGCTGGTGCGCGAAACCGGCGGATTGGACTTCATCAAAATTGCGAGCGCGGAAATCCTCTAAGAGCTGCCTCTGCTTGTGATCGTTACGATTGATCTTCTTACGCGCGCTGCTGTGCAGCGCACGTACTGAAAATCCTCTGCGAAGACTCCATCGCATCACATCGACCTTGAGTTTCAAGCTCAGAGTGAATCGGCGCTCTGTGGCATTTACCGTACTTTTGTTGAGCGCCCCGGCAAGCCTTTTGCACAACGCATTGAAGGCAATGATCGTGAGTAGGGGAGGTGGCGCGAATTGTTTCCGGAATTGTTTCCCGAATTTCGACACTGCACCAAAGCCCAGCATGGACTCACAGCGTATTCATATCCTTCCCGAGTTTTTAGCCAATCAAATAGCCGCAGGCGAGGTCGTGCAACGCCCGGAGTCGGCAATTAAGGAGCTCGTGGAAAACTCACTCGATGCCGGTGCTACGCACGTGACGGTTGTGGTGCGGCAGGCGGGGAAGTCGCTCATCCATGTGATTGACAACGGATCCGGCATGTCCAAAGAAGATTTAGCGCTGGCGCCGAAGCGACACGCCACATCAAAAATTCGCAGTGCGGAAGATCTTTTGCACATTCATACTCTCGGATTTCGCGGCGAAGCATTGGCATCCATTTCGTCGGTTGCCGTGCTTGAAATTCAAACCAGAAGGGAAGAAGACAGTCACGGCTGGCGCCTTCTGGCAGAACCCTCGCGCCCGGATCGCATCGAAGCGGTGCAACAGGAAAAGGGAACGCAGATTTTGGTTCGCAATCTGTTTTACAACATCCCTGCGCGACGGAAATTTTTGCGAAGTGATGTGACGGAGTTTCGCCACATCAGTGATACCATGATGCGCTTTGCTCTGAGTAACCCGGATAAGCGCTTTACCTTTCATGATGGAGATTCACTCATTTTTGATGTCCGTCCGCAGACTCTGACCGAACGCATTCGCGAACTGTTTGGCGACAAAGTTGCCGGCGCCATTGTGCCTATTGAGTTGGAGGGCGAGCACGTACGACTGAGCGGCTACCTTGGCACACCACTCATTGCCCGATCCACACGATCTCAACAATTCTTGTTCTTAAACCGTCGTTCCATTTCGTCTCGTGCTTTGAGTCACGCGATTTACCAAGCCTTTGAACACCTTCTCGACTCTTCCCAACATCCTATGTATGTGATCAACATCGATATGGATGTCGAGAAGATTGATGTGAATGTTCATCCGCAAAAGACCGAGGTTAAGTTCGACGACGAGCGCTTTATCTACACGTTGGTGCACGAAGCTGTACTGAAAGCCCTGCGCACACACAGTTTAATACCGGAGGTTCATTTTAACGTCCAGCAAGCAGAGCAGCCCTTTGAGAAAATTGCTTACGGTCCCTCTGAATCCACGCAGGATCAAGTGATGCTCGTCAACACGCGTACCGGCGAGCTCGTCACGTCGCGAACAACGGAGTTTGCTCCTCAAGGATTTCGTCCTCCCGATCGCTCCTATCAACCACAGACGAGTTATCGCACCGGTGCTGCCATTCCGCCTCCGGAATCATCAGCTCCGTGGACATCAAGACATCAAAGTGCCTTTGATGCCTTGTTTGCCGAACCGGTGTCGGTGGACGGACAGTCAAGCGCTCTTGACGAGGAACGGTTTGCGCTTGCCGATAATCTTGTGTGGCAGCTCCATAACAAGTACATCTTCGTACAGAGTGTGGAAGGGTTTTATGTCGTAGATCAGCACATCGCGCATGAACGCATCCTCTACGAAAAGGCCTTGGCGGCCATGAACAACGAGCTGCGTTACGCGCAGAAGCTTCTCTTTCCCGTTGCCCTCGAGTTGAATCCGTCTGAGCTAGTGTTGCTGAACGAGTTACAGGACGACATTCACGCGATGGGTTACGATATTGTGCGCAACGGAAATTCGCTGGAGGTTCACGGAGTGCCCTTGGACGTGCGTAGCGGCGAGGAGTCTCGCAGCGTCCAGGAATTGCTCGAGCAGTATGCAGAATACCAGCATATCCGTACAGCTACTCGTCGCGATAATCTTGCCGCGAGCTTTGGATGCAGAGCCGCTATAAAAGCGGGTGAACCATTGAGTACACCTGAAATGAAGAAATTGCTGGATGATTTGTTTCGCTGTGCAACACCGGAGGTGTGTCCGCATGGACGTCCGGTCCTTATCAAAATGGAACTGAAAGAGCTAGATCGTCGATTTGGCAGAACGTCATGAGTCCGACGCACGCCGGGTTGTGATGTGCCTCTTGGGCTTTGCCAGAGCAAACAGTTGAGAAGCATTCGGCGCCATCCGTTTTGCGGACAGCGTCACCTTCAAGCTCACAGTCATCATCATGCGTGCCGTCCTCGCTATAAACGTCATCACTACCTTCATTATCTTCGTCCATAGCTTCATCATCTTCGTCACCATCCTCTTCGATTATGTTTTCAAGTGTCTCACGCATTCATTTTGTTGGAATAGGCGGTATCGGAATGAGTGGTATTGCCGAAGTGCTTCTTGCTCAGGGTTTTCGCATCAGTGGGTCCGACGCCGCGCGGTCTGACAACACCGACCATCTCCTTCGCCTTGGCGCGCGCATCGATATTGGCCATTCGGCTGAAAACGTTCGCGACGCCGACGTCGTGGTCTACAGTTCGGCAGTGCATGTGAATGAGAATGTGGAGACCCTCGAGGCCAAGCACCGATCGATCCCGGTGATACGACGCGCAGAAATGTTAGCGGAATTATCTCGTTTGCAATACTGTCTGGCGGTTTCTGGTACGCACGGGAAAACGACGACGACGTCGATGTGTGGTCTCATGCTCATGCAGGCCGGTATTGACCCCACAGTCATTGTCGGTGGACGTCTGCGCGGCCTCGGAGGTTCAAACGCCAGGTTAGGAAAAGGCGAGTGGACCGTATTGGAAGCCGACGAATACGACCGATCATTTCTGCAATTGTCGCCTACCATTGCCGTTGTCACCAATGTAGAAGCCGAGCATCTGGACATTTATCGAGACTTGGATGACATCAAGCAAACCTTCCTGCAGTTTCTCAGTCGCGTACCATTTTACGGCTGCGTAATAGCCTGTTCGGATGATGATGGCGTCCAATCACTGTTGCCGCACATTAATAAAAAGCTCGTTACCTACGGACTCAATCCAGAAGCCGATATCCATGCCGACGAGGTTGAATTTGCCGGCCGCAGCGCACGCGCCGTGGTGTGGAAGGGAAGCGAGCGGCTGGGACATCTGACATTAAACATACCGGGCGAGCATAACGTGCGCAATGCACTCGCCTGCGTGGCGGTGGGCATGCAACTGAATATTCCGTTTGCCACCATTGCTGCAACACTGGCAGATTTTCATGGCGTACTCCGACGCTTTGAAATTCTGGGAGAAAAGGACGGAGTGCTGGTTGTTGAGGACTATGCTCATCATCACACTGAAGTACGAGCTACTTTACAATCTGCACGGAAAGGGTGGAACCGGCGCATCGTTGCAGTCTTTCAGCCTCATACGTACACGCGGACAAGAGATTTTGCGGAAGAGTTTGGCGACTCCTTCATGAATGCGGACATCGTAATTGTGTGTGATGTCTATGCGTCGCGGGAAAAACCACTTGCAGGGATAAGTGGCGAAACCATTGTAGCGTCCATTCTCAAGCAGCATCCGGAAGCGGAAGTCCACTCGATACCCTTGTGGAGCGATGTTCCTGCCTATTTGCAAACCATCCTCCGTTCCAACGATCTGCTTATTACGCTCGGCGCGGGTGACGTGTACAATGTGGCGAAAATGGTGATGGATGAACGATTTCGCTTGCAGTCCGGCTCAGCCGCGGTTTCGTAGCCTGGAGAATTGGGAGCCCCCTCCGTCATCACTTTGTCAACAGTCAGGGTCTAAGCCGGATCTAACACTTTTTAACAGCCGAAGCCCCCCAAAATTGCAAGTCGTAGGTACGTCCGACTTTGTAACTTTGTTGCTTGTCTTCTCAGTACGTAGGCCGCTTCGCGGCATTCGTAGTAAAATTCCCTGAGTGGGGACATTTTCTCTGTACTTGTGAGTTATCATTCAATGGAAGGAACAGTATTCATGAACGTTCGTCGTACGCTACTTCGCGGCTTAGTTCTTATCGCGATGATTGGCTTGCCCACCCTTCTGCCTGCCCAGGCAAAGAAAAATCCCAAAAAATCAAAGGCTACAACCGGCTCGTCTGCATCTGCGGCAGCTAGCGAAGCCAAGCCAGTGGTATTGGCAACAGTGGGAGGAGAGCCGATTACACTGACTGATCTGGAAAACGCGTACAAGAGGAACATGACTCGCAAGAATAGTGATATCCGTTCCCTTCAGCGCGATAGCGCGATGGACTTTTTGAACCTTTATGTGAAGTATCGATTGAAAGTAAAGGATGCGTTCAGTCGTGGATACGACAAGGATTCCGCTGTGCAAGCGGAGGTTGCCTCGAATCGTCGGCTTCTCTCCGAAACCTTTCTGTTTGATAAGAAGATCATCGAACCAGCCGTCAACAAATACCTTGCGCGCCGAAAAGTGGATGAACGTGTAGCTGTGATGGTGATTACGATACCTCAGGGAGACAATGCAGACACGACGAAAGCGTATGAGAGGGCAATGCGCTGCATCCAGATGATAAAGGGCGGGCAAGACTTTCTTAGCGTAGCGAAGGACTCCTCGGACGATCGTGAAACGCGCGACAAGGGTGGTGTATTGCCATACTTTACCTCGCTCGGAGGTATTATTCGTCAACTTGAAGATGCAGCCTACAGTTTGAAACCGGGTGAAATATCTCCGCTTCCCATTCGATCTCGCTTTGTGTATCTGATTGTAAAAAAGCTGGAAGAGGTGCCACGTATTTCGGTAAAGCTTAGTCAGATCTTAGTTCCGTCCTACGAAGGAGAAGACTCACTTGCGGTACGCCGTCGTGCCGACAGCCTGATGAATGCGCTGCAAGGGAAGTCCGAAGAAGCTTTTGCCGAAGCAGCGCGCAAACTCTCCATCGACAAAAGCACGGCGGAAAAGGGTGGGGTGATGGATCAATTCTACTCGCGCTCCTTGGGTTTTGAAAATGATAACCACCGTTTGCTTCCGGAGTTTGAGGAAAAGCTTTTCAACTTGAAAGATGGTGAGGTCGGCACTGTGCATACTATTTACGGTGCTCACGTGTTGCGTCGCGATTCAACCAAGACAGTCAACCCTGAGGAAGAGCGCGAAAACGTCAAGAAGATTTACAAGAAGTATTACTTCGAAGATGATAAGCGCAACTATCTGGAAGACTTGAAGAAGAGTTTAGGCTTTGTGCTGCATGAGGACGTATTGCAGGACTTTGTGTCGCGCATAGAGCCTAACAAAACAACGCTGGATACCACGTGGTTTAAAAAAATAGACGATGGTACAAAAGCCAAGGTACTCTACACGATGCCGCATCGAAATATTTCTGTTGGTGGCATGATCGACTCGCTTCGTCGCCATAGTGATATGCGCGGCTCGTCGCTTAGCAAGAACGGAATTACGAATGCATTGAACAAGATTGCAGATCCGGTTGCCGTGGATGAGGCAGCAAGTACACTGGACAAGGAATACCCCGAATTCGCGTCGCTCATCCGTGAGTTTCGCGACGGTATTCTGCTCTTTAAAGTTGAGGAGCAAGAGGTATGGAGTAAGTTGAAGTTCGACTCGACCGCCGCGCACGTGTACTGGGATAGTACAAAAACGCGATACATGACAGAGGTCAAGTACGACGTCTCAGAAATCTATTGTCTAGCCGATACAACGGCGAAACAACGTTATGACGACGCGCTACGCACAAAGAACGAAAGCGAGTTTGAGGCCGAAGCGCACCTGTATACGCAGCGTGACGGATATCGTGAGAAGAATGGTCACTGGGGTGTACAATCCATCCGCAATTCCAAGATTGCTAAGTTGATCGATCCACTGAAACCAACTGTTGGGGCTATACTTGGACCTCTTCCCTTTGAAAGAGGCTTCAGCATAATTCGTGTAAACGAAATACAACAGCCCCGTGAGAAAACGTTTGAGGAAGCTATCCCGGACTTTGCTCCGACGTTTCAGGATTTGATGCAGAAACGTTTGAGCGACGCGTGGATCGAGGGGCTTCGCAACAAGTTTGAAGTGAAGTACAACCAAGCCAACATCGACGCTACTTTTAAACCCTGAGTCCGATCCGTTGAGCAGTCTAACTGATCTAGACCAAAAGTGCTCCGTAAGCGTCTCCGAAGTGAGTGATTGTGATGAGTGCCATTACCGTAGGATAGCCGTGCATCGTGTAACAGGACAATTTGTCGTTGGATTCGGACTCCTCATGAGTCTGCTGTGTCTGGTGCCGACAACCTCTGCTCAGCAAGCGCTGAAGGATGGCGACGTCATTGAACGCGTGGAAGCTGTGGCGGGCCGGGAAGTTATCCTCAAGTCGGAAGTTGACGGACAGGTGTATATGCTGGCTCAGCAGAGTAAGGATGTCGATCCAAGTAATCCGCAAGTGCGCAAGCGTGTGCTCGATGCTTTGATCAATGACAAATTGATTTACACGAAGGCATTACAGGATACCACCATCCAGGTTTCGGAGGATGAGGTCAACCAGCAATTGGAAGCAACGATTCAACAAATTATCGCTCAGTTTGGGTCGGAAGAACGAGTTGTGCAGGCTTATGGCGTACCGATGTGGAAAATCCGTAAGGACGGCAAGGACGAGATTCGCAAGCGCATAATGACAGAACGCATGCGCCAGATGAGACTGGGCGAGGCGAAGGTGACTCGTGCAGAAGTCGAAAAATTTTATCATGATTTCAAGGATTCTCTACCGGAGATAAACGAGCAGGTGGAGTTAAGCCATATCGTACGCTACATTACTCCGGCTGCCGAAACGAAGAATCTAGCGCTTGAAAAAGCCAAGAAAATTCGAGATTCCATTGTTGCCGGCGGCGACTTCTGTGACTTTGCTAAACGCTATTCCGCGGATGCCGGAACAGCCGGGAGTTGCGGGGAATTGTCGATGCGCAATTGCTCCGACTTTGTGCCGGAATTCTGTAGTGCTGCTAAGAAACTTCAGCTTAACGAAATATCGCTGCCAATTGAGACACCTTTTGGCTTTCACATCATTCAGCTACTGGATAGAACGAAAGAACAAATAAGAACGCGGCATATCCTCATTCCTGTCTCGCGACAAGATGCCGATGTGGAGAAGACGAAAACATTCTTGAGCGATCTCAAGAAGCGGGTTGATCAAAAGGACATTTCGTTTCCCGATGCAGCTCGGAAGTATAGTGAAGAAAAGGAATCCCAGGGTTTTGGTGGTGCCCTTGGAAAAGTACAACTTGGAGCATTAGATCCAAGCCTAAAATCGGTTGTAGAGGCAATGAAGGATGGAGATGTTTCTGAACCGCTGCCTTACTCAACAGATAGAACAAAACCTGCCTTACATATCATTCTCAGACGCAACACTATCGCCAAACACCGCGCGAGCTTGGAGTCGGATTACCCTGAAATCGAGCGCATGGCGGCGAATTTTAAGCAGAATAAGCAGTATGAAAGCTGGGTTGCGGAGTTACGAGCGGAATTGTACTGGGAAGTGAAGAATTGAGCCTGGCATACAGCGAAATTTTTAAGTGATTGGTAATAAAAGTCTTATATAGTTTTCCCCCCAGCTTTTTAGCTCTGGGGAAAATGCGGAGTTGGCACGGATTGGGGATTCAGCGTATTTTAGCAGCCCCATAAAGTAGCCACTTCGGAGAGGTGCGAGAGTGGTTGAATCGGGCGGTCTCGAAAACCGTTATACCGGCAACGGTATCGAGGGTTCGAATCCCTCCCTCTCCGCTGGCTATTCTTTCGAAATACGATCTGCCCGGATGGCGAAATTGGCAGACGCGCTACATTCAGGGTGTAGTGTTCTCACGGACATGCAGGTTCAAGTCCTGTTCCGGGCACAGATGTGGTTCTGCCACCACTTTGAAAAGACACTCTTGGGTGTCTTTTTTCGTTTTCGCCAAGGACCACGTCATCTGGGTTTTCGACCTTCGAAGCACAGGCCTTTTCTTCTGCGTCTGCTTGTGGTTGGGCGGCAATTCAACCATTGAATGAACATGTGAACGACCGACGGGCAGACTCGGTGTGAGCCGTCCTACGCATGCATCGCACAGGAAGTACACCATGTGCGTTGCGTGTTGAAAGAATCAAGCAATACACAGCCTGTGTGTTCGTATTATAGCAGAAATCGTGGAGTTTTGTAACGATGCTAAAGGATGTGGAATCGATGAAACGAAGTATAGTTCTGCTTTTAATGCTTGGCATGGTAACAGCGCACAGCGCTGCATGTAAGAAGAGTCCGACACCCGGCATGGAGAACTTCGCGGCACCGGTCTCCGGCAGCGCCACAAGTACTGCCGATAAAAATGCCATTCTCTCCGCTTCCCGTCAAAACGCCATCACACAAGTAGCAAAGCAGTGTTCACCAGCGATTGTGGGTATCAACGTCACCGAATTGCGTGATGTGAACTACAATCCCTTTGGCGGGTTTGGAATGGACGATCCTTTTTTTGGTGATTTTTACCAGCGATTTAACCGACACTACACGCAGAAAATTCAGTCGCTGGGATCGGGATTCATTGTGTCGAGCGATGGCTACATTATCACCAACGACCACGTTGCCGGTCGTGCGTCGAAGATTATTGTCACCATGACGAATGGTGAGAAATATGACGCGGAAATTATTGGCAGCGATCCGACAAGCGATGTGGCTCTGCTAAAAATCAAGGCATCAAATCTTCCCTATGTAAAACTCGGAAACTCGGACGATGTGATGGTGGGCGAGTGGTCGATAGCTTTTGGAAATCCCTTCGGACTCTTCGACAAAAATTCAAAGCCGACAGTAACGGTTGGCGTCGTGTCCAATATTGGCGTCAGCTTTAGCGATAATGCCGAAGGTTCGGACCGCGTGTACCGCAATATGATTCAAACCGATGCCGCCATTAGCTCTGGAAATTCGGGAGGACCGCTCATCAACGTAGATGGCGAAGTGATTGGAATGAATACCATCATCTTCTCAACTGCGCAAAGCAATCGTGGTTCCGGGAGTATTGGGATAGGATTCGCTATCCCTGTCAACCGGGTGCGTGAAATAATGACCAAGCTGAAGACAGGCGAGAAACTGGAACGCTCCTTTTTTACCGGACTTGCCGTCGATTTTCTGAGTGAGCAGAAGGCGAATTACTATAAGACCAAGAGAACCGATGGGGTGATCATCACAAGAGTGTCACCGCGGAGTCCTTCGGAAAAGGCAGGTCTGGAAGCGGGCGACATCATTTTGGAAATTGACGGTGCACCTATTCATTCAGAGGACGATTTAAAGGTGGCCATCAATGATGGTGTGGTTGGCCAAACCATGCGTATTAAAGTCGAGCGTGACGGGGATATCCTCGAGAAGAAAATGACTCTAGAAAAACGATAGCTGATCTATGGAACATTCCAGTGTGCTCGAGGCTCACGATTTACGGAAAGTGTACGCAAAGCGTGCTGTGGTTGCCGGAGTGAGTTATACCGTCCGTCAAGGCGAATGCGTTGGACTTCTCGGTCCCAATGGAGCCGGTAAGACGACGTCGTTTTATATGATCGTTGGCATGATTCAACCAACGGAGGGTCGAGTGGTGCTGGATACAACGGACATCACCCATACGGCCATGTATAAGCGCTCCCGATTGGGAATAAGTTACCTTCCCCAAGAAGCATCCGTCTTTCGAAAGTTGAGCGTGCAGGATAACATTATGGCTGTACTGGAGCTGCAACCCCTCAGTCGCAAACAGCGCAAGGAACGCTTGGAAGAATTGTTGGTTGATTTTAATATCACGCACATCCGGAAAAGTCCGGGCTACGTGCTGTCGGGTGGTGAGCGTCGGCGGACGGAAATTGCGCGCACTCTGGCATCCAATCCTAAGTTTATTCTACTCGATGAGCCCTTTGCCGGCATCGATCCCATTGCGGTCGAGGATATTATGCATATGGTACGCACACTCAAAACACGTGGTATAGGGGTGCTCATCACCGATCACAATGTGCATGAGACCCTGTCTATTACCGATCGGTCGTATATCCTGATTGAAGGGAAAGTATTTACCTCCGGCACAGCATCAGAAATCGCCGATAATGAGGAAGTGCGCAGACGGTACCTGGGACAAAGCTTCAAGCTTGAGCGCTACGAGTAAGAAATTTGTTTCGAGCAGCGCCAAGGAGCTTTCGAGACAGTGCAATCTCGTCAGGTCCTACCAATTTCAGACTCCACGCTAAGAGTGTACAGAGTGGAATCGCCACCAGCGCTGACACCCACTGTGATCCGTAACGTAAACTGAAGAGTGAATACGGTAGACAGACCGCAGACAACACGAGTGTTCGGAGTACCACTCTTCGAACCAATGCAGAACCATTCGCCTTTGCGACAAAGTAGAGCGACACTCCTCCGCTGAGACTGTTGGACCACATCTTGGCAATGAGATAGCCTACGCTATAACCCTGAGGGATCAGGATAAAATCTGCACTGAGACTCCCAAGCACCAAGAACAATCCCGAGTAAAACACAGCCCGATGTTGGTGTTGAGCGGCATTAATCAAGAGCGAACCCTGGGCTATGGAAGCAATTGCTGCCACCCAGAACTGAAGTTGAAATTGAAGCACATTGTCAGCGTACACATCTTTGGTGAAGATGTGCGCAATAAATGGTGCAAGCGTGCTGAGCATTGTAGCAAGTAGGATGACTGCAAAAGCAATAAACGATAAGCTGCGTTCAATGCGATAGTGGGCATTAGTTTTTGTGACTTGGATGGCGTCGGCTACCATGGGGAGCATCACGGAAGACAAGGCAACAAAGGTTGTGTAGATCACCTGACTCATGTTGGCAACCGCATTGAGAATGCCCACTTCTCGTGCTGAAGAGAAGGTCTTCACTAAAAACAAATCCAGCGATCCATGGATGTTCTGAAGCACAAGTTGAGAGCTTAGAGGGATGACGTGCCGGATGAAGTCCTTCACAAAGCTCCACTCTGGCAATGGAAAGATGATTCTCCATAATCCAATGCGATAGGCTAAGTACACAAAACCCGGAATCGAACTCACGAGTTGAAGGCTGAAGATTCGCATCGGATGAAGATCGTTGCGGTAGTACAGCAAAGCCGCGAAGTACAAGACCCAATCCGCAATGAAGCACAGGGAGATAGTGCTAAACTGTAAACTCTCCCGAAAGGGAAGTTCTACCGACGAGCGGATCATGGCACTTTTACTGCTGAGGCTAATCATGCTGATCGCCAGAACCACGAGCTGCCAGGAATTTGGTTGCGCTATCAATACATAGCCTAGGATTGCTAACCCGACAACGATCGTTCCAATCAGACGCAGCCAAAATGTGGTGGATATGACTTCACGCTGCTTTGTGGGATGGGCAATCATTTCCCGTACTGCTACGGTGTTCATCCCCGCGTCGACCAATACCATCAAGGCCAGAGAGCACATGAGCTGGGTGTACGACATGGCGCCGTACTCGTCCTTCGAGAGCGTCGAGAGGATGATGCGTTGAGCTAAAAAGAAAAGCCCGTAACCCGCAACCTGGGAGAAAAAAACAATACCCGCGCCGGTGGCGGCGCGGGTTGAGGTCTTGGTCTGAACTTGAAATTCGGTCACGCGCTGAAGTGCTAATTGATGTCGAAGCTAAATTTAATCACTCCTTCGGCTCGCTGACCATTCTTGACTTTAAATTTCCAGAGCCACAGCGCCTTGATCGCTGCCTGCTCGGCTAACGGCGCACCACGTGTAAGAGGTACAACACTTGCCACATCACCATTCGTGTCGACGGTAAATTTCAAACGTACATGGGTTGAATTGTCTAACCCTTTAGGAGCCTTTGGAATTTGTTTATTTAACACCAATGCTCCTCCTCCTCCACCCCATGTGAGATCGAAACCTTGTCCACTTCCGCTTCCGTCTCCTACGATACCACGGCCATTTCCGTTCGTCGCCGACTTGTCGCCAACTACTTCGCTGCCACTATGATCTTGAGCTGTTGATTTCTTGGTGCTAGTGTTCGCGTCAGATTTCGAATTGCTCTGATCGGTGGATTTCTTGGGATCTTGTTTGACTGGAATGACACGCGAGGCAACTAACGAAGGATCGTTCGCTGCGGCTTTGGTTTTTGTAGCGGAGTTCTTGGGAGCAGAAGCGTCGCTCATGCGCGGAACCGTCTTGGCGGCGTGTTGCGCAGCACCTTCGGCTTGAAGGTTGCCATGACTTTTACCGGCACCATCTCCGGCGCCAAAGTGCAGCTTGATAACATCGATTGGAATGGACGTGCTGTCTTGCGACCCTTTGAGAACCAAGGGTCGGAGCGAGATAAAGGGACTAATGATCACGAAGCAAACGATGAGCAACAGTGCTGCGATAAAACCGCGCACCGTATTGGAATCCCATGGAATACGGATGACGAAAGTTGCCTTATCGTCTTCTTGCGTATGCATGAAGTACCTGTCCTTTCTCAATTCATCAGGCGCGATGCTGCTCGCGGCTGCGGTAAGAAACGTACAAAGCTACGACTTATTATTTTATACGGTCAATCCAACTCGTTGCGAATCCTGAATGGATCGCTGCAGACTCCGCTTCTTGCCTGGTACTGAAACTACCAAAGCGTACACGATAGAAGGTGGTACCGCGGATCTGCTGCTCACTCAGGTTCGCTTCCTCAACATTCTTGGCCTTTAACTTCTTCACCCACTCCTCGGCATCGTCGCGTGAGGGACTGGAATACACTTGAACGGTGTAGACACCCTTGGTCGAGCTGGGCGTTGAACGAAACACCGGCTTGGCTATCAATTTTGGTTCTTCACCTTGCGCCGCATCATCTCCCTGTTTCGTTGCGGGAGCCTGATCCTTAGCAGTGATGTTCTTCGCCATTTCCTTTGGCTCCTTTGCCGCTGGCTTTGCAGTTGAGACATCAGCTACCGGACTCTTGGTTGACGCACCATGTTTGACACCATCGTCTGTATTGGCAAGTGTCTTCGGCGGTTTCACAACGAGATCGACCGGCTTGGAAGGAGGAGTATTCTCTGCAATCGAAGGTGATGACGGCGAATGTTTTGTACCGTGTACACTAGCCGCATTCGACGTTGTTGGCTTAGACTGTGGCGTCTTCGAAGCTGCAACACTCGGTGCTGACTTCTTCGGTATGTCAACCGACGTTGGCTTCGTCGCAGCCGTCATAGGCTCGTGAGCCTTCGCTATAGCTTTGGGCTCACTACGGGATTCTGTCGTGCCCGTCTTCTGCACCATTTCCGCATGAGCCGACTTTTCCTCGTGCTGTGTTGGTTGAGCCGTGGCAAGTGGTTTTGGTTGCTCAGACGCCGGTGTTGGGTGTTCAACAGCATTGTTATCACTTCGGGTGGTTTCGGACTTGCCGGATTCTGCGCCCGGAACTTTTGTCGTGCTTGCCGTTTCAGAATGTTGCGCCGGTGTCTGTGTCGTTTTCGGAGAACTGGTCTGAGTGCTCGTACTCAGGTGTGTGTTGTCCTGCTTCGTCCCACCGTGTTGCATCCACCACCACGACCCACCTCCGATAAGAAGTGCAGCGATAGATGCGACACCGGCATACACCCACACTCGCGAGCGCCGTTTTGATACTGGTACATCCTCTTGGAAGTCATCAGCTTCCATCGTGTCGTTACTGATGTCTGAAGGTGACGTCGAAGAGTCTTCATTATCAGCCGCCTGCGGCGCTGCTTCAGGAGTCATCCCTTCAAAAACCGTTTCTTGAGTACTGGGCATTTCGTCGACGAGCGATTCGTCGAAGTCCGGTTGCTGAATTGCATCAGCAGGAAGATCCAGTGGTAAGTCTTCAATCGTATCGGTGCTCGGCAGGGACGGCAGATTGGACGTTGAACTTGGTTCAGGTGCCGACTCTTCAAATACAACGCTCTCCGCTCTGCTCAAGCCGGGGGATTCCGCAGGTTGATCTAGACGAGCTTTCAATCGGTTGATACTGTCTTCGAGAGTGTCTTTTTTTGAGCGACGCTGCTGACTTCGCTGAAGTTCAGATTCGAGAGATTGTTTAAGGGCACGCTCTTCCTCCGTATCGGCACTCATTTCAGGTGCACTGGAGGTAGCAGCGCCTGCATCAGGTACAGACGTCGTACCCTCGGGTACTTCATACGGTAACTCACCGGGATAACTCTCCAGCGATTCTAGTTGAAACGCATCATCATGTTGAGCCGAATCGTCGAACTCATCATGGTCCTCTGCTTCATGCAGGTGTGACGGGTCAATCATGTCTGATCCTTCAGAATTTCCACTCAAGGCCTAGCGAAGCAAATGCTCCTCGCGCTCGATAGCCTTCGTAGACAAAAATAGAAGAATTCGTGATGTTTTCCACATAGGCTCGTAGGGATAGTCCGTCCACAATTCGGTACTGTAACGAGGCATTCAACAGGAAATATCCGGGAAGCGTTGAATCTGCATCAATTCGGATGTTTCGGGCGCCGGTATAGGAGACCCATGCATCTCCACTCCACCGATCGCTCCATTGTCCGTGATAACGAAGATTGCTGACAATTGGGGCGATGTACGGGGTGGCGTGTCCGCTGGCTAACGACGGACTGTTAAAGCTCAGGCTCGCAGTGACTGAGGATTGTTCGTTGAAATGCCAGAGCGCTTCTGCGTGCACGCTCCATAGCGTAGCCGGCAGTGACATCAATGTGAGTTGTCGCGATGAGTCCAACACTGTGCAGGCTAGCTGCGCGAAGGAAACCGCACGAATACCTGCTGCCCATTCTAGTGTAATCTGCGGAGTAGAGTGAATGCTTGCGTCGATGTCATACGACGTTCTATCCGGAATAAGATCGGTGCTCGTGGAGAGATAGGGATTTATTCGAATTCTGTCCGACAGAAAGCACGTGTTCAACTCACGTCGCACGAGAAGTGAAGCTTGGAGCTGATTGGAGAGTGTGAAATCGTACGCGGCGTGAAAGGTAATCTCGTTCCAGTTTACCCCATGCGAATCCGACACACTTTGAATGCCGGCTCGAAGTTCAAGTTTCTGACTGGAGTCCCTCATCACACACAGCAATCCGGCATCAATGGCCGACATAGTGGTTCCTGAGGTGGGGCGTAGGTCAACATGGGCATAGGCTCCCGGTTCGAGGTTTGTCCACGGTGTCCGACACTCCAGCCCCGCTCGAAGCGCGAGTTCAGAACTCGAACGTTGTAAAAACTCTTCGTCGCGAATGGTTGTGGATCCGATGCCGGCATAGGCATCAAAAGGAATTGATGAGGTTTCGTTGGTGCTATGAAGGTTGAGTCCAATACTCTGGACACCACGTTGTGGCACACTGTCTGTCCTTGCGAAAAGCTTGTACGAGCTGTTCTGAAGATTAATGTCGGCAGAACTTTCGCTACCGGCAAAAAGTCCGTCGCCATCGTGTTCATGGTGTCGTACAGACAGAAGTGCTCCGAAATCACTGAAGTCTGTATTCGCGCTGTAGCCGTGCGAACTTTGGTAGTTGCCACGTGCATAGACGGCATAGTCACCCAGTGCGGTTCCATACGAGATGTTGAATTGTGGAGTCTGAAAGATTCCCAGCTGCATTCCAATCACGGTGTTCCGTGGCTGGTAAGTCCACATGTCGGACTGAGTGGGACTGAGTGACAAGAGGCTGGGACTTTGCTTCTCAAGTGGATTCAAACTATCGAGCTGCGTGCCGCGGAGCGGGCGCGTAGCAGAAGGCATCTGCTTACTAAATGACGTGGCCATCAACTTAATCGATGCACTTCCTTTGATGATGATATCGGGCACATCGATCGGGCTACCGTTGGCGTCGGTACCGCTACCCGACGAGCCGCCGCTTTGTTGGGCGTGAACGATGCATGTCGGCTCAAGGCTGACGACGAACAGTGCGAGTGCGAAGAGGAGTGTTCTCATTTCAGTCGTTTGAGTCGTGATTGTGCTGTCTTCCCATAATCATCAGCCGGATGGAGGATGATCACCGTCTGATACACTTCCTTTGCTTTGGAAGGGTACTGAAGTTTTTCGTAGCATTCTCCAAGGTTGATGAGTGCCAAGGTGTACCAGTCTTCCACACCATCGAACTTTGATTTGACGGCTTCAAAAGCAAGCGCTGCTTGGTCGTAATTCTTTTCGGTGATGTACAGCTCGCCGATTCGGTACTGTGCCTCTGCTGCCAGTCCGGTGTTGTCGGTGTAACCCGTCAAACGTGTGAAGTACTGTCGTGCCGTGTCGTTCTTTTCCTGCGAGCGATAGTACATTGCTAAGCGATACAGCGATTGATACGAGTACTCACCGACAAGCATGGACGCACTTTGTTGATAGAGGGTCAAGGCACTTAGGGTGTCCGACTTGCTCATTTGCATTTGTGCCCGTTCGTAGCATGATCGTGAAGCCAGCTCCGTGTTCGGATAAGTGGTAACGATGAGCTGAAAGAGCGAATCGGCGGCTCGCATGTTGGAACGATTGAGGTACAGCAGAGCACTCTCCAGTTGTCCTTGCTCGGCGTAATCGCTCTTTGGATACTTACTGAACAACAGGCTAAACGATTGCTGTGCGGCTTCGATGTCGTTCATGCCCATCTGACTTTTAGCCAACAGATACAAGGCTTCGGCACCATAGTCGCTATCCGGATATTTATTGAGAAAGTCCTGATACTCCTTAGCCGCGCTCGTGTAGTCACCTTTACGTAGAAAAATTTCAATCGTCTTCATCTGAATCTGCTCGCGCATGGCGCCATCGGGATTGGATGCCATGTACTCTTTGCCGACCTCGATGGCCTCGTCGTTGCGACCAAGTACGCTTAAACTTTCTTGAAGACCGCGCAATGCTTCGATGCCGTAGTACGAGCTGCGGAAGGTTTCCATGAGACTGCGGTAGGTCGCAATTGCCGTTTCGAAATCGCCCTTTGCGTAGTAGGAATTTGCCATGTAGTACATCGAGGCCGGTACTAGATCGCTCTGCGGATACTGAGCAATGAGTGCCTTAAAGCCTGTAATGGCATCGTCGTTGTGATCTTGCAGCGTATAGATGTAAGCAATCGTGTAGAGTGCGTGGTCGGCAAATACACTCTTCGGAAAATTGTGCACGAACTGATGGAGTTGTGTAATGGCCGTGGCATAGTCCTTCGCTCGATACAACGACTGTCCGATTTGAAATTGAGCGTACTGTCCTTGATCTTCCTTCGGATTAATCTTATACGCTTCCTTGTAAGCCTTAGCCGCCTCAATGTAGTTCTTAGTCAAATACAGGGCGTCACCTTTCCTCACGTATGCGTCGGGGGCGAAACGCGAGTCAGGAAACTCCGAGAGCATCTTCGTGAAGGTTTGGTTGGCCTTGTCGAATTCTCTGGTTCTGAAGTAGGTCCAGCCCAGACCATAATAGGCCTCCTCCCGTCGGCTTGAAGCACCATAAAGCGTGAGAACCTTTTGATAACTTTCCTCGGCATTCTTCATGAGCTCAGCTCGGTAGAATGCCTCAGCTAACCAAAACACCGCTTCGTCAACCCTACCGTCGGCAGCAGAGGAGGCGACGAAGGCATTGAGGTAGGCAATTCCTTCTCGATATTGAAAATCCTCAACGCAACAAATGCCGTGCTTGAGTCGCATCTCGGCCAAGTATAAATCACGTTGCGGAAGGATTTGTGCATTGCCCTTGTGCAACGATATTTCGATGCTCTGGTAACAACCGATTGCCTTTTTCCATTCCTCTTGCTGCATGTAGACGGCGCCGAGCAGCAGCTGAACGCGAATACTGCTGTTGACTTCACCGCACTCGTGGGACGCTCGTTCGAGTGCTCGACGAGCAGCATCATAGTTTTCTGCTTCGTAATCAAGTTGACCGAGTTCCAATAAGGCAAGTCCGACTTGCGAATACTGTGCGGAGCTGGACAGAAGAGTGAGCTCGTGACGAGCTTCTGAGATCTTCTTCATTTTTTTCAGGGCAACGCAGCGGTAGAGGCGCGCCATTGCCTGGGTGTGACTCTCCGGTACCTGAGCCGAGTCAATAATTCCATCGTAGGTGCTCAGCGCTTCTTGCCATCGTCCAAGGTTGAGGTATGACCAGCCCTTACCCAGTTCAGCTTGTTTCTTTAGGGTGGGAGACGACTCGTTATCCGCCAGCACGCTGTCGAATTCGAGGACGGCTTGGTCACACTGTCCTCCTTGATTTTCCGCCTCACCACGTAAAAAATGAATTGCAGCAAGATTGTAGTACCGATCAAGAGCCGCTGGCCGCTCATCCGGCAATCGCTGCGCTGATCGTGCTTCAACGGAATTTTGAGCAGAAGCTAGAGCAGTAAGCGCATTGCTGTTTTCGCGCTGAAGGAGCAAACATTGTGCACGACGAATCTTGGCGGGAATCACGACCGTCGACTGTGCAAACGAGTTCTCAATGCTTTGATACAATTGAATAGCCTCGGCATAGGCGGCGCGTGCTTCTTGCATTTGCCCCAAGGCAAAGAGGGCATCATCGCTGTAGGGTTCTGAGCTGTCTGCTGCGCATTGTTCGAATGAGTGCTGTGCTTCCTCGTACTTGCCACTAAGCATCAAACTGTTTGCATTCCAGTACAAACTGTAATGGCGAATGCGTTTGACGGCTGTGTCGGATCGGAGCCGAAGGCTATCAGCTGACAGTTCACGCAAGCAATCAACAAATAACTCGTGTGCTTGGGCATAGCGATGTTGCCGAAAGGCGATCTCCGCTCGTGCAAAGGCTACATACGGTTTAAAGACAGAGTGTGGATAGCGTTGAGTAAAACGAGCGAATGCGGCGTCAGCCAAATTCCAATTCTCAGCCTGGAGGTCGGCGATCGCTGCTTGATATGCAGGCTCCTCTTGCACGTGGGCCTGAAAGGACGGAATGTAGGCTCGATACGCAGCAGCTGCGTCTTGAACACTTCTGTCCAGAAGTGACTCATGCGCCAACTCATCAAGCATCGGAGTGGTTGCGTCCGGCGCCATGGTTCCGAGCGATCCCTGAGCGAGCAGTGGGGAGCAGAGACAAAGAAGCGGAAGAACAAGCGAAAAGATGCGCTGGCATCGATGCAGGCTGCAACGCAGAAGCAGTGGGAAGAATGGGCTAGTCCTACCGATTGTGGTTCGGGTCATCCTACATCATCCATAATGAGTAATTCTGCAATGCTGAGTTCCTGCCCTTAGGCGGCAGGATCAGTGCTGCGAAGAGACTGACGAGAAATATTCAGGAGTATGCCCACAGCCATGGCAGAAAAGATGACGCTCGTACCGCCATAACTGATAAAGGGCATGGGCAATCCGGTTGTGGGTAAGAGTCCGCAGGTGACGCCAGCGTTGACAAAGGCATACGCAGCCAGTGTTAAACTCACCCCGGCTGCCAGATAATACCCAAAGTCATCCGGAGCTCGTCGTGCTATCACAAATCCTCGCCATAAAATGATGGCAAAGACGATGATGATTAAAGCCGCACCAATGTAACCGTACTCCTCACCAACGATGGAATAAATGAAATCGCCAAATGGTTCGGGAAGGAACCAATCGCGTTGGTGACTTTGTCCCGGACCCACTCCAAACAATCCTCCGTTGCCAAAAGCAAGTAAGGCCTGATCGAGTTGATATCTGGCTGGTGACATGGCATCGTCGGACCCGTGTAAGAAGGTGGACAAACGTTGCATACGGTATTCAGCGCCGATCGCATAAACACCTGCGGCAACAAGAGCACTGAAACCAATGGCCGATAAGTGCGTGAACTTCGCCCCTGCCAGAAACAGTAAGGTGAAGACTAAAAAGAAAATGACGAGCGAGGTGGACAAGTTTGGCTGAGCAGCGACGAGCGCGCAAATCACCATCGCCCAGGCCAGAACCGGCATCACACCGCGCTTGATGTCGTGAAGACGGTCTCGGTAGTCGGCCAATATCCGTGAGACGTGAAAGAGCAAGGCAAATTTTGCCAACTCCGACGGCTGGAAACTAAACGCGCCGAGATAAATCCACCGGGCAGCACCCTTAACGCGCGATTCCATAACCAACACGTAGATAAGGCATAGGATCGACAGGACCATCATCGGTCGCGTAAACTCACGAATATGATGGTAGTCGATTCGAGAGAACACAATGAGCACGACAAAGGCAATCAACACACGAATGGCGTGATTGATAAAGAGCTTTTCGCTTGAGCCAAACTTCAAATCGGCAAATGAAGCGCTGGCACTGTACACAAAGGAAATGCTGAACAGCATAAGCGCGACGATGGCAACGAAGATTGCCCAATCCATATGACTACGCTCGGAATCCACTCTCAGGCTTCAATCAAGGATTCGACGTACTCCTTAAACACTTCACCACGATGCTCATAGTTCATGAACATGTCGAACGACTTGCATGCGGGTGAAAACAACACCACGTCGTCCGGTTCCGCCTGCTCGCTTGCATCGCGAACGGCTTGACTCAAATCGTCAGCCTTGATGCAACGCACCATGGCACAGAAGTGTTGAAAAATTGCTTCCTGCTCCTCGCCAATCGCAATGATGCAACGCACGTTCTTTTGGACCAGTGCATCCAGAAGACTATACTCGTTGTTGTCACCACGCCCGCCGGCAATCAATACAATGGGACGCTGGTATGCTTGAAGTGCATACCACGTGGCATTGATGTTGGTTGCCTTCGAATCGTTCACGTACTCGACCCCGCCGATTACACGCACGGGTTCAAGTCGATGTTCGACTCCGGAAAAGGACATGAGGGAATCACGAATGTCTTCGTTTCGGATTTCGAAGACCCGGGCGGCAAGTGCGGCCGCCATTGAATTATACACATTGTGAATGCCTGGGAGGCATAGTTCACCCTGGTGCATGAGAAATTCCTCTTTATGCTGATCAATAAACACCAAGGCTCCATCACGCATCAGCATCCCTTGCTGCACGGGATGTGTTGCGCTCAAACGGAGGATTGATGCTGTTATAGACGATGGCACGGATGCTGCTCCGCTATCGTCGTCGCACAAAATTAGTGTATCAGCAAGGCTTTGGTTCTGTGAAATTTTCCACTTTGCCGAGGCGTAATTATCCACAGTGCCGTGGTACTGCAAGTGATCCGGGGTGATGTTCAGCACAATCGCGACCCGTGGCCGGAAGGAAACACAGCGATCGAGCTGGTAGGAACTGCACTCTACCACGAAAATTGTATCGGCGGGAGCATCCATCACTACTGCCGACAGCGGGGTGCCGATGTTGCCACAGGCGATGGCTGTGCGGCCGCTGCGATTGAGAAGGTAGGAAATGAGCGAGGTGGTTGTGGTTTTACCGTTCGTTCCGGTTACCGCGATGATGGGCTGGCTTGTATGTCGTGAAGCGAACTCCAACTCCGAAATGACCGGAATGCCTTTATGATCGGCTTGCAGGAGGACCGGAGCCGAGGGCTTTATGCCGGGCGAGCTGATGATAAGCTCACAGTTTTCAAACACTTTTTCACTGTGACCTCCCATCTCCCATGGGATTCCCGCTGCGTCCAACACCGTTATTTCGGAGGAGCAATCGGTTGAGGGACGGAATTCTGATAGAAACACCTCATGACCGAGTCGTTTTGCCAATAAAGCTGCCGCCATTCCACTTTTGGCCGCACCAAGTACGCTGATGTTCATACCGTGTTGTTCGAGTTTTATTAATGAAGCCTTGAAGGCAAAAATAGAGGACATCGCGTTGGAATTGTTATTCGTGCGGGCGAAGGCCCGCACGAATTGAAAATCTCCTGAAGACTTCGGGACGATGAGCGCTCCAAGAAATGGGGAAAAGTGAGGGCACCGTCCGTTTTAGAAGCTTGTGTTATGGTCGATATATGACCGAAGGTCCATCAGTCCCATTGTTGCATTATGTCACCCGTAGAGGAAAAGAAAGACGGTTGGTTTTCCCGCTTCTTTCGTCAGAATGACGACGGTGACTGGGTATTTGTATGGAATGGTCCCGGCGACGAGAAGGCCAAATTTGAGGAGTGGAAGCAGCACGTGTCGAGCGGGGAACACTCGTTGTTTCACAAGGACTATGGAACTGCACGAGCTTTTTTCGTGAAAGCGCTCGCTATTCGTCCGCAAGACGCGGCCGTCTTGCACAAAATCGCCAAATGCGAATTGCAGCTGGGAATGCTCGCACAAGCAATGCGCCACGCCGAAAGAGCACGATCGCTTGATTCCGTTGATCATGAAATCGTGCTAACTATCATTCGCATCCTTCACCGGATGGGCTCTGTGGCCGAGGCCATGCAGATTTTGAATGACGAATTGCTCCGTGCGCCCAATAGTTATGCACTGCATTATGAGAAAGGACTACTGCTTCTCGATCAACACATGGTTGAGGAAGCCAAGGATGCTTTTACAAAAGCAGTACATTGTCACGACCGTAAGGCTGGAGCGCACTTACAGCTCGCCAAAATTGCGCTCTTGGATAATCGGACGTCGGAGGCGCATGCCGAATTCGAGCTGGCGTTGGAAATTGATTCCACGCTGACAGAAGCGCATGCGGGAATGGGCGATTGTTTGATCCGCGAGGGACGCTATACCGAGGCTCATGAAAGACTGCGGACGGCACTGTATCACGAACACGACAACGTGTACGTGCTCACTCTCATCGGCTGGAATTATCTGCAGCAGAAGAACTACAACTTGGCGATGCGCTCCTTAAAGGACGCAATTCGGCTCGACCCGAAGAATCTTGCCGCTCATCGCACGATGGCCGAAGTCTATTTCGCGGTCAACAAACTGGACGAGGCACTCAGTTCTGTAAATCGCGCGATTCAGACCAATGACCGCGACTATCAAAGTTTGATTCTCTGTGCCGCGATTTTGCGCAAAGCGGGGAAGCGAGATAAAGCATTGGAGAGGCTGAAAGAGGCAACCGCCGTAGAACCAAGTTGTGCCACGTGGCGACTTCTCGCTGCCGTGCATCAGGATCTTCTGCACTTTCATGAGGCTTTACGCTGCTATGAAACCGCCTTGCAGGTTGACCCGGATTGTATGGAGGCACAGTGTGGAAAGGCTGGCGTTTTGTGCGATTTGAGTCGTTATGATGAAGCTCAACATTGCTACGAGAGTCTGATCCGTCGCAACTCGTCCGCCGTGTGTGCCTACCTTGGCTTGGCTCGATGCTATTACTTGCAAGAGCAGCTGGACGACGCTCACGCCGCAGTGGAAATGGCAGTTCGATTGGATAACGAGTCAGTCGAAGCACACCTACTCTACGGTCAGATCTTGGAATCCGAAGGCAATAGTACTGCGGCCATCGAGCGCTACGGTCAGGTGTTAAAACTCGACCCCCTCAATGAAAAAGCCATGATTCAACGTGGAGCCCTGTACGAGCGAGGCGGCGATTACGCACGGGCAATTCAAGCTTTCAAAACAGCTCTACATATCAACGCAGACTCAGCAGACGCCCACCGATATGTAGCCAATACCTACATTCATATTGGTCGCTTCAACGCAGCCATGGTGCACTTTGAGGAAGTTCTTCGCCTGCGTCCGACCGACACCACCGTCTTTCTTACGGTCGGTGCGGCGTTGGAGCGTGCCTACCAACCGGATCGAGCGTTGGAGATTTACGAACGCGCGGTGGCTAACAATCCGGATTTTGCCGATGGCTATTACAATATTGGAAGGCTTGCAAACGAGCAGGGCAAGACGCACATTGTGTACGACATGGTGCAACGCCTGAGCACACTGTCCTCTCCACTTGCCGAACGCTTAACTCAGCTGCACGAACGGACTCAAAGCGTCACCAGATCTTCCTCCAGCCATTGATCTGCACGCAACGAGCGACGATACGCAAACTGCAAGTAGGCATTGGCAATTACTCTTCCCACCACTAAGGCCCAAGCAGCAGCCTCGGCGCCATTTCCGGGTATGAAGGCTACCTCAACGATCAGCACGGCCACGATGCTCAACACCTCAACGAGTGTGGAGGTACTGACTTGCTGCGTGTGATTCTGCGATATGAGGACCGCACGTTGCATCGAATACAGTACCGAAAGGGCAGGCAATAACATCAGTATTCGCGTAGGAGCCAACGCGAAGTGCGCTAAATCCTCCTGCAAACGATAGGGAAAGATGGTGTAGACTTGATAGAGTAAAGGACTCCACGCGACGACTGCCAGTAGCACCGTGGTGATGAGCATCAGCGCATAGCCAAACACTCGCACTTTAGCCAGTCGTGCACGTGAATTTTGGATGAGAGCAATGCCAATTTCCTGGTACGAAAATCCCGGACTTCGAAACTGAAACACAAAGGAATCAACGACCGGGAACACAGCTAAGGACTCCAGATAGGCGGAGAAGTGTCCCATAAAGAACACCAACATGGGGTTGACCGCCATGCCTAAGACAGATGTCAGCGCAAGGGGTACATAAAATCGTCGAACTCCACCCATGTCCAGCGAGGAGGAAGCGTTTGACGAGCTATTCTCGATTACTCGTACAGCTTCTCGCGCCATGACTCGGGTTGCAAGAGCCTCAAACAGAACTCCCGTCCCAAGACCGGCTGCACCGATCACCGCTCCATCAAGATTCGTCCAGTAGGCGAGCGCCGATGACGAGCTTGCCATCATCACAATGCGTGCAACACTGCCGATGGCCACATTGCGCGTTTGATTATTGCGGATCATGATTCCCTGATAAAAGCGACGATAGCCAATGGATGCCGGCCATAGTATCAGAACGATGAGTGCGCTGTGTAGGCTGCGGCTGACGTCCGGCTCAAGGTGCAAGACTGAGTTGGTGACGAGATCCAGAACCGGCGGAATGCACAGTACCACCATGAGGATACTCACGATCAAGTTCACCCGGTGTGTGAAGCGCCGAAGCAACACAAACGATGCGTTGTCCTTCGCGAGAGCAACCGTGGCACTGAGGATCATGATGACAGGCGACTCAATGATCATCGCCAAACTGGATGCCACTCCAAAGGCGGCAAGGTTAATGTGCTGATTGGGTAGACGACTCACCAGGGAATTTAAAATGGGACCTTCCACCGCCATCATAGCCCATGTAAGTGCAAGGGGATACCAGAAGCGAAATATATCCCGGTAATGGAGAGGCGTTGAGGTGGAGATCATTAGTAGAGTGGTCGCGTGCGGTATGGTAGTGGGTCACGAAGTCCCGCCTGCTCAAAGCCTCGCAGTCGCAAGGCGCAGGAATCACACTCACCACAGGCCTCATCTTCCGAACGGTAGCAAGACCAGGTCAAATGGAAGGGAAGTGCCAAGCGCATTCCCTCACGGACGATGTCTGCTTTACTCATTGCAATCACCGGTGTGCGAATGATTGGAGGATGTTTCATCGCCGTTCCAAGTGCAATGGTCTTCTCAAAAGCGTCAAAGAATTGTCGCCGACAATCCGGATAACCACTCGAATCCTCCTCCACAGCGCCGATCAAAATCTCGGTCGCCTCGATCGTCTCCGCCCAACTGGTTGCGATTGCCAGAATGTTGGCGTTTCGAAATGGTACGTAGCTATTGGGGATGGCCGTGCTCTGTAAATCGGCCGGCCGAATCTCCAGTCGCGCGTCCGTCAAGCTGCTACCGCCAATCATGCGCAAGTGCGAAATATCCACCACCATGCGATTAGCCACAGTGAAATGATCGCAGATGTCATGAAAAGCCTTGAGCTCACGCGCTTCCGTTCGTTGTCCGTAGTTGACATGCAGACAAGCAAGAGATTTTAATTCGTGCGCAGCTATCGCTGCACACAGCGCTGAATCCATACCACCGGATAAGACAACGATCGATCGCATGGCACTTAGGAGTTGGCAGATGAATGATCGGAAAGCAGGTCCGGTCGGCGAGCCTGTGTACGACGCAGAGACTGCTCTCGGCGCCATTCACGAATGACAGCATGATTGCCACTTTGCAAAACGTCGGGAACCTTGTATCCACGAAAATCGGCAGGTCTGGTGTACACCGGTGCCGCTAACAATCCATCCTGAAAAGAATCATCCAGCGCGCTCTCGGCATCGCTGATGGCTCCCGGGATCAAACGCACAATAGCATCGGCAAGGATGACAGCGGGTAAATCGCCGCCACTCAGCACGTAGTCGCCAATGGAAAGTTCTCGAGTGACAAGGATGTCGCGAATGCGTTGGTCTATTCCCTTATAGTGTCCGGCAAGGAGGATGAGCGACTCTTTAAGCGACAAGGCATTGGCCGTACTTTGCACCAGTGTCTCACCGTCCGGACTGAGGTAAATCACATCGTCGTACTTGCGCTCTGCTTGCAGCGCCTCAATGCACCGAAACACCGGTTCACATTGGATGACCATGCCTGCGCCTCCGCCGTACGGAGTGTCGTCAATGTGTCGGTAGGTATCACTGGCGTAATCATGCAGGTTGTGAACTTCAATGCGGACGAGCTCCTTGGCACGAGCTCGTCCGATAATACTCACGTCAAGAAGCGGCCGGACAAGATCCGGAACGGCACACACGATGTCGATTCTCATGCTTGTCTCAGCTTTCTTTTTTGGTTTTGGTTGTTCCCCGAGTTCCATGGGTGCTTGCTCCTCGCAGTGCCGTACACCGTGTGCGAAACTCTGCGCGAGCTTTATCGTGAAGGACGCCTACAAACATGGCGTTTACGAGGGTTTTGTAGACATCGATAGGACGGACGGCTGTCATGTTAAGCACCTCAGGACTAAACGTTGAGTCCGCCACAATGCGATAGGTCTGCGCCAGGTCTCGCGCACTAAAATCGGAACGAATGGCTCCAATGCGCTGTCCCTCTGCAAGCAGCGAGATGAAGGTGTCGTCAATCGCAGACTGTCGCCACGCATACAGCTGCTCAAACAAGTGTGGAGCCGATCTCATCAGATCCCGCACAAACTGAGGGGTAATTTCGCCCAACATTTTAGCCATGTACATCACAAAGGAGCGCATACTATCCACAAAGCTGGTGCACGAGGTGGTGTCCACCGAACGGTGGGCAAGAATAATGTCCTCTCGAAAAGCATTCAGCACTGCCATGAGCACATCCTCTTTGCCACTGAAGTGGTTGTAGAGTGTCTTCTTCGAGATATGAAGCTCAGACGCGATCTCGTCCATGCGAACCTTGCTGAAACCGTATCGAAAGAACAGATCGCGACTGACCGTGCGAATGTGATCGCTAAGACCGGGCTCCTTGTTTTCCGTCGCCATGCGCTCAGTTGCAGTGGGAATGAGCGGCAGCTGATGGCCCTCCTCGCGCGTCTTCTCCAACGCCACACGAGCCTCATCACTAAACATACCGCTGTAAAACAGCTGTGTGAAGCAGGCAAACAGTTGATCGGAACTCATAGTGATTCCTCGGTGCTTTTGCTCATCCATGATGCCGGCTGTCGTGCTCATGTAGAGCAGCGCTGCGAGGTTTTCTGCCACATCATCGCGCACCGCGCCTTCCTTTTTACCGTTGAGCAAGAATTGCGCTACGACGCTCACTCTGCCACTCATCGATTTTCGAACATCCTGCCATGCATGAGTGGCGTGTCGTTGAATGTCGTGCATGAGCGGAGCAGGACTCACCTGCGCATGCATAAACTTTAAGGCGTCCAAGCAATCGAGGACGCGCTCTACAAAACTGAGGCGATCGTTTTCGTAAATGGAATCCAGCTGACGATTGATAATCTCGCTCGTTTTCTCGATGATGATGCGAAGGATCTCTTCTTTGCTGCTAAAATATTTGTACAGCGTTTTCTTACTTATCCCCAGGGCACTCGCAATCTCACTCGTCGAAACGTGTGAATAGAGTCGCTCCCGGAAGAGGACTTCGCTTTGCTCAACAATGGCGACTCGAACGCTGCGATCGGCGTCTTTCATGCGCGTGTGATTCGGTGTGTGAGGATGTGGAATCAGACAAGGCTCTCTACAAAAGTAGGGGAAAAACCTGAGATGGAAACCAAAAAAGTGAATCTGGTTTCCTTCTTTTTTGTTAATTCTTTGCGTTTTGTTGCTCTTCGCCACAGTTCCTGTCGTGAAAGTTCACCATGTATATTTGCAGCTTCACTTTTGCATGATTTTATGGCAGATTCCGCGCTCCACGAGCAAGTACAACGTCGTATAGAGGAGTTATCCGAGTTGCGAGAGAAGGGTGTTAACCCCTTTCCGGTGGCATTTGATAAGACCCATCGCAGTCTCGAGATTCTCGATGCATTTAAGGACGAGGATATCGAGCAATGGAAAAAGCTGCGAGTTGCCGGTCGAATCATGGCCTTTCGTCGCATGGGAAAGGCTACCTTTTTTCATGTGCAAGACGATGTCGGGCGCATTCAGTGTTATGCCAAGAAGGACGACCTGGGTGAGAACTATGACCTCCTGAAGTTGTACGACATCGGCGATATCGTCGGTATCGAGGGTTTTGTGTTTCGTACTCGCATGGGCGAAGTAAGCGTTCACGTTGAGCAGTTGCACCTGTTATGTAAGAGCGTGCAGCCCATTCCGGTGGCAAAGGAAGAAACCGACGCCGACGGGAATACCATTGTGCACGATGCCTTTACTGATAAGGAGATGCGCTATCGCCGACGCTACGTCGACTTGATCGTCAACCCTCACGTCCGCAATACCTTCCGTCAGCGCGCGGCCATTATATCCTCCATGCGTCGCTTTTTTGATGCTCGCGGCTGGATGGAAGTCGAGACACCGGTTTTGCAACCACTGTACGGCGGGGCAACGGCACGACCGTTTGTAACCCATCACAACGCTCTGGACATTCCCCTCTACCTACGCATTGCGGATGAGTTGTATCTCAAGCGTTTGATTGTTGGTGGCTTTGAAGGCGTGTACGAAATCAACAAGAACTTCCGTAACGAGGGGATGGATCGAACGCACAACCCCGAGTTCACGATGATGGAAATCTACGTAGCCTATAAGGATTATCTGTGGATGATGGACATGGTCGAGGAATTACTCTCCACCATCTGCCGTGAAGTGCATGGTGGTACAGACATTCCGGTAGGCAACAACACGATCTCGTTTGCAGCTCCGTTCCGACGTGTGAAGATGATGGACGCTATTCGCGAAGCCTGCGGCTCCGATGTGTTGTCGATGTCGCGCGAGGAAGTACTTGCGGTTTGCCGTGCACACAACGTAGACGTGGAAAGCACGGCGTCTTGGACCAAGCTGGTTGATGAACTCTTCAGTTCCTTGGTGCAACCGACACTGATCCAACCAACATTCATCATGGACTATCCGGTCGAGATGTCGCCCTTGGCCAAGAAGCACCGCACGGATGAAGGGGTGGTGGAACGATTTGAACTCTACGTCAATGGCGCAGAGCTGGCCAACGCTTTTAGCGAACTCAACGATCCAATCGACCAACGTCAGCGCTTGGAAGAGCAATCACGTCAGCGTGCACAAGGAGATGACGAGGCGATGACACTGGATGAGGACTTTCTCTTTGCCATCGAAACCGGATTGCCGCCAACCGCCGGTTTGGGCATTGGCATCGATCGATTGGTGATGGTGCTTACCAATAACGAGTTCATTCGCGACGTCTTGTTTTTCCCTACGATGCGTCCAGAAACCCACTAAGCATTGAAGTACGGCGTCTTCGCAATCGGACCTTCGTTTACATCCTGAGGTTGTACACGAAGGTTCATGCCATTCTTTAGATATCAAGGTTACCCGCATGGGCTATACGCCACTTCCTCACATAGCTGACGACTCTGCACTTCCTATTGAGCGTGCGTTGCCTCAACGATGGGTTTTGCACTCTGTGCTCTTCGTTCTCACTTTTTTGTCCTGCGTCCTTGCCGGTGCGGTATGGAACGGCTCCGGTGTCGATCTGGCAGAGATGTCAACGTGGACGAGTGGCTTAACCTATGGCGTGCTGATCATGAGCTTTATTTCCGCCCACGAATTTGGACACTTCTTCGCCGCTAAATACCATAATGTTGACGCTACTTTGCCGTTCTACATCCCCATGCCATTCTTTTCCGTGATGCCTTTCGGCACCATGGGTGCCGTGATTCGAACACGTTCTCCCATTCGGTCGCGTAAAATTCTTTTTGACATCGGAGTAGCTGGTCCCTTGGCAGGGTTCGTCGTGGCACTCGTTATCCTGATCATTGGTTTCATCACACTGCCGGATATTAATTACCTGTATCGCATTCATCCGGAATATCAGACGATGTTTAATGGTCAGGTGCCAGACTTCGGTCTAACTTTTGGCGACTCTCTGCTGTTCCGTGGTTTGGCTATGCTTTTTGCCAACCCCCATGGTTTTCTTCCGCCGATGAATGAGGTGTATCACTACCCCTTTTTATGCGTGGGTTGGTTCGGCCTCTTTGTTACGTCTCTGAATATGTTGCCGATTGGTCAGCTGGACGGTGGGCACGTAGCCTATGCGATGTTTGGCAGAGGCCAATCGACGGTCGCCCGATTGGTCATTGCCATCCTTTTGGCAGTGGGATTTATGGGAGCTGTTGGTGGACTTCGTCCATTGCTCTTTGAAGATACTCCGGACACCATTGCTCAGGCCATACAAGCAGTGTTGCAGCCTCCGGTCAGTTGGCTTGAGTCAACCATCCCTTGGATATTCGATGGATGGATTGGCTGGCTGATGTGGGCCTTACTCGCGCGTTTTCTGTTTCGCCTAGACCATCCGCCGGTTGAAGACGAGGAAGAACTGGATCCTATGCGACGACGTATCGGTTGGCTGGCATTAGCCATTTTTGTCGTCAGCATTTCACTCAGTGGCATCTACGAAAAAGATGTCGATCGCAACAGTGACGGTACTCCGCAAGTAAAAACCTACGTGCACTACCACGCACCCAAAGCGGCACCGACAGCGTATCTTTCTCACACTCTTGCGTCGATGCCGTTCTCCAGTCAAGCCGAGCAATGTTCACCAACCGGAAAGCGCGCGTTGTGACCATTCAACAGGATGTCGATCTATACCAGTTTAATACGTTTGCGTTGCACGCAAACGCCGCTTGTTTCGTGGGCTGTGAGTCGGTTGAAGAATTGTTGCATCTCAGAGACAGTGCTGTTGTCGGCACGCGACCCATCGTCATGCTCGGTGGTGGATCCAACATCTTGTTTGCCGACAGAGTGGACGAAGCAATTGTCCGCTACCTCAAGCGAGGCATGAGCGTCGTGGACGAATCGGCGGAGTCTGTACTAGTGCGTTTTGAGGCCGGTGAACGCTGGCACGACTGCGTAGCATGGGCAGTGAGTAAGGGCTATGGCGGCATGGAAAACATGGCGCTGATTCCGGGTTCTATCGGTGCCTCGCCCATTCAAAATATTGGAGCCTACGGTCGCGAGTTTAAAGACGTGGCTCACGAAGTACACTACGTGGACTTTGAAGGGGCTCGCGAAGTGGTACTCTCGGCTGAGGACTGTGCCTTTGCCTATCGAGATTCGATTTTCAAGTCAGCACTGAAAGGCAAAGTCGCCATCACAGCAGTCGTACTCCGCTTGCAAAAACATCCCGCAGTTCATTTTGCCTATAAGGATGTGGAACGTGAACTGGATGAGCGTGGCATCGAGCAGCCGGGAATACACGATGTGTTTAACGCTGTCGTAGCTATCCGTACGCGCAAGCTTCCGGATCCGATTCGTTTAGCTAACGCCGGTTCTTTCTTTAAGAATCCGGTGATTGACGCAGGTCTCGCGGACGAACTAAAGCAACGCCATGAAACGATGCCTGTGTTTGAAACGGACGACACGGCGCTGCGGAAAATTCCGGCGGCATGGCTTATTGAACAGTGTGGGTTGAAAGGATACCGGCGCGGCGCAGCCGGCGTGTATGAACATCACGCCTTGGTATTGGTCAATCACGGCGGCGCAACAGGATCGCAGATGTTGGCTCTGGCAGATGAGGTGATTCAACGCGTTGAAGAGCGCTTTGGAATTCGGCTGGAAAAGGAAGTGAATATTGTTGGACACGCATAGGAGATTGCGAGTGAAGCCTGATCAAAACACCCTTGGTGCACTGAAAGCAGCCGGATACACGCTGCGTTCCCCGAAAGAGGAAATGCGCCTGAACTGCATACGGAAACTGCGATCGCATGAAACCCTATTTCCCGGCATCATAGGTTTTGATGATACGGTGATTCCGCAAATCGTGAATGCACTGCTGGCCAAACACGACATCTTGCTGCTGGGTTTGCGCGGACAAGCCAAGACTCGTATTGCACGACTCCTCGTCAACTTCTTAGACGAGTACACGCCTATCGTCGCTGGCTCCGAGATCAACGATTCGCCCTTCCACCCTGTGTCGCACTACGCCCGCGAGCGTGTGCAGAACGAGGGAGACGCCACTCCTATTGAGTGGATTCACAGATCCGAGCGTTATGGTGAGAAACTGGCTACCCCCGATGTTTCGGTGGCAGATTTAATCGGCGATATTGATCCGATCAAAGCTGCCTCGCAGCGCTTGTCCTACTCGCATGAGGGTGCCATTCACTACGGCATTATTCCACGAACGAACCGTGGGATATTTGTCATCAACGAATTGCCGGACTTGCAGCCGCGCATCCAAGTGGCATTGTTCAACATCCTGCAAGAACGCGATGTACAGATTCGCGGATTTCAAGTGCGTTTGCCCTTGGACATGGTCTTGGTCTTTACCGCAAATCCGGAAGATTACACCAATCGCGGTAGTATTATTACGCCGTTGAAGGATCGTATTGATGCGCAAATCATGACGCACTATCCGAGGAGTTTGGATGAGGGTATTGCTATCATCGAACAGAATGCCTGGATACAGCGCGACTCGACGTCGATCGAGGTTCCCGAGTACCTCAAGCAAATCGTGGAGGCCATTGCCGTGTGTGCCCGCAGTAGCGAGTTTGTAGATCAGTCGTCAGGTGTATCTGCACGGATGACCATCTCGGTGATGGAGTCGCTTATTTCCAACGCAGAACGTCGCGCTATCAGCCTCAATGAAGAACACGTCGTACCTCGTGTGGTAGATTTTCAGCAAGCGGTGAGCGGCCTCAGCGGTAAGGTGGAGCTGGTGTTTGAAGGCGAGCAAGAGGGAAGTGCCAAAGTGAGCAGAGCATTGGTGGGACGAGCCGTGCGCGAGGTCTTTGCTTTGCATTTTCCGGATCCTCTCAAGAAGCCGAAGCGCAAGCATGAAGGAACGGCGCTCGATTTCTACGCGCCTATTATGAAATATTTTGCCGACGGTCATGCACTGACCTTGTCGGACATGATGTCGACCGCAGATTTTCTTGACGAGCTCGACAAAGTCCCCGGCTTGCGCGACCTAGCTGTGCGCGTACTTAATCTCGACGAGTCGGATACAGCCCAACTAGCCACCGCGATGGAGTTCATTGTGGAAGCCTTGCACCAACATTCGCGCATCGCGAAGGACGAGGTGGACGGATTAGTGTCGTACAAGGACATGGTCGGCAGCATCTTCAAAGGTCCTTCAGCCGACGACGAGTATTAGCATTTTGAGGTGAGTGTGAGGCGAGGCCCAAGCTAAGCCCGCCACGACCGCACCGCGCGAAGTCGATCTACGACTGCTTACGGAATTGGTGTTCCTTCCATTCGGCGAAGAGGTGTTTGACTTTGTTTCGTTGATATTTGCCGGTGGAGGTGACGGGAAGTTGATCGCTGAAGAGGACGACTTTCGGCGCTTTGGAAAAGGGCAAATGCTGTTGACAGTAGTGCAGAATTTGATCGACGTCTGCTCCGTCGGTAGGGCTTACAAGCGCACCGATTTCTTCGCCATAGAAGTCGTTCACAAAGCCCACACTTATCCCGGCGCGCACTCCCGGCGCGCGGTTAATGACCTCGTCGATTTCAAGAGGCGCAATGTTGACACCGCCACGAATGATGAGTTCCTTGAGGCGTCCCGTAATAAAGAAGTACGCTTTGCCATCCTCAGTGGGTGCCCAAAAACCCTCATCGCCACTACGAAACCATCCATGGGCAAAGGTGCTGCGATTGGCCTCATCGTTGTTGTAGTATTCCTTCATTACGTTCCAGCCACGGATCACAATTTCACCGCGCTCGTGTGCGCCGAGTGCGTTGCCGTGTTCGTCGTGAATCTGCATTTCGTTCTGCGGAATGGCGGTTCCGATCGACGGAAAACCGAAATGACGCATCCAGTACTGATGCTGTTCGTTGCTGAGTGAGGTTTCGAGGAAGCACGAATAGCAGGTGGTTTCCGACAATCCGTAGCCGTGCATGATGGGAATGTGGTAGTGATCTTCAAAGCGCTGCGCCAGTTCGCAGGTAAGAGGACCGGCACCGCAAATGATGTGACGAAATCCACTCTGCTCAACGCCAAGCGAGTCACTCGCTGCTTCGAGCAGGAAAGCCAGCAGAGTGGGAACAACAGAGACGATGTTGACAGCCTCGTCTCGAATGCGTTGAAAGAAGTTTTCCGTCTGAAATTTTCTCAAAAGCACCACCGACGCACCGGCAAGGAAGGGGGTCACATGTGTTACGATGGTTCCGTTCACATGATGAATCGGTAGAACACACATCATTCGCTGTGTGGAGTCGATTCCGTGCCATGCGGCAATGCCTTCGCCGTCGGCCATGAGGTTTCGTTGAACCAACACCACCCCTTTGGGATTGCCTGTCGTGCCGCTGGTGTAGACGATCAAACACTCATCGTCCAGTTGGTTAATCGCAGTGTCAATGTCGCATTCCGACGCTGTATCGACTGCGCTCAGGTACTCATCATCTACGACAAGGCAAGCGATTCCGCTTGAGGGGAGAAGCGGTTGGATACGATCGGCATACTCGGAACGACAGAGCAGAACCATGGCGCCGCAATTGTTGATGATGTAGCGCAGACGGTCGTCATCTTCGCTCATGTTGAGAGGCACCACACAAGCACCGAGCGACCATGCGGCGAAGTATTGAATGATGGTATCGTGGTGGTTGTAGGCAGCCACGACAATGCGTGATGTGCGCTTGACGCCATTGTGCTGTAGAACCGAGGCAGTGCGCAGCACGCACGAAGCGAAAGACTCATAGGACCATTCTCTGCGGGTATGCGTCTCATCATAACTGATGAGATAGGTCGAAGAGGGGCGTATTGTTCTGTGATGACGGAGAGCTGCGCCGATGGAGTGAAATTGAAAGATTGCCTGGTCAGGACCGCAGCCCTGACAGCTTTGTGCTTGATAGATATTCTCTTGAGTCGTTGCCATGATCGAGTTGAATGTGCGAGCTATTAAAATAGTCACTCCCGCATTGCGACCCAAGTTCGGAGCTCCGGAATGAAGTCGTGCGCAGCGCACGCGGCAGAGTGATTGCAACGAGGCTGTCTGTCAACGCGCGGTAGCGAGAAATGAGCACGCACGTGGTCTGTACTATCAAGGCCCTTGCAAGACACATTGTGTACCTGCAAGGGCCTTTCGATGAGTCGACTATGCGAGTCAGATTGAGAGCGCAGATTAGTCGTCGTTGTCTTTGTCAGATCCCCGCGCCGGTGTACCCGGTGCTTGCGAAGTCTGAGTTGGTCTCGTATTCATACTCGGGTTCTGATTCGGATTATGACTCGGATTCTGACTTTGAGTCGCATTTGGAGTTCCCATTTGCGACGAGCTTTGACTGGGGGTTTGTGACGCACGAGCTGTCGAATCTCGTGGCTGAGGAGCGTCGTCGTCGTCATTGGCTTCACCGGATTCTGCATTGGCGCCGGCGTTCATGTCTGTGTTTGCGTTCGGAAGCGCGGATGCCAGTAATTCCGTGTGACGGATTTGACCTCCAAGATATCCGGTCCAGAGTAACGAAGCGGAGCAGGCGACACTCAAAACGATGAGGGCGTAGCCTGTCCTTTGATCTAAACGTTGAGGGGCTTTTCGCGATGACCACAGCGCAAATCCAGCTGCAAGTCCCAGAGCAATACTGAGCCCAAAGCTAAGCTCGGCTGCTTCTTCGTGGTTTTCGATCACGGATTCGTTCAGCTGGACAGTTCGTTCTACGATATGCTCAGTGGGTTCACCACTGAGGTAGACGGGAATGGAGAGTGCACTGCAGGCGACGATCATGATCAACGCAACTCGTTTTGTTTGGGAAGAACGAAAAAACAGAGAGAAGAGCAGTACAACGGTTCCGATAAAAATGCCGACAATCGGGACGTGATTGAGGGCAAGGTGAAGATGCATGATATTCATAATGGTGTAGTAGTCATAGTTAAAAAAAAGAAGAAGGGTCTATAAGCAGGACAGTATCCACCGACCTCCATACGCAGTGCTATCCCAAGCGGAATCCACGCCAGGACGATTGATCAGACTGATCGCTCGGAGCGCTTCTACGAGGGAAAATGGAGTTCTACAAATGAAAGGCGCTACACAGCACGCGGAGGCTCGAAGATGTCACGACGGGGCGCTTCCGGCGGGCTTTGCAGGCAGAAGGCGGGTTGCGGAAGAGAGGATACTATTGCGATACATCCATTGGCTGCCGACGGTAGTTCCACCGGAGGGAGTTGAATGGAGAAGTCGTAGAGATAATTTTTAAACGGCAGATTGGCATCATCTTCACGGTCACCGTCGGTATCTGCAACGGAATTGTAATGGGCACTAAAGAACTCTGAAGCGCTTAAACCGGGTTTTTCGTGTGCATGGTACACATAGTGTGAAAAGACAAGCGGACAGCGCAGCACTTGATGCAGATCAGTGCTTCCAATGAAGACGCTCAAGGACAGAGCTATGGCAATTAGCCGAACCATGATATTGGAGACGATTGTCTGATTACAAAATTATAGATTTCCTGTGCATTTCTTGCACATCGGTTTGAAAAGGGTGTCGGATCGTGGTACCGAATGGCACATTGTCACAGCTGCGCGACACTTTCTCCGGTCGGTCTAAAACTTTGTGCGCCCTCGACATCCTTAATTGCTTCTTTCGCGCTATTTTCGCATATCTTTATGCATTGGGCTTTCGCAGCCGGCCCAATCGTTAGGAACGGGAATTTTTCACGCTTTGGAGTGAGGCTCATGCCTGTAGTGACGATCGACGGTCGTAAAATCGAAACCCAGCCCGGCAAAACCATCATTGAAGCAGCCCAAGACAACGGCATTCACATTCCTCATTTCTGTTGGCATCCTTCGCTCAGTGTAGCGGGGAATTGTCGCATGTGTCTGGTCAACGTTGGCTCGGCCAAGAAAAATGCGGAGGGTCAACCCGAGGTAGACGCCGAGGGCAAAGCCGTGATTTCCTGGATGCCGAAGCTTCAGATTGCGTGTTCGACGCCGGTGAGCGACGGCATGATTGTGAGCACCAAAGATGATAAGTCTGAAACCGCCTCCAATGCGGTGATGGAATTCTTGCTTGTCAATCACCCTTTGGATTGTCCTATCTGCGATGAAGCCGGACAATGCAAGCTGCAGGAGTACGCCTACAAGTACTCCAAGGGAGAGAGTCGTTTTGTTGACGTGAAGAATCACAAAGACAAACGTGAAGCGTGGGGACCGAACGTGATGTTCGATGCCGAACGCTGCATCTCCTGTTCGCGCTGTATTCGTTATGCCACAGAAATTGCTAAGCAGCCCGTGTTGACCTTTGTGCAGCGCGGAGATCATGTGACGATTAAACTCTTTGAAGGAACGCAGTTCGACTCTCCGTACTCGATGAATGTGATTGAACTCTGTCCCGTCGGTGCACTTACCAGCATCGACTTCCGATTCAAAGCACGGGTATGGGATATGAGCTTCAACGACTCCATTTGTCCGGGCTGTTCGCGTGGATGTAACATTCACGTGGGTGTGAAGGACAACAGCATTCTTCGTTTGGAGCCACGAGCTAATCCCTTTGTGAATCAGTATTGGATGTGCGATGAAGGTCGCTTGAGTCAGTTCAAATGGGTGAACGACAATCGAGTCACCTCAGCCCATATTCGTCGCGGCGCGCAACTCGTTGCCAGCGATTGGAAATCTGCCTTTGAGGAAATTGCTAAGAATGTTCGCGACCTGTCTGCATCCAAAGTGCTGGTGGTTCTTGGCGGCAGTTGCACCAATGAAGACGCTTACGCTGCCAAGCAGTTTGTAAACGACGTACTCAAAGGTGCGAAACTGACCTACGTGAGACGTTCTGATCCGGCCTTTGCCGATGATTTTCTGCGTGTAGCGGATCGCACAGCCAATAGTCATGGCTTTGAAGCACTTGGAATCAACGGAATTAACGAGTCTGACATTGCCTCAACCATTCGTCACGCGGATGCCGTGATCGTACTCAACGACGAGCTCATCCGCGGCAATGCAGATATTGCTGCCGCGATGAAGGAGCGTCGTTTTGTGGTGCAATGCACCACCAATGTGTGCGAAAGTGTTGAGCTTGCTCATGTGGTACTTGGTTCCGGCAGTTATGCGGAGATGGAAGGCAGCTACACCAACATCAACAAACGGGTGCAGCATTTAAGTCCGGTTCTCATCACCGCCGAAAATCAACGCACGATGGGAATGAAGATGAGTCGTTTGGATCGCTTTGGTGCACATAACGACCGTTGGAACCAAGGCCCTCGTCGCGACGCACTGCATGGATGGAGAATACTCCAAGGCATTGCAGCGGCGCTTGGCACTCAGTGGGGATATCAACACAGCGAAGATGTATTTCGTGCTATTGCAGCGCACGTGCCTGCCTTTGCACACATGTCCTACGATCTGCTGGATGCACGCCACGGAGTCGTCTTGGATAAAGCCTCTGAGCATCAGGAAGAAGTCGTGATCTACGAATCACACTTCATGAAGCCGAACTAAGATGATTCTATGATGGTGCTTAGGAAGCTCGTCGGTCGGTGTTTCACTCACAACAAACGCAAACAGATCAGGATATGGATACCTTATCAGAATTAGGAACGGCGCTTGTCTCGAACATAGTCTTGTTTTCGGTGGTGAAGGGTCTCATCGTCATGGTGGCGGTTCTCACCATTGCGGCAGGCTTGGTGTACCTTGAACGAAAGGTGTCGGCCTGGATGCAGTACCGAGTAGGACCCAACCGCGTTGGTCCTTTGGGATTGATGCAGCCTTTGGCGGACGTGATCAAACTGGTGACCAAGGAAGATATCGTCCCTGACAATGCCGATCACTTTTTCCATCGCATCGCACCCATCATTTCCATTGGCATTGCGATGACCTTGTTTTGCGTATTGACACCGGCCAGTTATGTGTTTGATTCGCAGGGCACCAAGCATTTCATAGCAATGGCTGCTAATGTGAATGTTGGAGTTCTGGTGATTTTAGCGTTGACGTCCTTGGCCGTTTATGGTGTTACTCTTGCCGGTTGGTCGTCGAACAACAAGTACTCGCTCATGGGCGGTATTCGTTCCTCCGCACAGATGATTTCCTACGAATTATCCATGGGCTTAGCCCTGATCGGCGTGCTGATGCTTGCCGGTTCGCTTGACATGAATGCAATCATCAGTTCGCAGGCCGAAGGTCACTGGAATTTATTCTTTCAGCCTATCGGCTTCATCATCTTCTTAGTGGCATCGTTTGCAGAAACCAACCGTGCTCCTTTCGACTTACCGGAGGCGGAGCCTGAGTTGGTAGGCGGATACCACACGGAATACTCGGGCATGAAATTCGGTTTGTTCTATCTCGCTGAGTACGCCAACATGGCCACATCATCGGCTGTGTTGACCACGTTGTTCCTTGGCGGATATGATGCACCATTTGCCAAGACAATGCTGGGATTGCAAGACGGAACCTGGGCACTCGTGGGAGTGCAGTTTTTAACCTTTGCGGCAAAAGTAGGTTTTCTCCTGTTCTTTTTTATCTGGGTTCGTTGGACACTTCCTCGCTTCCGTTATGATCAGCTGATGAATTTGGGATGGAAAGTCATGTTACCACTTGCACTGGCCAACATCTTGGTGACCGGTGGGGTGATGTCGGTATTGCAAGCTTCGGGCATTCTCTAAATCACGAAGAAGAACTATGAACGTCACAACCAATACTCGCGCTCAGCGCATGTCTTTTTGGGAAAAGCTTTACCTTCCGGAAATCGCGAAGGGACTAGCTTCTACCTTTATGACGATGTTCAAACCTGATATGACTCGTCAATATCCCGAGCAGCGCTGGGAACCAACGGGAAGCTATCGTGGACGTCCGGTGTTGGTTCAGGAAGCCGAAGGTGAGCGCTGCGTGGCGTGCGGTTTATGCTCTCGAGTATGTCCGGCCTTGGCCATTGAAGTGCAGGCAGCTGAGACCATGGAGCGCGACAAAGAGCGCTTTCCAAAGCTCTTCGAAATCAACATGCTGCGCTGCATATACTGTGGTTTTTGCGAAGAGGTTTGTCCGGAAGAAGCCATTGTGATGAGCAAGGATTACGACATCGTTTTCCAAACTCAGGAGGAAGCAATCTTTGGTAAAGACAAGCTCTTAGTGCCTGTTGCCAAGCTTCAACAACGTTTGGAGTATTTACGACAATACCGTTGAGAATGGTCAAGCATCGCATGCTTCATAAGCTCGTGATGAGGATCACGGGCTGTTCTTTTTTAGAGCGTTGACTATGCAAGGCAGAGCACTCACGATTTGGCACTTCGTCCGACGCAATGCCGTTCTTCTGATCCTCCTCATCGTGGTCAGCGGTCTCGGCTACTCGTTCGTACGCCGTATGTTCCTTCATCCACCGGTCGATGCGCGGCGTAAGGAGGCATCGGAGGTTGCGCACAGAGATATTGCTATTCAGCTCCAAATTCTGAATGCAACGCCGGTGCAAGGCTTAGCCTCGAATGCGACGGATTATTTACGTCAGCGCGGATTCGATGTGGTCATGAACGATAATGCACCGGAAAAATCTGAGGTGTCCAGCGTGATTTGTCTACGTGGTGATACCGCCGCCGCCGCCCAACTGGCCTATGCAGTCGGGATTGAGCGCAAACACGTCGTTACACAAATCGATTCCAGTCTTATGTTGGATTGCACCTTGATTCTGGGTTCCGATTATTCATCGCTGAAAGCGTTTCGACCCTGATGATATGCTGATTTCAGCACGATAGTTTTTTTTACACCACAAGGAGTGATGGTCTTGGCAGGACAACGAAAGCCTAAAGATCCCAAAGCATTGGCAACACTGTGCGCCAAATTGGCGGCAGAGAAAAACGCCCAAACGGTTCTCTTGCTCAATATTGAGGAAGTAGATGGAGCGCCGGCATCTTGGTTCGTGATAGCAGGTGCTCAGTCTGAGCCGCAACTTCGTAGCATGGGAGAACACATCGTCAGCTCCACCAAGAAGCTCGATGTGGAAGCACCGCATTCGGAAGGGTGGGACAGTATGCACTGGCTCATTTTGGACTACTTCGATGTGGTCGTTCACCTGATGAAAGAAGATGCACGCGAATACTACAAACTGGAAAAGCTCTGGTCCGATGCCCAATTCTTCAAACTCAGTGCCGGTGGTCGCGTGGTGAAATACGATCCGCTCAAAGCGAAAACCAAAGCCGGGACTGCCGCATCCGAGGATGAAGAATAATCTCCGGCTGAATGCACGCCGGTCTTTCTCCTGATCTCATCGAGAGGAACTAAACGATCCTCTCGAACCATTTGAATACTTACTGAATCACCTGAACATTGTCATGAGCTTTAGTCTGGACTCCTATTTCCAACCCGCCCTTGCATCACTGAACATTGATGCCGCCACGCTGAATTTTGAGGAGCCAAAGAATAAGCAGCACGGCGACTTCTCAACGAACATCGCGATGACCATGGCCAAAGTGCTGGGCAAGGCTCCGCGAGCAATCGCGCAGGATATCATTGCCGCACTTCCGGCTGTGCCAGATTATGTAGAGGCAATCGAACTTGCCGGAGCAGGATTTATTAACCTGCGCATGAGCAAGAGGTATTTCGAAGAGCGACTGCACGCCGTGCTTGAGGCAGGTGAGAGTTTCGGCCGCACCTCACGTGCCGGTGCACCCACAGCAAACGTGGAGTATGTGAGTGCCAATCCTACGGGACCCTTGCATCCGGGTCACGGACGAAATATTATGCTGGGCGACACCATTGCCAGAATCCTAGAATGGAATGGCTATACGGTCACTCGCGAGTACTACTTCAACAACGCCGGAAATCAGATGAACAACCTGGCGCGCTCTGTGTATGCGCGCTACTGTCAGTTGCTGGGCGACAAGGAGTTTCCCTTCGACGACGAAAATGGTTACAAGGGCGAGTATATCTACACCATTGCTCAGGAACTCATCAACGAGCATGGCGATGCATTGAAGAACGGAACGCCGGAGGATTTGGCGCAGTGCAAGAGCAAAGGCGAAGCCTGGTGCTTCGCGTCGATTCAGCAGACTCTGGCACGACTTGATGTACGACATGACGTCTTCTTCAACGAAAATTCTCTGTACACCGAAGGCAAGATTAACGCCATCGTCGAGGAGTTCAAGGCTAAAGGCTTGGCGTATGAAAAGGATGGCGCGTGGTGGATAGCGACGTCGCAACTCGGCTTGGAGAACGATCGCGTTATTATCAAGTCAAGCGGTGAACCTACTTATCGCTTGCCCGACATGGCGTATCACAAGATTAAGTGTGAGCGGGGTGATGAAGTGATCGTCGACATTTTTGGAGCGGACCACCTGGCAACCGTGAAAGAAGTGCTGGCGGGCGTTCAGGCTTTGGGCTGTGATACCTCGAAGATCAAGGTGATTATTCACCAGATGGTGTCGTTCCTGAAGGACGGACAGCCGTACAAACTCTCCAAGCGTAATGGTGAGCAGTACACCTTGGACGATTTGATGAACGACCTCGGAGTGGATGTGGTTCGCTACTTCTTCCTTATGCGGTCGGCTGACACGCAATTGATATTCGATATCAATGTAGCGATGGAGCAGAGTGAGAAGAATCCGGTGTTCTATTTGCAGTACGCTCATGCCCGACTCTGCAGCATCTTCGAGAATGCTCGGGAAAAGGGAATGGTCGAAAACGCACAAGCTCCTTTACACGTCTTGGTGCACGATGCCGAGATTGCCTTGATAAAGATTCTTGACAAGTTTCCGATGATCCTTCGTCGCGCAGGACTCTCACTCGAACCGCACATTGTGGCGGAGTATCTGCGTGAGGTCGCTGCGGCGTTCCACGTATTCTACCACGAATGTCGCATCATCGGTGTGGAAGCGGACCTTGGTCAGGCCAGGCTCGAACTGGCGCGCGCAGCGCGGCACGTATTGAAAAACGGCCTGAGCGTTTTGGGCATTGGCGCCCCCGAAAAAATGTAAGCCAGTACTCTAAGAAAATGTACACACTAGCGAGATTGTTATGCTGAGTACCGATCAATTTGTGGATGCGTTGCGACGCTTGTGCACCGGACTTCTCTATCCCAGTGAAACGGATGCCCCCATCGACGTCTACGTCTGGAATACCTCCGAACGTGGCGCGATGACCTTCGATAACATCGCCTTCGACTTGCATCATCCTGAGGACGTGCATGTGTCGGAATCGGAGGCTGAAGAGTTTTTTGAAGGTGTAACTGACATCTATGAATGGCATACGCCGGAAGAAGTAGAAGAGACCAAGCAGTACCAAGCCTTGAAGGAGATGTTCTTTGCAAACGTGACAAAACCCATCCAGTTATGGTTTGGCGAAAACAAAGTGGATGTGCTGGTGCTGGGTCGTACCTCCGATGGAAATTATGTGGGTCTGCGCACCTTCATCGTCGAGACCTAAGGCACTTGCCTTCAAGCAATCGGTTGAGCGTTCTGGCGATGCGAGGGGAGTGGAGTGTCGATCAAGAGACTTCATCTTCAACCTTCGTGCCTGTGGCACGCCGTCTTGTCGCTGTGGAAAGTTCAGCCCCCGGAATACGCCAATAATGGCTGTATAGTCGTGTTTTGGTTGTATCTTTGACCCTGTTCGTATTCATGTTCATTTCAGAGGATTTTAGCAATGCCACGAGTAATGTTTACCGTGACGTACACTATCGAAAGTGATAAGCAAGCCGAGCATCAGGAATTGATGCGTCGTTTGAAAAAGATTTACGCCGAAAAGGGTCTCGAATATTACGTCTTCCGTAACAAAAACAATGAGTTCACCGAAGCGACCATCTATGCAGATCAAGATGCGTTTGAGGAGTCGGACGATTTGATGGAAGATGAGACCACCAGCGAGTATATCAATCGCGTCAACGCCTTGGCACGCGATATCCGTTACGAAACGCTGCACGAAGTCGAACTCGACTAAGCAGACATTTGCTGAATGGGAACAGACCTTCGGTTTGTTCCGGGCATGGAGGCTGCTGTTGTGCAAAGGAATGCATCACTCTCCTTGAAGCTTTGTTCTTCTCCCGTATTGCATCGTCACACGTCAGTCGTGCGAACGAAGCACCGATCAACGCGTCCGTCCCAACCCAATGTCTTGGTAGTTTTGTGCCGCTTCAGTGTCGCGTTTTCGCTTACTCTTCTTCTTTGCCTCGGTCTCAGTGCTTGCCAACCGCTGCCTACTCATCGCAACAACCAACAACGGAGCGACACGACCGATCACGCTTTCGACAAGAATCTTAGGCCTGAATCAGACGATACCTCGCCGGCTGCGACGCCTCCTCAAAATCAAGATAGTACTCCCATGCCCGTGCGTCGAAAAATACCCACGCTGCGCGAGCAAATGGAACATCTTCAGGCGCAGCAAGAGCAGATGAATTCACGACTGGATTCCGTGCAGACGGAGTTGCAAGGGATACGACAAAAAGTGGACGAGATGTCCGTCAACTCGTCAGCGACGCCGAAGAACACACCCACGCAAGAATTCAGCAAAGGGGATCCTAGTCCAAAGGTGGCTTCGCCAAGCGAGACTGAGAAACGTAGCACCGCGGCGAAGTCAACCAAGAAGAGCAGTTCCATTGAAGAGAAGAAATCTTCTCGCGGCGACGCCATTCTGCCCGACGGTCAGCACGATGGGCTTGAAGACCAAGCACAAGCTGCAAAGAAGTCGCCGGCCAAGGGATCGTCACTCGCTCAGAAGTCTCCATCAAAGTCAGCAAAGGACAAGAGCGATCCCGGCCTGATCATGCCGGATGAGGATGCGATGGGCGCATCGACGCCCAAGAAGGCGAACACCCCCATCAAGAAACCGAAGCGTCGTCCGCCGTCGACGCCAAAGAGTGCTGAAACAAGTACTCCGAAAGAACAGAGTAGTGCTAAGCTCGCTCCGTCAAAAACAGAAGGAACAAAGTCAGCGCCGACTAGCAGTGGAAACACCAAGACAACAGATGCGGAACCCAAGTCGCAACTCGATGCAGCGATGAGCGAGTCACCCGCAGCCAAACAAGCAGTGAATCCCTTGTTTACGACAGCGATGAGTTTGTTTTCGAAGAAGCAGTATCAGGAAAGCATCGATGTTCTTAATCAATACACTGCTCAAGAAAAGAACGCGGAAGGCCTGAATCGTGCGCAGTACTGGATCGGCGAATCGTATTATGGAATGGCCAAGTACGACGACGCCATTCGAAGCTTCAATAAAGTACTGGCAGCCAAGAGTGCCGAAAAATCCAGCAAGGCGATGTCCATGATCGCCGAATCAATGATTCGTCTGGGAAAAACCGCGGACGCGAAGAAAACATATCAACGCTTGCTCAAGCAATTCCCTCAAAGCGAAGAAGCGGTAAAAGCTGCCAAGAGATTGCAGCAACTGTAAACAATCTCAACGGTGTAGACATCGTGATTGTCTACGAAGCCCGCTTCGCATCAACCTCGTTCAAACCACGTAACGCTAGAATGTCGGGTGTACACTGTTCGATGCGCCGATTTCTCGTTGCCGATTGCTTAGCCTGAGCGAAGTAAAAGAGGTATGCCCGTTGGCGTCCGGGTGTTAACTGTGCGAATGCTTCGCGGAGTTTTTTATTCGTGCGCAGCGTTGCTGCGAACTCTTCGGGAACCGGATATTCACTCGTCTTCTTCTTCACTACCTGTAAGCCCGCTTGTTCAATTGCCATCGCTTCTTCCAGGTATTCACCGATAATGGCGCTCAGGCGCCGAACGTCCGACGGCGACTGAAATCGTAGGTGTCTAGCCGCTTGAACATTTTCGGTTTGTTGAATCAACACCCGATGAGTGTCGCGCATCAGCGCTCCTTTCATGAAAAGCAGCGCACAGTAATCCTTAAAGCCGTGGATAAGGACGACGTTAGCACCGTTAAGTGTGTAACAGGGGTGACCCCATTTAAACTCCTCCGCCATTCCCGTTTGCAGAGCCAGTTTGCGCAGTGCCGTCATTTCGCGCTGCCATTTTTCCTCGCGTTCGAGGTAGGAGTCCACTTTAGGATTGGAACTTTGTGTACGTTTTGGAAAGGCTTTTGCCATACACGGAGAGCAGTGGTTGATGGGTAAACCGCGGCCGCGTGCGGTCTCGGTGTCGATTTCATAACGAGAGCACACAAGTTCCGCGATGCAGCTGAGATATGCAAGCGAGTCTTTTTCACCGCGTGCTATATTGTCAGCTAGACGATTGGGCATCGGCGTCAGTGAAACGAAGTGCAGCAACTGTTCTGCCGTGCTGGGATGCCGGTGCAGTTCACAATGACAGTGGAATCGAAGAAGGTGTGGATTTATGCTTAGCCAAGAAGAACGTGAGCTTAGTAGTCGGATTTTAGAGGCGCTGTATCAGACGGGGGACATGCCGGAGGGTCTTGACCCTGGTCTTCTTCTCGCCAAGTGGGAACAACGTTCAGTCGAACATTTTGCTATAGGCGACGGAGAGTGGAAGGACGCTGCGGGCTTCTTCGTCGCAGTTGCCGGTGTGTATTACGCCGAAATGCAGAATGACAAGGCCAAGCTGGCCTTAAGAGAGCTTGACGAGTATGTGGGACGGACGCGAAACACGGCAGAAACGAAGGAAGAAACAGAAATTCTGATCGAACGAGAACTGCTGCGAATCGGACTCGGAACCCGAGAGCTTCCGGTTCAGTTATTTGACGAAAGCGAACAACTCTTGGAGCGTTTACTACGCGATACACCTCGTCCTTCGTTTCATGTTCGTTTTTGGCACTACCGATGCATTGCCGCTTATTATAAGCAAAAGAATTACGAGGTTATTGACCATGCATTACAAGCCTTACGGTATGTAGATGAGAATACACCGATACGAATGGTTCTCAGAATCTACACCAACTTGACCACCATGTACCAGATAGTGGGGCGCTTGAATGATGCTTTACGCTATGCCATTGAGCACTACAGCTTGGCTCGAAATAAAGGCTCGCAGCGAGAGCTTGCTCTGGCAGAACTACAACTGGCCGGGCTTTACCAGGCATTGGACAAGGTGGACGATGCAGAGCGTCATGTGGAGTCGTCAGCAGAGTTGTATAAAGCGGTTGGTGACAAGATCGGCGAAGCCGAGGCGATCTCACGCTTGGGTCAAGTGCGCATTGATCAGCGCAGGTATGACGAGGCGTTGGAGCTTCTCTCCCAGGCTTTGGTCATACACCAAGCCAGCAGCAACGTAGGAGGAATGGCTGCCTGCTTAGGCAACAAGGCCATCATCTGGATGCGACTTGAAGAGTATGATCGTGCAGAACGAACGTACTTGGATTTGGTGGATCTGTGTCGATCTCATTGCTTAGCGGCGCTTGAGGCGAATACCAAAGTAAACCTCGGTGATATGTATCTGCAGAAGACCTTTGCGCGGCGAGATATTAAAAAGGCCGCTGAATTATTTCACGAGGCATTGTCATTATACGATGGGCTTCGAATGCAATCGAAGGTCGCCAATTGTTACGACTATTTGTCGCTCATTTATGCGGAACTCGAAGATTGGAAGCAAGCATACCGCACAAAGCAACTCCAAATCGAGTTGATTGCCAGCAGCGGTATAGAGGAGGCAAAGCGTAGCGCCACGGAATACGAGCAATCCCTGAACGCCGCCAAAGCACAAGCCGCGGCTGACGCCAGATTGGCAGAGCAACAACGATTGCTCCATACCGTTCTTCCGGCATCTGTAGCAGACCGATTAATTGCAGGAGAGCGTGTAGCGGATTACTTCCCGCACATCTCCATTTTGTTCGCCGATATCGTAGGCTTCACGTCCCTGGCATCTCGCATGCCGGCAAAGGCAGTACTGTCGCTCCTGAATAACGTTTTCGGACTCTTCGACCGCATCATGCGAGCCGAAGGCTGCGAGAAAATAAAGACAATCGGAGACGGCTATATGGCCGTCTGCGGAGCTCCCGACGCCTGCGTCGACCATGCTGAGCGTCTCTCTAGAGCGGCGCTATTAATGCAGGTGGCGCTGCAGTCAGATGCTATTATTCAAAACCTAGCACCGCAAGGAACAGCCATTAGTATTCGTATAGGTCTGCACTGCGGATCCGCTTTTGCCGGTGTAGTGGGTGAAGATCGCTATGTGTATGATGTGTATTCCGACGCCGTCAATCTAGCAGCACGGATGCAATCGACCGGACTTCCCGGTAAAATTCATTGCAGCGCAGACTTCGCCCATCATCTTCAAAATCGTGATGAGTCTTTTATCCTCGAAGAACGAGGCGAAATCGAAGTAAAAGGCAAGGGGACAATGCGTACATATTTTTTGAGTCCTGAGAGAGCAAAGTAACTTGAATAAGCCAATTCTTACATGAAGACCTTAGCCAAAGAATTTTAATTCTCTGTTGTGTTTGCTGAGAATCCTGCAGATTTTGGTAGCGCGGAAACGCATGTTAGGGAAATAAATTGGTTTTGCTGATGAACGAATTGTAATAATGCTTTATATTAACGCCGGGAATTCAAGAAATTCCCCTCGCGCCCGTTATGAGGTACCGTGTTCAGTTGAAGATAAAAGGTATCGACACGAATCATAGCCCAACACATGACACCCGCCTGCATTGTTTAGGGCTGTTCGCAGATAGAATAAGGCTCGACTGATCAGACAAGAACGCTAATCCATCTCCGAGTTTATCACAATCGAAAGGGAAGTCCGTGAAGACCCTCGTGTTGTCGATTTCCTGTCTCTTATATTTTGCGTACGCAGTATGCGCTCAGGATTTCAGTGTTAGTGCGTCACAGAGCACAGTTCACATGGTGTGCGGTGATAGCACAGCGATAGCCGTTGTTGTCCATCCCGCCAATGGTTTTAACGCACCGGTATTTTTAACCACCAATATCCGCATGTTCAGAGGCGTCGCGATGGTAAGTCGTAGTTCGATCGACTATCCGTATGCAGATACGGCATGGTTGATTCTCCAGCCTTTTCTTGCCGATACGGGCACCCAGCGCATCGATATCCTGGGAAAGAATAATACGACCACGTCGTCGGCTACGGTAGTTGTGACAACGGATCCAAACGGAACGATACGGAAGATTGGTCCTCTAGGTAAGCCCTATCGCAGTTTGTTTCTGCACAATGCGCAAGGGCAGCGATATTTTGTGAACGACTCGAGTCTCGTCGCATTTAATGACAATGCGATCACCGACAAAGTCATCGACCCCTCTACCGAGTCACTCCATGCCTTTAGTGGCAACGATCTGATTAGCTATGATCATTATGCTAAGAAGTATTTCCGTTTTGACGGAAGCTATTGGCGGGAATTCAGCACACCGGCTTACATTGGAGATAGCCTGCGGTGCATGCAGAGCGACAATCACGGACTACTCTATCTTGGCTCGAATCTGGGATGTGGCTCTTATGATGGCAACCAATGGAATCAGTTGCCGGACGGACTGCTCGGCTCGCAGACGGCTCTCGACTCGGTCGGCACGATATGGTCCTATGCCAACAACACCCTCCGCCACTTCGTGGCAGGTCAGACGGAAAATATCCCCCTACCCGAAGCGGTCCGTCAAGGCGGACCCTGGCACCTGAGGACCATAACCGCCGATCAGTTTGGTCGCATCTGGTGCACTTTCGATATCCAACCCGGCTCGAAGAGCGACACTATCCTTGTTGCCTATCTGCATAACGATCGTTGGACGGTCTACGACCCCATGCTCTACGGCACCTATTACAATCCCGTGTCCATCTCCATATCAAGCGATTCGTCGGCATGGTTGAGTTTTATCTTTGGTCCGTGCACCTGCCCCCAAACCATTTCACTCTACCAAATCAAGAGTGATTCCATCATGAACCACAGTCTCTACGCCAGAGCACTGGTAGACGACCAATCTTTTGCCGATATTCTCGTTCAAGATCCAACACACATATTCCTGACAGGATATACGCACGATTACAATCTGTACGAGTACACACCCCTCGTCTTTCAAGGTAGACCTATGAAGTCATCAGAATTTGTCGTTGATGTCCAAGACGACGTCACTCCGTCAAACTCCCAATTCTATCCTCAGCCATGCAACGACGTGTTGTATATCCATAGCGCTGAAAGCGCTCAGGTATCAAGCCTACGCGTGTACACGATGCAAGGAGTACTTGTCTCTGAACACACGACGTCACCCAGCACCACGGCCACTCTCTCAACGCGAGACCTGCCAAACGGAGTGTACCTGCTGCAGCAAGGAACGATGCGGGAGCTGTTTGTGGTGAGGCATGAGTGATGGGGGGGGAGTTAACTCGAAGGAGTGAAGGTTGAAAAAATGACAGACCTTAGTATTATTCGCCTATTTCGTACGAGTAGAGATGCAAGAGGGGGCAGCCAAACGCAGTCGGCTACACGTGGACCTGCAAGGAGCTGTCAGCAATAGAGAGTTTTCTGCCTCGCGACTATCATCACGCAAGTGCCATGGTGTTTCGGTACATAGAGTTCTATTACAACCGTCAGAGGTCACACTCCACACTGGGGTACAAGAGTCCGGTTGACTTTGAAAGAGAGTTGCGATTTAGTAATTTGATTTGCCTCCATTAAATCGGGTCAAGTCCAGCATGACCAACAATGAATATGAATACGAACTCTACCACCAACTCGAACTCGAACACTAACCCGGGACAGATGAAAGCATACATTCTCAAAGAATCCTGCAAGTTTCTCTCCGGTGCCTTTTTTGTCACCGCCGGTGCAAGCTGGTACTTCGCGTACTACCGCATAGAGGTACCACTTATGGGTACGACGATGTCGCCGGACTTCCTCTTTGTGCGTGGATTCATCCATATGACTCTTTGTGCGCTGAGTTTCTGGTATGGCTATTTGCGGAAGGCCAAAGATCAGTGAGAGTGCTCTCGTCGCCCGTCCATCGCATGAAGATGCTTGGCCCAAAGGAGAATAAGAACACGAATTGATAGCTGATATACATGGAAACACCGGGCCGAGCGACGCTCTCACGTTCATCATAAATGTGCGGATTCAATCTGGAATTCGATACTTTCGTCCTGCGAAGGTGCGTTGGAAGTGTCGGCGCGTGCATCGTATCACAGTATCGTGGAGCGAACCATCTGCCGACGATACGAGTTTGAAAGTTTGGCACAGTTGAAGAGTACGATGAAGCGATTCGATGCGTTTTACTGCAACGAGCGCATCCACTCCGGAATCAGTTTTACAAGTCCACGGCGATACGCTCTGGCACTTGGCATAGACCCTCACTATCTTTGCAAATCAGGCGAAGCGGAAGCAGGTTCTTCTGGATAGCAACCGGCCAGGAACAGCATGATGGAAGTTAGTAGATTGCTCACTGCGGACGTCGCATAGCCAGCAGCTGCCGGAGCAAATCAACTCCCGCCTATGCCTAAGAAAACCCATTGACTGATAATAATAGAATAACGGTCCAGTTGCTAGAGGTTCATGCCAGTGATTCATTAATAATAAAAGGTATCATGATGAGCAAGAAAACATGTATGAAACGTATATTATATATACTTGCAATCGTTTTAACATGTTGCTCGGATCCTTTGTCGCCGGATCCTGTGTCGCGATATAGCATTAAGATCGATTCAGTATCGGTAGGAGACACGATAAACATTATGGATACTAGTGTTTGTTCTATTATGACAATGGAATGCAGGTCGATCAACCGTGGCGATAACGCGATTATTTACATGCAATATAGTGGTGACACTTTGGGATATTTTGGCAGCGACAGTTTATATAAGTCGGCACTGAGGTTGCAGAATACGACGGGTGGTAATTCACAAAGCATAATAGATAGTACTAATACGAGACATATTCGCTTAATATTTAACACTCAACCTGGGAAATATTGTGTCATGCGGACATTGGATAGACTAAATGAGCTTGAGCGTGGATTAAGCTGTGGAGCCAGACCTGGAGCCGAATGGAAATCACAAGTAACCTACGATACGATTAATGTAAGCATGTAGTGATGCAAAAATTATAGAGAGCGGCACACCGTCAGTCTCTATAAGTAATAGAAGATGCTCCAATGGTGCTCGGACAAGCAGGCTGAAATGGGATACACTTGACAGCCGTTCCGAAAATTGATATCGCACGTTCTTGATGCGATTGAGATCTAACACGAGTGTACAGGCAGCTACCCAGTGTTCTAGCCCCCTCATTAGCTATACTGAAATTCTACTAATTTCGGTACACCAAAATAGTAGAGTTTCGAGCGAGAAAACGCAGAACTAGGACGTTAGAGACGAAGCTTGCGAACACCGAGAAGGCGGAGACCGAAGGGCTAACCGTTACCATCCGGAAACACCAAATCTATGCAAATTCGCTGTACGAGTGGCGTGAGAGCTATGCTATTAAAGGCGAAAAGGGACTGTC